>CAZYFU010000059.1:17952-35089 GCA_964647025.1 uncultured Myxococcales bacterium | reverse complement strand
CACCACCGCCCGAGCTGCCGCCGCTGCTCCGACTTCCGCCAGACGCTCCCCCGCTCCCGACCACGCTGCTCGTGCCGTCAGCGTCCGAGCAACCCGTGGCTATCAGCGCGATCGTCGCGAGGACCATCGGCATCGAGGCCGATCTCAGGGCACACATCGACGGGAGTCCGAGAAATCTCATACCTCCGATTGCCGGAGGATTCGCGGTCTTGTCAGTTGGCTGCCCGAAGGGTCCAAGTGTTAGCACCGCACGTCGGTTGCAGGACACAAAGACCATTGGTGCAGCCGCGGCTAACGGTGTCGCGAGCCACCTGCCAGGGCTTGCTCCACGATGAGGGCCAGCGCGTCGACTGCGTAGGGTTTTGTGAGCCATGGTAGGCCCTTGTTCATGGCTTGCTCGGCGCGCGCCGTGGGTGCGTGACCGCTGACCACGATGGCCCTCTGCGAAGGGAACAACCGTTGGATCATCTCGAAGAGCTCCAAGCCGTCGATCCTCTCGCCCAGCACCATGTCGAGAATCACCAAGTCGAATGGGCTCCTTCCCGTCGGGGCCGCTGCGCGAAACAGCTCATAGGCCTCGAGACCGCTTTGCAGCGTCTGCACCTGGTATCCGAGTCGCGTCAGGACCCTCTGGCAGGTACGAAGCTGCACCGGTTCGTCGTCGACGACAAGAAGCCTGGCGTGCCCCCGGGGCGGAGGCGTCCGAGGCTCGAGGGACTGTTCCTGCTTCAGCACCAGCGGCAAGTACAACGCGAAGGTCGTGCCTCGGTCGGGCTCGCTTCTCACGTCGATGAAGCCCTGGTGTTCCTTGACCACGCCATGGACGATGGCCAGCCCGAGGCCCGAGCCTGATCTCTCTCCGGCCGGCTTGGTCGTGTAGAACGGCTCGAACAGCCGACTCAAGTCCGGTTCGCGGATACCGCATCCCTCGTCGGCGACCGACAGCAAAGCGTACTGGTTGGGCGGGATGTTCTCGTAGCTACCCGTGGGGGCCGTGATCTCGACTTGCGAAGTGGTGACCGTGACCTCTCCTCGGCCGACCGTGGCTTCGACGGCGTTTCGGACCAAGTTGGTCACCGCACGCGCGAGCTGAGACTCGGCCCCCAGGACCGGCAACTCGTGCGGCCATAGGTCTGTGCGGATCTTGACCCGCGCTACCCCTTGGTCAGCGAAGAGAAGCGATCTGTCCACCAGGCACGACCTGACCAAGCTGCCGAGATCCAGGTTCTGTCGTGCGGTCCGTCCCTGTCGCCCGAGCGTCAGCAGATCCTTGATGGTCTGCGCCGCTCGAAGCGAGGCACTGCGAATGTTCTCCACGTCGGCTTTGATGTCGATCAGCTCATGTGCCGGAACCGGGAGACTGTCGAGATCGTCGAGGATGAGCTCGGGCAGAACCACGAGTGGCCCGAGCGCATTGTTGAGGTCGTGTGCGACGCCACCCGCCAGCACGCTCAACGCCTCCATGCGCTTCGTGGTCGCCAGCCGTTCCTGCACGCTGCGCTCACGCAACATGCTCTCCCGCACGAGGTCCTGGTTGAGGTGGATACTTCGTAGGACCAGCGTGATCTCGCTGCGGAACGGGGCGAAGGTGTCGATGCCGTCGACATAGTCGATGGCCGCAACCCCAAGGAGGTGGGCACCTAGCGCCATGGGGAAGACCAAGAAGGTACGGCGCTGCTCCAGATGGAGAGCCGCCGACGGGAGCAGGCGCCAGGCAGGCAGATTCGCTTCGCTGGTAGTTACCTCGTCGCCGTCGACCATGCACACGAGCGGGACCAGGTCGGTCGCAGTCGAGCTGGGGGCGCACGACAGAAAGATGGTGCGGATCCCCGCAGCGAGCAGACTCTTGCTCAGCGCCTGCCTGAGGGAGGAGAGGTCGAACGCCACCGAGGTGTCGCCGCCGATGGTGCGCAGGCGGAAGTAGTTGTCATCGACGCCGATTCGCTGCTCGATCTGCGTCCTGAAGCTGGACAGCGCGATTAAGCTCAGCCCATCGTAGAAAGCCCGCTCGATCTCGATGTCGCCCAGGTGATCGAGCTCGTGCCGCAACCCTGTGATGGCGTCCTGGAGTATCTGATGGCGGTCGTCCTGGTCGCCAATCTCGTCGAGCAACCTGCCGACCTCGCCCCGGAAGGCCGCGGGTTGGCCCGAGAGGGTCGCCACCAGCGCGTTCAGGAGTCGCGCCGTCACCGCCTCGGTAGGACGCGTGCGACCGAGATCCTGCAGCCTTCGTCGCATGAATTCCACGCGTTCGTCGCCGCCGGCGCTGCCCTTGTCGACGCCTCGCCCGGCGGCGGGTGACCTCGATGAATAGGGCTCCTCGTTGCATCCGCACGACTGACGGCAGACCAACCGGGTCGGCAGCATCACCCGCTCTGGAACCGACCGGCCTGTCAGCTGGGCGACCACGGTGTCGACGGCCAGCTCCGCCAACTGTTCGAATGGCTGGGCCACGGTGGTCAGTCGTGGCGCGCCTAGGCGGGCAAGCAAAAGGTCGTCGAATCCGGTGACAGGGATGTCGCTGGGCACGCGTCGTCCTCTCCTGCGAAGGGCGTCGATGGCACCGACGGCCATTGGATCGTTCGCAGCGATGACGCCGTCGAACGGCACACCACGGGCGAGCAGACTGTCGATGGCGGCGCGGGCTTGGTCGTAGAGGAAGTTTCCACAGACGAGCAGCTCGGGATCGTCCGACAGACCGTTCTCGCGGAGGACGTTCCGATAGGCCTCGAGTCGTTCCTGGGAGTCCGGGTTCTTGCCCGGCCCGGCCAAGAAGAGCGGTCGCTTGCAGCCATGGTGCTGGACCAGATGCTGCACCGCCGCCTCCATGCCCGTCCGATTGTCGATGAGCAGGCTGGGCGTTCCCGGCAGTGCAACCCCCAGGCTGCACAGCGCCGCCGGCCTCAAACCATCGAGCAGGCGCGCCAGCTGCTCGGGACCGCTGTAACCCGTCAGCGAGCTGGATGCCGCGATGACGGCATCGAAGCTCTCGGGCCTGAGCGTGCTGAAGATGGCATTGTCCGCTTTGCCGAGCAGGTGAGGCGAATTGAGCGGCGCACCGTAGAGCATGAGCAGCGTGTGCCCATCGCGGCGGCACTTGGCATCGAAGGCCTTGCGGAGGTGGGACTCGTAGCCTCCGCCCATGAAGTTTGCATAGTCGATGAGGACTGCGATGCTCAACCGCCGGTTGGGCCCGTCTTTGGTCGCTTCCGCGGCTCCCGGGGTGGGGGATCGTGTTGTCAGCGCAGGGGCAGACTCAAGGGTCACGCTCCCATCAGTTTACTATCTTTGGGCGCAGTCCGACTACCGGCAACCCTGGCTGGCCGGCGATCAACGCGGAAATCGCTTTCGTTACCGGCGTGTTCGGAAGTCTGGGGACTCGAGTTGGCTCGTCTCTTGCGACAGGGGGGCCAGGAGGTGGCGTGCATGCGTGTACCGTGGAATGGACAGCAGCGTGGGATGAGTCGTCGCGACTTTCTGGCAGACGGTGAGCGCCACCGGCGCATGGGCCGTGCGAGAGTCCCGAGGGACTCGGCACCGACATGATCGATCTGGTGTAGATCCACGGTGCCATCGAAGCACTCGTGGCAGTCAAGAAGCAGCTCGCTTTCGAAGGCCCGGCCGCGCTTCGGTCGGGCCCTTTGCTCACGGAACGAACTTGACGTTGGTGAAGGTCGCGTTGGGCGTGCAGGTGCCACCGTTGGGCGTGAACTGCCACTGCACGCCGACGATCTGACCCGCGGCTGCGCTGGTCCAGTTCGTCATGGACGACAACGTGACGGACACGGTCGTTCCAGGTGCGGCCACCGCGTTTCCGAGGTTGACGACCTGGGATGCCGTGGGGAACTTGTAGCAGCTCGATCCTCCGTCGGCTTTGCACGCCCCGGGTGGCGTCTGATCCGCCGGACGCTGATCGTAGGTCTGCAGCTGCAGCTCGATCGCGCAGTTGCTGGCGCTGCCGTAGACGTCGAACGTAATCCTGGTGAAGGTCGTGACCGTCACGCACGACAGGAAGGTCAGGCCCACCCCGCCGTAGTTGTTCGACGGAATCGAACCCGTCAGGTGAAGCCCGGCGGGCGTACCTTCGACCGCGTAAGCGGTGCTCGAGCTATTGGAGCCGTACCGGTAGACGTTCCCGGTCAGCGTGCCCGAGGTCCAGGTGGAGGTCGAGGCGTTCCAGTTCGTGAAGTCGGTGACCAGCCCGCCCTCGGGCGAGATGGCGGCCGAGCAATTGTAGGTGGGCGCCCCGCCGGTGGCTGTGGTGCCACCGGTGGCCACCGCACCGCCGCTGCCGACGTTTCCCCCGGTGCTGGTCTCGGCGCCACCGCTGGCGACGACACCTCCGGAGCCGGACAGTCCGCCGGTGCCGACGGCTCCGCCGCTGGCCACGACCCCGCCCGATCCGATCGGGACGTCGGTCATCCCCGAGTCCAAGCCGGCCTCTCCACCAGCCCCTGTCGCCCCGCCCAAACCGCCGCCGGTTCCGGGCGAGGCACCGCCATCGAGGCCGCCTGTGGCTGGGATTCCTCCCGTCGCGGACGGGCCAGTCCCGGCATCCACGCCGCCGCCCTGTCCGGACGTGGTCACGGCCCCTGCCGCTCCACCGCTGCCGACCACGGTGGTAGCGATTCCGCCGCTGCCGATGGTCCCTCCGGCCGAGGTGGCCACGGCGCCGCCAGCACCGCCCTGCGCGGAAATCGAGCCGCCGGCCCCTCCATTCTGCATGGGATCCGTCGAGTCCGTGCAGTTCCTGGCTTTCTCGCAAGCCACGACCGCCTCGGGCTTGTCCAGCGACACGCAGCCCATAGCGGCAACGCTGATCGCCAATGTCAGGAGCGTAATCGATCGAGTCAAGGCAGTTCGTCCTCTCTTACTAGCAGTGCCTTTGGCGGAGAATTTGGTTCAGTCGGCTTGGAGTACATCTTGGCCGCGCGCTTTCCACCAGGACCACACGTCTGGTGTTGTGGGCATCGAACCTCGTCGGAGAACGTCAATCGAAGAGCGCCTGACAACAGCGAATTGCGCGTGGCTGGTCGAACTTGTCACGCGGGGCAAGCAATTCAGGCCGTCAACCCGCGCTCTGCCTTGAGCCGCAGCTGTCCGCAGGCGGCGTCGATGTCATGTCCCTTTTCCCGGCGAAGGGTATGCGAAACCGATCCCTTCTCCAGAATGCCCGCGAAGGCCTCCAGCCGGGCTTCGCTAGGCCGACGCCATGGCAAACCCTCGACGGCGTTGTAGGGGATGAGGTTCACGTGTGCGTGCAGATCGCGCGCGATGGCCGAAAGACGTGTCGCCTGATCGTTCGAGTCGTTCACGTCTTCGATGAGAATGAACTCCAAGGTCAGCATGCGGCCGTGGGTTTCTGCGAAGGCGCGCGCCGCAGGCAGAAGCTCGCCGAGCGGCCAGCGCTTGTTCACCGGCATGATCCTCCCGCGGACATCGTCGCTTGCGCCATGCAGGCTGATGGCGAGTCGGAAGCCCAGCTTCTCCTGCGCCAGGCGCCTTATCTGTGGTACGAGGCCGCTGGTCGAGATAGTCACCCGCCGCGCGCCGAAGCCGAGTCCCCAGTCGGCGTTGAGGATGCCGAGCGCCCGGATGAGGTTGTCGTAGTTATGCAGCGGCTCTCCCATGCCCATGACCACGATGTTGTCGAAAGACGCGATCTCTTCGTTCGCGCGCGGGCTGTGCGCGTCCTCGCGGTAGCACACGGCGAGCAACTGGGCGACGATCTCTCCCGCGCTGAGGTTGCGCCGAAACCCGTCGAGCCCGGAGGCGCAGAACACGCAACCCATGGCGCAGCCCACTTGAGTCGACACACAAATGGTCTTGCGCGAGTGCTCGACTCCGACGCCCTCCTGGGGTGCTCGGATGATGACGGTCTCGATGAAAGCACCATCCGAAAGCTGGAGGAGCAGCTTGTCGGTGACGTCCTTGGCCGCGCGCGTGGCCACGAAGCGCGCCGGCGCGAGGTCGTACTGGCTGGCCAGCCACTCGCGCAACGGCTTTCCGAGGTTGGTCATCGCGTCCCACGAACGCGCCCGCTTCTTGTAGAGCCAGTCCAGGATCTGCTTTGCCCGGAAGGCAGGCTCGCCGCGCTCGGCCAAGCGGGCCGCCAGACTTTCCAGGGTTTCGCCCGTCAGCGCCTGCTTGCGTCCTGCCGTTGCGGAATGGTGCGTCGATGGCCGTTCTTCCATTGAATTCGCCATTCTGATCGGTCGGCCGCTGGCGCGCAGCTAGAATCCTGGGATCCCGCGCGACTTCGCCGAAGCACATGCAGGGCCTGATGCTATAGAATTGGAGACAGCCCTATGACCAGCGTCCCGAGAGCGATCCATCAGGGATTCCTTCCCACCGGGGGGCGGCCGCGCGCCTTCGTCTGGAAGTACTCGCCGGTCAACTGGGGCAAGCGGCCGCGTCACTTTCACAGCGAGCCCGAGTTCAACCTCATCGCGTCGGGACGGGCGACCTTCGGGATCGGCGAGTCGGTGGTCACCGTCTCCGAGGGCGACTTGCTGGGCTTCCCGCCGGCCCAGGACCACGTCCTGCTCGATGCCTCGTCGGATCTGTATCTGTTTGCCATCGGAATGGAGGCGAACCTGTCGTCCGAGGTGCTGCGTGCCGAATGCGACGACGTCATGCTGCCCATCCGCCTTCGCCTCGGCGCGGAGGACTTCCACAGCCTGGTCGGTCGTGCTTCGGCGATCGTGGATAGGGCAGGGGTCGAACAGCCCTGCGCGGAGCTGTGGGAACAGGCGCACTGGCTGGCGCGGTGGCGTGGCACGAGGCCCGCGGCCGCCATGCACGTGCTCACCCGTCGTTGCCTGTCGGCGGTGAACCGCTCCCCGGACCTCGAGCTGCAGGCGCTCTCCGCGCAGCTCAAGGCGGCCGATTCGGAGATTAGCCGCTACTTTCATCGCGACATCGGCATGACCTTCGCCCGCTACCGCACGCGTGTGCGCCTTCTGCGCTTGATCGGGCTCATGGACTTCGAGGACACCACGTTGAGATCGGCAGCCGAGGCGTCGGGTTTCGGATCGTACTCGCAGTGCCATCGCATTTTTCAAAGTGAGCTCGGCTGCTCGCCCAGGGACTTCTTCCACCAGGGGCTGCGCGAGCAAATGCAGCGGGCCTACGATCCTTGACCCGTTCGAGGCTTCGCCCGCTGGAGAAGGCCGCGTACGCCTTCGGCGGAACCATCGACATCTTCGGCCACTGGCTCTACTTCGGCCTGATGCAGCCGGTGTTCGTGGGTTTTCTTCATCTGTCGCCATCGCTGTTCGGGCTGGCGCAGGGGGCCGCGCGACTGACCGATGCGTTCACCGATTCCTACTTCGGCTGGCGATCGGACAACGCCCGGACCCGATGGGGACGCAGGAGGCCCTTCGTCCTGGTCGGCGGAGTCCTGGCCGGCGCGGCGCTCCCCTGCATGTTCGCGGCGTCGCGCTCCTGGAATGCCACGACGCTCTTCTGGTTCGTGCTGCTCACGGCCTGCGGGTATGCGCCCATCCTGAGCTGCTACAACATGCCCTACCAGAGCTTGGGCGCCGAGCTCACCCCGGACACCGACGAACGTACCGCCGTGATGTCGTGGCGGGGCATCGTGCAGACGCTAGCCGGCGTCGCGAACGCGTGGGCGTGGTGGTTCGCGGCAAGGTCATGGTTCTCCGATGGCGATGGCGGGCCCAACCTGGCCCGGGGCGCGATGTGGGCGGGGGCAATCGCGGGCGTGCTCATGATCCTGGCCGCGGTCGCCACCGTGATCTTCGTCCGCGAGCGCTACTACCCACTGGCCCGTCGGCAAGAGCGGATCGGCTTTCGCGCCATGACCCGGCAGGCGTTCGCGTGTCAGCCCTTCCGCACCCTGCTTCTGGCACTCGTCCTCTTCGCGGTGCCGACCTCGATGGTGGGCGCCTTGAGCTGGTATGTCCTCTCCTACCACGTGCTCGCCGGCAGCCCTGCGACCGCCGCGCTGTATGGCGGACTCGGCGGCACTTGCTACAGCATCCTCGGCGCGGCGAGCATCCCCTTCGCGGTTTGGCTGTCGCGGAGGATTGGGAAAAGTCGCGCTCTACAGTATGCGCTCTACGGCGGCAGCGTCGCTCTCGCCTCCAGCTTCGTGCTCTACACGCCCGAGGCGCCGATCCTCTCTGCCCTGTGCCACGGCCTGTTCGGCATCGTCAGCTCGGGTTTCTTCTGGGTGTTGCTGCCCTCGATGTTGGCCGACGTGATCGACTTCGACGAGATTGAAAGCGGTACACGCCGCGAAGGGGCGTATGCGTCGATCCTGTCCTACGTGCTGAAGTTCGGCAGCACGTTCGTGTTTCTCGTGACGGGGCCCTTGATCGAGCTCGTGGGATTCGATGCGCACAAGGCCGTGCAAAGCCCGTCTACCCTATTGGGTTTGCGCATCCTGTTCGCGGGAGTGCCGGCCGTCGCGGCGTTGGTGGCCGCGCTCGCCTTGCGGCGCTATCCGCTCAGTCACGACGTCATGAGCACGATCCGTGTGCGCCTGGAAGCCAGGCGTGGTGCCGTGTGAGCCGCCTTTTCGACGTTCGCATTTCTTGGGATATCTCCGCTGGCCCTCTTGGAAAACGGGGCGCCCGCGTTCATGTTCTGCGCATGAATTCAAGGTCGGCACTGCTCGCGCTCGCCGTTGCGACCGTCCTCTTTCCCGTGTCCGCCATGGGGATGGCCAGCGCCGAGCTCTACAGCACGAAGTCTTATCTGTACGGCCGCTTCGACGCGCGCATGCGGTTCGCCCCGGGCGACGGCGTGGTCAGCGCGTACTTCCTCTGGAAGGAAGGATCCGAAGCCTCGGGCGCCTACTGGAACGAGCTCGACTGGGAGAAGGTCGGCGCGGACTGCCACATGCAGACCAACAGCATCTACGGCAAGCCGAAGGGCCAGCACCAGCAGACGCCCACCCTGAGCGGCATCTGCACCGAGTACCACACCTACCGGTTCGAATGGACGCCCACCTATATCGCGTGGGTCGTCGACGGAAAGGAGATTCGCCGGGACACCGGTGGGGACGCCACGGCCTACGCGCAGAACGCCTCGGCCGGCATGTCCTTCCACTTCAACATCTGGCCAGGCGACTCCAGCTTCGGGGGCAACATCAAGAACACCACCTTGCCGGTGCGCCAGTACATCAGCTGGGTCGAGTACTCGTCGTACGACAACGGCAACTTCAAGGTCGAGTGGCGTGAAGACTTCCAGGGGTCGAGCGTTCCGAGCGGCTGGGCGGTGGGCAATTGGGGCTCGCCCTTCAACCTCTCGACCCACAACCCACAAAACGTGGCCATGGTGGACGGTATCGCGGTGATGGCTCTGACCAACGACAACGCGACCGGCGACCCAGGCACGCCGCCCGTGGATCCGGCGGCGGGCAGCGGCTCGGGCGGCGCGCCAGGATCGGGCGGGGCCGTGTCCACCGGCGGCAGCGGCAGCGGCGGCGCGACCTCGGCCGGCGGCAGCGCTGGTTCGGGCGGCAAGTCGGGTGCCGGTGGCGCGGGTGGAAGCTCGAGCTCTGGAGGCTCCACGACGGCTGCCGGTGGCAGCGGTGCCGGCGGAAGCGCGGGCTCTGGCGGAGGCCAGTCTGCGGGCGGAAGCTCCGGGGCGGGTGGCGCGGGTCAAGCGGGCGGAGAGAGCGCGGCAGGCGGCGCTGCGGGAAGCGGCGGCGCCACGGCCTCTGCGGGGGCAGGCGGCTCCTCGGATTCGGGCGGAAGCTCGGCATCGGGTGGCGCGACCTCGTCGGGCGGGACGCCGTCGTCGAGCTCACCCTCCGGCGCCGGCGGTGCTTCCAGCGCGGATGCCACCGGCACGGATGCGGGCTGCAGTTGCAGCACCGCCCATCGAACCAGCGCCACGGTTCCTGTCTTGCTGTTCCTCTTCTTCGTCGTCTCGCTCTCACGTTTGCGCCACAAGGAGTTTTGATGTCGTTGCTCACCGTTTCGTCCGTTTCCTCTTCCCATTGCCGTCGACAACGCCCGGTCACGCTCGTGGCCTTCTTGGGGGCCACGGTCGCCGCCCTGCTCGCGGGAGATGTGCCCGCGTACGCCAAGGCGTACAAGGGCGCCGAGGTGTACAGCAGCAAGACCTACCTCCACGGACGCATGGAGATGCGGATGCGCATGATCCGCGGTAGCGGTCTCATCTCGACGTTCTTCACGTACAAGAACGGATCCGAGCTGTCCGGAGCGCTCTGGGAGGAGATCGACATCGAGGCGCTCGGGAAGGACGACTGCAAGAGGTGGCAGTCGAACCTGATCACCGGCAATCCGCGGGTGACCTCCGAAAAGTACTACACGGAGCCGACCTCATTGGCCGACGACTATCACACCTTCCAGATCGAATGGACGCCCGAGTACGTGTCCTGGTCGTTCGATGGGAAGGAGGTCCGACGGACCGAGGGTGGCCAGGCTTCCGAGCTGAAGAACGCGCAGTCTCTGCGCTTCAATGCCTGGGCGAGCAACAGCACCGGCTGGGCTGGCGCGCTCGATGAGGCGGCCCTGCCGGCGTACCAGTACATCAACTGGATCCGGTACTACCGCTACGAGAACGGGCAGTTCGTGTTGGACTGGACGGACGACTTCGAGACCTTCGATTCGAGCCGCTGGGGCAAGGGCACGTGGACGTTCGACGGCAACCTGGTCGACTTCGATCCCGCCAACGCCGTGGTCAAGGACGGCACCCTGATCCTCGCCATCACCAAGGAGGGCGCAACTGGCTTCTCCGGCAGCGTGCCCGAGGATCCGCAAGGGAACGCTGCCAGCGCGCCCGTCCCGCCCAGCGATCCGGTCCCGCCAACAACTCCACCGGCCACGAGCTCCGACTCGGACGGTGGATGCAACCTGGCCGCCTCACGCGTCTCGCAGGCGAATCGCCTTTGGGTCGTGGGCCTGGGTCTTCTCGGCCTGGTGGGCTTCCGGGTGGCTCGCCGTCGCAAGTAGCCGGAGAGCAGGCGGTTCGGCCGCCAAATTCCGATCGAAGATCACGCCGGTCGGCAGGTTGCTGCCCACCGGCGTGTTCGATTTCTGGGGTGGGGCTCGCCTCGATCGACGCTGGAACAGCTCAGGGTCGGGCGCGGTTCGGCCGCGAGAGCAAGATGCTGCGCGGGAAACGCTCGGCGAACGCGGCCGCCGCACGCTGGGCTTCCTCGCTGCGTCCGGCGCCGCTCAGTGAACGGACCCGCAGCGCCTCTCGCTCCTCGATCAGCCGTCCGCTGGGGAATCGTCGGCCGTGCTCTGCCACCAGCGCCAGCGCGTTGGCGAAGTCCCGCCCCGCGAAGGCCACCTGAGCCCGTGTGAGCAGCTCCAGCTCGGCCGCGTACGACTCCTGGCCGGTCGTCGCGCGTGGCGGGCGTTGTGGCTTCGGCGCGCTCGCAAGGCCTTGCTCGTCGCTCGGCTGCTCGATGGGGGGTGGGGCTGCCACGGTCGGTGACGGATGCGCCGGGACGGTGGGCGGCGCGGGCGCGTGCGAATCGGACGGACGCGGGGCATCGCGCCGTCGGGCTGCCTGGATCCCGAGGGCGGCGACCGCGCTCGCTGCGACGACGGCTATCGCGAATGACGCCGCCAGAGCGATGACTCGTCGCCGCGTCGTGTGCCGCGGAGGCGTGGCCCCATCCGTCGCGGCCATCGCCATTCCGGCGCGCGCACGCGCGAGCGCCCGGGCACGGACGGCCTGGGGAACTGGCCGGATCATCTTGGCGTCCGCCAGCACCGCATCCACATCCGAATCGTAGCGAGGATCGCTGCCTATCATTGTCGTGCTCCTCCGTGCGTGAGCCGTCGTACCGCGGCGGCCAATTCCCTTCGGCCCTTTCGCAGTCGGGCGTACGCGCCGAACCGTGTGATGGACAACCTCTTCGCGACCTCGACGATGGGCACCTCGTCGAGGTCGTGCATCACCACCACCGCTCGTCTTGCGACCGGCAGCGCGTCGAGTGCGGCCAGGAGAAGGTCGGCCGACTCCTTGCTCTGTAGCAGTCCGTCTGGAAGGGCGGATGCGTCATCGGCGTCCAAGGCCCCGTGGGGCACCTCGCGCGAGAAGCGTCGGCGGTTGGCGCACACGATGCGAAACGCGACGCCGAACAGGTACGGGCGGAGCGGCCGCTCCGTGTCCAAGGCCGACCAGTTGCGGTGAAGGACCATGAAGAGCTCCTGCGCCAGGTCCTCGACCTCGTGGGGCGCCGCGCCCAGCCGCCGGAGCGTCGCGAATATGTAATCCAGCTCCCGGTCGTAGGCGTCGAGGCATTCGCCTTCGAGCGTCTGCACAGGCGGAGCGGAACGAACGACGCGTAAATAGCCCATGCGGTTACCTCGATTATCCGACAGATAACTGTTCGAAGCTGGTCCGCTGTTCACCGAAATCGTCGCTAGTCGCCGTAGGTCTTCGGATTCAAGAGGATTTTCCAGAACGCGTCCGTCGCGACGCGACCCGAGACCTCTCGGACCAGCCAGATGTTCCCATTCGGGTCATCCACGAGGTTCGGCCCGACGGTCGCGCCCGCCGCCACCAGCCCGGAAGGGGACACCAGCCGAATATCGACCACGAACTCTGGCAGTCCCACCGCCACCACCGCCCCCTGATCGGCCGCCTTCGACAAGCTCCAGACCTCGGGTTGCTTGTTCGCGATCCATGCACCGAAGCTGTTATTGGGCAGCTCCGGCAGACGCGAAGCGGGGACATCGGTCGTTTGGTCGTAGAACGAGCTGATCTGGACGTAGCGAAGGCGCGAAGTGACGATCGCGTCTGCCCATGGGTCCATCTCGCCGTTCGGGTCGCCCATTCCAGCGCCCGATGCAGTCAGGGTGCCTACCGACGACACCACGACGATGCGATCCTTGACCGTCTGATCGACGAGGTAGGCATCCGCCACGTCGGTCAGGCGGCCGCCGGTCACCACGACCATGGGCCGGTAGGGCAGACTGAGCCGCTTCGATTGCTCGATGATTAGCAGGGCACCTTCCGAGCGATTCGGAACCGTGGCGTCGATGGAGCCGCTCGCCGGCCGAACCAGGGGCGGGCCGATGCTGCTGGTCGGGTCGGGGATGTTCTTCATCCCACTGCCCCGGGCGGCTGCCACCAGGGCGCGCCAGTCGGCGACGTTCTCGTCGATCTTGGGGGAGTTCGGGCTCGTGCAGACGATGATGCCGGCAAGGTCGGGGCCGCCCCCGTTGGCGAGCAAGACCGCGTACTCGCCCTGCCAGTTGTCGTACTGGCTGTCGTTGAGGAGCACGATCGGGTTCCGTTCGTCGACGGGAAGACGCCCATGGGGCCTGTTGTGCCCAGCGTCGTACGTCTCGGTGCAGGCGGCAAGACCGATGGCCAGCGCCACGGCCACCGCCACCGACGGGATGATCGACGACATCCGGCAGGCCGTTCCGGGGATCTCGTCCTGGGAAGTCGTGGGCATGTGGGATGGCTCCTCTCCTACCTACTGTCCGAAGACGTCCGCGATTGGCATGCCAATTCCGAGGTCGTCTGTTTCATCGAAATCGCACGCCGAGGTCGAGTCCCAGCGTTTCCGCGAAGCGTTGTGCGGTCCAGACCGAGTGGTCATCGAGGGTCACCGTGGCGCGGGTCACGGTGACGAGCCCTTCGGCTTGTGCTCTCAGGAAGAAGCGGCTGCCCAAGTCCTGTCTGACAGCCAGTCGAAGCCCGGTCTGCAGATAGGGGCCAAAGGTGGATGCGGGCCTGTCGATCCCTTCGCCATCGATGCGGATCTGTCCACCCTTGCCGACCAGGCATGCGCTCCATCGATCGAGGGTGCCGCAAGCGGCCAGGGCCGCGAGGAGCTCTCGATGTGAGAAACCCGCCCCGTCCTCGCGCCGAATGGTGGACGCTGAGCCCAGCTCCGCGGCTATCTCGAGCGACAGCGCGCCCCAAGCGACACTGCCGAACACCCGAGCAAACGGCGTGACGTCGGTCGACACGCCGAGGCCTGCCAGCGCACCGACGCCAACGGCGAACGCCAACGGTCGGGACGGCGCTGCGGGCGCCTCCGCCGCCGGTGTCGCGGTCGCCGGTGGGGGCAACACAGGGGGCGGCGGTTCCTCGGGAGGAGGCGGCTCTTCCCGTGCCGGCGATGGTGTCGGCGCTTCCTCCGTCCGCGCCTGCGCTGCCGCTACAGCCTCGGGCGAGGTCGCCGCAGTCGCCAGCAGTTGAATCTGCAGCGCCAGCGCGAAGGCCATGGCGCGGATGAGTTGGGCGCAGTCACTGCTGCGCGAAGGGAAGGTCCGCTCTCCCTGCCACTGGCCCGCGGCATCACGCCACTCGATGCGCCCATCGAGGTTCCTGCCGTGGGGGACCACGTGGACGAGCGCCCGGTCGGGCACGTCTTCGCGAAAGGCCCCATAGCCAAGCCGACCGACGACGATGCTCTTGAATTCGCTCGCATCGGGGCAGCCCGGCGGGACCGAATACTCCAGGGCCACCGCGAGCGGTGTATTGGCGCCGAGGCTCGCGGACGGCGAGAGCGCTACCATTGCTGCGAGCGCGTGGGCGAACGGGCGCGCAAGGCGTGCCGCCATCGGACTATGCGAGCGTTGTGGCATGCAAGGCAGTTTCCGTAACACGAGCGCCGAGCGAGGACAGTAGCAGCTCGCGGGACCGGGCGCGACCCTCGCGCGTTGGGCTTGGCTAGATTGAAAAATACAACGTGGTCTGCCGCGAGCGCCGCGCCTTCGTTCCGATAGGCGAAAATTCCAGGCTCAATCGAATGATTGAGCCGGACGTCTCACGAGAAAGCTCTGTCGCTGGCACACTGCAATCCGCTCTGCGGCTTGACTGCCGAGAAGGCGTCGCCGAATATTACCGCTTCGAGATTGGTCTGGCTCCATCGGCCCCCCACCTGTTGTTCATGCCTACGGGGGAACGAAGAGATCAAACGATGCTTACCCATAGACTAGAGAGCACGTATTCGTTGGCGACGAGGTCGGCGTGATCGAGAACCGCGCGCGCGGAGCAATCCCGCAGTACCGAGGGGAAAACGACGAGCCGGCGTCGCTGGCGCGAAGGGATGCGGGCAGCTCGGGCGACAAGCGAGATCGCCGAACGATTCTCTTGGTCGCGGGTGACCGTCCGCCCTCGGTGTCTCTCGCCGAGGTGCTACTCATGCAGGGCTTCGCCGTGTTGGTGGCGGCAAACCCGTCCTGCGCGCGACAGATCTTGGTGGACCCCGACGTTCGCGTCGATGTGGTGTTGTTCGATCGCAATCTGCCTGACGGGACGGCCGAGGACCTGTTGTCCGAGCTCGAGGACCTGCCGAGACAGTTGGGCGTGGTGATTCTGGCGGACAGTGCGGATGACTTCTGTGCTGAGGCACTGGAGCTTCGAGCGGTGATTGTACCGGTGGCGACCCCGCCGACTGTCCTGGCTGGCATCCTCAAGGTCGCGGCGGATGGTTACGCAGGCGCCACGGTCAAGCGATTCAGTCGCCGATACAAACTGTCGGACAAGGAGACCGAGATCCTGAAACGTGTGACCGAGGGCGCGAGCCCGAAAGCCATCGCAGCGGAGATGTCTTGCTCACTACAGGCCGTGTACGCACGTCTCACCAAGATCTGCGCCCGTACCTCGTGCGAAAGCTACCAGGAGGTCGTGGCCAAGCTGTTCCAGTTTTCGTGTCACGGCATAGGCCGCGAAGGCGGAAACGAGCGTGTGTGAGCGAGGCGGCCAAGGCTACGGAATCGTCGCGGGCAGCGCGGTGTCGCCGGGACAGCCGAAGAGCACCTGCACCTGCGTGAACTTGCCGGCCCTGATCCGTTCGCAGGTGACACCACCGAAGACGACGCTGTCGCTGCCGGACAAGGTCCAGCCATCCGGTGTGCCCTTGGGGACGAGCTGCTTGTCCAAGTAGACCCCCAGGTTGTCGGGATCGGGTGGGACGCTGTCCATCTTGTACACGCAGCTCGCGACCGTGCCGACGATGGCGTCGAGGGCTGCGAGCAGCGACTGGGGAGAGAGCGCCGGGTAAGACTTGTCCGTGCCACCTTGCCTGGCCATCTCGTCGAGGTTACCTGCCGAGGGGCCGACACCGATGACGTACACCTTGATGCCCGCGGCTCGGGCCGCGGCGATGGACTGCAGGGCGGCCGGCAGATCGGGCGCGGTGGGGACATCGCCCGCGCTGGGGCAGTTGGGTTGCCCGTCGGTGGCGAGCAGGATGTACTTGGCCCGACCGTCGGCCAGCGTGGTCAGGTAAGCCGTCGCGGCCTCGACGGCGGCGCGCGTGGGGGTGTTGTAGTTGGGGGTGGTGGCGCCCATCCGAGTCACGATGGCGTCGCTGCCCTCCGCACCCACTGGCACTTCGATGTCGGGAAGCACCACGCATCCCATGGGTACGTCACCCTTCCCGGTGGCGAGGTCGGGCGTGGAGAACATCTTGAGCCCCCAGTGAATGCTCGCCGATGAGCCGGCCAGGACCTTGCGCATGGCCTCGCCCATGGTCGCCCAGCGCTCCGCGCAGGTGCCGCTCATGGTATCGCACGGATCGTCGTTGGCGATGTCGTTTGTCATCGAGCCCGACCGATCGAGCAGCAGCAGCAGATCGGCCGGGACCGCCACCATGGTGCTGGCGCTGTTGCCGCAGTTCTGGTCCAGCGTGGGACCGTTGGTGGTGCTCGCCGCTTGCAGGCCCCCAGCTCCGAGGATGAGCGGAATCGATGGGCTGCCGCCGGCTCCATCCACACCCGCACCACGAACCTGATCGCCGACGGGTGAGGGCGAGGAGCAAGCTACGAAACCGAGGAACAGCAGGGAATGAGCGCGCATGGATGACTCCTATTGCCCGTAGCAGGTGATGGTTCCACCGCAGCCATCCGGGACCTGGCCAGAGACGTCGTCGCAGGTCAGCGGCTGGCAGCAGCTGCCGTTGGCCAAGCAGACCTGACCGGTGGCGCAGCCGGGACACGTGAGGGTGTGGCCGCAGCCATCGTCGACCTTGCCGCAGGCACGCTCCATGCTGGCGCAGGTCTTGGGGACGCACGTCGCGCACAGGTTCGAGCTGCAGATCTCGTTGGTCTTGCAGGTGCCGCAGTTGAGCTTGTTCCCGCAACCATCGTCGAGAGTGCCGCAGTTCTTGCCCGCGGCGGCGCAGGTCTTGGGCGTGCAGGTCTTGCAGACGTTCGAG
>CAZYFU010000059.1:0-17852 GCA_964647025.1 uncultured Myxococcales bacterium | reverse complement strand
GCAGATCTCGTTGGTCTCGCAGGTGCCGCAGTCGAGCTTGCCGCCGCAGCCGTCGTCGAGGGTGCCGCAGTCCTTGCCCGCGCTGGCGCAGCCAAGCGGCGTGCACGAGACACAGCGATTGTTGTTGCAGGTCTTGCCGGGAGGGCAGGTGCCGCAGTCGTGCGTGACGCCGACCATGCAGTTGTCCGAAAACTTCCCGCACTCGACGCCGGCGATGGTGCACGCCGGGGGTGGACTGCTGGTCTTGGGACACGTGCAGGTGAGCACGCCACCGCAGCCGTCGGACAAGGTACCGCAGACCCCGCTCGGGTAGTCGGTGCACTTGCGCTTGCTGCACGCGGCGCAGGTGAAGGTGACGGCGTCGCACACTTGGCCGGTCGGGCATCCGCCGCACGCGGTGGTCTGCCCGCAACCGTCGGGCACGTTGCCACAGCGCCCCTCGCAGCTCACGGCCGCGCACGGTGTGCACTGGTTGTTCTTGCACTGGGTGCCGATGCTGCACGTCTTGCCGCAGGCGAAGCTGTTGCCACAGACGTCTGTGATGAATCCGCAGGCGTTGGTGCCAGTGCAGACCGCGTCCTGGGTGGCGCACGTGTTCGTGTGCGGATTGCAGACTTGGCCTTGCGCGCAGACTCCACAGTGAAGGACGCCGTTGCATCCGTTGTCGACGTCGCCGCAGGTTGCGCCGAGCTTCTCGCAGGTGTCGGGGACACAGGGCTTCACGACCAACGGACCGTGCCCGTCTGGGCTGCTCGGAGGATCGGCATCGAGGACGATGTCGAGGGTGCTGCCAGCCGCGCCTCCCGCGCCAGCCGCGCCTCCCGCGCCCACGCCTCCCATGCCGATGTCGCCACCCGAGCCACCGTTCACCGTCTCTGCGCCGCCCGTGCCGACGGCCGGGATGGTGGCCGCGCTGTCGAATCTGCCCGGGTGGGCGTCCGCATCGTCGGCCTGGACCTCGGGTGCCGGCGAGCTCGTACAGCCGAGCGTCCATGCGACGACGACCTGACAGCAGAGGAGAGGTAGGCTTGCGCGTAGATGGCTCATGGGGACCTCCTGGTCTCGTGGGGCGAAAGGGGACCGAGAGCAATCCCTGAGCCAGGATGGCGCGCAACGTGACGTGCAAGCTCAGCGACGCGTGATCAATCGGGAATCCTCATCCCCCGGCGATTGGCTATGCCCCGCGCTCGGTGCCGCCGCATGGTGCCTGGAGACCCCTGGCGAGGAGTGCTCCCCCCAGGCGTGGGCTCGAACTTCCTGCTGTGGGCGGTGGTCGCACAGCCGCCCTAACGGGCGTTGTGTGAGCGTCCGTGGCCGGAGTCGAAGACCGAGTCGTCGTTCTCCAAGCGGAACTGCCAGGCGTAGCTGCCGTCGGAGCCGAAGGTGAAGAACAGGGTGCCGAGCGCACTGCTGCCGCCCAGCGCATTGGCCACCCTGGGGTCCTGACTGGACGAGCAAACCTGGTAGTCCGAAGAGCCACCGGTACCCACGATGATCTCGGTGATGCCGGCCGGGTCCTCGACCGCCGGGCTGCGTTTGTCGAGGGGGCGATAGCGTTGGTACACGTGGTTGTGCCCGTTGAAGACGAAGTCCGCGTGGGCGTCGAAGAGCATGTTCCACAGCGGCTGCATCTCGTCCTTGCCTTCGTGTCCGTCGATGGTGCAGGTCCAGATCGGCTCGTGCCAGATGGCGATGGTGGGCATGCCGGCGTGCGCGGCGAGATCGGCCGCCAACCATTTGCCTTGAATGCCGGAGGCAGCGCAACCGCCGTCGATGTCGCCGCAGTTGGAGTTGAGGCTGACCACGTGCCATTGGTTGACGTCGACGCTGTACCAGCCGCGGCCGACGGTATCGATGCTGCCGTGGTAGGTCGGCAGGTCTGCGATGGCCTGCAAACGGGCCTCGAAGTAGTCGAAGTAGCCCTGGCCGTCGGTCTCGAAGTACTCGTGGTTGCCGAGCTGTGGGAACACGATCCCGTCGAACTGCGCCAGGTTGGACTCTGTGGCTGGGGCCCAGTAGCTGTGGAAGAAGTCGAGCAGCGAACCTTCGCCGTCGAAGCGCACGCAGTCTCCGGCGATGAACACGGAATCGACGCGCGGTGTGTGGCTGCCGATCATCCCGGCGATGGCGCGGCTTCTCGACGTGAGACCCTTCTCCGCCGTGTCTGCGATGATGGCCACGGTGGCATGGGTGACACTGGCAGCGATGCCGCCCGGACCGTCAGTCGGGGCCCCACTGCGTGCGGCGCGGTCAGCCACCTCCGCATCCCTCGCGCGGGCATCGGCCGTCGCGGGGGTGCTTGGGGTGTCGGACGTCGTGCTGCCACAGCCAAGGAACATCACGGTCAGCAGGGCGACCGTCGTCGCGTGGACTGGAGCACGACTTCCGAGGTTCATGGCGTTCTGCTCGCGGCCACCGCCACGTGCGCGGGTGTGTCGTGTCCCGGGGACGAGCACGACGGGGTTCGAGCTACGGGAGGCATGCTATTTGCGATGCCTCTTGGGATCAACGCGCAAATTCGTCCAGTGGGTCGGGGAGCATCGCCCCTGCGGCTTGCTTTCCGTGCCGCTCAGTCTCGCCGCGAGCGGTTTCCGAGATTGGTCGCGCAGAACTCCTTCGCGCGAATCACCAGCGGAGCGTCGGGCGGAAGCTCGTCGAGCGTGGCGTTCGCCTCGCTGAACTTGCCCAGGGCACACAGTGCCTGCGCACTGGCCGCACGGTATTCGTCCCGGAGCAGCCCCTTGGGGAACCTACGACGGTAGGCGTCCAGCGCCTTGAGCGCCGCCGCGGGACGGCCGGCGCGCAGCTCACGGGTCGCGTGCGAGAGGATGCGAACCTCGGCGGCCAACCGATCCGTCGAATGGCTGGCCGAGGCCGGCGGCGCAGCAGGAGCAGCAGCGCGTGCAGGTGGTGTCGCGATCCAGGCCGGCGATGGTTCCTCAGCCGGGGCCTCGGGTTCGCTGTCTTGCGGTGCTGCGGCCACTTGCGCAGCCGGTGCCTGTCGCGCGGCGGGGGGCTCTGCTCGGCGCGGCCATGCGTAGAAGACCGCGCCTCCGAGAATGCCGACGCCAGCGACCACCGCCGCAATCAGCGGCCACGTCGAGCCAGCAGCGGCCCCTGAGGCGACCATGCTGAGGTCGGCCGGCAGCGCGGCGTCTCCGAGCTGCGCGCGCAACTGACCAAGCAGTCGCTCGCGGTCGGCCTCGGTGGGGCGATAGGCTCGACGACCGGCACGGACGAGGGCTTCCCCCTTTGGGCTCAGCGTCGTCATCTCCTTGGCTCCCCATATTGCGAATGCCTTCTCGCAAGCGCCTCGTCGAAGAGCTTGCGCGCCAGGCGGAGCCTCGAATACGCGGTGTTGAGAGGGACTTCGAGCGCTAGAGCCACTTCGGGCACCGTCATTTCGAGGACCTCCACCATCACGAACACCTCGCGCTTCGGTGGGTCGAGCTCGGCCAAGATGCTCTCCAGCAGCGCGAGCTCGGCATTCCTCTCGGTCAGGTCGAGGGGCGAGGGCTGAGCCGAGCCGGTGGTCTTGAGCTCGGCCCCGAGCCTCGCGCCGGCCGCATCACGGCTGCGGCGGGACCGCCGGTGATCGCTCACCGTGCGGCGGACGATGCCATAGATCCAGCTTCGCAACGCTTCGGGGTTCTGCAGGCTTTCAAGCCGGGCGTGGATGACCAGGAAGACGTCCTGGACCACGTCGTCGATCGCATCGACGGCGGCACCCAGATGTCGGGCGGACGACCACACGAAGTCGAAGTACTGCTTGTAGATGACCGCAAACGAAGGCAAGCCCGACCTCGATGGGTCGCGGTCCGCATCCGCCAGGATGGCGGACGGGCCGGCCTTCGGAGTGCTTTCCGTCATCAACATTCCATGGCGCAGTGGCAAGGTGCGCCGGTTTCCGTCACAAGGACCATTCCAGACTAAGTGTGGCAGTGAGCGCAGCCGGTGCAAAGCGGTAGATGGTCGTCGGTGGGTCGGGCGTATCTCCGTCCGGCGGGGGGGCGATCGGCCCGAGTCCGCGCACCTTCAGCTCCGGTCGGACCAACCCGATTTCTCCAGCGACGCTCGCCAGCATGCGGAGTCGGCTGGTCAGGTAGAGCCTGGCCTGCGCGCCGGCGCCCAAGCTCATGAGCAGCTCCTTCTGTGGGATGGGGGCGATGTTGGCGCCGGTGGCTTCCGCCGACACCCGGTCCATGCCCGCGGCCAAGCAAGGCGAAAAACCTAGCGACGAAACGCGAATCTCGCGACAGACCGAAAAGCGCGCGCCGATGCGATCCACGTGTGCGCCGTACCCTGAAAACCCGTCCGCCGGCACGTCTTGCGGTTGCCAGGCGATCCCCTGCAACTGCAACTGCCAGCGCTCGTACTCGAGACCGAGAGAAAGCCCGAGCCCGACCCCCAAACCGGGCAGGGGCCCCACGCCGAGCGCCACGGTTGGCGCTTGCACGAGGACACGCCACGCCCTGGTGGATAACGTCTGTGGGGGCTCGGCGTCGGTGGGGGCCGGCAGATCGGTTGCCGGCTCGGTCTTCGTGGCTTCGGGCACCGGAGGGCTCGCCTCGCTTCGTCCGCGCGGCGCGAGCGCGTCCGCCTTGACGGAAGAGGAAGAAGACGGCGTCCTGGTCGAGGAAGACTGCGTCCTGGTCGAGGAATCCCCTCCGACGGTTTCCGACCCGGTCGCGGGGTTGCTGGTAGCCGCTTCGGCGCCGCCCGGTTGCGCCGGGCTTTGCGACTCGACCGAGTGGACCAGCAGGCCGATCTCCACCGCGGCAGCGCCCGCGAGGTCGTCGCAGGATTTCGCAGCCAGGCTGCGAGTTCCGGTCACGTCACCCACGTGCAGCACGAGCTCGAGGCGAAAGCGTCCGTCCACGCGCGTGATCGCGCCGTCGGCCCGAAACGGGGTGTCGTGGCGATCGGTGCCGAGGATCTTCTGGATGCGACCGCGCACATCGCTCTCCTGTGGGCAGCCCTGCGGCGCATCCCATCGCAGGTCCACCTGGCGCGGCTCGGCTGCCACGCGCGTGCTCAGCAGGAGCACCAGCAGCGCTCCGACCGCCGCGCTTCGTGCGGGGCGAAAATCAAAGCGTTGAGCGAATGGTGACGTCATCCAGGTACACGGTGGTCTTGGGCGGGTTCAGGTCGTTGGCCAGGTTGCCCACGTACCATCGAGCCGAGTCGCTGTCGTCGGTGATGATGTTGGTGAACTCCACGACCTTCTGCTCGTCCAGGTACAGCGCCACGGCGCCCGACGTGTCCTTGGCGCGCTTCAGGTAAAGCACGATGTGAAACCAGCGACCGATGGGAACGGGCGGGGAATAGCGGGCGTCGCCGCTCAGGAAGCGACTGTAGAGCTCGAGGCTGAGCCCGGCTGGGCGGCTGGTCAGGTGCACGTCCCAAAGACCGGATGGCGTGGAGTCGCTCCGGAAGTGGAACAGATTCCATAGCGGGCCCGCGTCGGTCACCGGCTCGGGAATCAGATACCACGCCCCGTAGTACGCCTCGGCGGGGAGCTTGCCTTGGCGATAGCACCGTCCCTGGGGTTGGTCGCCGCCGTCGGTTCCGGTCACCAGGGTGATCTCCGCGGCGTACTGACCGCTGTGCACGGGCGAGTCGACCATGCGGAACGCGACGGGAGGCCAGCGATAGCAGTCGCCTGCGACCTCCCGATAGTCACAAAAGCCGTTCTCGAAGCCGGTATGCCAGGGCACCGCGATGGGGTCGGTGGTGCTTGCCGTCTTGCCACCATCCGTGCCGTCACCATCGCACTTGAATTCGCCGGCCAGCATGGACGGTTTGCACGCCGCCCAAGCACACAGCGCGACGAGGCCGAGCCGCACCCCGAGCATGCTGCCTGGCGACGTGAACCATCGGGCTCGACGGCAAGCAGGCGTTGGGTTCAGAGCAGGTGGCGTTATCCCCGTCTCCACGCAAACGACTATCGACCGCCCCATCCGGGCGGTCAAGGCCGCGCTGGGGTCGGGCCCAGGTGGCCGGAAGTCAGCGGGTTACCCGACGGCGAATCAGCGCGGCCAGCGCCAACAGAGCGAAGGCCAGAAAGCCGTGGCCACGGCCCGGGCTGCTTTGGCACGAGCAGCCGCCGGGATCCGATGACGTCGACGCGCTCGTCGCAGACGAGCCGCCAGCCGATGACGTCCCCCCACTGCCGCCGGCCGTTCCCCCCGACCCGGCCCCACCGTTGCTCGGCTTTCCTCCAGCGCCTCCACCCGCGCCCCCGCTGCTGCCTGCTCCGCCGCTGGTGCCGCTGCTTGCCTTCGTGCCACCGGTGCCTCCTGCGCCAGCGTCCTTCCCGCTACCGCCGGTTCCCGCCGTGCCTCCACCCGCACCACCGGTCGCCGCCGAGCTGCCAGTGCCACCGCTGCCGCCGCTGCCCGCCGCGCCGCCCGCGCCGACGGTCGCGTCGCCAGCTCCGGACGTGCTGTCGCCCCCGCCGCTGTCCCGCGCTCCGCTGTCCGGCGCGCCAGCATCGGGCAGTGGATCCTTGGGGAGAAATCTCCACCAGTTGAACTTGAACAGATCGCCGCCGCCTCCGGTGAACTTCATGAATAGATCGTGCAGTCCCGTCACACCGCTCACCGTGCAGGTCTGGGTGGCCCAGGTCTGCGCGCCGCCCGTGCCGGCGATGGCGCAGGTTCCCACCAGCGTTCCGCTGGCGCTGTCGAGGCGCAACTCGATGCTGCCGCCGCTCGACGCCGCGGCCACGCGCGCCTCGAACGAGGTGGCGCCAGTCAGGAAGTCCACGGACCTCACCTTGATGTAGTCGCCGTTGCTGATGTTCGTGACGTTCATGCCGCCGCCGGTGTCATTGCACACCTCGGTCTTGAGCCCTGCCGAGAACGCGATGGTCTCCGCCTCGGTCCGCTCGAACGGATTCAGGTTGGCCACCGGCGCCGGGCCCGCGCTGGTCATCTTGATGGAGGGAATCGAGCCGTTCGCGCCGTAGGTGAACTCCTCCACGCACACCGAGCGCTTGTACCCGCCGCCGCCTGGCAACGCACCGTTGTGATAGAAGAAGTACGACTTGCCTTTGAAGTCGATGATGCCGGGGTGATTGGTGAAGCTCGAGCCCGCGCCGCTCTGCTTGGGCATGATGTCGCCGCCGTAGGTCCAGGGCCCGGTCGGTCCCGAGCTGGTCGTGTAGCTGATCTTCTCGGGCGTGCTGTCGGCCGGATAGATGATGTAGTAGATGGAGTTGCGCTTGTAGAACCACGGGCCTTCTTCGTACGCCGTCGCGCGATCGGTCTTGGAGCGCGTTCCGAAGCCCGCCGTGGTCAGCGCCACCTTGGTCGCGCCGCCCGACAGGCTGATCATGTCGCTGTTCAGCTTGGCGTAGTAGAGGTCGGGGTTGCCCCAGTACAGGTAGGCCTGCCCGTCGTCGTCGATGAACACCGTCGGGTCGATGTAGCCGCCTCCGCCGAGCAGCGCTTTGCCGATGGCGTCCTTGAACGGACCGATGGGGGTGTCCGCGACCGCCACGCCGATCTTGGTGCCGGTGGAGTTGTTCAAGGGTACGTAGAAGTAGAACTTGCCGTTGCGGGCGATGCATTGCCCGGCCCACGCGTCACCGGTTCCCCAAGTGAAGCTCTTGTAGCTGAGCGGCGACCCGTGGTCGGTCCAGTTCACCATGTCCGCGGTGGAGTAGACCCTCCATTCGTTCATGGTGAAGAAGTTGTTCACCGTGACGTCCTCGTCGTGCGTGGTGTAGACGTAGACGCGCCCCTCGTGCACCATCGGCGCGGGATCGGCGGTGTAGTTGGTCTGGACGATGGGGTTGTCCGCCCGGGCCGTGGATGGGGCGGCCCCCAGGTAGCAGATCGCGAGCGCCGCAGCGGCTCGGATCGGGCGGTGAAGGACGTGAGGGTGACGCGAGTCGGTGTGTTTTGCGAGCGACGACATCATGTTTGCAGTGGCGGTAGCATGCCACTTCCGTTTCACGCTCGCAGGGCCGCGCTTGTGCTGAACGTCCTGCCGTGCTGTCCAAACGTTCGGCGCGAGCTTCAGAACTGCGTGAAGAACTTCCAGACCTCGGCCTTGGTCCAGGTCTTGTCGCCGCCGCCACTGTCCATGGCCTGTCCGTCCACGGGGGCAGGGGTGTGGCCGCCGCCGTCGAATGCGCACCAACGGACGGGGTATCCGCTCGAACAACCGGCGTAGGAAGTGCAGACGTGCGTCTTGCTTCCCTGGTTGGGCTCGGGAGGGCTCTGGGTCGTGCAGCCGTTGTTCTTGACGAACTTGTCGCGCAGCGAACGTCCGCCCGAGATGTTGCACGTGGGATCGGTGATGCCGTGGATTCCGATGTACGCGATGGGCTTGGTCCCGTCGGTGCAGCCGCTCAGCTGGGCGCCGGCATAGACCGCCGCTGCGCGGAAGACGGAAGCCCGCGCGCACGCGATGGCGTAGGTCATGCCGCCGCCGTAGCTGAAACCCAATGAGAAGAGTCGGCTGGTGTCGACGCACAGATCCCCGGTGATCTGCTTGATCAGGTCGTCGACGAGCGTGAGGTCCTGGCCGCCCGAGTTGGCCCAGCCATTGCCGTTGCCCTGGGGCGCGACGAAGATCATCTTGGAGCTCGCGCTGTTGTCGGCTTGCTCGCGCAGCCCGTAGTACGACCACGTGTACCCGCTGGTTCCGCCGCCATCGACGTCGCCCATGGTGCCGCCGTTCCAGTGGAACCCGAAGACCAGCGGGTAGGGGTGATTGTTGTCGTAGTTGGCCGGAATCCTCAGCATGAAGCTGCGGTTTTGGCCGCCGCTTTGGATCGTGCGCGAACCGTTGGCGAGCGTCGGCGTCTTGCCGCATCCGGCGCTGGGCACCGGGGCGCCGCTGGTCCCGGCGTCGCTCGGGGCCAAGGTCGTGCCTCCTTGTCCAGTCTGTCCGCCGGGGCCGCCACCGCCCGTTCCCATCGGGGAACCTGCGTCTCGTCCTGGTGCGCCGCCGCTCGTGCCCCCCAACCCCGTTCGTGTACCCGTGCTCGTCACGCCCCCGGTCGATGTCGTGCCGCCTGTCTGCGCGCCGCCCACCGAGCTGTCGCCCCCTGTTTGCGCGGCACCGCCCGTGCCGGTGCGTCCGCCCGTGCTGCTGGTCGTGGTTTGCCCGCCCAATCCGAGCGCTCCGCCGCTGCCTTTGCCCCCGCTCTGCGCGGTGGCTCCGCCCGCCACAGCACCGCCGCTGCCGGGGCCAGTCCCTCCGGCACCCTCGCTTGACGTGGTGGTCGAACACGCGATGCCACAAAGTGCCAGTGCTGCGAATACGAAGATGCCCTGCGAACGGCTCGACGACATGGATCTCTCCTTGGTCCGCTTTCGACGGTGCCAAGCAGTGGAGGCAGGGCAGAGATTCCGTCACGCGCCGGGCGCGATCACTTGCAGCCGGCGTTGAAGCGGTCGGTGCCGTTCCAGTCGCACGATCCCGAGATGCAGTCGGCCAGGTTGTTGTTCCACGACTTCGCGCCCACGTCCCAAACCTTGAACCAGCCGTTGTCGTCCCACAGCGAGGTGGGGATCCCGCGCGGCCCTGCGTTGTCCTTGTTCATCTTCTGGTACCAAGACCGGATGTTGTTGCAGTCCATGGTCGAGTATCGGCTGCCCCAGCCCACACCCCATTCGCCGATGTACACCGGCATGCCCTTGCCCGTGGACTTTGCCCAGGCCTGCATGGTCTCCATCGGCCCCGAGAGATTGGCGTCGGTCCAATTGTCGTCGTAGGTGCCCTGGTTGTCGCCGCAGAAGGTCCACGGATCGTAGTGGTGGAAGGTTGCCATCACATAGGGATCCTGCCCGTCGCCGACGCCCGACAGGTCGCTCCACACGTTGGCCATCTCGGCGGCGGCGAACCATTGGTTGCCGCCGATGAGCACGATGCGTGTGGGATCCACCGCACGGATCTTCGCGTAGGCCAGCTTGCTCATCGCGCGCAGATCCGCGGCCGGCATTGCCGAGTTGGATCCGTCCGACCGGTGGGGCTCGTTCAGCAGCTCGAACACCAGGCGGTGATCGGTGGCGGCGAAGATGTCCGCGATGTCCGCCCACAACCGCTCGAGCACGGCGGCCCGGCTGTTGGTCTTGAGGCCAGTCTCGTGGTGCGCGTTGATGACGACATACAGGCCCGGCTTGCCGAGCGCGTGGTCGACCACTTGCTTGATGACCGCCAGTCGCGCATGGGATCGATTGACGTCTCCGACGGTGGCGCTACCCACCAGGCGATCGCCGCCCACCGGCTCGGTCCAGGTGATTGGGATGCGCACGTTGCGGAAGCCCTTGGCGTAATAGGCATCGATCTTCGCCGACACCGCGGCCAGCGTGCGCTCGTTCTGCGTGGACTCGAAGGTCTGTCCGATGTTCACGCCCTTGCCCATGTCCGCCGCTGCCTGGGCCGCAGTGATGGTCCCCGAGGTGTCCGGGCCGGTGCCCGACGAGCCGCCCGTCGCAGACCCGCCCGTGGCTCGGCCCGACGTCTGTCCACCGGTGCTGATGCCGCCGGCCGCATGTGTGCCGCCCACGCCAGTCCTGCCTCCTGCCGACGGGCCTCCGCCCGAGGCCGAGACGCCGCCGGTCGCCGTCCGTCCGCCAACACCCGTGGCGCCGCCCGAGCCAACCTGCCCGCCCATCGAGATGCTTCCTCCGGTTTCGGCAATGCCTCCTGCGCCTCCCGTCGAAGGCGCGCCATCGGTGGAGGATCCGTCGTTCGCTCCCGCGCAGGCGGCGAGGGCGACAAAGAGGGCGGGCGACAACAGCGCGTAGTTTCGAACCATGGCCTTGCTCGTTTGGCTAACACCCGAGGCGTGCGAACATCCCGGCGGGCGGGCCCAATCCTCAAGAAATGCGAAGTCGCGCCGTCGAGGGCTGCGATGGCGGGGCATTGCGTTGGCTCGCGACGCGCGGGGCAGGGTGGTTGAGGTTGTCAGCGGCCTCGCGTCCCATAGGCTTACGGAATGCCGAGGTCCAAGGGGGCGTTCCCGACGGAGAGAGTCGCGCAGCTCGCCGTCGCATTCGCGCTGATGACGATCACGTGGAAGCTCGGGGGATGTGCGCCGCCTTCACGTGCGGCGGCACCGAGGGGCTCTGGTGGAACGTCCGGCGGCGGGAGCGGCGGCTCGGCCCCGGGCGGAAACGACGCCGGCGCGGCGACCGGGGACGACACCAGAGACGACGACCTCGCCGTGGCTCCAGCGCCACCACCGCCCGTGGTGTCGGGGCTGACCGTCGAGCCGAATCCGAACAGCGTGCTGTCGTGTTACGTGAGCTGGACGACCGACGTCGCCGCGACCTCCGAGGTCCAGTTCGGCGCCGACAGCCCGCAATTCCGCATCGTGCACGACGAGGTCACGACGGAGCATCGCGTGCTGGTCATCGGCATGCACGCCGAGACCGCCTATTGAATCAGGGCGGTTTCGAGCAACGCGGGGGGCAGCGGCAGCGCCGAGGGCAGCTTCACCACCGGGGCCTTGCCCTCTGGGGTGCCGGTGGCCACCCAGACCGTCGCCGACACGACGGGCGCGCAAGCCGGGTGGACGCTCGCCAGCATCTTGCCTGCGTCCCGGAACGGCGGCGCCGGCAGGACCGCCCCGGGCATCATGGTCATGTACGACATGGCCGGCCTGCCGGTGTGGTACTTCGTCAACGGCACCACACCCGACATGAGGGGCGACGTCTCCGTGCGCGTGTTGTCCAACGGGAACGTCATGCTTGGCCCGTCCTCGGGCGAGCCCGCCAAGGAGATCGATCTCGGGGGCAACGTCGTCTGGCTCGGGCCCCCCTCCACACCCGGCGGGTCTGCCAGCGAGCCCGCCAACGCGCCGATGTCCCACCACGCCGACAAACTCGAGAACGGCAACTACGTCGTACTGCGAGAGCTCACGAACGAGCAAGGACAGATAGGCGCGCTCGTCCAGGAGCTGTCGCCCGCGAATGAAGTCGTTTGGTCGTGGAACCTGTTCGATCACATGCAACCTCCCGTGGACGCCCACAGGGACTGGTGCCATCCCAACTCGGTGACCGTCGACCTGGCGAACGACGTCTTGTACTTGAGCTGCCGCTACCAAGGTGTCATCAAGGCCAGGCGATCGGGCGACCAAGCCGTGCTCTGGGCCTTGGGCGGAGAGAAGGGCGGGGATTTCAGCTTCGATCCCGAGACGGCCGCGTTCTTCGACCAGCACGAGCCCGAGATTCGCGCCGACGGAGCCATCCTGATCTTCGACAACCACTATGGCTACGACCCCCCTCCCTCCGGGACCACTTCGCGGGTGATCGAGCTCGAGCTGGACGAGACCGCACGCGTGGCCAGAACGATCTTCGAGTTTCCCGGCAACTACGCCAACGTGGACGACTGGTACAAGAAGTCCTGGCTGACGCCTTACTGGGGCGGCGCCGACCGCTTGGTCGACGGCAACGTCTTGGTCTGCGCGGGCCTGCGTAACGGCACGGACCAGACGCGAATCTTCGAGATCCGTCCCGCAGATGGTCGCGTGGTCTGGCAGATCACGTTGCCCGTCGGCGTGGGGGCGTACCAGGCCGAGCGCCTCTCGCCGCCGCCGCTGGTGCGAGCGCTCTGACCCAAGCGACGGGGCCATCTCGGGCCTGGGCAGAGACACGGATCCCATACTTGCTCCACGAGCGGCACGAACCTTACGAGCTTTCTGCTGGTACGCCGAGCGCGCCGCCGACGCGCGTGCGCTCCGACACGACCTCCTCGCACAATTCGAACGAGCCGCTGGCTGCCAGCATGGCTTTCGGTATTGTGCGGCCATGGGCTCCACTTCTTCTCGTTCGGTCACGCCCAGCCTCGCACTCCTGGTCCTGTCGGGGGCGATGTCGGCCTGCGGGCGGATTCCGCCTTTGGACGACGCGGCGGTACCCCTGCAACCTGATGCTCCGATGGTGTCCAGGGATGCCGCTCCGGATGCGCCGATCATCTGCAACCCGGTCACGCGCTCGGTGGCCAAGCACGTGCTCGCCGATGTGCTCCTCGTCCTCGACCGCTCGGGATCGATGGCGTTTAGTATCAACCAGGAGTGCTCGTGCGATCCCTCCGCGAATCCTCGGGTGGTGTGTGACAACCTCGAGCATTGCGTGACCCGATGGTCGACCTTGGCCGTCGCGATTGACACCGCGCTGTCCTCCGCCCACGACCTTCGATGGGGACTCAAGCTCTTCGCCTCGCCCAACGCCGGCTCATGCGTGGTAACCCCAGGCGTGGACGTTCCCATCGGTGGGGACTCACGTGCCGACATTCGCGCCCAAATCGCCGCGATCACTCCGGCTGGCGATACGCCCACGGCGTCGGCCATTCGTGCATCCACCGCGTACCTCGACAGCGTGCCCGACGGCAACAGCAAGGTCATCCTTCTCGCCACCGACGGCGATCCGAACTGCGGCGGGTCCGCGCCTTCGGTCTACGACGTGGACGTGGAGGGCACCATCGCCGCGGTCACCCTGGCCCGCGACTCGGGTTACTTGGTCTACGTCATTGGCATCGGGCAGGTCGGAAACCTGAAGGCCTTCGCCGAAGCCGGGGGAACCAGCAACTACTACCCGGGCCAGTCACCCGAGCAGCTGTCACAGGCTTTGGCCGCGATCAGCAAGGCGACCAGCTGCACCTTCTCCATCGATGCGACACCGACCGATCGCTCTTCTGTCGGTGTGTACCTGGACAGGGCCATCGTGCCCAAGGACGCGAGCAACGGCTGGTCGTTCGGCGCCAACCCAAGGACCGTCGTCTTGCACGGCAGCGCCTGCGACCGAACCTTCTCGAACCCCGCCACCGCCGTCGAGGTGCTGTTCCTGGGCTGCAACGAGACCTTCCCCGAGACGCTTCCCTAGCTGGCCTCTCGCGTCGCCCTTTCGACGTGCGTCAGCGTGAGGCCAGCTCGGCTTTTCTCCGCAACGAGCTCGTCAGGCCTTATCAGACCGCACTCCTGTGCCGAGATCCCCTTGTCGAAGTTTGTCCGCGAAAGGAGTCTTGCCGAATGAGCAATTCGATTGGCGCGATGCAGGTTGGAGCACAGACACCTTCATTGGCTCAGTTGGTGGCTGCGCGGGACTCTGCGCCCGCCAGCCACACGAGTCCGGTGCCGACCGACACCGTGCAGTTGAGCCCTGAGGCGAAATCGACCATCGGCGAGGGCGCGAGGGCCGTCGCGCAGAGCGGGCCAGAGCCTGTCCCCGCAAGGACCGTCAGTCCCGCCGAGCAGCCGCAACCCGCGCCCAAGTCCGTCCACGTCGTGGCCTGAGACGCTCGGGCACTGCGTTTCGAGGTCAGCATCCGCCTACGCGGAAGCGCAGACCCGCGATCTCGTGACGGAAGATCCCTTCTGGTTCCACTGCGTGACACCGGCGCTTCGCGAGGACGGAGCTCCGCACTACCATCATCAAGGTCACCGCAGCATGAACAGAACACACAAGTCGATCGGATGCTTCGCTCTCGGATTACTCTTCGCGGCCTGCGGATCGGACAGCTCGCCGCAGACGCAAAGCACGGGCGGGAGTAGCTCGAGCGGCGGCGCCAGCGGGCAAGGCGGCAGCTCTGGCCTGGGGGGCAGCCTGACCGGCGGGGCCGGCGGTGGTACTGCCGGCTCGGGCCAAAGCCGCACCGGCGGCTCTGGCGGGACTTCCACTGTCGGATCTGGCACCGGTGGTGCGGCTGGGCGTTCGACTGGAGGGACAGCCGGAAGCAGCCGTGGCGGGGCCGGTGGCGGCACCGGCGGAGCGGGCACGACCCCTGTCGGTACCGGCGGTGGCGTCTCGAATGGGGGCACGAACGTCAGCGGTACCGGAGGCGCGGGTGGGGCCGGGGGCGCGACCGACGTGTGTCCCAAGACGCAGGCCCAAGCCTGCTACTACGTCGCACCCTCAGGCGACGACAGCAACGACGGTAGCGTGGCAGCCCCGTTCCAGACCATCACCAAGGCCCGCGACGTGGTGCGCACGATCAACGGCAGCATGACTGGCGACATCTACGTCTACCTGCGGGGCGGCGACTACCGCCTCACCAGCCCGATCACGTTCGAGGTCAAGGATTCGGGCTCGGGCAATTTCCGCATCTACTACCAGGGCTACCCGGGCGAGACGCCGATCATCAATGGAGCCCAGAAGGTCACCGGCTGGACCGCACACACCGGCGGCGTCTACAAGGCCGCGCTCGACCGCAAGACCAAGCTGCGCAACCTCTATGTGAACGACGCGCGCGCCAACATGACCAGCAAGAACGTGACCGCCAAGGGCGGCACCGGCACTTTCAACGTCACCTCCGGCCAGGGCGCCTGGGCATGGGCCGGCGGCAGCGGCTCCGACGGGGTCAACTACAGCACCTCGGACGTCCCGGAGATCACGAGCAACAAGGACGATCTGGAGATCGTCAACCAGACCCTGTGGAACGAGAACATCGTGTGCGTGCGCGACGTGGTCACCTCTGGCGGCAACAGGAGCCTGATGTTGCAGCAGCCGTACGGCGCGATCGCGCAGCTTCCCGACTCGAACGCCAACTTCGCGCCGACGGGGTCGCACACCGTCTTCAACGTGTTCGCTTGGCTGACCTCGCCCGGGCAGTTCTACTTCGACAAGACGACGGGGACGCTCTACTACTATCCGCGGTCCGGGGAGGACATGAGCACGGCGGTCGTGGAGGCACCCGTGGCCGAGACCCTGATCGACATCGCGGGGACTTCGAACACGAGCCGGGTGAAGAACATCACCATCCAGGGCATCACCTTCGCCAACACCGACTACAACCTCTACAAGGTGGAAGACTCTCGCGGCAAGGCCAGCGTCCAGGGTGCCACCATCTACATCGCCTACGGCAAGGGCAAGAGCATCCACGACTGGCGCTACGAGGTCCTCGACACGCTGCCGTCCGCCATCATGGTGAACAACGCCGACGGCATCGACATCGTGGGCAACGTGGTCAAGCACAGCGGCAACGAAGGCATCTCGATGATCAACGACGTGGTGAACTCCAACATCATCGGCAACTTCATCACCGACATCGCGGGCAGCGGCATCACCATCGGACACCCGCAGCACGTGTTCGTGGGCGATGGCGGAACCCACGCGCGCTACGCCAAGAGCGTGGAAGGCATTTGCACCAAGATCACGGTCGACAACAACGTGGTGTACCTGGTGGGCACGCAGCGGGGCTTCGGCTCGCACGCGGGCGTGACGGCGTTCTTCACGGATACCCTGAAGTTCACCCACAATCACATCGAGTCGGTCGCCTACAACGGCATCAACCTGGGTTGGGGGTGGAAGAACTTCAAGGACTCCACCACCTGCAAGGACAACGTCATCAACAACAACCGCTTCATCAACATGATGACCCGGTTGCATGACAGCGGGGCCGTCTACACCCTGGGCCAGATGAAGCAGACCTCCATCAACGAGAACTATGTCCGAGGGATCCCGAACAACTCGACCGGCCCCACCTATGGTCTGCACAACGACGAAGGCAGCGCGTACATCACCGAGAACGACAACGTCCTCGACATCGACAAGGGCGTCACCTACACGATCAACTGCGAGGACTTCGGCGACAAGCACGACCTGACCATCCTCAGGACCTACGCGACCGTCAATAAGATGGGGAAGAACCCGCCGGCCAGCACCATCGACACGCCGGTGGTCGTCGCCGATGCCGTGTGGCCGGTGACCCAGTACGGGTTCGCGGTGAAGTCGGGGATCGAGGACAAGTGGCGGAGCATCTTGCCGAGCAAGATCCTGCCCATCCAAGACTACGTGTTCCCGGCAAGCTGCGCCGCGCCGAAGGGAACCGCCACGCTCACGATACGAAGCAGTGGCAGCGAGGAGAACACGGTGTGGTTCGCCCCGGCTGGCACGACGACGTTCACGGAGGGGGCCACCATGACGAAGGCGGCCGGTAGCGCGACCGCGATCCCGGTGCCCACCACGGCGGGAACGTACAAGCTCTTCGTCGTCGACGCGCAGGGCAAGAAGTTGGGGGAGTCCACGGCACTATTGCGCGTCGGTTCGTAGGTCGACTGCCAGGGGCCGGGCGGAGCGAGCGCGCCGCACGCCAGGCCTTTTCACGTGAGAAGCGCCGCGAAAGGAACTCGAGAGTCGCGTCACCGGCCGGCGGGGGCTCCGATTTGTCCCCGATCGCACGTAAGTCCCGCAAATCGCACGCCATCGCTGCAAAAATCGACCGGCATGAATGCCAATAGCCGAGGGCATCCGCAATATAGCCCTAGGGCCGAGGTCTGCCCGGCCCTGGAAAACCCTCCCTCGGAGAAGTCCCGATGCACAATCAGTCCTTCAAGCTCGTCAGTCGTGGTCTCCTATTGTTTGGCGCGTTAGCGCTCGCGTGTTCTGACTCCAATTCGCAAGGCGGTGGCGCCGGTGGCAGTCAATCGTCGAGCGGAGGCTCATCCGCTGGTGGAACCAGTGGCGGCAGCGGTGGCGCCGTACCCAGCGGCGGTTCCTCTGCGGCGGGCGGTTCCAGGTCGACTGGCGGGGCCGTTGGAAGCGGCGGGGCCGCCAGCTCGGGTGGCAAACCCGGCAGCGGCGGCGCTGTTGGTTCCGGTGGCGCCGCGCCCGCGGGTGGATCGACGGGCTCCGGTGGAGCCTCCTCGCCCGGTGGCGCGCCAGGCAGTGGTGGCCGCTTCGTCCGTGATGGCGGTCCCGGTGGCGAGACCGGCGGCGGTGGCGCCGGCGGCGGCAGCACCGAGGTCGACGCTGGTACGACCGGCGGCGGAAGGAGCGCCGGCTGCGGCAAAGATCCCACCATCCCGAAGAGCAGTTTCAACAATGCCACCAGCATCTCTATCACCGCGGCCAACATGCAGCGCCGCTACATCATCAACGTCCCGACCAACTACG
>CAZYFU010000058.1:16071-35098 GCA_964647025.1 uncultured Myxococcales bacterium | reverse complement strand
CTCATCCGCCTGGTCGACGAGAACGGCATGGACTGGATGTACTCGAACTGCTCGGCCACCGCGCAGCGGGGCGCGCTCGACTGGCGCCCGCGCTTCAAGCAGGCGGTGATGCCGGTGTTCGAGCTGCTCTATGACCGCGTGTCCTCGGGCAAGGAGTGCGCCCGCGTGCTGTCCTCGACCGGCGGCCCGAACTACCAGCAGGAGCTGGGCAAGGAGCTGGCAGAGCTCGGCAACAGCGAGATCTGGCGTGCCGGCAAGGCGACCCGCGCCCTTCGCCCGAAGGAGGCCGCTCGCGCCATCTCCGCCGACACCAAGGGCATCGGCGGCCGCAGCGAGAACTAGCGCAGCCTCGACAGTCCGTCGCACGAAGAAGGGGTTCGGATCAGCTCGATCCGGCCCCTTCTTTCTTTCGCCGCCGCTGTGTGCTCGGTGTCCTCTGTGGTTAAACTTGCCGGGTGCTCCTCCAAGCATCGTCGCTCGCGTCGAGCATCACCGCCCAGATAGGTCCCACGAACACCGGGAAGACCCATCGCGCGGTCGAGCGCATGCTTGCCCACGAGACCGGGATGATCGGCTTGCCGTTGCGCTTGCTCGCGCGCGAGGTCTACGACCGGGTGACCGCCCGGGTCGGCGAGAGCGCCGTGGCCCTCATCACCGGCGAGGAGAAGCGCACGCCGCCGCATCCGCGCTACTTCGTGTGTACCGTCGAGGCCATGCCGGCCGGGCGCGAGGTCGACTTCCTGGCGGTCGACGAGATTCACCTGGCGGGACACGTGGAGCGCGGGCACGTCTTCACCGACCGCATCCTCAACTGGCGCGGCCGCAAGGAGACGTGGCTCCTCGGCGCGGACACGATTCGCCCCATCCTCGAACGCCTGGTTCCGACCTCGACCATCGAGCGCAAGCCGCGCATGTCGCAACTTTCGTGGGGCGGCACCTCGACGCTGCGGAGTCTGCCACCCCGCACGGCCGTCGTGGCATTCTCGGTCGACCGCGTGTACGAGCTGGCCGAACGCATGCGCGCGCGGCGTGGTGGCGCGGCCGTGGTGATGGGCGCCCTGTCGCCCCGGGCGCGCAATGCCCAGGTCGCGCTCTACCAATCCGGCGAGGTCGACTACATGGTGGCCACCGACGCCATCGGCATGGGCCTCAACATGGACGTGGATTGCGTGGCGTTCGCGGATCTGCGCAAGTTCGACGGTCGCAAGCTGCGCGACCTCGAGGACGCCGAGCTGGCCCAGATCGCGGGACGTGCCGGCCGCCACCACAACAACGGCAAGTTCGTGACCCTCGCGCCGTTGCCGGCGCTTCCGCACAGCACCGTGCGCGCCATCGAAGAGCACCGCTTCCCCGCGCAGAAGTCCGTGTTCTGGCGTAGCGCCGATCTCGACATGCGCTCGCTCGAATCGCTGTCGGCGTCGCTTTTGCGAAAGCCGCCCCACGCTTGTCTCGAGCTGGTGGATGACGCCGAGGACACGCGTGCGCTGGCGCGCCTTGCGGCCGACCCGGAGATCGCTGCCCGCTGCCGCCTTGGCGGGAACGTCGCGCTGCTGTGGCAGGTGTGTCAGATCCCGGACTACCGCCAGCTTCAGCTCGACGACCACTTCAACCTCCTGCGCGCAGTATTTCTGCAGCTCACCGGCCCGCGTGGCCGACTGGAGAAGGATTGGATCTCACGCCATCTGCAGCGCCTCTCCGACCTGCAAGGAGATATCGACACGCTGCTCTCGCGCATGGCCTTCATCCGAACTTGGACCTACATCACGCACCACACGCGCTGGCTGGACGATGCCCAGGCCTGGCAAGAGCAAGCCCGCACACTCGAGGACGATCTCTCGGACGCCTTGCACGCGAAGCTGGTCCGCCGCTTCGTCGACGCTTCCGCCCGCCGCGCCGGCCCAAGGTCGGCGCCCCGGGGGGCGTTTGCGGAGCAGCTTGCACAAGCCATGGCCGGGTCGTCGGATTCGTATCCCGAGGTGTCGGTGAACGCCGATGCCTGGGTCGATTCGATGGTCGAGGCCACCGACGACCGCTTCGGCATGGGCGAGGGGACGCAGATCGTGGGCGATGGTCGGGTGCTTGCCCGCATGAGCCGCGGCGCGGATCGACTTCACCCGGAGATCGCCGTCGTGCTCGACGAGCTGGGGCCGGGCGCCAAGCTGCGTCTCCAACGTCGGCTGGTGGCGTGGACGCGCGACCTCGCGGCGGCGCTCCTCGAGCCCCTGCGCGATCAGCAGCTGACCCGGCTGGGGCCATCCGCGCGGGGGATCGTGTACCAGCTCGAGCGCGGGATGGGGACGGCCCTGGCGCGGGACGCGCAGGCGCAGCTGCGGCAGATCGATCCGGCGGACCGAAGTCGCTTGGGTCGCGCGGGGATACGGCTTGGGCGACATGTCCTTTACGCCGCGCCCCTGCTCAGGGCCGAGGCGATGCAGGTACGGGCGGCCTTGTGCGAGGCGGCGCTGGGCCAGGGCGTCCGACTGCCGAACGGCCACAAGGGCAGGCGTTTCCTGCTGCCGGCCGACGACGTGGACGACGAGACCTACCTTGCCATGGGCTATCCCATCTTCGGGGGCGTGGGGATTCGGGCCGACGAGGTCGAGGCGCTGGCGAAGCGCATCGCGGGAGGAGCGCGGGAGATGGCCGTGGCCCAGCACCTCGGATGCGATCTGGAGGTAGCCGCGGCCGTGGTCGACGCGCTCTTCGAGCGCCGCCGGCGGCGGTAGGGGGCGGGGCGCGGAAGAAAAGTGAACCGGGCCCTTATCAGGGGGTATGGCCGTGCCGAAGCTGCCAGTAGGTCTCCTGTGCTGTCGATAAGCGCTCCTTCCCCGATTCTCGCACTCAAGCCGGCGTCGCCGGTGGAGGAGAACCTCTTTGCGCGGCGGTCGACGGAAGATGCACGGGGCCAGCAGGGGCGAGGCCGCTCATCGAGCGCGCGCAAGGCCGACGGTACCGAGAAGGCCGACGGCGTCAGGGGCGAAGCGAAGGCCGGGCCGAGCAGGCTCAAGCCCGCGGAAGTTCAAGAGGTCCAAGAGTTGGTGGAGCGCGATCGTCAGGTCCGCGCACACGAAGCTGCCCATCAGTCCGCAGCCGGTAGCCTGGGCGGAGCCGCCTCCTTTACCTACAAGACAGGCCCCGATGGCAAGTCCTACGCCGTGGGAGGCGAGGTCTCGGTGGACATGTCGGCTGGTCGTACACCCGAGGAGACCGTTGCTCGTGCGGCGCAGATTCGCGCCGCTGCGCTCGCACCCGCGGATCCTTCCCCGCAGGATCTGGCCGTGGCTGCCCAGGCCACGGCGATGGAGGCTGCGGCCCGCCAAGAGATGGCGCGTCAGCAGCTGGCTGCGCTGAAGGCCGCGGCGGCGAACGCCAGGGCGCACACCCCGGCGCAGACCACGCGTCACGACGTGGAGATACGTCTGGTCGGCTCCCACACGAACGGCACCTCGGGCGCCGGGCAAATGGGCTCGGCGACCGCAGAGGCGGCCCGCCCGCCGTCGGTCCCCGACGTGAGCGCGCAGTCTGTCGCGACCACCGTGGCGCTCGAGATCTCTCGCGTGAACGCCGGACCTAGCTTCGCCCAGCTTCAGCAGACCGCCCGCCTGGCAAGTGCGGCCTACCTGGCCAGTGTGGCCAACGGCCGAAACGGCTGAAGACATCCGAGCGTAGTCCGGCGAAACCAAAGTCGAATTTATCGCCGGGGGCCTGCGGTGTCGTGGCAAAATGCGGCCTGCTGCCGGAAGGTTCGATGCCTTCCGGACGCAGACGGAAGGCAGGGACCCATCCACTCAAGTCCGACGAAAGAACTGACGAAATCGGACAGGGGTAGGGTGATTCTGCGGGCCGTCAGATAGGCATCCCCATCGCAACCCTACTGACTTCGGTTCTCCACCAGGGAGGCTCAGGTGAATGTAGTCAAGACTCGCAAAGTCCTCGTCGTGGAGGATTCCCGGCTAATCCACAAGATGTACGAGGTGATGCTGCGTCCGTGCATACTCATCGCCGCGCATGATGGCCGTGAGGGGCTGGTTCGTCTGGATGAGAATCCGGACGTGGACGTGATCATCCTCGACATCAACATGCCCCACATGACCGGGCTCCAGTTCCTGGGGCAGGTCAAAGGCAAGCCCGAGTTCGCGCAGATTCCCGTCATCATCGTCTCCACCGAGGGCAAGGAGGAAGACGTCGCGCGTGGGCTCCAGGCCGGCGCGGTGGCCTATTTGAAGAAACCCTTTCAGCGCGAAGACCTGCTCAAGATCATCGGAAAGTTCACCACCAAGCAGGCCTCCGCGTAGACGGCGGTGCTCACATGACAGACGAAGTGCAGAAGCCGACCCGTGGCAGCGACAGCGGAGACCCGCTCGCGACCTTGATGCGGGCGCGGCAGCTCATGCACGAGGCCCAGGCAGCGATCGAGGAAGCTCAGCAGTCCGTGGTGCAGCAACGGACCCTGTCGGGCGAGTTCCCAGCCCAGGACATGCGGCTCGTCCAGGCCGAGAAGGAGCGGACCGAGCTCGCCGCGCGCCTGGCCGAGGTCGAGCACCAAGTCGGGCGCCTGATGACCTTGTACGTGGCCACCTATCAGTTGCACGCCACCCTCGACCCCGCCGACGTGCAGTCGACCATCGCGGAGATAGCGGTGAACATGCTGGGCGCCGAGCACTTCGCCCTCCTCCTGCGGGACGAGGAGAAGGACCAGCTGGAGATCCGCCTGCAAGAGGGGCAGATCGACGCGTCGTGGTCGAAGGCGGCGGTCTATCCGGGCGGCGACCCGCTCATCGACGCCTCGCTGCTCGACGGGGTTCTGCGTTTCGGTCCCGCGGAAGGCTCGCCGGTGTTGGTGGCGGTTCCGCTGCGGGTGCAAGACGTCACGGTCGGGGCGCTGGTGATCACGAAGCTCCTCGACCACAAGGGCAAGCTGGAGGAGGAGGATCGCGAGTTGCTGGACTTGCTCGGCGCACACGCGGCGTCGGCGTTGTTCGCGTCGCGGGTGTACGCGCGGGCGGCTCGCAAGCTGCGTACCCTCGAAGGCCTCATCAAGCTGGTCCGGAAGGGCTAGGGGGCGTGAGCTCGCCTCGCGTCTAGACCATCATGAGCTTTCGAGGCCTCATCGAAGACGTCGCCGTCGCCGATGTGATGCAGCTGATCCGTCTGGGCGGGCACTCGGGAACGCTCACCGTCACCTGTGCCCGGGAGGAGAGCATCATCGGCTTCGAGCGCGGGCGCATCGTGAACGCGTGGAATCCGCGCTCGCGCCGGGTCGGCGAGTTGCTCGTCGCCGCCGGGCTCATCGACGACAGCACACTGGCGGCGGCCCTGGCCGCGCAGAACGCCGAGCGCCCGCGACGGACCCTGGGACAGATTCTGGTGCGCATGGGCGCGACGTCCCCCGAGGGCATCAGGGACGTGATGGCCAAGGAGATCGAGCGTGTGGTCGGCGAGATGCTGCTGTGCAAGTCCGGCACGTTCGACTTCGCCATCGACGACCTGACGACCATGGTCGAGGTCACGCGATTCACCGGGGCTCCCAAGGTCGACCTCGACACGCAAGCCGTGCTGCTCGACGCGCTCCGCAGGCTGGACGAGATGGCCGCCGAGAAGCCGGAGCACAGCGACAAGGGCGACGCGGGCGCACCCGGCGAGGAGTCCGCTGCCTCGCCGAGCAGCGAGTTCGACGTCTCCCCGCCCAGCATGGAGATCGCCACGGGCGCTGCCCAAGAAGAGGTCTCGCAGAAGCAGGCGGTCGTGACGCGCGAGGCTACTCCGTGCCCCGAGTGCGAGGTGCGCCTGCAGATCGTGTCGCCGGATGGCGAGCTGGTCGGCCGCCTCAATGCCCTGCTCGAGCCGCTCGGTCAACGTATCGCGGTCGTCGGCCTTCGCGATGCCGGCGCGTCCTTGCTCGGCGAGCCTCCGCCCATCGTGGTGGTCGATCTGCGCTACCAAGTGCACGCGCTCACCACCTTGGCCGCGCTCTGCAGGTCACGGCCGCGTGCTTCGGTGATCGCGATGTTCGAAGGTCGTGCCCCCTTGCGCGAGATGTACAAGTCCGGCGTCATCTCGGTGACCTCGTCGGTTCCGGAGACCGTCGTGGCGTGTTTGCAGTCGGTCGTTCGCCAGCGCAAGTACCTGTCGAACGAGCACGCCATCACGGAAGGAATTCGCGTCAGCTTCGCGCGCCTCCGTCGCATCATCGCGGATCTGCGCTCGGGTCTGCTCGGCACGTCGGTGTCGTCGAACCTGATGGCCGCCGTCGCGGAGTCGCTCGATCGCGGCGTGCTGTTCGTGCCACACCTCGAACGCTTGGTCGCGCTGGGAGCCTTCGGCAACGCGGGCTCGGGTGCGCCCTTGTCGCGCACGACGCAAGGGCTGATCCTCTCCCTCTCCACGAGCGGCGTCTTCAAGGAATGCATCGCGGACAGTCGCCCGCGCCGTGTGGGTTACGACGACGCGCACCTGCCGCAAGCATTCCTCGAAGCGGTGGACCGGCCCCGCACCGGCGAGATCGCCATCTTGCCCGTGCCGGGCAGCGAGCGGGTCATCGCGGCGATCTACCTCGACAACGGGGCCCGCGATCGGCCCATCGGCGACATCGAAATCTTCGAGCTGGCGGCGTTTCAGCTCGGTCTGGCGTTGGAGAACGAGTTCCTGCGGCGAGCCCACCCGAGCGACGTGGCGTCGGCCATTGCCAAGATGCGGGCCTGAGCGGAGATGGCCGTGGACGACTTGTTCGCATCCTTCAGCAGGGACTTCGTCGATGAGACGGCGCCCGTGGCGCGCGAGGTCGCTTCGCTGGTGCTCGATCTCGAGCGCGCGTGGAGCACCGGCGCCGACGGCGAGGGCGTCTTGCGCAGCGTCCGCGGGGGGCTGCACTCGATCAAGGGCAACAGCGCGATGATGGGGTTTGGCTCGATCGCCGAGGTGGCGCACGCCCTGGAGGACATCTGCGCGCAGGCGGCGCAGGCGGATGCGATCCAACGTGCGGCGCAGGCGCAGATGCTCGTCGAAGGGTGCGACTTGCTGGCCATGCTCATCCAGTCCGCGTTGGCCGAAGGTCCCGACGCCGCGCGGGCCGACGCGTTCGTCCGGCGCGCCTGCGAGGCGCGGCAAGCTGCTTGGCGGTCCTCGGCGCCGGTGGCCGAGCCGTCTGGGCAGTCGAGCACCCTGCCAACCGCGGTGGGCGAGGCCGTGCCAGATGCTTCGAGCGCGGCGCGCATCGGGGATCGCGACGTCGACGAGCTCTTGGAGCTCGCCGGGGGGGCCATCGTCGCCCAAGCCGAGCTTTCGCGCCTGCACGGCCGATTCACGCGCGGCCACTTCGATCCCGGCGACCTCGCCCTGATGGATCAGGTGCTGAGCGACGTGGGCCGGACCCTGCGGCAGATGCGCCACCAGCTCTTGCGCGTGCGTCTGTCGCCCATCGGTACCCTATTCCAGCGCTTCGTCCGTCACGTGCGCGACTTGGGCCACGAGCGCGGTCAGCGCATCGAGCTCGTCATCGAGGGCGCGGACACCGCGGTCGACCGCGCCATCATCAGTCGGCTGTACGAGCCGCTCGTCCACGTCGTGCGCAACGCCGTGGCGCATGGGATCGAGCCCGCCCAGGCGCGCTCGGCCGCCGGCAAGCCCGCCAACGCCACCATCATGCTCGGCGCCAGCATGCGTGAGGGGCGCGTGATGGTCTCCATCGCCGACGATGGCCGCGGGCTCGACGTGCAGGCCATCGCGGCCAAGGCGAAAGGGCAGGGCATCGACACCGAGCACCTCTCGGACCGGGATCTCCAGCGGCTGATCTTCCGTGCCGGCTTTTCCACCGCGAAGGTCGTGTCCAACCTGGCCGGACGTGGCGTGGGCCTCGACGTGGTCGCCAGCGTCGTGCAGTCCTTGGGCGGTAGCATCGACGTTCGATCCACCCCTGGAAGAGGCACCGTGTTCATCCTCGATCTGCCGGTGACCGTCTCGCTGCAGAAGGCGCTGATCTTCGGTGTCGACGCCGAAACGTACGCCGCGCCCGCCGGCTTCGTCCTCGACACGCTGGAAGGCCGCGAGAAGGATCTGCAGCAGATCAATCGTGTGCTGCTGCTCAGTTGGCGTGGCGACTTCGTGCGGGCCGCGGACGCCGGCCGCTTGCTCGGGTGTCAGGGCATCGCCGAGCCGTGGGCACGGCCTTACGCGGTGGTCTTGCAGGCGGGCAACAAACACGGGGCCTTGCTGGTCGATTGGCTGAGCGGCGTTCAAGAGATCGTGGTCAAGCCGCTCGACGGTAGCTTCGTCCAGTGCAAGACCATCGCCGGGGCCACCGTGCTGGCCCAGGGGCGTGTGGTGCCCATCCTCGATTGCGTCGAGGTGGTCAGGCGCGTACACGGCACCTTGCTGCCTGAACGTTCGATGCGCGACCCCGTGGAGGCCGAGTATGTCTTCTGAGGTTCCTCTGTTGGCGTTTGCCGACCGGCTGCTCGCGACTGGCGCGCAAGAGGAGAAGGCCAGCGCCGGCGAGCTGCGCCAGTTCGTGGGCTTCGTCTTGCGGGACGAGGAGTTCGCCATACCCATCCTCAACTGCCGCGAGATCCTGCGGGCCACGACCATCACGCGCATCCCGGAAGCCCCTGCGGCGGTTCGTGGCGTGGTCAACCTGCGTGGCCGGATCGTGCCCGCCGTCGATGTCCGCACCTGCCTGGGCTTCGAGCAGGCCCCGATGACCAGCAAATCGAGGTTGATCGTCGTCGAGATCGCGGGCCGGTTCTTCGCGCTGGTCGTAGACCGCGTGAACCGCATTCTCAAGATTTCGAGCACGCAGATCGCTATTCCCGTCGGTGTTCCCCGCTTTGCTTGCCTGGTGGGCACCGCCGCGATCGGCGAGACACCGATCCTCGTGCTCGACGCCGAGCGTTTGCTCTTGGCGAGCCCCGACATGACCCCTAGGGCAGAGAAGGAGTGAACGCATGGCGAGCGAGAGCACGAGCCCAGTTGGTGAAAGCAAGGCCTCCGGTGGCAGCACGCCGATTCGGCGCTGGTTCGGCCGCATCGAAGGCGCGCCCATCCTGCGTCACTTGTCGCTTTGGTGGAAGTTCCTGATCATCGTCCTCGTCCTGCTCTTGCCCACGGTTCTGTTGCTGAGGGACTTCGTTCAGAAGGGCAACGCCGAGATCTCGCGCATGGGACGGGAGCTGTGTGCGACGAGCTACGCGCAGCAGCTGAAGATCATCCTTGCGGAGCAGATCTCCTTGCGCCTGCACGCGCTCTCCTTGGCACGTGACAAGGACCCGGGCACGTCTCGCAAAGCGATGAACGCCGCGCTCACTGAGCTCGCGCTTCTCGGGGCCAGCGGCTGCGGAGCCGACGGTGACGTCGCCAGGATGCGCATGCCGCAGCTTCTCGACGAGCTGCGGGGATTGTCCACCAAGTTGCTGTCGACACCAGCCGAGAGCAACGACGTCTTCGCGCGCATGCACGAAGGGCTCGACGCGTGGTTCGCGCAGGTGGCCTCGGTGGCCGCCGAGACACGTTCGCTCGATCCCAGCGTGAGCCATCTCGACGATACGACGCTGCGACGACTGCCCGATGCCACCTGGCGGCTGGTTGCCATGCTCGAACAGGTCGCGGAGTGGAATCAGGGCAAGTCGCCTCCATCGCTGCTGGCGCGCGCGGAGCTGCTCAGCACCGCACAAGGCTTGTCGGCCGATCTCAAGGACATCGAACGCGATCTGCTCGGCCGTGGCGACAAGGCTCGGCTGGCGAGCCCGGGCGTCGACATTCATCTACAGGAGTCGCTCGCGGCCGGCCGGGAGGTCGTGGCGGCGGTGCATCGGCTGGCGGCCGGGGTAGACGGCAAGCGCGATATCGCTGACGCGGCCGCGGCGCCATCGTTGGCGGGCATGACGACGGCCGCGCTCGATTCGCTGTTTTCCACCTTCGACTCGATCCTGGCCCGGAAGCGCGCGAGCCTTCAGGACCAGACCTCCAGCCGGAAGGAGCAGCAGCGCGACACCGTGCTGGTGGTGCTTGCCGCCGTGCTCGCCGCGGCCGGATTGGTGTCGGTCATCGTTCGCAGCATCACGGCGCCGCTCAAGGTCGCGGTGGAATCGGCCAACAGCCTGGCCGCGCAGAACTTCGCCATCGAGATCGGCGAGACGCGCTCGACCGACGAGGTCGGCCAGCTGCTGGTGTCCATGCGCAAGATGGCCGCCAATCTGCGCGCCACCATCGGAACCATCCTCGAAGCGTCTCGCATCGTGGCCAGCGCAGCGGAGAAGGTCGCGGTCTCCGGCGCGCAGCTCGGCAAGGGCAGCGAGACCCAGTCCGTGGCCAGCGCGGCGACGTCGGAGAGCATGGCGCAGATCGCCGAACGTATTCAGCAGCTCTCGGAGACCGCGAAGTCGCTCTCGGGCAGCGTCGAGGAGACGACCTCGGCGTTCCAGCGCATGTACGAGACCCTGGAGCGCACGGCCTTGCATGGGCAGACCATGCTGGCTTCGTCGCAAGAGGCGACCATGCACCTGGCGAGCCTCACCAGCAACATCGCGCAGGTGACGGCGCAGGCACGCACGGCCAACGAGATGTCGAAGGCGACCCTCGGCTCGGTCAAGGTGGGCAGCGAGTCTTTGCAGAAATCCATCGGTGCCATCGGCGACCGCGCGCAGGAGATCAGCAAGATTCTCCGCCTCATCGAGGAGATCGCCGACCAAACCAACTTGCTCGCGCTCAATGCGGCCATCGAGGCCGCCCGGGCTGGCGAGGCGGGACGCGGTTTTGCCGTGGTCGCCGACGAGGTCAAGCGCCTGGCCGAACGAAGCGCGCAGTCCACCCGCGACATCGGCGCTATCATCGAGAGCGTGCAAAAGGACGTGGGCGCAGCCGTGACCTTGACCGATGAGGTGCTGGTGGGAATGATGGCCTCCATCGACAAGACGTCCACCATCATCGCGGCCAGCGCTTTGGCCACCGAGAGCCAGAGCGAGGCCGCACGGCAGACCCTGAAGGTCGCCGAGAACATGTCCGGGCTCGCCCAGCAGATCGCTCTGGCGGCTCGCGAGAACGCGGGGAGCGCGGCAGAGATCGTGACCGCTTCCCGGCGCATGAGCACGCTCACGAGCTCGATGCTCGAAGCAACGATGGAACAGAAGCGCGGTGGAGAGACCGTGGTCAAGTCGACCGAGTCCATCTCGGCGGTCGCTCGGCAGAACTTGCAGGTGGTCGAGCAGCTCAACCTGGCCGCCAAACAGCTCGCCGCCGAGGCCGAGTCGTTGCGGCAACGTATGGAGACCTTCGCAGTGTGATGGACAACCCCGGTCGCCCCCAGTCGCTCGACGAGGCTCTCTTGGCCGCGCTGGCCGAGAGCGAGGGGGGAGATTCGCCTTCGGAAGGCTCCGCCGCGCAGGGGGGCCCAAGCTACCCGACGGAGTTGCCCGAGCCGAACGCCACGATCGCAGGTGGTGGGAAGAGGGCTGCGGTGCTGGACGCGCTCGCCCGGGGCGGCAACCGCAGCCTGTCCGCCCTGGTCTCTGCTTTGCGCAGTGGCGACGACGACGTGGTCATGTATGCGGCTACGGCGCTGGGCGAGACCCGCGATCCGGCGGCCGTGCCGCACCTGATCCGGCTGCTGCAGCACCCCGATCTGAACGTCGCGCAGGCCGCCATCGATGCCTTGGGAAAGCTGCGCGCGCAGTCGGCGGCTGCCCCGATCGAGGCCATGCTGGAGGCCGATCCATGGCTGCGATTCGCCGCCGCGCATGCGCTTGGGGAGATCGGCCATCCCGGCAGCGTGCACGCGCTGATGCGAGGTGCTTCGGATCCCGCGATCTCGGAGCTGGCCATCGAGGCCTTGGGCAAGGTGGCCACCGTGCCGGCCGCGACCGTGTTGGCCGAGATCATCTGCAATCGCGCCGAGAGCGAGCACTTCGACGGCTGTCTGCTCGCCTTGGGTGTGGCGCTCGCGCGGATGGCCGATCGGACCGGACTCGACAACAGCCGACCGTGGCAGAAGCTGGCATCGCCCGGGGCAAGGGCCGTGCACGCCCGCTTGGTCTCGCTCTTGGTTCGTCGCGATGTGGAGCCGGACGGTGCTGTCGACCGGCATTACTTGAAGGAGGCGGCGATCACCGTGATCCGAAGCCTGGCGTTGCCCGACCTCTATCCCGCGCTGGTCGAGGCGGCCTGGGACGTGGCCATCGTCGAGCCGCTCCTCGATGCCGTGCTCTTCATCGGGCCGGACATTCGAAGCTGCGTCGTCGACGGGCTCGGCAACAGGGACGCCGATGTCCGTGTCTTCTGCGCCAACGTCGTCGCCGCCATGGGCTTGCAGGATGGGGCTTCGGCGTGCGAGGCGTTGCTCAGCCACTCCGAGCCTCGGGTCCGCGTGGCGGCGCTGGGCGCCTTGGCGGCACTCGGGGCCGAGCGTGCCTTGCCAAACATGGCCCGCTGCCTGGCCGACCGCGCCGAGTCGGTGTCCCGCGCCGCGGTCTTTGCCTTGGGCCACATGGATCCCGAGCGCGTGACGGTCGCGCTCCTCTCGGAGCCGCGCTTGGCCGAGGAACGCACGGCCTTGGTCCTCGGGGTCATGCGAAGCGCGCCCTGTGCATCGCAGCATCCGTTCGTGGTAGACGCGCTGTCTGATCCGCGACCGGATGTGCGTCGAGCCGCGGTCAGCGTCCTCGCCGCCAACGCCAACGCCGAGACCGTCGACCTGCTGGAGCCGCTGCTTTGCGACCGGGCGACCGAGGTGCGCGCCGAGGTCATCGCGGCGCTTGGCCGTCGCACCTCGCGCAAGGCCGTGGCGTTGTTGCTGGACTCCTTCGAGCGCGACCCGGACAACCGGGAGACCGCCCTGCGGGCCATCGGTCGCACCGGGGATGGCCGGGCTGCGCAGCGCCTTTTGGACAGTTACCCTGCACAGGATCACAACACGCGGTTGGCCATCCTCGATGCCTTGGGGGCCATGGCCGCGCCGGTGGCCGAGCCGTTCCTGGCCGAGCAGCTGCGCGCCGCTCGGCCCGAGATCCGCAGTCGGGCCGTGGTGGCGATCGGGCAGTACTCCACGGACGGGGCGGTCGCTCGCCTGGTTCATGCCACCCGCGACGCCGACGCACGGGTACGCCTGGCCGCGTTGGAGTCGCTTTCCTCGTTCTCGGGCCGGTCCTTGGCCGTCGAGGCCTTCGAGCGGCTTTGCCTGGACCCGATCCCGGCCATCGCCGCGCTGGCCAGGCGCTGTCTACACAAGCCGTAACGGCGGTATCCGCGGATCTTCCTCGCGCATCACCGTCGCAGACGTCAAAATGGCGCCCCTTTGATGCAGACGCAAGAGCACCGCGAGATCCCTTTCAACTACACCTCCGCCAGCGACCAGCAGATCGTGACGTTCCTCCTCGGCGCGGAGACTTGGAGCGTCCTCGAAGAGCTGCGCGACCGGCGGGTCACGGGCCGCTCGGCGCGTCTGCTGATGCGCTTCATGGGCGACATGTTCATGCTCCGGCGGAACCCGTTCCTGTGGCAGCAACTGGTGGACTCGGGACAGCGCCGGCGTGAGCTGGTCAGACTGGTCCGGCGCGACGTGGACATCGTCGAGCGCAACGCCCACGACGAAGCCTTGGTGCAGCGTCTGATCGCCACATGCAGGGCCTATCTCGCGAACGTGTTGCACGAGCTCTCCGCGGCGCGACGGCAGCGGCAGCGCGTGCGCCGCGTGCTCGGGGGCGTGATCGGCGACGACAACGTGACCTTCGATCCGTTTGCCTTGGTCAGCCATGCGACCGATGCCACCGACTGGCGCCTGTGCCTGCCGCTGGCCGTGGCCCGACCCGAGCGAGAGGCCGACGTGGCGCCACTTCTCGGGGCCATCGCGAAGCTGCGCCTGCACGCGATACCACGCGGCGCCGGCACGGGTCTGACGGGGGGCGCGGTGCCGCTCACCACCGACTGCGTGATGGTGAACACCGAGCGGCTCGACCGCATCCGCGGCATCGCCGAACGCGAGTTCGTCGTGGACGGCGCTCGCGTCCGCGCCGCCGTGATGGACGTCGAGGCGGGGGTGGTCACCGAGACGGCCATGGCCGAGGCCGAGAAGCACGGGCTGGTGTTCGCCACGGATCCGACCAGCGCGTGGGCCTGCACGGTCGGTGGAAACCTGGCGGAGAACGCCGGGGGCAAGTCGGCCGTGCTGTGGGGCACCGCGATCGACAACGTGCTGGCGTTCAACCTGGCCTTGCCCACGGGGGCCACCTGCCGGGTCGAACGCGTGAACCATCCGCTGCGCAAGATCCAGCCCACGGACGAGGTCACCTTCGCCGTCACATCGAGCGACGGCAAGCTCGACCGGACCGTGGTGTTGCGCGGAGACCAGATCCGCAAGCCCAACCTGTGGAAGGACATCACCAACAAGGCGCTCGGCGGCGTGCCCGGCCTGCAGAAGGAAGGCACCGACGGGGTCATCACCTCCGCCGAGTTCATCCTGCACCGCGCGTACCCCCACACGCTGACCGCGTGTCTCGAGTTCTTCGGCGAGAGCATGGACGAAGCCGCGCGCGTGATCCTGGACATCGCGCAGAGCTTTCCCAACCGCGGCGAGGAAGCCTTGCAGGCCCTCGAGCACTTCGACGAGGAATACGTCAGGGCCATCGACTACCGCACGAAGGCGCCCAAGGACGCGCGGCCCAAGGCGGTCTTGCTCATCGACATGGTGGCGCATACGCCCGAGCAACTTGCGCGCGGGCGTCGGCGTTTCGAGGCGCTGCTACGGCCGTACGTCGACACGCACGTGTTCTTCGCCCGCGACGCCGCCGAGGGCACGCGCTTCTGGTCGGACCGCAAACGCCTCGGCGCGATCGCCAAACGAACCAACGCGTTCAAGTTGAACGAGGACATCGTGTTGCCGCTCGGCGCGCTGGCCGAGTTCTCGCGCTACCTCGATGCGTTCAACGTCGCCGAGGAGCGATCGAACCAGCTCGCCTGTGTCGCGCGCGTACGCGAGGCGGTGGCAGCCGCTTCTCCCGCCGACGGAGAGTGGCTGGCCCAGAAGCACCCCGCCGCGCTCGCGCGCTGCGAGCGTGCCGAGGTGGATTTGCGGACGGCATCGATGGAGGAACTGCGCCAGCAACGCCACCTGCGACGCCTGCAGCGCGACCTGGCCTCGCTGTTCGCGGGCTACGATGCCGTTCAAGCAGAGCTGGACCGCGCCATCCGCGAGGAGCGCGGTCGGCTGATCGTGGTCGCCACGCACATGCACGCGGGCGACGGCAACGTGCACGTGAACATCCCCGTCTTCTCGAACGACCGCGAGATGATGAGGCGGGCCACCCGCGCGGCGGACACCATCATGGAGCACGCGGTGGCGCTCGGCGGTGTGGTGAGCGGCGAGCACGGCATCGGGATCACCAAGCTCAAGCACCTGGACGAGCGCACGGTTTCCGAGCTGGAGGCCTACCGAAACCGGGTGGACCCGGCGCGCACCATGAACCCAGCCAAGCTCGCGAATCGGGGAATCCTCGACTACGTGTTCACCCCCAGCTTCAACCTGCTCGAGCTGGAGGCGAAGATTCTGCAGTACGACCAGCTCCACAACCTCGCCGATCGGATCAGCAAGTGCGTCCGGTGCGGCAAGTGCAAGCCGAACTGCTGCGTCTACTACCCGGGCGCCAGCATGTTCTATCACCCGCGCAACAAGAACCTGGCCATCGGCTCGCTCATCGAGGCGCTGCTTTACGAGGCCCAGCGATTTCGCACCACCGACTTCGAGTCGCTGGCCTACCTGGAAGACGTCGCCGACCACTGCACCATCTGCCACAAGTGCCTCGAACCCTGCCCGGTGAAGATCGACACTGGCGAGGTCTCCATACTCGAGCGCGAGATCCTCGTCGCACGCGGCACCAAGAGGACAGCGCTGCCGACCCGGCTGGTGCTGGCCTACCTCGACAGCAGCAGCCGCACGTTCAATGCCCTGTTTCGCTTCCTCGTGCTCCGCCTCGGCAGCTCGGCGCAGCGGCTCGGGGCGAGCCTGGCCTCCACGGCACCCGACGCGGTCGCCGAACGCTGGCCGTTGTCGTTGGTCCGCTCGCCCGTCCTCGCGCCGGCGGCGGCGCCCCTCCACAAGGCGCTGCCCGAGCTGCATCAAAGCCAGGCCTTGATTGTCGAGCCTGACAAGCCCGCGCAGCGAACGGTGTTCTATTTTCCCGGATGCGGCTCCGAGCGTCTGCACAGCGACGTCGGCGCGGCGTCGATCTACTTGCTGGTCGCGACCGGCGCGCGGGTCGTGCTGCCGCCGCCATTTCTATGCTGTGGTTTTCCGAGCGGCACCAACGCCAAGACGCGGATGCACAACCGCAAGGTGCTCTCCGACACCATCGTGTTCAGTCAGATCCGGAGCATGCTCAGTCACCTCGGCTTCGATGCCTTCGCCGTGAGCTGCGGGACCTGTCGCGAGGCCCTGCACACCATGGGGGCACACGAGATCTTCGGTTGTCCGCTGGTCGACGTGGGCGAGATAGCGCTGGCCCATGGCGCGCGGCTGCCGAAGCTGGACCGCGTGCTCTACCATCGGCCCTGTCACGACTCCCTCGAAGGGCGCGCTCCCCGCCTGCTTGCCAGCGACGGCGCGACCGTGGAGAGCGTCCCGCACTGCTGCTCCGAGGCGGGCACGCTCGCGCTCAGCCGGCCCGACATCACGCACAAGATGCTCACGCGCAAAAAGCTGGCCCTCGCCCCACGCGCTGACGCGGACCATCCGGTGCCGCTCCTGACCAACTGCCCTTCGTGCTTGCAGGGGCTTGGCCGTCAGAACCATCCCGGCGCCGAACCCGTGCATCTCGCGGTTCTACTCGCACGCACCATGGGCGGTGACGACTGGAAGAAGATCCTGGCGACGCAGCTCCAGCGTTCGGAGGTGGTCACGTTCTGAGTCTCGCGCTCGCGAGTTTCTAGTCGAAGAACAAGCTCCAGAGGCTGCGCCTGCCAGACGAGGCATCGGAGAATGCCGGCAAAGGCCGGTGGCTCGTGCCGCCGCCGGGCTCGGTGCCGCCACCAGGCTCGGTCGAGCCGCCAGTGCCTGGGGCGCCGCCGGTTTCGCTCGCGCCGCCCGTGCCGACAGCGCCGCCGGTTTCGCTCGCGCCGCCCGTGCCGACAGCGCCGCCCGTTTCGGTGGCACCGCCCGTGCTCACCACGCCGCCGGTGCCCGAGGCGCCGCCGGTCTCGGGCGCGCCGCCGCTGCCGATTTCGCCGCCGGTCGCGGGCGTGCCGCCAGTGGCCTCGGCGCCGCCCGTGCCCACGGTGCCACCTGTCGCGATCGTGCCACCCGTGCTGACCTGTCCTCCGGTGGCTGCGCCACCTGAGCCCACGTCACCGCCGCTGGCCGCGCCGCCCGAGCCGGGATGCCCGCCGTTGCCTTGCCGGCCACCTGATCCAGGTCTGCCACCTTGGCCCGGGCTGCCGCCCGTGGCAGGTCTTCCGCCAGCGCCCGCGGCCCCTCCGGCCGCCGATGCGCCGCCGGCTCCCGCTCTACCACCCGCCCCGCCCATGGAGAGGCCCGAGCCACCGGTGGAGCTGTTCACGTCGGCCGCGTCGGCCCCTCGTGCGTCGGTGGCGCCTGTATCGCCGGCTCCTCCGCCGCTGCCGGAACCGCCTCCACCGGCGATGACACCGCCGCCTCCCGCAGGGGCACCGGCCGCTCCTCCCGCGCCACCCGCCGCCGCTCCTCCGCCGCCGGAAGCGCCTCCCTTGGCATCCCGTCGGACGTCACTTGCGTCGCCGTCCACCGCGCCACCGTCGAACCCTGCCCCGGGGATGCCGGTCAGGTCCGTGCTGCAACGGACAATCAGCAGCGCTGCCGCCGCCAGCAACGCGAATCGCACCTGGCCCCGCGAAAATCTGAACATCGTAGTCTCCGAGATAGGGGCGGCATACTACCAACGCTCGCGTCGGCGAAAGACCGATTAATCGCTTGCGCCAATTCATCTGGGCGCCACAGACGTACTCGGGAATACAGTGTAGGGCGAAGCGTTACCCGCGGTGCGGGATGGCCGGATTGCCTCTCGCCAAGCTACTTGCGCGCTGGCTGGGTGGCCTTGGCGCCGCCCTTGCCGAGCTTCTTCCAGACGACGGTGTCGAGTGCGAAGCGCCCGCATCCGAGGATGAGCACGGTCAGGCTGGCCGCGAAGTAGAGGACCCACACCTCGCGATCCTGCCAGGGCGCCGAGCGCAAGGTCGAGAACAGCGTCAGCCCCACGGTCAACGAGACCAGGAAGGCGCCCACGCGGCCGAGCAGTCCGGTCGCGAGCAAGATGCCGCCGATGAACTCACCGGCAACCGCGATCACCAACGCGTACTTGTGACCGATGCCGAGCGGGTCCGGAAAGCTGCCCGCCTTCGAGCCGAAGTGCTGCAGCTTGTCCCAGCCGTGCAAGCACGCCATGTTGATACCCACGACGGCGCGAAGGACCAGCAGGACGGCGTTCGATCGGAATTCCTTGTTCATGGTAGCCGCGCGCAGATTCGCACAGGCGGTGGAAGACCCCAAAAAAGCCGTCGATCTTGCCGCGCGCTTACGGCACGCCGAACAGCCAGCGACTCAGCATGCCGAGCCCGAGGCTTGCGCCGTTGGCGAGCGCCGACCACAAGAGCGCGCGCTTGCGGCGGAACAGGAACGCGAAGTACGCCGCCTCGACCAGAAAGACCAGTAGCTCGCTCGTCACCAGCTTTGCGCCATACGAGAGGTCCACGTGGGGAAAGAAGACGAACCACAGCAGCGGGTGCGTGATGGCGCTTGCCCCCAACGCCGGCAGGATTCCGATCCGCAGCCCCACCGAATAGACGGGCACCTCCACCAACTGGGTGAACACGAACGCGATCAGCCAGGCTTGGACGTAGGCCGCGCTCACCGACTACTTCCGCTTGCGGCGCCGTCCCGCGAGGAAGAGCAATGAGAAGGCGGCCGCCATCAGCCACGGTCCGACGCGTCCGATGCCCGGCCCCTTGGCGACCGAGCACCAGCCATCATCGCCGGTCGAGTTGTCGGTATTCGTGTTCGTGGCCGTCACGGTATTCGTGT
>CAZYFU010000058.1:0-15971 GCA_964647025.1 uncultured Myxococcales bacterium | reverse complement strand
TGGTGGTGTCGGTAGTCGTATCCGTGGCGGTGTCGGTAGTCGTATCCGTGGCGGTAGTCGTATCCGTGTTCGTGGCCGTGACGGTATTCGTGGCCGTGACGGTCCCCGCGACGCACTTCACGCACGCATAGCTCATCGACGGCGGACTGGCCGATGCGTCGCGGTCCCAGCTCAAGTAATCGAGCTTGCTGCACGTCCCTTCCTGGCACGTCCCCGCGCCGCCGAAGGTGCAGGGTTCGCCCACGGTCTTGCGCCAGCAGGCTTCGGCCTCCGGCGGAGGGACGTCTGCCAACGCAGTCCCACCCGCGACGAGAACGGCGACGAAGAGCGACAGCGATGCGGCTTGTTTTCTCATGGATTACCTCGGCAAAGATGGGAGCTCGTCGGAACTTCTGGGGATGTCGTATTCGACGGCCGCGGTGGTGGAACCACCCGCCGCAGCGCCAAGAACAGAATCGCGGCCGAGCCCAGCACCAGCGCGAGCACGCCGATCCCGTGTGGGCGCCACACGCCCGGTAGGTATGCGGGCAGGGCGCCCGCGATGAGTGCCAAGCACGGCAGCCCGAAGGCGAGGGCCGGTCGGGCTGGCATCAGGCGGAACATCGCCACCAACGTCACCGGCATGGTCATCTGGAAGAGGAGCAGCCCAGGCAGCGCCAGCCAGAGGTCGCCGCCGCTGAAGGCGAGCAATGGCGCCGCCGCGAGCAGGGCAACCATCGACAAGTCGATCCAGCCGAAGCGATCCGCGAGGAAGCCCCCGGCCACCTTGCCCAGGCACCCGGCGCAGGGGACGGCGATGGCCAGGAACAGTGTCTTGTCGCAAGCGTCGCATCCGACCGTTCCCACGAGCGACCGGATCGCGACCGACAGGCAGAGCAGCGTGGCGACGGTGAGCAACACGGGAGGATGGAAGGTCGGCGTCACGGTTGGCTGATCCGAGGTCTCGGTGCGCAGGGACACCAGCAAGACCAACACCACGGCTGCCGCCAGGGCGAAAAGCCAAGGCCAGACCGGAACCGTCACGAACCTGCGGCCAAGCAGTAGTCCAATGCCGAGCCCGAGCGCCCCTGGGCCAACGAACACGCCGGCAGGCGCAGCTTTCTCTTTTCCACCCGCCAGCACCATCGCGCCCGCGCCCAGGTGGAAAAGCGCGTTTCCCAGGCCGGCCAGCAGCACGACGACATACCCGGCGTGCTCTCCCACCAGCAACCCCGCTGCCGCGAGCAGGATGCCGAGCAGGGCCGCGCCTCGCCGCAGATCCAGGCGATCCACCAGCCAGCCGAGCGGAACCTGCCCGGCGAACGCCAACACGTCGTACGCCAGCACGAACAGGAGCGCGCTGGCGGCGATGGCGTTCGCGGCCGGCGCCGCGCGAAGCACCGAGGTAACCGAGACCGCATCGACCACCAAATGCGCGCCACCCAGCCAGGCCGCTCCTGCGAGGGACGCTTGATGGGTGACACGTGATGGGTGAATCATCGACGACACCGGCGCATTCTCGGCCAACCAGCCGTATTAGTCCAACCCTCCGGCCGCGCCGCCGATCCGTTGGTCATCCGCTGGTCCGTCGACCATGGTCACGCCGACCGCGGCCAGTGAGGAGAGCTCGCGAGCGATGGGGTTCATGTCCAACGCTGGTCTGCAATCAGTGTTCCACGGCGAAAGTCGCAGGAAATCGTCCTCGTCCACCCGATAGGTGTTCCGTGGGCTCGAGGACCCTGGCGTGGGTGTCAGACTTCCGTCCTGTTCGAACCCGGGGTCGTGCTAGCATCCGGCCCGCAATGAAGCGACTACTCATCACGGCGCTCGTCAGTCTGGTTGTGGGTATGGTGCTCGGTGTCCTCGCGGGTCGTCGAATGCCGCCCACACGCGAGCAGGTCTTCAACTACATCACCAACCAGAGCATGGGTGAGTTCTCGGACTTCTCGAAGCGCCTCAACGCGCACTTCGGCTTCCAGGTGTTTCCTCAGCAGTTCCTCCCCGTGTCTCCCCCGGCGGCCGAGACGAACAAGTAGCTAGGGCTTGTCGGGAAATTGCGGGCCGCGTGGGGGTGAGCGTGAGGGTGAGCGAGTTCGTGGGCGGTACGCGGAAAGACGGAAGGCGTGTGGCGAAACGCCCATCGCTCACGCTCCCGCGAGCCGCCCACGCAAGCCGCCACACGCTCCCCGAACACGCTCACGCGACCGCTCACGCTAGCCGGGCCGTGGCGAACCAGAAGGCCAGTCACCCATACGAGCCAGGCTCGTGTCGCGCTCTGCTCTCCGAATTTCCCGACAAGCGCTAGCTACACGTCGTCGGTGGGTTGCGCGCCGTTCATCGCGGCGATCACTTCCTCGACAGTGGGCAAGGCCGAGCGCGCGCCAATGGCGCGACAGACGAGGCCAGCGGCGGCGTTGGCGAATGGGACCGCCCGTTCGATCGGCCAGCCGTGAAGGTGGGCAAACGCGAAGGCGCCGGCGAACGCGTCGCCTGCTCCCGAGGTATCTGCCACGAACACGTCGAGCGCCTCCTGTTCGACCAGCGTGGTGCCTTCGAGACCGATGGAGCCCGACTCGCCCATGGTGATGAGCGCGATGCGCGGGCCGAGGTTCAGGATCTCGCGCAGGCTGTCGCCGAGGTTGTCCGCGGGCGCGAGCTCGTGGGCAAAGCGCTCCGAGCCGATGACGATCTCGGACAGCGATAGCAGCTCGCCCATGCCGCCCGAGAGTTGGCTGGCGTTGAGCAGGACCGTGATCCCCTTGTCGCGCGCCTTCTCGGCGATCGCGGCCTGCAACGCGGGCTGGCTGCCGTCGATGACCAGCATGGCGGCGTCGGCCAGCAGGCCCGCGGGCAGGTCGCGCGGAGAGGGCGGCGTCACGTTGCCGCGCGAACGGAGGATCTTGCGCCGACGGGTCAGCTCGTCGATCTGCAGGACCGAGACTGGCGACACCTTGTCTTCCTCTACCGTCAGCATCGAGGTGTCGACCCCGAGGTTCTGCATGCCGCGCAGGATGAAATGCCCATTTTCGTCGTCGCCGATGCGGCCGAAGAAGCGCGTCCTATGCCCCAGCACCGCCAAGGTGGCGAGCATGTTCGAGGCCGAGCCACCGCCCTGCATGCTGAAGACCGAGGCGTCGATCAGGCGTTCTTCGATGCGCGGACAAACGAACAGCAGATCCACGGTGGCGAGCCCGACGCCGACCACCACCCGCCGAGGCTTCCGCTCGGCCTTGTCCGGCTTGGCTGCCTTCTTGGCTGCCGAGCGCTTGCGGGCAATGGCAGCAACCTTGCGCGTAGTCTGCTTCCTGGCCACGGGACGAATGCTACCACCGAGCGCGGCCGGGGGTAACAACAAGGACGGCACGCCGAGAGCGCAGGCGATCTTTGCGGGCTACTTCTTCTCCGCTGGGCGCTCGCCGCTTGCGTCGCGGGCGCGGTCCTCATCCGCCGCGGAGGCGGACGCGGGCAGAAGCGGCCGACCGAGGGCTTGCTGGGCGACGATATAGCGTTCCAGCGCGGCCACCGCCTTGGCGCAGTTCGCGTTCGCAAAATACGATCGACCCAGGTAGTAGAGCAGCTCGGGGCGGCGCTTGGCGAACTCGGCGTCGTCGGCCAGCGGCTTCAGCTCGTCGATGGCGTCGCCGTAGAACTCGGCCTTGTAGTCGAGGAAGCCGGTGAGCAGCGAGAAGTCTTTGCCCAGCTTCGTGCCCCAAGTCTCCTCGGGCCAGTCCTCGACGATCTTGTAGGCGCTGGCGTATTTGTTCTTCTCCACGTGCGCGGTGATGCTCTTGTACTCCTCGGTCACGCGGCTGGCGATCTTGGGGGACAGCGTCGGGGGAATCACCGGCGGGGTGAGGCCGCCGTCGGGTGCCAACGGAATCTCGGGGTCGCGGTCTTCGCGCGTGTCGACCAGGCTGAGCAAGAGCCGTGTGTGCTCGACCGTCGGGTTGGGCGCGCCTTTCGCGGCCTCGGCCCTGGACTGCCAAAGCTTGGCCTCGCGGGCCTTGCCGTGCGCCAGCAAGCTGCGCGCGAGGTTGGCCATGTCGGCGGCGCGATTCGGTCCATCGTAGCCTTCCACGAGGCCGGTCAAGTGCCCGTAGGGCCACATCGGGCCGTAGACCTTGGCCAGGTACGGGTCGTAGGCCTGGTAGCGCAGAAGATCGCGCGGTGCCGCGAACTCGATCAAGGCGTTGTCGTCGGTGTTGATCTGGCCACCGGCGGTGAACGAGCGCATCTCCTCGTTGCCGAGGAGCAGGAAGGCGGGCACGTCGTGCGGCGACACGAAGCCGGCGCGCTTGGCCTCGGCGGCGGTGACCGGGTTCTCGAAGGCGCGCGCGATCTTGCGGATGTCCAGATCGACGGGCTTGCGGCTGGCGATGAGGATGGTGTCGGACGAGAGATCCTCGGCCGCGAAGACCATGACGTACGGGAACTCGCCGGCCAAGGTCCGGTAGATGGCCTTGATGTTCCACGGCGCCATCTCGTAGAGCTGCGCCCACTGGCAGAAGATTCCGTCGTCGGCCAAGCGCGCCTTGATCGACTGGAAGTACTCGCGGGTGAACAGGTTCGACACGCCGGTGATCCAGGGGTTCGACGGCTGGCTGATGATCACGTCGAACTTGTCGGTGCGTTGGCTGAGGTAGTTGCGCCCGTCGCCAGCGATGGCCTTGACCTTGGGGTTCTCGGTCGGGCGGTGGTTGACGTCGTCGAAGAAACGCGCGGCCTCGTAGATGGCGGGCTCGAGCTCGACCACTTCCAGGCTGTCGATGGGGTACTGGGTGACGGCGCCCGCGGTGACGCCCGAGCCGTAGCCGATGAGCGCGACCTTCGGCGCGTGGTCATTGTCGTAGAGCAGCAAGGGCAGGAGACCGACGCTGATCTGGGTCGGCATGTCGGCGTCGTTCGACGCATCGACCTTGCCGTTGTTCTTCATGGAGAAGACCTTGCCCCACTGGTCGACCGAGACGGTGGTGGCGATGCCGTCCTTGTAGTAGACGAGCTTCGGGGTCTGCCACTTCTTGCGCTGGTGGCGGTGCTCGACCATCTCGATGTAGTCGCGGGCCATGGAGATGCGGAAGAACCCGATGGAGAAGCTGGTCAGGTTCCAGCGCGGCATGGCCAGCGCCGCGAGCGCCATGGCCACGGCCGTGGCCATCCCGACGATCCGCCGCGAGCGCGGGAGCCCGGACGCCACGGCGAACAACATCGCCGCCAACATCAGGTCGACCACCGCCGCCAAGTAGATCCCGCGCTGCAAGCCCAGCATGGGCAGGATCACGAAGCCCGAGAAGAACGAGCCGACGATGGCGCCCAGCGTGTTCAGGGCATAGGCAAAGCCGACGTCGCGCCCCACGGTGGCCAGGTCGCCGGTGACCACGCGGACGGTGATGGGGAAGATGGCCCCCATCAGGAACGTGGACGGCAACACGGTCAGGCAGGCGAGGGCGAACTGGCAAATCAGCACGGCGTCCGCGCTGACCATGGTCGACGACAGAAGGTACGTGAAGACGAAGGGCAGCTTGTCCGTGATGAGGTACGAGATGCCGATGCAGGTGACGATCCCGAGGTGCGTGAACGCCAAGGCGCGTACTGGATCGCGGAAGCGCGTCACCAGCCGCCCGAACACCGCGGAGCCGCTGCCCAGGCCGACCAGGAAGGCCAGCAAGATGATGGTGAACGAGAAGATGGAAGAGCCGATGAGCACCGCCAGCGCGCGGGTCCACAGGACCTGCAAGACCATCGCGGTCGCCCCCGAAACCGCGAACGCGAACATCACCACCCGGCGTGCCGTGGCGCCGACGGGGGCGCCGGCGGCGGTGGCGGCTTCGGCGGGTGCCTGGGTCGCGGCGATCTCGTCCAGCGTGGCGGTGGCGACGGGCGCGCGACGGCGGATCACGCGTCGCGCTACCAGGATGGTCACGGCCAGGGTCATGTCGAAGGCGGCCGCCAGCCAATTCGTGCGTTGCACCCCGATGGTGGGCAGGAAGACGAAGCCGGTGAAGAAGGATCCGGCGACGGCGCCGAACAGGTTCACCGCGTACAGCGTCCCGAGTCGCAGGCTGACCCTCCCCATCTCGTAGGGGCGAGACACGAAGTAGCGCGCCAGGATGGGCATCGTCGCCCCCATCAGGGTGGTCGGCACGATGAGCAGACCGGCCGAGGCGAAGAAGCGCAGGATGGAGAGCAGCGTGTAGCGGTCGCCGAAGGTGACCCACAACCACTGGTTCAGACCCGGATAAAACCCGATGATCCACGGCACCGCCAGGGCGTACAGGCCGATGGCGGCCTCGGCCAGCGCGTAGGCCCGCACCGGATCCTTCAGCCGGTCGGCGAACTTGCCCGCCAGGTAGGACCCAAGGCCCAAGCCCCCCATGTACGCCGTCAGCACGGTGGACACGGCCAGGGCCGTGGACCCGAACACCAGCGTCAACATGCGCGTCCAAAGCAGCTCGAGGATGAGCCCCGAGGCGCCCGACAGGAAGAAGCAGGAGAGCACTACAGATGGCATGGTCCGAGCCAGGCTTTTAGCACGTTAGGCTTTGTTCCCGGCGACGATGCACGCTTGATGCTATAGTGTTCGCCCGATGCGCTACGGCATCCTTTCCGACACACACGCGAACATCGAAGCACTCGAAGCGGTACTGAAGGCGTACGCGTCGGAGAGTGTCGACAGGTTCATTTGCCTGGGCGACACGGTCGGCTACGGCGCCAGCCCGAACGAGGCCTGCAACCTAATGCGGGCCACGGTGTCTCAGACCGTGCTCGGAAACCACGACGCCGCGGTCTCGGGGCGCATGGACTATTCGTACTACTACCATGCGGCGAGGCACGTGCTGGACAAGCACGCGCAGATGCTGGAGCCGGCCAACATGGCCTGGCTGAAGTCGTTGCCGTACGAGTTCCGCGAGAACGGCGTGCTGTTTTGTCATGGCTCGCCCATCAGCGTGGAAGAGTTCGACTACATCTTCGCGCGCGATCAGGCGGCGCAGTGCCTTGGGATCTGGGACCGTTTGCCGCAGCTCACGCTGATTGGGCATTCGCACCTGTGCAAGGCGTTCGCCATCAATCCGGAGCACCCGGGCGCGCAGGAGGTGGTGACCCTGAAGTTCCAGCTGCGCGAGGGGTGGAAGTACATCGTCAGCGTGGGTTCGGTGGGGCAGCCGCGGGACTTCGATCCGCGGGCGAGCTACACCATCTACGACTCGGATACCAAGACCTTCGAGTTCAAGCGCGTGGAGTACGACACGAAGACGGCGGCCAGCAAGATCCTGGCGTCGGATTTGGAGCCGAACTTCGGGACGCGGTTGTTCTTGGGGATTTAGGGCCCCGGCCGGCTTCGTCGCTTTCTGGCGAGGGCTGGCTTGGTGACCCGCGTGCTCCGGCGTGACGGGTCCTGTCTCCGCGGATTGGCTGTAGGGCTAGTCGACCTTCGTGGTTACGTCGGTGCCGGTGGCGCGGGTCAGGGCGGCGGCGGCCAGGTTGTAGTCGTAGATGCTCTGGGCGTAGCGCATGCGGGCCTGGAAGAAGGCGAGCAGGGCGTCGGCGAAGTCCCTGGCTTCGGCGAGACCCAGGGCCATGTTCTGGGCGACGGCGGCGATCCATTGCCGGCCGGCCTTCTCGCCCTTCTGCACGACCTTCATCCGATCTTCGGCTTCCTTCATCTCGGTGTGGGCCTTCTCCACCTCGAAGGCGATCCCGGTCAATGCTTCGCGTTGCTTCTGCTCGGCCTCTTCGGCTTCGGCATGCAGCTTCACTGCCCGGGCGTTCTTGATGCCCAGGTCGAGCGGCATCCGGAAGCCGGCGGCCAGGCCCGCGCCCAAGGTGTGGAAGGGGTTGTTGTAGTAGGAGTTCTTCGGGTTATCGATGCTGCTCGCGTAGGCGTACGCAGCCGATCCGATGAGCACGAGGTCGGGGTACTGCCGGCGTTTCTCGAGTTGCGCGAGCGCTCTCTTCGCCTCGACCAGGTACTCGAGGGCTTTCACCTCGGGGCGCGCGCGGCGGGCGGCCTCCTCGTACTGGTCCACGGTCCGGGAGGGTATGGCCAGTGCCTCCAGGTCGGTCTCGTCGATCTCCAAGTCGGAGGGGGCATCCGGGCCGATGAGGGCGCGCAGACCGCTGCGGGCCAGATCGGCGCCGCGTTTGGCTTCCAGGATGCGTGCCTCGATTTCGGCGCGCATGGCACGCAGGCGCAGGCGGTCGGTCACCGACGCGTCGCCGCTGCCGTCCTTCAGCTCGGCTTCGATCTTGTCCTGCGCCTGGTTTAGGTAGCCGTTGCCTTCGTTGAGGGTGGAAAGGATCGAGCGGGCCAGCTTGGCCCCCCAGTAGGCCTTGCGCACGTTCAGCTCGAGGTCGGCGAGCAGGCCGCCTTCCCGCTGCTGGGATGCCTTCACGCCGGACTCCGCGGCAGCGACACCGGCCGTGAGCTTGCCGAAGGTGTAGACCGGCTGGATCAGCTTCAGCTCGGTGCGGGTGAAGACGCCCGCCGGCGTGATGGCATCGAAAAAGCTGCTGGGGCTGGTACCAACGGCTGCTTTGTCGGGAGCGCCTGTCGTGTTCTGACAGTTGTAAGTGTCCTCCTGGCCCGCCGCGTTGTAGCAGCGAATCCGCGGCGCCTGCGACACCATCGAGTTCAGCTCGCCCATCGGATAGTAGCTGCGCTTGGCCTCCAGCAGTTGCGCCTGGACCACGGCTGTCGCCTTTTCGCCGGCCACCAGGCCTGGGTTGCCCTTGCGGGCCAGGTCGAGGAGCTCGTCGAGCTTGTATGGCCGGGCCGAGGCCATGGTTGGGAGGCACAAGGCCAGCGTGAGGAACAGCGTCGGAAAGAGGTGTTGCTTCATGAGGCGTCCGCGTGACGTTTGACCAACGAAGCCTCGCATGATACCGCAAACACACGATGAAAAGCCCGACCGGAAGGCGACATACCGTTGCCGCGACTCGCGTGGAGACCGCCCAGGCGGTTCTGCCGGGGCATACCAACGGCATGGGGACGTTGTTTGGCGGCGTGGTGATGCAATGGATCGACGTGGCGGCGGCCATCGCGGCCACACGGCACGCGGGCGGCACGGTCGCCACCGCATCCATGGATCGTTTGCATTTCCTGCGCCCGGTGCGGGTCGAGGAGTTCGTCATCGTGAAGGCCGAGGTCAGCTTCGCCGCGCGCACGTCCATGGAGGTCGAGGTCGAGGTGCTGGCTGAGAATCCCTGGACCGGCGAGCGTTTGCAGGCCACGCACGCGTTCCTGACCTTCGTGGCCTTGGACGAGCAGGGGCGCCCGCGCGAGGTGCCCCGGCTGATTACCGAAACGGCCGCGGAGAAGCTGCGCTTCGAGCAGGCGGCCAAGCGGCGAGTCGCCCGATTGCGCGAAAAGTCGGAACTGGGCAAGGTCGTCGCGCATCGAAAGAATGGAAAGAAAGGCGCATGAGCACTCCAGTGGAAATCCAAGCAATTCGAGAAAGCGCGGTCCTCACCGCGGGCCCCGGCCACGACGTGCTTCGCGCGACCGGAAATGACCGGCTGACCTTCTTGCAGCGGATCACGTCGGGGAAGCTTCTGGGGGTCGAGTCAGGGCAGGGGGCGCAGACGTTGCTCCTCGACGTCAAGGGACGCACCCTGGCCAGACTGTTGGTGTTCGTGCGCAACAAGAGCGTCCGCATCATCGTGCCGGCGGGGCAGGGTGAATCGGTCGCGGCCGGGCTTTCGAAGTTCGCCATCATGGACGATTTCCAGATCGCCGTGGAGACCGAGCTGGCCTCGCTGGCGGTGCTGGGTCCGAAGGCGAGCGCGGCGTTGACCTCGGCCGGGCTAGTGGTTCCGGCTGGGCTCGCCGAGGCGCCCTTGTATTCGCACGCGGAGGTCTCGAGCGACGTGCATGGTCCGCTGTGGATAGCTCACGGTCGCGCGTGCGGGGCGGACGGCCTGTGCGTGGTGGCGACCAAGCCTGCCCGGGCGGCCATCGTCGAGGCTTTGTCGGCCGGCGGAATCCCGACGGTCTCGGGTGAAATCGCGGAGGCGCTTCGCATCGTCGCGATGGAGCCCAAGCTGGGCAGCGAGATCACGCCCGACCGGTTCCCCGTGGAGATTGGGCTTGGCGCCGCCATCGACCACAACAAGGGCTGCTACGTCGGCCAGGAGACCATCGTGCGCATGCGCGACCGGGGCAACATCCGCAAGCGGCTGGTGCTTTTGCGCCTGGCCGGCTCCGATTTGCCGAAACCCGGCGACAAGATCGTCGGCGAAGGCCAGCCCGCCGCGGGCGTGGTGACCAGCGTGGGCGGCCTACCCGGGGAGGCCCCAGTCGCGCTCGGCATCGTGGCCATGGCGGTGCCGGTCGGCGGGAAGGTGGACGTGCAGCGGGAGGGGGGCGCGGTTCCGGCCGAGATCGCGGGCGAAGTCCCGCCCTGGGGCTGATGAGCGCGCCAGCCGGCCACCCCGGCCGGCGTTGGTTTAGACTGCCGACGTGCCCGAGCCTGCTGCACCAGCCCGAGAGCCATCGGTGACCTCGTCGCGCCCGATCGCCGATCGGCTCGCGGGACTGTCCGACCTGTCGTTGGTCGCGCTCACGGCGGCGACGTTGTTCGTTCTCGCGGCTTGGCCGCTTTTGCTCGTGGCCTTGCCGCCGCTCCAGGATCTGCCCAACCACGTGGCTTCGGCGCACATCATCGCGCATCCAGAACTCTACCCCGAGTACGTGTTCAACGGGCTCTTCAAGTCGAACTCGCTTCTGACCTTGTGGCTGCACGTGTTCGGCGGAGCGGGGCTTTACGGTGCGGCACGCGCGTTCACGGCGGTGGTGCTGGCCGCGAATGCGATCGCGCTGCCCGTCTTCGTCCTGCGCTTCGCCGGACGCCAGGGTTTTCCTGCCGGGGTTCTCCTCGGCTGGCCGCTCGTGCACGGGTTCTTCCTGTCGATGGGGATGCTCAACTTCGCCTTCGCCTTCGCGCTGTCGCTGATCCTGATCGTGGTCATCGATCGGCAGCGCGAGCGCGTGACGTGGGCGCGGGGCGTGGGCATGGCCGTGATGTCGGGCGTGCTGTGGTATGCGCACCCGTTCCCGCTCATGGTCGTGATGGGGCTGGTCGGGCTGCACGTGTCGTTTTCGCCGACCTGGAAGGCGCGCCTTCGGGCGGGGCTCGGCCTGCTCTTGCCACTTTTGCCGGTGGGGCTGCTCTTCTTCGCGGCGGCCCAGCAGCACCTGGTCAAGGCCGACCCGGCCCGCCCGAAGAGCGAGGCCTGGTTCGCCTATCTGCCGCCGTGGGAGACCCTGGGGCATCTCTGGCTCGACGCCTCCGGGGCGCTCACGCGCTGGGGCAGCGTGACCGTCGTGCCCGCGCTCGTGCTGGCGTACTACGCCTGGAAGCGGCGGCGCGCGGCGCGGACGTTCTTCTCGCCGCTCGCCATGGCGGCCCTGGCAGGAGCCTATCTCGCGCTGCCGACCATGATCAGCAATTGGTGGTACCTCAACTGCCGGCTGGTCCCCTTCCTCTGGGTGGGCGCGCTGGCACGGGTGCCCGAGCGGCTGCCGCGACGGGTGGCGATCCTTCTGGGCGCGTGCGCCTTGTGGTTTTCGGGCGCGCTTGGGGCGGACTACCTGAGCTTGGATCGCGACCGCGCGGCGTTCGCTGCGGGGATCGACGCGGTTCCCATGCGGGCGACCTTGTTGCCGCTTCTCTTCAAGCACAGCGCCAGCAGCGATTTCACGGCGAGCCTGACCCACGCGTGGGCCGACTACGTCATCGCCAAGAACACGTCCGCGCCCCTGGTCTTCGCGGTGGAGCGCTCGTACCCCATCACCTACCGGGAATTCCCCCCGGCGGCGCTCATCCCTCCGGCGCTCGACGGTTTTGCCGAGAAGCAGGGCACCCCGGCCCAGCTGTGTCGAATGCTCCGGCCAGAGGCGCCCCAGGTCGATGAGGCGTGCACGGCCGAATGGCGACGGCGGTGGGGCGAGTTTTGGCGGCAGGCCGAGCCGCGGTTTAGCCACGTGCTCACGTGGGCCATGCCCGCTGAGGCTCGGCCAATGATGCCCGCGATCTACCGCCGGGTGCTGGGCGCGGGCCTACTCGAGATCTACGAGCGGGAAGCCGCGGAAACAGCAGGACAGAGACCACAAATGCGATATCCCGCTGTGGGGTCCGTCCGCTGAACGCATCAGGACGCGGGGGTACGCGCACAAGCCGCTTGACCGTCAGCGCAGTAACCGCTAAGCAGGCAAAGAGGTATCATGCGACCACTTCGCGTTGGCATGGTCGCCGAGAGCTACTTTCCAACTCTCGGTGGCATACAGGAGCACGTCCGCAACATGCGGAACCTTCTGTCTCGCCAAGGGGTCGATGTCACCATCCTGACGGGCGATCCCGGGCTGCCTCGTGTTTGCGGCCCCGACGACGCCGAGCATGGGGTCGTCCGAGTCGGGCGTGCCCGCAGCTTTCGCACGGGCGGTACCTTCACCCAAGCGACCATCGGCCCGATGGTGGCCTGGAATTTCTTCCGCGCCCTCCGCAAGGGGCAGTTCGACGTGCTCAACATCCACGGTCCCTGCGACCTCGGGCTGGCGTTCCTGGCGCTGTCCATGTTCCGTGGGCCCAAGGTGCTGACCCTGCACTCGTGCTTCCCGGACGCTCCTTGGCGTCGACGGGTGGCGCCCTACTACCGCTGGGTGTTTCGCCGGGCCGCCGCGGTCATCGCGGTCTCCGAGGCGACCGCCGAGTCCATGTGGCGGTACGCCGAGTTCGAACCCACCATCATCCCGAACGGCATCGACTTGCCGTACTGGCGGTCGCGACCTAGCCCAAGGTACACGCGCGCGGGGATGCGCAACCTGGTTTACCTCGGCCGATTGGAGGAGCGGAACGGTCCGGACTTGGCCGTGGATGCGTTCAGCAGGATCGCCGCGAGCCAGAGCGACCTTCGCCTGCTGATGGCCGGCGACGGGCCCATGCGCGAGGCGCTGCAGGCGCGCGTGCCCGAGCATCTGCGTTCGCGCGTGGAGTTCGTGGGCGCGGTCTACGACCAAAGGCCCGAGCTTTTGGCGTCGTCGTCCGTGTTTCTGCTGCCGGCGCGCGCGGTGGGCTTCTCCATCATGGTGCTCGAAGCGTTCGCGGCCGGGCTGCCCGTGGTGGCGTTGCCGGCGCTCGGAACCGACCGCGCTGGCGACCACTGGTCGAACGTGGTGCTGTCCAGGGACGACAGCCCCGACGCCTTCGCCGCGGCCGTGCTCGAGACCCTGCAATCCGACCAGAGCTCGCGCATCGCCCGGGGCAGGTCCATCGCCGAGTCGTTCGACTGGACGCACGTGGGCGGGAGGGTGCTCGACGTCTTCGAGCGCGTGGTCGGCCGGCGCGCGGATCTGCTGCCTGTGCGACCCGAGGCCGCAGCCTAGCCATGGGCGCCAAGGCGCGGGCTTGGGTGAACCGGGGCGCGCTGGTTCTCGGGGTCGGGCTCGGTGTCTGGATCGTCCTCGCGTTGCCCATCCCGGCGTGGGTCAAGGCGCTGATCTTGGCGGTCGCGCTGGCGGTGGGCGTGGCGGTCGCGTTTCGCCTGATCCCGGCGTTCGATCCATGGGCGCGGATTCGCTGGCGCGTGCCTGGGCAGGGTGGACGCGTGTGTGCCATCTCGTTCGACGACGGGCCCAGTGCCGACACGCCGCGGGTCCTGGAGATCCTCGCGCGCCATCAGGTGAAGGCGACCTTCTTCGTGCTGGCTGACAATGCCCGTCGCCATCCGGAGATCCTGCGTAGCGTGGCGGCGCACGGCCACACCGTCGCGGTCCACGGGACCAGCCACGCCAAGCTCCATCGCGCCAGCGACGAACAGATCGAGAGTGAGCTGTCCACGGCACTGCGCGAGCTCGAAGGCTTGGGCGTGTCCCCGGTCAGGCTCTACCGGCCACCGCACGGACTCAAGAACGCGGCGGTGTTTCGCGTGACCCGCAAGCTCGGCTTTCGCATCTGGGCCTGGAGCCGCGGAATCTGGGACACCGATCGGCCGGCGCCCGAGGTCCTGGTCAGGCGCGCCACGCGCTTTGCCTGCTCGGGCATGGTGCTGCTTTTGCACGACGGGCGTGGGACCGAACAGGCGCCGGACATTCGGCCCATGGTCTCCGCGCTGCCTGACATCATCGAGCGGCTGCGCGCGCGGGGCTTCTCTTTCGTGACCTTGGACAGGGCGTGATCTCGAAGCGAACGAAGACCCTGCTGCGAAGCCTGCCGCTTTGCCTGCTGGCGGCGGTGCTGTGGCGGGAGAAGCCCTGGCGCGTGCAGCTCTCGTCCAGCATGCCATGGGCGATGGCGGGGACCATCGTGCTCAACTTCCTCGCCTACCTGCCCATCAAAGCCGCGCGTTGGCGGGTGGCGCTGACCGAGCCGCCGCCTTTTCGCCGCGTGCTGGCCGCCACCATCGAGGGGTTGCTGGCCAACGCCGCCATCGGGTTCGGCAGCGGCGACGTGGTGCGCTCCGCGCGCCTGCGCGAGCACACCCAGAAGCTGACCATCGACTACGCGTGCACCTGGGCCGAGCGCGGGGCCGAGGTGCTGGCCCTGGCCGTCCTGGTGTTCGTGACGGCCTTGATCATGAAGCTCGGGCCGGTGGCGTTGGGCTTCTCGGGGCTGGTCACGGTCGGGTACGTGGTGCTGCTGGTGCTGGGGCGCTGGCTCTCGCCGCGCCTCGGTCGCTGGCCGCGCATCCAACGGGCGTTCTCGGCGGGTCTGTCGGCGTCGACGCCCAAGCGCGTGCTGGCCATGGCCGCATTGTCGCTCGCCGGTTGGGGCGTCGAGCTGCTGATGCTGCTGATGTTCCAGTCGGCGTTCCACATCGGGCCGAGCTTTTACGTCGCGCTCCTGACCCTGGTGGGGATCAACGCCGCCATCGTCATTCCCACCTTGCCCGGCAACTTCGGCACGTTCGAGGCGGGCGCCACCATGGCGCTGGTCATGGGCGGGGCCTCGCGCGACGTGGCGGTCTTGTACGCGCTCACCTATCACCTGACCCACGTGATTCCGGTGGCCTTGGTGGCGACGACCGTGTACCTGGTCAGGTCCCGGCGGCGCCGGCGCCGGTCCTAGCCGACGAGGCGGATCTGTGCGACTGCGCCGAGATCCCTTGTTGCATCGGCGCGAACGCCCGGCCAGCGATAGACTGTTCAACGAGAACGGCAACCACACCTTCACCGCGCGATGGTAGTTGCTGCCGATCGCGTCCCGACAGGAGGATCCCCGCCGGGCTACTCACTTCGCGCGACGGCGAGCCACCGCCTTCTTTCGTGCCTCCCCGGCATTGGCGGACGAGAGAACGAAGTCGAGCATGATCCGATGCGCGGAGTGGCCGTAGGCGTTGGCGGCAATCAGGCTGGTCACGAAGGCGTTCAGGAAGACGTATTCCCCGGAGCGCATGAACCCGAGTGCCGTTGCTGATGGCCGCTTCTCCTCGGCTATCGCCAGCGGGCAGACACTCAGCAGCGCGGTCGCGAAGTCCTCCGGATCATTCGGCACACAGTCGGCCTTCAGAACCGCGCCAGCGCCCTTGGCCAGGGCTTGCGCCCGGGCTCTGTCGGACTTCGCCTTCCCGTACTCGGCAGCCGCCGTTTGCAGGGACGCTGGAATATCGTCGCATGCGCGAGCGATGGCTGCGATGGCAGCGTCCCGCCACCCGGGCACACGCCTCGATTCTATTTTCTTCAGAGCCCCCTTGGCCCAAAAGTCGCACTTCTTTGGCTCCGGCCCGTTCCCGTCGCCGGAGTATCCCGTCGATGCCACAAAGGACATCAACGTTGCGCCCAACAAGCTTCGCCGAACGACGCTCATCATGATCATACCCAATTCAGCGGAATGACCCGAGGACTTAGGTCGCGCAACCCCTCCGTGAGCAACTGCAGACATCGCGCCGCTGCGTCGGGCGGACGACTGCCCGCCTTCAGTCGAAACTCCTCGATCGTGGCCAGCGCCAGTCTGGATTGAGCCCAATGAACAGAACAGCGTTCTTTCTCACGGAGGCCATCT
>CAZYFU010000057.1:0-35303 GCA_964647025.1 uncultured Myxococcales bacterium | reverse complement strand
TGGGATGGCCTGACATCGCGCTCTGCTCTCCGAATTTCCCGACAAGCTCTAACTAAGGGGGCCCGTTTCTCAGCTTCGCCAGATCCGCGACCGACATGCCTGAACGCCGCAGCAGCCACAGCTCCTCGCACAAGCTGGTCCCAAACACGGCGAAGTCGTCGGTTCCGAGCGCGACCTTCACGCCGGCCGCGAGCAGGGCGCGCACGGGGTGCTGCTCGTAACCGCTCGCCACGCCCAGGGCGACGTTGCTGGCCACCCCCACGTTGAGCTGGGTGCCCCTCTGGGCGAGCAGCTCCAATAGCGCAGGGTCCTTTGCCGCCGCGATTCCATGCTGGATGACGTCGACCGAGAGGACGTCGAGCGTCTCGCGGATCTTCTCGGGTCCACAGGTCTCGCCCGCGTGCGCCTTGAGCAGCAGGCCTCGCTCGTCGGCCAGGCGGTAGAAGCGGCGCAGCTCGCGCAGGTCGCCGGCGTGCTCGTCGTCGTACAAGTCGACGGAGCGGAAGATTCCCGAGTCGAGGTAGGCGACGAACGTGGGCCACAGCTTGTCGGGGGCGATGCGACGGTTGATGCCGATCTCGGGCGCGAAGACCAGCCGCGGGGCGATGCGGTCGCGCTCGTCGGCGACCAGGTCGATCACGGCTCGTGGGGGGACCTCGATGTGCACGGGCATGAGCAGGTCGATGCTCGCCTCGGTGTACACCACGCCCTCGTCGGCCATCCGCTCGAGTCCTGCGCGCAGCAGCGCCCGCATGCCATCCAGTGTGCGCGTGGCGGCAAGCAGGTTCGACGCCAGGTAGCCGCCGAACTCGCCAAAGTCGCGAAAGCGGGCCGGCGGCGGCGGCAGCGCGCGGCCCAGCACCGACTCGTAGGTGGAGAGCGGGCAGTTCAGCAAGGCGTGACAGTGCAGGTCCGACTTGTGCAGCTTGCGCAGCGATGCGAGCGCCGAAGCCCGATCGTCGGTTCGGGCCAGCGCCGCGGCCAGCTCGGTCTCGGAGAGCGTGGAAGTTGGCGTGCGGTTCATGGTCGAAGCTAGGCGATCCCCTTGCCGGGATTCATGATGCCCTTGGGGTCGATGGCCTGCTTGATTCGTCGCATGAGATCGAGCTCCACGGCGCTCTTGTGGCGGCGGCCCTCGTCGCGTTTGAGCACGCCGATGCCGTGCTCGGCGCTGATCGACCCGCCGTGTGCGACCACGATGTCGTGCACCACGCGGTTCAGGGCTTCCCACTTGGCCAGGTAGGCATTCGCATCCGCGTCGACGGGCTGGGTGAAGTTGAAGTGGAGGTTTCCATCGCCGACGTGGCCGAACGGCACCGGGCGAATGCCCGGGATCAGCCGCTCTGCAGCGGCCAGCGCCTCGCGCACGAAGGCCGGGATGCGAGACACCGGCACCGAGATGTCGTGCTTGATGCTGGCACCCTCGTGCTTCTGCGACTCGGAGATCGATTCGCGCAGCCTCCACAGGGCTTTGGCCTGGGCGGCGCTGCCGGCCAACACGGCGTCGTGGATCAGCCCCTTGTCCAGCGCGGCGGCGAGGAACGTCTCGGCATCCTCGCGGGGCACCGTCAGATCCGTGAGCACGTACCAGGGCGCGAGCTCGGCCAAGGGCGGCGACGTCCCGGGCACGTGGCGCAGCACCAACTCGAGGGCGAAGCGCGCGATCATCTCGAAGGCCATGACCGCGTCGCCGCTCGTTTCGCGGGCGAGCGCGAGCAGCGCAAGCACCTTGTCCGGGTCGTCGGTGCTGGCGAAGATCGTCGCCACCTGGCGCGGGCGTGGGTAGAGCTTCAAGACCGCGGCCGTGATGATGCCCAAGGTGCCCTCGGCGCCGATGAACAGCTGCTTGAGGTCGTAGCCCGTGTTGTCCTTGCGAAGCGCGCGCAGCCCGTCCCAGATACTCCCGTCGGGAAGCACGACCTCGACGCCCAGGACAGCGTCTCGGGCGTTGCCGTAGCGGAGCACGTGGATGCCGCCTGCGTTGGTCGAGAGGTTGCCGCCCACCTGGCTCGACCCCTCGGCCGCGAGGCTGAGCGGAAGCAGGCGCTCGACCTGGCTCGCCGCCTCCTGGGCGACCGCGAGCGTGCATCCCGCTTCGACGACCAGGGTGTTGTCCACCGGATCCACGCGGCGGATCTTGTTCAACCTGCCCAGGGCCAAAAGGACGTCGGCGCCTTCCGGCCGCGGGATCTGTCCGCCGACCAGTCCCGTGTTGCCTCCTTGGGGAACGATGCCCACGTCGGCCTCGGCACACACGCGTACGATGTCCGCCACCTCGGCGGTGGTGGCCGGCTTGAGCAAGAGCGGAGTCTTCCCCACGAAGAGCTTGCGCCATTCGGTCAGGTGCGGCGCGAGCTCGTCGGGATCGTCCGAGAAACCCGATGGGCCGACGATGGCCTTGAGTCGCTCGAGCGTCGCAGGGGTGGGCTTTCGAAGCATGACCAACCCTACAGCGCCCGTGCCTATCCTGCCAGCACGGCCACGCCGCCCACGGCCAGGAGCGCGCCGGCGATTTCGGACAGCGAGACGGATTCGCGAAACAGGAATGCCGAGACCGGGATGAGGAGAACGGGCACCGTGGACATCAGCGTGCTGGCCGTGCCCGTGGGCAGGAGTTGCGCAGAGAGCAGCCCGAGCGAGACCCCGAGAAACGGCCCGAGCAGCGATCCGACCGCCATCGCGAGCAGGCCGCCTCGCATGGCCCGGGCCCCCGCCGCATCGGTCCGGATCGCAGCTTGCTTGATGGTGCCGATCACGCTGTCCGCCTGGCCCGCCACAAAGGTGAGTAGCACGAAGCCGGCCAAACCGAAGCACGCACGGATCTGCGTCGCGGAGAAACTATCGAGGTCGCGTGCGCCGTGTTTGGCGAGCAGCAGCCCGGCCGCCTGGCCAGCGGCCCCGCCGAACGCCAGCAAGACCCCGAGCGCCCGGTTCGTCGCTGCCTCCTTGCTCGCGGTGCGCTTGCCGGCGACGGCGAGGGCGATTTCCGCCACCGTGATGGCCATGCCGGCCACGGCACGGCTGGTCATGCGCTCGTCGAGGAAGCCGAATCCGGCCACTGCCGTCATGAATGGCACCGACGCATAGATGAGCATCGACAGCCGCGCGCCGATGAGCACGAACGCGCGAAACAGCAACACGTCCCCCACCACGAAACCGATGAGCCCCGAGGCGCCCAGATAGAACCAGGCCGATCCGTCAAGGCCCTCCGGCCACAGTCGGCCGAATCGCACGAGCGCCAGCCCGGCGAACAGCACCAGCGCCAGCGCCAGCCGGAGCACGTTCACCGCCAAGGTCCCAAGCCGCTTCGTCGCCACCTCGAAGCACACCGCCGTCGCCGTCCAAAGCAACGCAGTTCCGAGTCCGGCCAAGATTCCGACGGCATGCGAGGACAAGCTGGTGCTGCTCACGGCGGCGCACCTTACCGGGCCGCCACCCGGATGCCAACTAGGACCGCAGGCAGGCTACCGACGAATGCGCCGGTAGCCTGCGCGTCTGCTCTCAGTGTCCGGGTTGCATCGCGTCCCAGAAGTCGCACTCGGCCTGCTCGAGGCCCGAGGCGGCCGCGAAGGGTGTCTTGAGGACCATGTGCTGGTCCGTGGCGGTGCTATAGGCTGGCCACGTCGGCAGTTGGTGCCTGTTGGGGTTGCCCTTGGCGACGAAGCTCGCCCAGTAGCGCTGCATGGTCGTGAGCGTGTCCTCGACGTAGCTCGGCTCGAAGCCGAACTGCGGACCGAAGACGTAGGACATCTCGAACGCGTGGAAGGCCATGCCCTCCTCGAAGCTGTAGAGATAGACCCTGCTGTCGTGGGCCGTCACCATGCGCGCCAGGGTGCGGGTCGGACAGCGGAACAGCACGTCGGTCATCAGGCGAATGAAGACGTCGTTGGCTTCGGTGTCGCTGGTCACGACGTATTGGGCTTTCACGAGTGGCGCGATGGGGCCGAATTGGGCGTCCACGGCGGCGGAGAACTGCTCTGCCGTCTGGATGGTGCCCGTCAGCGACTGAAACAGTCCAAACTCGGACTTGTTGGTCCCCACCAGGATGGCCCCGCGGTTGTAGTTGCCCTGCGCAAGCAACTGGGCGGGATGGGCGGGCATGAACGGATCGCTCGCATCGTAGGAGGGCGCCCAACCAGCGCCCGACAGTCCGTTGTTCTTCCCCCACGCGGCCAGCTCTTCGGCGGTCTTGCTGCGCAGACAGGCGACGACGTCGCTCGATCCTGGACAGAAGGCGTCGGCGAGCGCGGTGCCCAAGGCGTTGGCCGCCGATTTGTCGAGCAACGCCCCGATCCCTCCGATGCAGACGCCGCTTTCGAGAATGAAGCGCCGGCCGAGATCGCGGCTGGTCGGGGACACCATGTGCAAGCACGCGCTGACGGCGCCGGCCGATTCACCGGCGATGGTGACGTCGCGCGCGTCGCCGCCAAAGACGCGGATGTTGCGTTTGACCCAGGCGAGGGCCAGTTGTTGGTCGAGAAGGGCGTCGTTGCCCGACGGAGAATTCGCGGGCCGTGCGGCATCGAGCGCCGGGTGGGAAAGGAAGCCGAGGGGACCCAAGCGGTAGTTCATGGACACGACGACCATGTGTCCTGCCTCGGACAGGCTTTGCGCGTCGTATTGCAGGCTGGCGCCGCCCACGAACGCACCGCCGTGGATGAAGACCATGACCGGAAGCTTGTCGGACTTCTTGGCGTTGCGAGGCGTGAACACGTTGATGGTGAGGCAGTCTTCAGTGTTCGGAATGGGGCCCATCAAGGCCGAGTCCTGCGAGCAGCCCAAGCCGAATGCGGTCGCATCGCGGATACCTTTCCAAGCGTCGACGGGCTCGGGCGGCGCGAAGCGCAGTTGCCCCACGGGAGGTTTCGCGTACGGGATGCCGAGGAACTGGGCCGTCTTTCCGACGACCTTGCCCCTGATCTTTCCGGCGTCGATCTTGACCACGGGTGCAGCGGCGCAATCGGCGCTGAGAGCTGCACTCTCTGCCTCCACCATTGGCTCGGCCTGAACCGGTTCGACCGGGCCAGGCTCTCCACAGGCCGAAGCAAGACCCGCCGCCAGGGCGAGCGTGAACCAGCGAGCAGTCCTTCTGCTGCCCGAACCCTCTGCGCTGCTCTCGACTGAGTTGAATGCTGGATGCGACATGATGCCTCCGTGGTTGGGGTGGTTGCGTATCGCGGTGTCGAGGAAGCCGACGCTGCATCGTACCGCAGACCGGCCCCGATGGGGCGTCACGCCGCCGACTACTTGAGGCCGCCCGAGATGCCCATGAACAGCGCCGCCGGATTCGGATCCCCGGGGGCGGGTGGCAGCGAGCCCACCACGGGCGCCCAGTTGCTGACGTCGAACAGGTGGCGTTGCGCGAGCTTGAGACCGGCGACGATCTTCGACGGCTTGTGCGCGGCGAGCACGTCGGTGGAGTCGCGCTGCCTTCCATCCGCGGCTAGGTCGAAGTGCGCGCCGGCCACCCTGCCAGGCGAGCGATAGGACACGGTGGCCGCCTTCGCGCGCAGCCACGGCACGATGAAGGTGCCCGCGCCGATGCCGACCACGGGGCCCACGGCCAGCCCGGCCAATACCGGGCGAGGATCCGACGAGCTGGACAGCGCCGCGCCCACACCGCCACCGAGCGCGGTGCCGAGCGCGCCGGCCAGGCTCAACCACGCGAAGTCGCGCGGCTCGACCAAGTCGTAGCGAAGGGCACCGTAGCCGGCGACGAAGCCCAGGTTCGCGGCGGCGAGTCCCCCCAGCACCACCTCGTGCGGATCGCGGTTGGCGAACGCGCCCGCGAACGAGCCGACCCAACCGCCCCAGGCGGAAAAGCCGCTGGCGACCAGCGCCTGCTGCATGCTGAGCCCGTCGGAGTCACTGCTGCTGGCCAGACCCAGCGACGCGCCGATGCCGGCGCCGACCAGCCCGGCGCCCGTGTACTGCCTGTCCGTCGTGGAGCGTCCCGCCCACGCGAACGCCAGGCCCTCTGCGAGGCCGAGACCCGCGCCACCGAGCAGGCGCGTGGCTCGCTTGCCATCGAGAGGCGCAAGCGGCGAAACCAAGGCTCCGAGCCCGAGGCCGACGGCGGTCCCACCGAGCAAGATCCCGGCGCCGCGCTGATCGCTCAGATCCTGGGCGAGCAGGACACCGCCGCCCGCCAGCGATGCACCGATGGCGCTGCCCACGCCCGCCATGCCCAGACGCTGCCCACTCGGCACGCCCGCCGTGCTCGCGAGCAGGGACAGGCCCGCGCCGCCCAGCCCGCCAGCCGCGAGGCCGGCCAGGTGGTCCGTTGAACGCAGCTCGTTCGACGGTCGCAACACGTAGGGTAGCCACGCGCCTGCCCAAGCCCCCTCCAGCGCCCCGAACGCGACCAGTCCGCGACCCGCTTCCAGATCGATCGAGTCGTGCAGCCCTCCGCCGAGCACCAACCCGGCCACGCCGGCACCGAGCATGCCCCACACGGGGGCGTCGGCACGTCGACTGGCCAGCGCACCCGCGCCCGCGCCCGCGCCGGTGAAGATGGCGTCGAGCAGCAGCGCATCGCCGAGCAGATCGCGTTCCACGTGCAGCGCCGGCAGCAAGGCTGTGCCCAGGATCGAAGCGCCGCCCGCGCCGGCCAGCAGAGCGCCGCGCACCTTCATCCCGTCGACGTCGCCAAGCGATGCGTGTCCCAGCACCGGGACCCACGCGCCCGTCCAACCGCCTACCGCGGAGGCCGCTGACAGGAACAGCAGGTCGTCGGTCTCGAAGGGAAGTCGCGGCCACAAGCCGAGGCCGATGGCGAGCCCGGATGCTGCGCCCGCGACGGTACCGATGCGCGCGCCCTGCGTGCTGGCGGGATCCTGGTCGACGAGCCGTCCGATGCCGGCACCGGTCAGCGCGCCGTCCAACGCTCCGGCCATGCCGAGCCCGAGCGTGCGTCCGCTGACGCCGGTCGCATGAGCCAGGGCTGCCCCGGCCGCGGCGCCACCTGAGAGGCCGAGCAGCAGGCCGCCCTCCGTCGAGCGGTGCCAGCCACGCCACTCCTTGTCGCCGAGGGTGGGCGCCAGCGCGCCGACCACGCCGCCCATCGCGACGCCCGCCGCTCCCGCCGCGAGATCGATGTTCGTGAGCGGCGAGACGCTCTCGGCGACCGCGCTGAGCGCGGCGCCCGCCAAGCCACCGGCCAACGTGCCTGCCGTGTCCCGACGGGGCACGCTCGGGCTGGCGGTCATCACCAAGCCGCGACCGAGGAGAGCGCCCACCACCGTGCCCCCGACCGTGATGCCGAGGTCGCGCGGAGCAGGCCGGTAGAACTTCGACAAGACCAGTCCCGCCGCGAGGCCGGCCGACCCGCCGAGGAGCGCGCCACCGCTGCGCTGGCGATCCGACGTCTTCGAGACCTCGCCCGACGGGTCCACCAGACCAGCGAGCAGGACGCCTTCGGCGACACCGATGGCCGTGCCGACCAACGCGAGCGAGGGTGCCGCCTCGCCGAGGCCTTCGTCGAGGTGCAGCGGCTTTTCCAGAAGCAACGAGCCCAAGAGCCCCGCGGACAACCCGGCGACCGCTCCGATGCGCGTGGGTTGCGAGTGGTCGCTCGCCCACAGAAGCCCGCTGCCTGCGCCCATGCCCAGTCCCAGGGCCGCGCCCGCCGAGCTGACCACCACCTTGCTGGGTGAAGCATCCGTGAGGTGGCGCAAGGTCGCACCCGCCAGCGCGCCGCCGCCCAGCCCGAGCAAGAGCCCACCTTGGGTCGAGCGTTGCCAGCCGGGCCAGCGCGCGCTGGCCAAGCTCGGGGCGAGCGCACCGACCACGCCGCCATAGACCATGCCCTCGGTGCTGGCCAGATAGTCCGCACTGGACAGCGGCGAAACACGCTCGACCAGCGCCGCGGCGCCGAGACCCACGAGACCTCCAGCCAGCGTCGCGGCGCTATCCTTGCGCCCGCCCTCGCCGAAGATGGTCATGCTCAACCCCCGCGCCGCCATGGCCGCCATGCCGTCGGCGAGGACCACCGTCGCGAGCCCCTTGGCCGAGGGAGCGTAGTACTTGGACAAGAGGAGGCCCGACGCCAGGCCCGCCGATGCCCCCAGCATGGCGCCACCGGCGAGTGAATGCGACCGGGCCTCGGAGACCTCGCCCGAGGGATCCGCGATACCGGCCAGCAGGACGCCCTGAGAGGCGCCGAGCCCCAAACCCACCAAGGCGAGACCCGGCGCGCTCTCCCCCAACCCCTCGTCGAGATGCAGGCGACGCCCGAGCAGCATCGCGCCTGCCATGCCCGCGGTGCTGCCCGCCAGGGCGCCGATGCGCGCAGACTGCGAGTAGCCGTCACGCCAGAGCAGTCCGACGCCCGTGCCGATGCCGAGGCCGACCGCGGAGCCACCGGCGACGACCGTGACGTCCGCGCCCGTGGCCTCTTGCCATCGCGAGAGGGCGACCGCCACGAATGCTCCTGCCGGCAAGCCGAGCAACAATCCGCCAGCGCCTCTCCGATCCCATCCACCCCAGTCCGCCTGCGCGAGGCTGGGCGCCAGGGCTCCCACGAGCGAACCGTAACCAGCGCCCAGCGCTGCCGCGCCCACGTCGGGAGCGCGCAGCGTTGCGTAGCGAGAGAACACGGCGCCGGCCGCAAGCCCCGTGGCCGATCCGACCAGGGTGCCCACGAGCTCGCCCGAGCCCGTGGTCTCGGTGGCCAGTTTGGCGATACCGATTCCGGCCGTGGTGCCGAGTGCAGCGCCGGTCAGCGTGACGGCGTAGTCGGTCGCAGCCGGCGATACGGCGCCGGAAGCCAACAGCCCCGCGATCCCGCCCACCGTGCCGAGCGCGAGTGCGCCGCCTTGCACGCGGGCGACGGGATGATCGCCTGACGTCGCCATGGCTAGGCCCCAGGTGCCTGCCCCATAGGCAGCTCCGACGGCGGCCATGAGGGGAGCTTGCTCGCCCAAGTGCAGGTACGGGTACGCGGCGTAGGTGGCGACGCCGAGGCCGAGCCCGCCCAGGCTCGACCACAGGGGCCGCCTGGCGGCATCGTAGGGACTGGCCACCATGGCCGAGCCCAGGCCGATGAGGTTTCCGGCGCCGAGGCCAGCCATGGTCGTCCAGGTCCGCGCGGGCGCGACCTCGACGAAGGGCGAGAGCGCGGCGGCGCCCAGATAGCCAATGCCCGCGCCTGCCAGCAGACCACCCCCGAGGCGCTTCGTGCGGGTCGTGGAATCCGTGTCGAGCCCGTAGGCCAGCATGCCGGCCGTCCATGCGAGTCCGGTGCTCGACCCCACCGCCACGTGAACGTCGTTCTTGGTCATCTGAACGTAGCGCGCGAGCACCGTCGCCGCGAGCATGGCGGGCGCGGTCCCGTAGCCGACCAGGGGCGAGGTTCGCATCTGGCGCTCGGGCGTCGCGAGGAGCCGGCCGCCCACGCCAGTCAACCCCGCGCCGAGCACGAAGCTGTTCGCGAGGAGGATCTGCGATGGTGTCCAGTCCCACAGGCGTGCGCCGAGCACGCCGAGTCCCATGCCGATGGACTCTCCGCCTACCAGCAGCCCCCACTTCAGCTTGACGTTGTCCGAGCCGGATCCGGCCCACGCCATGAGGCCGGCGAGCGTGCCCCAGGCCGTGCTGTTGGTGAACCACATCGCCTGCGACGGAGACGGGCGCAGTCCGAAATGGGTGAGCCCCCAAGCCGTTCCCCCCGCGATCACCGCGCCGGCCGAGCCCACCAGCAAGACCACGCGACCGTCGCTCTGCTGCGCGAGCAAGGACAGCCCGCCGCCCCACACGCCGCCTGCGAGCAGCGAGGTGGTGAGCGCGAGCGCGGTTCCGTCGCGTGGCGCCTTGGGCGCCTCGGGTTCTTCGGCTTCGGGGGGCGAGCTCGCTTCGGTGTCGTCGATCGCCGGCGTCTCCAGCGCGGGTGGTCCGACCAGGGCAGGGTGTGTCGATGCGATCTGTGCGGGCAGGGTCGCGGCTGCGTTGCCGGGCACTGCCGTCAGAGCCGGTCGCACGAGCGGCGCCGGCAATCCGGGGGAGCCCTTTGCCGCAGTCGGAGCCAGGCTCGGCGATGGCCGGACCGCCGTGCTGCTTCTGGCCAGCTCGTCCTGCGCCTCGCTGGCGACGACCGCCGACGCGCGACTTTTTGCCAGCCCCTCCAGCTGTTCGCGTCCGGTCACGCCGAGCTCGCCGAGCGCGTGCACGGCTCCGACTTGGACGTCCGCTTCGGGGCTCGTCTTGGCCGCCGCGGCCAGCGCGCCCGCAGCGCCCGAGACCTTGCACGTGGCCAGGCCCTCGGCCGCCTGCGCGCGTGTGGAAGGAGGCGCTGGTGGAAACAAGTCCATCAGCATGGCTGCCACGCTCTGTGCGTCGCAGGCGATGGCAGCGGCCTCGACGCCCACCACCAGGATGGGAACGCCGTTGTCTCCGCGCAAGGTCAGGCTCAGCTCACGGCGAGGGAACTTCCACGCGGCCTTCATGTCCATTCGTCCCCGTGCCAACTGGGCCAGCTTCTGCGCGTCGCTCGCGCCGGCGGTTGCCCCTGATTCGATGGTGGGCGTGGTGGGCGGGCGTCGCAGGAGCGTCTGGAGCTCGGCGAGCCGAGCCTGAAAGACACCCACCGTCTGGCGATAGCCGAGCCCGGATAGCTGGCGGACCTCGAAGATCTTCGTCACGCGCTGATTGGCGATCCAGAACGTGGTGCTGTCCGCCGCGCCCGTCGCCGACTTCGTCAGGCTGCCCTCGCAGGCGAGCGCGTGGACGGGCGTCCCGAATTCGCGGCAAGCGAGCGACGCCTTGGCGATGGAGTCCAGCACCGGCAGCGGCGTGCCCACATCGACACCCAGGACATGGGCGGGCGACGGCTCGCTGGCCATGCACGGGCGTGGCGACCCCAGGTCCAAGAGAAGGCCAACCAGGGAGGCCAAGGGAATGACGATTCGACGGGCGCGCATGGGGCGCGCGTTTGCAAGGGCGAGGCCACGGCGGAAAACGCACGAGCGCGCCGAGGCTCCCCTTCGGCGACGTCAGCGTTCGTCAGCTATTGAACACGGTTCGCCGTCTTCGAGCAGGTCACCGCTGCTCGGTTGCAGCCAAACACCATCGACGTGGTGTCAGGCGACGCCGGCGTGACGGTGTGCCCGTACGCCGGCGCGGACCCTACTTGCTGATCTGTGTGTTGTGTAGGGCGCAGAGCTTGTAGGCCGGGTTCCAGCAACCAAGCGCGGAGCTGTCACCTGGAAAGGTCGGCGCGACAGGCTGGCTGACGACCTGAGCGAAGATGGCGCCAAAGATCGGGCGACCCTTCCTGGCCGGGAAGTCCTTCGCGCGCGGGGTCCACGAGACCGTGATCCTGCCGCCGACCCTCGGATCGACCGAGAAGATGACCGGTTGGCCCGAGTTGTTCGGAGCATCGCACTTGTCGAGGAGGTTGGTGGGGCCGAAGGGCGATCCGGCGTATGGCCCCAGCCACCAGAGGTGAAGCTCGGCGACGCCGCCTTGCGAGCCGCTGTTGTCGACCGAGATCGTGATCGCGTTGGGCTTTCCGACCTTGAGGGGGCCGGAGAAGGCGAGGCTCGGATTGAAGTAGATGTTCGGGTGCTTGAATTGCAGGACTGGGGGCATGGGGTTCTCCTGAATTGGGTTGAGGGAGATCTGTACTTCCAGACTACTGCGCGACTCGAATGAAGAGATTGGGTGGGGCGAGCGACGTCGATGCCATGCTCGTGGGCGCCGTCTGCGGCAAGGGGCCCATGGCCCGGGAGGCGTAGCGCCAGGTCACCGTGGTGCCCGTGTTGGATGCGAAGGATGCGGTTTGATCCCACACGCCGAGGATCCAGTAGTTGCCCTTGGCGATGTCCACGGGGGCCGGGCTGACATCGAATTCCTGGCCGCCGCTGCTCACCGAGACGGGGCCGGCCAAGGTCGCGACGAGACTGGCGGGGTTTCCCGCCACGTCACTGTAAAGGCCAAGGTACATGCTTCGGCCGGCTGTCGCGCCGAACAGCACGGCACCTATACCCGTGACCACACTCGCGTTCGGAACGTAGACCTGAATGCCGGCCAGGTAGTCGCCGGTGAAGTTCACGCTCGACACGCCGGGGCCGGTATTGCCGTAGGTCGCGCTGGCGAGGCAGGTTCCCTCCCGGCACACCTTCGACGTGCAGTCGTTCCCGCAGCGCCCACAGTTGTTCGGATCCACGGCGCCGTGGGTCTCGCAGCCATCGCGGCTCGTGTCCTCGTCGTCGCTGCAGTCGAGGTAGCCCGGGGCGCAAGACGCCATCGAGCAGCGCCCGACCGTGCACGCCGGCACACCGCTGTTCGTGCTGCACGCGTGCCCGCAGGCACCGCAATGGGCGGGATCTGAGCTGGCGTTGCACGTATCTGGCCCGGCGTCGGGCGAAACCTCGACGGTCGCGCTGTCGGGGGCCGGGATCCGGAGGTCGGTCGCCACGTCTCGGAAGGCCAGATCCCCGCCCGCGTCGGTCATGGTCGCGGTATCGAGCGCGTCCATCGCCAGGGCCATGTCGGGCACGGCTCCGTCGGAGCGAGCCTCGGTATCGGACGCCTCGGAATCGGACGCGGTCAAGAGATCCATGGGCACATCGGGCGGGAGATCGGGCGCGGCGTCCTGGGCGTCCGCGCCATCCAACCGATCGCGCACGTCGGTGGTGTCGGAAACGTCGGCATCCCGTCCGACCACGGGCCCCGCATCCGGAGCGACCCATGGTGCCTTCGGATCGTACGTGGGAAGACCGGCCACATCGACGGCCACGGGCCGGTCGCAGAGCCCGTCCGAACAGGTCTTGTCCGCGGCGCAGGAAATCGGCACGCAGGCTCGCCCGAGCAAGAGCGACAACACGCGCGTGTGACCCGGCTCGAACGACAGATGCGCCGATTGCGAGACCAGCGGCGAGGCGTCCCGGTAACCCGTGGCCGTGACCTCGAACGCGCGATCTTGGTCGTCGGGCGAAACCAGCTGGTACACGATCGGCAGTTGCGCCTTCCCTGGCGCGGAGACCGTCGACAGGGAGAAGCTGCGGGAGCTCGACGTGGTGGGGCCCTTCACGTCGATGCCAACCCGATCGAGCTCGGTCGGAACCGCCAGATCGCTCCACACCACGACCATGATCTTCGTGTTGCTGTCCTCGCGCGTGCAGGCGCCGGCCAAGCAGGACGCCAAAGCCAGGAGCCAGGCGACACGCGGCACGGCTACTTGACCTCCGTGCAAGGGAAGCTCGCGTCGCTGCACGGCCCGCCCGCGGGATGGGTCAGCAGATACGTCGTCACGCCGCCGGCGACCGCGACCACGCCGACGGCGGTCCAGAACCACCACGTGGTGTAGAAGGGGCGCTGCAGACGCGTCGGCTCGGCTTCGACCGGGCGGGCCGTGAGCAGGGTGGCCGTGGCGCTCGAGGCCGAACCAGCCGCGGGCTCGGAGAGCGCCGCATGGACGGCGCGCTGTAGTGGCTGATCCAGCACCGGCGCGACCTCGGTGAACGTCAGCACCGTCTCTTGGCGTCCGCCTTCGTGAAGCTCGACGGTCTGCTGAACGGTCTGGTCCCGTGTCTTGCCGACGATGTGACGCCGGCCCGGGTCGGCGGGGATATCGACGCCGAGGAGCGCATTCGACACGCGGACGCCGTCCATGCTGACGTCGACCTCGTCCAGTGCGGAGCCTTCCACGCGGATGCGCAGCCTTGGAATGCGCGGTTGTAGCTCCTCCAGCTCGTTTCTGGCGTCCGCCTGGGCTCGTTGCTGTGCGCTGCCCACCCAGAGATCGTTGGGCCCAAGCTGCGTGGCCTGCCGGTACAGCTCGGACGCGGCCACCCACTGGCCGCACTTCGTGCTGGCCCGCGCCGTCCACACGGCGAGCGTCGGTACCCGCGCCACGGCATACGCGCGCTGGAACTTGGCCTTCGCGTCCTCGAAGCGTCCGGCGTCGAAATCGCGCTTGGCTTCGTTGGCCAACTCGCGCGCGGCCGCCTTCGTTCTGTCATCGGTTGCGCGCGCGACCCCCTCCGAGGCTGCCAGTGAGGTCAGCGTAGTGGCCAGCGCCAGCGCTAGGGCGAAGGCGGGGTGGACGAGCTTGCGATGCCGCTGCCAGGTCATCTAAAACCCCGTGATGTCTTCCGGGCTCGACGAAACCGTCGGCTGTTGGATCGTGTGGGCAGGCGGGGCCTGTCGGCGTGCAGAAGTGGTCGGTCGGGCGCGTGGCACCGCCGACCGGACCGGTTTGGTGGGGGCCAAAGCCGCGTCCGCGATGGGCCTTGCCCCGCCGTCGGCGCCTGCGTCGTGAAAGACGGGGACCACGGCAGCCGCGGCCGGAGGGCGGGTTGGCGTGGCCGCGTCGGTTCGGTCGGCCGCGCCGCCGTTCGTTTTCCATGGACGCGCATCGTGGGCAACGCGCGTGAGCAGCAGGACCGCCAACCCGATACCGGCCACGCCGCCGGCGGCATAGCCCAACCATCGCCGAGTGTTTGGAACAGGGGCCCCTTCCTTCACCTCACCGCTCGCCTGCGAGAACGTGGTCGACGCCCCGAAGTTCATGGTGCGATCCACCCGCGACACCCGACTGGGCCTGAGCGCTTCGCCGGACTCGGCGGGCGAGGGGCGAGGAAGGCCACTATCCATCTTCCCCTTCAAGGCCCGAAGGAACGCCGGGATGTCCGCGAACCGCTCCTCTCGTTCCTTGGCCAGCGCGCACATGATGGCGTCGGCCATGTGGCCAGGGACGTGGGGCGCGCGCTCGAGCAGCGGGCGTGGCGACTCTGCCAGGTGCATGAGCAGAAGCTCGGTGCCCGTCGGCGCTTCGAAGGGGGGCCGTCCGGTCAGGATCTCGTACAGAATCACCGCGAGCGAATACACGTCGGCCCGGATGTCCACGTCGGCGCTGTCCCTGCACTGCTCGGGGGACATATAGGTCGGGCTGCCCATGACCAGTCCGGATTTCGTGCTGGGCTTGCCCGCGATGTCGCCGTGGCCCCTCACCTTCGCGATGCCGAAGTCCAAGATCTTCACCCGTTCGCCGCCAGGGAGGCTCGCGTCGGGGACGAGAAAGATGTTCTCGGGTTTCAGGTCGCGGTGAACGATCCCGGCGGCGTGGGCAGTCGCCAGCGCAGAACCGGCTTGGCTGGCGATCTCGACGGCTTGCTCGACCGGTAGCCTTCCCACCTCCGACAGTCTCCTTTGCAGAGAGCTGCCTTCGAGAAACTCCATCACGATGTACGGAGTGCCTTCCGGGGTTCGGCCGGCGTCGTACACCTCGACGATGTTGGGGTGCCGGATGGCGCCCACGGCACGCGCCTCGTTGAGAAAGCGCTGGACCAACGCCCGGTCCAGCGTCAGCACGGGGTGTAACACCTTCACGGCCGCCTGGCGTTCGATGAGGGGGTTCTCGGCAAGGTACACCTCCCCGAAGCCGCCCTCGCCGATCAGCCGCACGATACGGTAGTTGCCGAATAACTGCCCCGCCTGCAAAGCCATAAGCGCTCTAGACCAGGAGCCTAGGCTACGCTCGCTTGGGATGGAACCACAAGGCAATTCAATGGCTTGCCCGAGCCTCTGGCCCGCTCGGTCCGGGGTGCCGCACCATGGCTGTCACACCTGGAGAACGCCGCGTCGAGGCACGCGGCTTTGGCGGGCTTTGCCAAGGCCATGTGCAGCTGAGAACAGCCCCCAGGCGGCAATGGCGTTCGGCCAACGGGCGTCGATCAGGCCAGCATGGAGGCAGGGAGCTTGAACCTGAGCTCCGTCCCGCGTCCCAAGGCCGAGGATAGTTCGATGCTTCCGCCTCGTTCGTGGACGAAGCCCTGAATCACCGAGAGGCCCACGCCTCGTCCCGATGTTGACGTCACCTCTGTCCTCGTCGAAAGTCCGTCCGAGAATAGGGCGGCTTGCAGGTCACGTGGCGACGTACATGGAAGGCCGCGCTCGCGTGCTCGGGAGGCCACGACCTCCCAGTCGATGCCCTTTCCGTCGTCCCGGATGTAGACCGCCACGGTCTCACCTTCGCGGACCATCCCCAGGTTCACCAAGGCGGTGTCGGGCTTGCCTGCCATGCGTCGCTCCTCGACGGTCTCGACCCCGTGATCGACGGTGTTGCGAACGACGTGGGCGAAAGCGGCCCAGAACCCTTTCCACTTCTCGGGTGGCAGGCGCAAGCTGGTCGGTAGGCACTCCACGTTGGTGGGCGCCTTCTTCATCCGGCCGACCATGCCTTGGATTTGCTCTGCGACCAGGGCGAGCCGCTTGGCCGCCGGCTCGAAGCGCCACGACTCCGCGACCGCCTGCAAGGCCCGAGCATCGGCGCCCCTCTTCAGGTCGGCCAGGAAGGCGTCGTACTCGGCTTGGTCCAGGTGGATGGTGTCCGAGCGCGCTCCCTCGGTGAGCTGGTCGCGCATGGCCCGCACCTTGGCCCACGTCGCCTTGAGCTCCTCGCGATCCGTGGCCGCCAGCCCGTCGGCCACGTCCACGCCGGAGGTGCTGAGCTTGTCTTCGATGCGGTGGCAGAGCGTCGCCAGCGACTCCAGTCCGAACAGGGAAGCGTTCCCCTTGATCGTGTGCACGTGGCGCCGGAGCAGCTCGGGGGCCAGATCGGCGTGCTCGGTGATCTCGGTCATCATCTCGCTGATCTCGCTGAACAGGTCGTCCAGGCCGCTCCGGTCGGACAGCATGCGACGGAAGATGTTCATCGTCTCGCGCATCGAGCTCTCCGCCTTCTCCCGTTCCACCCGCGCCGTGATGTCGTCGATGACGACGATCAGCTTCGACAGGCTCTCGTTTCTCAGGATGGGCCGGTAGGCCAGCTCATAGATCCGCCCGTTCCTCCGCGCCAGCTTGGGTAACTGATCGAGCATCAGCTCCAGCGGGAAGATCCCCTCCTGAAGCTGCGCCCAGCCCGACTGAAACCAGCTGGCGACCTCGCCCTCGACCCGGCCGGCGAGGAAATCCCAGAACGTGGTTCCGCCTTCGAAGGTGCCGAACCATTCATCCACCACGCGCGAGCGCTCGCTCGACAGGATGCCATCGCCGTCCAGGGTGATGAAGCCCTGTCCGACGTTGTCGAGCACCATGCGAATGTCGCGGTTGCGCGCTTGGATGCGCTCCTCGCGATCACGAATCGCGACCGACATCTCGCGGAACGCCCCGGCGAGCTCTCCGACCTCGTCCTGGGTGTGGATATCCACCTGTCCGTGCTGCCCTTCGCCGATCGCCTTCGCGGCCCTGACCAGCTTGTGCAGCGGTCCTACGATGATCACGCGGGTCATCCCGATGAGCAGGAGCACCAGCGCCAGGGCGACCGCCCCGGAGGCCAGCAGCGTGCTGCGTTTGATCGACGCGATCGCCTGGTTCTCCCGGGCCAGCGAGAAGGCGACGCCGGCGGCACCGACGATCTTTCCGTCCTGGTCGCGAATCGGCGAGGCGATGCGGACACGCCCAGCCTCCCGCACCAAGGTCGACAATGGTGGCGCCTGGTCGAGCGCGAGCTTCGCCCCTTGGCGGGCCAACTCGGCGATGGGCCGAGCGATCTTGCCGCTCGGATGGGTGCCCCAGACCGCGGCGTACTCCACGTCTTCGTCGTTGCCCAGGGACACGAGCTGATCGCGCACCGCCTGGTCGTCGCCGAACACCACGCCAGCCATGCACGAGTCCACGAAGAGCCGGGTCACGGCCGTGGCGCTCATCTCTTTGGCGTGCAGCAGGTTCTCGCGTTGGGTACTGCTGAGGATCTCGTAGACGCCCAAGGTGACGGCCAGGATCAGGACACTGGTCCCGGCCGCCATCTTGATCCCGAGTGACACGCGGGCCTTCACGCGAGGGCTGGTCTGCGCCATCACGATCTTCGCCCGTCTCGGGAACCTAGCGCCAGGCAACCTCAGTCGATGCCGCCGTCGATCGCTACCGCGCCATCCATGGGCGCGCTGGCGTCGGCGCCGGATGCCGTATCGACACTGGGCGCCGACGTGTCGAGGGCGACCCCGGCGTCCATCGAGCTGCCCGTGGCGGTCTCGGGGCCGGCTGCCGCGTCGACTTTGGGTGGTGCCGTGTCGGGGGCGACGCCCGTGTCCGTGGGGGCATCGTCGCCGGCTGCTGCGTCGGCGTTGCGCGCTGCCGTGTCGGGCACGACGTTCGTGTCTGCGGCCCCGGTGACCGGCGCGTCCACCGGCGTGTGGTTGGGACACTTGGCGCTCACGTTGGCGTCCACGCCGCAACCGAGCTCGGCATCCTTGATCTCCGGTTTCCAACAACCGGCAGCAAGACCGAGGGATGCCAGCGACAGAGCAAGAACGATTCTTCGCACGGACAGTGTTTGTTGAGTCATGGCCGGCACCTCAATCGAAATTGACCTGGAGGGCTGCTGCCAAGGTCAGCTTGGTCATGGGGAACAGCTGGCCTCGGGATTGGGGAAGGCGGGGAAGACCTTCGACGACCGCAGTCGTAGGTACCGAACCCCCGGGGGTTGGGCCGTAGGCGACCGGCTCGAACGCGGGGCCGAAGAGATAGTTCGCCATCAGGGTGTAGCGGATGCCCGGCACGTAGGGCAGCGGACCTCCGATGTTGAGCCGAGCCTCGACGGTGGTGTCGGTGCGGAATGGATCGATGTTGCTCCGCCACGCGCGACCGAAGATGGTTTGAGTGGTGGGGGCGCCGCCTTCGGTCGCGGCAGGAACGAGGATGGCTCCGCCGTATCCGAAGCCGGTCAGCCGCGGGCCCAGGATGACCGCGGCGACCGCCACCTCGGGCAGGTTGCCCTGGAAGTCGTAGGCCAGTCGGAGGTTGCCGGACCATTCGGGCGCGCCGAGGATCCGGGTCTGCGACTCGGACTGCGGGATGGCCGTGTCCGCCGCTGCCTGCGCCGCCGGAGACAGGGTCATCGCGATCGGCGTGATCGTGCGCCGGGCATGGGCGTAGGTGAAGCTTGCTCCGTAGTGGAAGCGATTCGCGAGCAGGCTGCCGTCGAAGCCAACGTTGAAGCCGTAGTTCTCGATGTCACCCACGCTGCTGTACTTCTGTTTCCCGGGCTTGTCGGTGGGGATGAATCCAATCAGTCCGGACCTCTTCTCGACGAACACGCTGGCCAGCGCCCGGTGGACGCCGAGCTTCTGCTTCACGCCAAGCTCGCCCGAGTCGACGATCTCCGGTTTGAGGCCCGACGCCGGATCGATGAGCGTGCTCACCAGGTGGAGCTCGTTCGTGGACGGGGCTCGGAACGCCCTGCTGTACGAGGCGTACGCCGTGGTGGTGTCGGTGGGGAACAGCATGATGGCGGCGCGGGGTGAGACCGCGCTGTTGTTGGTCTTCACGGTGGCGCCCAGCATCGCCGGGTTGCTCGAGGGCAGGACCGCGCTCGAGCCCTGGTCCCAGATCCAGTCGGCGCGAATACCCAAGTTGACCGCGGCCCACGGCGCCGGGCGACCGCGGAACTGCGTGTACGCCCCGAATACCTGGCTGGTCGAATCGTATCCGCCGTCAGGCGCGAAGCGCAGGCCGGTCGCGGCGTCCGTCGTGTGGGCGTACCCGCCGGTCTGGCCCATGCGGCCATCGAGGCCCATCATCAACTGGTAGCGCCCGTCGGCCAGGAAATCGTAGGTCCCCTGCAACTCCAGGGACTCGCGCGTGCCGCCGACGCTGGTGCTCACGAAGCAGCGGGAGCCCGCGGTCCCGGCCACTGGACACGAGCCGGCGGGCCCGATGCGGTGGCCCGTGTGCACGTAGTCCATGAAGCGGAGGGCGACGAAGCCCGACAGGTGCGAGCCCAAGTCGAAGCTGTACGCGGCGTTGGCGCGCGCCATCTTGTAGTCGAAGTAGCCCGGCATCTGGGTCAGGTTCTGCGCCGCCGGCGTGCCCCAAGCCCACTGACCGGTCACATACGACGCGTCCGCGGAGAAGTTGCCGATCTTCAAGCGACCGTAGCCTCCCCGGCCGGTCTCGAGTGGCATGCTGACGTCGCCGCCGTAGCGAGGCGCGGTCGCCGGGGCGTTGGCGAAGGGTGTCTGCGGAGCGATGGTCGTCGTCGGAAGTGTCATCTGACCCGAGACCAGGCCCATGGTGAACTCGCCGTCCTGACCTCCGAGTCGGAAGGTCTTGCCGACGGTGGCTTCGGCGCGGTGGCTGACCCCCAGGCCATCCAAGGCGAGGCTGTTGATCTTGCCGTCCGCGGTCTGGGTGGGAGAAACCGCGTACTGCCCGAGCAGCCCGACCCCCTGCATTTGGCGGCCGGGCTTGGTCCGAATGTTGATGATACCCAGCATGGCGTTTCCGCCGTACACGACCGAACCGGGCCCCAGAATCACCTCGATGCTGTCGATCATCGTGATGGGAATGCCGAGGCCGTAGCCCATGGCAGCCCCGTCGGTGACCCCTTGGTTGATCGGGTGGCCGTCCACCACCACCAAGAAGTGGTTGTTGCTGTCTCCGTCCGCCACCACGCCGCGGGCCCCGACGGTCTGGCCATCTGTGATCTGGCCGCCTAGCAGGAACGTCCCCATGGAGAGGAAGCTCAAGGCTTCGGCCACGGTGCGAATGCCGTAGCGTCGCAGATCCTCGGCCCTGATGACCGTGGCCGCCACCGGGGCTTGCTCGGCCGTCTCGGCCGTCCGGCTCGCGCCGCTGACGATCTGCTGCGAGAGGGCGGCGTTCAACTCGGAGGCCAACGCGTCGTCGTCGACGATCGGATCGGCGGCGACTTGCGCCGCAGAAGCCTTCTCCTCTACCGCCGCGGGAACGGCGGCAGGTGGGCTCTCCGTCGCCGGGGCGACAGCCTCGGTCGGGACCGACTGGCTCACGTCCGGAGTGGCGGGTGCAGGTGCTTCGGCCGACGGTTCCGCGGTCTGCGCGAACGCGACCGGCGGGAACGCCAAGCAAGCAGCGACAGCAAAACCTTTGAAGGAAAGAGAACGCAAAGTTGAGCGGCTCATGAGGTCACCCTTGAATGAGAGCCAGCGAGAGGACACTGGCCGGCAGTTGCACGTTTTGCAGCTTGGCCTGGTTCAGATTGACCAGGATTTTGGGTTGGCCCGAGAGCAGATCGAAGCCCACCGCGATACCGCGGATGACCGCGCTCGGCTCGGCCGCGATGGTCATGACGTCGACTCCTTTGAGGGCCGTGGCGACGGCCTCGGCCGACTTGGCGAGTCCGGACGACAGGTAGACCGCAGACATTTTCTCCTTCTTGATCCGTGCCGCGATGGCGTTGGCGCCGTTGAAGTTGGCGGTGACTACTTCGATGGGAAGGCTGCCGATGGTTGCCGTGCTCTTCATGGCGCTACCGAACTCGTTGGCGATCTTCTGCGACTGGCCTTCACTCGGATCGACCAACACCAGGATGCGTACGATGTCGCCCGCCCGATTGGGCAGCCCTCTGTCGTATGCGAGCAGCTTTGCCGTCAACGTTGCTTGAACCGAGGCAGGCACGGGAACGGCATCAGCAACAGCCAAGCTGGCCCATAGCAGGCACAGACTGAGTGCGGCCGTTCTTACAACAGTGATAGACGGTTTTCTCATGAGGCCACCTTGCTTAGGAGTGGACCTGGTCCTCACAGCGAGGATCTTCAGGTGTTCTTCGCTTGCTGCACAGTCGGCCGAGTCCCCAGGGATCTTTAGCGAATAGTCGAGCCGCCAAGCGCCTTCGACGCGCCCCGCGTCTGGTCTGATAGCGCGTTGCGCTCTGGCGCGGCGCTGGGCGTCAGGATCGACCTCTGCGTTCCTGGCGAGGTCGGCCGAATTGAGCGACAATGCCCCCATGAAACCTACAAGAGCGGCACTTCTGATCCTGGTAGCCTTGTCTGCGGCCTGCGGGAGCGATGGCGACTCGGTCGTGAAGAAGGACGGCGGAAACGCCGACACGCGAATCGCCGCCGATGCTCCTTCGGACGGGCCGCTCCTGCAACCCGACCTGCCCAAAGACACCGCGTGGGCGGATGCGCCGACGGGTGGAAAGGATGTTGCGCCCATCGACATCGCGAGCTTGCCCGAGGTGGGCAGGGCGGAGGTGGCCTTCATGGCAGAGGTCTCGCTAGAGGCAGCGGTCACGCCACCTCTGGACGCCGGGACCATCGATGCCGACGAGGCCGTCGATCTACCGATCCTGCAGCCAGGGCAATGCAGGCTGAGCGCCGACTGCCAAGATCCCCTCAAGCCATACTGCGCACGGATCGGTGTCTGCGTGGAGTGCGAGTGGAACCAGGAGTGCGGCACCGCGGCTCCCTACTGCGTTGACTATCGTTGCGTCGTCTCTCCCGAGGGGCCGCTGGACGGCGGGATTCTGGACGCCGACGTCACCACCGACGTTTGATCCTCACGCGACGGTGCTTCTTCGGCTTTCGTGAAGAAGCCCGTCTGCTTCGGGGCCCGTTGCTGCTACCGTTCTGCCCATGCGCTTCGGCCCGCATCCCATCACGCTCCGGCAACTGCAATACATCGCTGCCGTGGCCGAGCACCGCAACTTTCGCAAGGCAGCCTCCACGTGCCACGTCTCGCAGCCCTCGCTGTCGGCCCAGGTGGCGCAGGCGGAGGCCGTGCTTGGCGTGCGCCTCTTCGAGCGCAGCCAGCGTGGCGTCGTGGTCACGCCCGCGGGCAAGGCCGTGGCGGACCAGGCGCGCGGCTTGTGCTCGGGCGTGGACACCCTGCTCGATGCCGTTCGGCAGTTCTCGGACCCACTGGCGGGCCGACTGCGCATCGGCGTGATCCCGACGGTGGCGCCGTACTTTCTGCCCGAGGTGGCGCCGGCGTTGCGCAAACGCTATCCCAAGCTGACCCTGCTGTGGACCGAGGACAAGACCGAGTCTCTGGTGCAGCGCCTGGCGCGGGCCGAGTTGGACGCGGCGGTCTTCGCGCTGGAGGCGGACATCGGCGACCTGGAAAGCGAGGTGTTGGGCGAGGATCCCTTCGTGTTCGCCGCCCCGGCGGGGCATCGGTTGGCGTCGTCGCACAAGCCGATCCGTCCCGAGGACCTGGAGGGCGAGCCGGTGCTCCTCCTCGACGACGGCCACTGCTTCCGCAAGCAGGTGTTGTCGTTCTGCTCGCGCTCTGGCGCGGACGAAGCCGGCTACCGCGCCACCAGCCTGGCCACGTTGGTGCAGATGACGGCCGGAGGCGTGGGCGTGACCCTTCTTCCCAGTCTGGCCTTGCCGGTCGAGAACCGACACAAGGTGCTGCAGGTGCGAGGCTTCGTCCCAACGGCGCCGAGCCGCACCCTTGCGTTGTGCTGGCGTCGCGGGTCGGCCTTGACCGCGACCCTCGACCCCGTCGCACAGACCATGCGGAAGGTGTACGAGTCGTTGGTCCGCCACGCCCGGTGATTGCCAGCGCCTATCAGCTCCATAGGGACAAACGCTCTCGGCCACGCGGAACCTGAGCGCGGGGAGCAGCATCCTACACGCACAACGTTACAGGAGTCCCTGACATGGCAAGCATCATCAATTCGCAGATCCCCGAGTTCAGCGTTCAGGCCTACCACGATGGCAAGTTCAAGACCGTCAGCAACGCCGACCTCAAGGGCAAGTGGGCGGTCTTCTTCTTCTACCCGGCGGACTTCACCTTCGTATGTCCCACCGAGCTCGGCGACATGGCCGACAAGTACGAGAAGCTGAAGGGCATGGGCGTCGAGGTCTACTCGGTCAGCACCGACACGCACTTCGTACACAAGGCCTGGTACGACGCCTCGGACACCATCAAGAAGATCAAGTTCCCCATGCTGGCCGACCCGACCGGCGCGCTCAGTCGAGCGTTCGGGGTCTACATCGACGCGGAAGGCCTGGCCTATCGTGGAAGCTTCGTGGTCAACCCGGAAGGCAAGATCAAGGTGGCCGAGTACCACGACAACGGAATCGGCCGTAACGCCGACGAGCTGGTCCGCAAGATCCAGGCGGCGCAGTTCGTAGCCACGCACGACGGCGAGGTTTGCCCGGCCAAGTGGACCCCCGGCGCGGCCACCCTGAAGCCCGGCCTGGACTTGGTCGGAAAGATCTAAGCGCTCTCGCCTCGACCCATCCCCCCTGTGCTAGGCCGGTCCGGGACCGTGCACCCGGACCGGCCTTTTCGTTCCTACCACTTCGTCAAGGAGTTCTATGCTGGACCCGAGCATCAAGGAGCAACTCAAGGACCACTTCGCCAAGCTGACTTCGACGATCACGCTGGCCCCGTTTCAAAGCGACCACCCCAAGCAAGGCGAGCTGCGAGAGCTGCTCGTCGACGTGGCTTCTTGTGGCGACCGCCTCGCTCTGCTCGAAGTGCCCGAAAAGGTGGAGGGCGTGCAGTTCGACCTGCACCGGGACGGCGTACCCAACGGCATTCGTTTTCGCGGCGTACCCGGTGGACACGAGTTCACCTCGCTCATCATCGCCATCCTCAACAGCGATGGCAGAGGCAAGCTGCCTGACGAGGGCGTGCAGCGCCGGGTGAAGGCGCTCAAAGGGCCGGTGCGGCTGCGAACCTATGTGTCGCTCAGTTGCACCAACTGTCCCGACGTGATCCAGGCGCTCAATCAGATGGCGCTGATCCACCCCGACTTCCAGCACACCATGATCGACGGCGAGCTGGCCGAGGCGGAGATCGCCGCGCTCGGCATCCAAGGCGTCCCCGCGGTGGTGAACGGAAACGCCATCGTTCACGTGGGGCGCGCGAGCTTCGCCGAGTTGCTCGAAACCCTGGAGGGCACGCTGGGCCGCGACGAGATCGACGTCAGCGCGCAGCCGCCCCGGGAGTACGACGTGGTCGTGCTGGGCGGTGGACCCGCCGGCAGCTCGGCCGCCATCTACAGCGCCCGCAAGGGGCTCAAGACGGCGCTCGTGGCCCAGCGCCTGGGCGGCCAGGTGCAAGAGACCCTGGGCATCGAGAACCTGATCTCCGTGCCGTACACCGAGGGGCGCAGGCTGGCCGCCGACTTGGAGAAGCACCTGCGCAGCTACGCCATCGACGTGCTCGACAGTCGCAAGGTGGAGGGCATCGTCGACCAGGGCAAACAGAAGGAGCTTCGCCTGCAAGGTGGGGAGATCCTGCGCGCGGGTGCGCTCATCCTGGCCACGGGCGCGAAGTGGCGCGAGCTGGGCATCCCGGGCGAGAAGGACTACCTGGGCCGCGGCGTTGCGTTCTGCCCTCACTGCGACGGTCCCTTCTACAAGGGCAAGCGCGTGGCGGTGATCGGCGGCGGCAATTCCGGGGTCGAGGCCGCCATCGACCTGGCCGGGATCTGCGCCCATGTGACCCTGGTCGAGTTCTCCGAGCAGCTCAAGGCCGACGACGTGCTGGTGCGCAACATGAAGGGCCTGCCCAACGTCACGATCATCACCAACGCCCGCACCACCCACGTGGTCGGCAACGGTCAGACGGTGACCGGCTTGCGCTACCAGGATCGACCGAGCGAGAAGAGCCACGAGATCGCGCTCGACGGCGTGTTCGTGCAGATCGGGCTCGTGCCGAACAGCGCGGTGGTCAAGGACTTGGTCACGGTCAACCGCATGGGCGAGATCGTCATCGACGAGCGTTGCCGCACCAGCCGCCCGGGGATCTACGCGGCGGGCGACGTGAGCAGCGTCCCGTTCAAGCAGATCGTCATCGCGATGGGCGAGGGGGCGAAGGCCGCGCTGACCGCGTTCGAGGACCGGATGCGCGCGGCGTAGAAAGAGCCCCGCGCGATTTGCGATGACCCGCTTGAGTAATGTCCGGCGGGCGGGTTCAATGGAACCATGCGAACGCGTGCGATTCGGGCGAGGCTGCCGCTTCTGGTATTGGGCTTGACGATGGGCTGCTCGTCGTCCGACGGGCAAGCTGGCGACGCGGCGGCGGACCCGCCTGGCGGGGAGGGTGGGCTGCCGGCGATGGCCAGTGGCGGGGCCTCCGGGTCAGGCGGTGCGCCCAGCGGCGGGGCCTCCGGGGCAGGCGGCGCGGGCAGCGCCTGCATAGGAAAGGACCTGCTCGCGGCGCTGGGCGAGGACACCGTCCTGGTCGGGGCCTCGATGGAAGACGCGACCGCGGCCAAGGCGCCGTTCGACGGGCGCTACCTGTACCTGTCGGGAGGCTTCTTCGACGGCAGCGCACCGTGCGCTTCCTGTGCGACCGGTTGCACGGCCGCGGGCGCCGACTGCTCCAACGCCGCCGGCTGCGGGTGGTGGGGGTGCTGGCAGTGGGATCAGGATCCTCCCGGCCAGTACGTGGTGGACTTCGTCGGCAAGAACGAGAAGGCTTCGCCCAAGCAGCTCCCGATGTTCACCTACTACGAGGAGCTGCAGGGGTCGGGGCTAAACGAGGGCTCCGCGCAGGTACAAGGCCTCACCAAGGCCGCCTTCCTCACGCGCTACTTCGCCGACTGGCGGCTGGTGCTGCAGAAGATCGGCAGCCACAGGGCGCTTCTGCACATCGAGCCGGATTTCTGGGGGTACGTCGAACAGTCGAGCGCCGACCCCCACGCCGTGCCTGCCGAGGTCACCACAGCGAATCCCACCGACTGCGCCGGCTACGAGAACAGCGTCACCGGTTTCGCCAAGTGTCTGATTCACATGGTCCGCGTGTACGCGCCGAACGCGAAGGTGGGCTTGCACGCCTCGGCCTGGGGGACCAAGTTCGACGTGTTCGGCAATCGCGACAGCAAGCTCGATGTCGCAGGCGAAGCCAAGAAGATGGCGACGTTCCTGACCGAGCTCGGAGCGAAGGACGGCGACTTCATCGTGGCGGATCCGTCGGACCGAGACGCCGGCTTCTATCAGGTCACGCAAGGCCGCGACACTTGGTGGGACGACACCAACGCGAAGTTGCCCAACTTCCACCAGGCGTTCACGTGGACCAAGACGCTGGCCGAGGCCGTGGGCATGCCGATCATCTTCTGGCAGATCCCGGTCGGGAACATGGGTCAGGGCAACACCACGAACCACTACAGGGACAACCGCGTCGACTACTTCTTCGCCCACATGAACGAGGTCGCGGCCGCCCACATCGTGGGTTTGTTCTTCGGTGCCGGCAACGGCGACACCACCACGCCGGAGACCGATGGCGGCAATCTGGTTGGCAGGGTCTCTGCGTACCGGGCGGCTGGTGGAACCAAGATCTGTCCCTGACGCGCGGGGCGTTGGGCGACGCGGCATAGCAGCCCCTCTTGTCTCGGCGTGGCTTCCAGGACAAGCTCATGCCCCAAGGGAGGACTCGGCGATGAAGACGATGCTTTTGGGAGCCCTGGCCGCAGCGCTATGCATTTCGTGCTCGGACAAGAACACAAACACCTCGACCGGTGCAGGTGGCGCGAGCGGGGGCACCCCTTCTACCGGCGGTCGTCAGACCGGCGGCGCTAGCGGTGGCTCCTCGGCCGCGGGTGGCGCCACTTCTTCGGGCGGCAGCTCGACCAGCTCGGCGACCGTCGGGACTGGAGGCGCGACGGGCTCGGGCGGCGTCCTCGCCACGGGTGGCAGCGCCGGTGGAGGCGCCGGTGGAGGAACGCTGGTCGGTGGCACCAGCGGGACGCCGGACGGATCTGGTGGCGCGACCAGCACGTCCTCGGGGGGCGCGGGAGGCTCGACCCAAGCTTCGAGAGATGCAGGCCCGGGCGGGGCGGGTGACGGTGGCGCAGGCGCCGCTGGACGCGACGCCGGTGGCGGTTCCCCGGATGTTGGCACGCAGTCGCTCGGCTGTGGCAAGGCCTTGAACCGGCCCGATCCGAAGAAACAGCAAACCATGACCGTCAATGGAGCCACCCGCTACTACCTGCTCGACGTTCCGAGCAACACCGACAACAAGACGCCCCTGATGCTGGTCTTCGCGCTGCACGGCTACGACATGAACAACGTCGCGGTCGTCGGGTTGTTCAACTTCACCTCGCGCTCCGGGGGCAAGGCCATCACCGTGTTTCCACAAGGCGAAGGACCTGCGCCCGGCGACGTGTCGCACTGGGGTGACAACGTCCTCAAGTCGACGTGGTCGGCCAACGAGGCCAACTACGCTTTCATTCAAGCGCTGATGACCGATCTCGAGAGCCGTTTCTGCATCGACCCCAATCGCGTGTTCATCACGGGGTTCAGCATGGGAGGCTTCTTCACCAACTCGATGGCTTGCGCACACACCGACTGGTTCCGTGCTTTCGCGCCCGTCTCGGGCGGTGGTCCGGGAAGCTGCTCCAACGCCGGCGCCAAGCCGCCCATCATCATCCACCACGGGACCGCGGACAACATCGTCGAGCTCTCCTCCGGCGAAGGGACTCGCGATTTCTGGACCCAGCGCAACGGATGTGAAGCGACCACCACTTCGACGCTCACCGGGTGCAAGAGCTACGGCGGATGCGACGAACCGGTGATCTACTGCGTCGGCAACTGGGACCACACGATTTCGTCCACCGCGGCCGCCAACATCTGGAGCTTCTTCAGCAGCTTCCCATAAGCGGCACGGGTCGCTGTTTCACGATGATCCGGCGCCGCCGTCGAGCGAAGTGCAAGTCACCGACAGGGTCCCGCTCGCGAAGCACCAGGGATTCGTGATACCCGAGCTCTGCGCGACATAGGCGCGATTGCCGCAGTAACGGGGCGAGTCGCTCACCACCGTCGTGCCCAGTAACGCGCCTGTCGCACGCGAGTACTGGCAGTCGAAGCCCGAGGGCGGCGAGAACGACGCTGACAGCAGGTCGACGGTGGTGTCGGCGGGAATTGCGGTGCAGCCTGGCATGGTGACCGAGGGCCTGCAATCCCCCACGGCGACCGTCGCAGTCACGACGCCCGACCGCAGCAGGCCTTCGCAGAAGGCACGGAGCTCGGCTTCCGACGTCGGTCGCTGGACGGGACACAGCGAGGTCCTTGCCACGGCCTCGTCCAAGCAGGACGCGCAGTAGCTCGGCTCTCCGGCGTCGACCGAGACCTGCCCACCTGCGCCCCCCGCACCGCCCACGCCTGCTCCGCCCTGTCCACCTGCGCCCACCGCACCGCCCACGCCGATCGCACCGCCGGCTCCGCCGCTGCTGCACGCCAAGGCCCCAGGCGACAGCGTACCCACGCACCTGCTGCGTACACAGCTAGGATCCGCTGCCAGGACGCCGGCGCTGAACTTGCTGAGGCCGCTTCCGTCGGGACCGTAGGGGCAGCTCATGGCCACATCGCTGGCGGTCTCGTCGCCGACGAGCTTTCCCGTACCGAGGTCGAACACGTGTCGCCCCCAAGGGCCGAAGCCTTCCTTCATATGCACGATGGCGAGGTTGCAGCCCGCATACTCTTCCAGGCCCGCCATGCCGCTCGTGGCATTGATGTTCTGCCAGACGTCCCAGGTCTTGTTGCAGTCGAACACGCCGCAGTAGCAGTCCCAGGTCAGCGTGCCGTCCCCGCACGAGCATAGGCTCGCGTCTTGGGCGGCTCCGCCTGCTCCGCCGGAAGGCGCGGCGCCGCCGACGCCACCCGTGCCTGCCCCGCCACTGCCCAAGCCACCACCACCGCCAGCACTTCCCCCGCTGGCACTACCGTCGCGCTCCACGAACCCGACATCGTTGTCGGTCCACGAGCACGAAGCCGCTGCGAACACGATCACGAGGGCGCTGAAGGACAGGCTGGATTTTCTAAGCGTCATGATTTTCCTCCACACGGCTAGGTGTGTGGCAATCGGCAAACGCTACGATGATTCGCTCGGGGTGGAAAATTGTTGGCGCTCGTGCGCTCTATCGAGCAGCCGCGAACACTTGACCTCGGTGCCCGCCGAGGTGACTCTGCTGTCCGATGTTGGCCGCATCCATGACCCTGGCGATGGCGACGCTCGTGGCGGGCGCAGCCGTCGATGTGCGCAGCTCGACCGGATGTCCGTCGTCGCAAGACATCTCCGACCGGCTCCGCCCCTTGCTCCCGAGCGGCTCTTCGACGGGCATGGCGCCCGATATCGCGACGATCGAGCATTCTCCCGCGGGCGGCGAGCTGCGCATTCGCCTGCTTCGAGCGAGCGGCGCGGAGGTCGGGGATCGCCGTCTGCCCGTGCAAGGCGAATGCTCCGACGCAGCGGCCATGGTCGCCGCCGTGATCGCCGCCTGGGAAACCGAGCCTCTCGCGCTCGCGACCACGAACGAGGTGTCGCCAGTGTCGGGCCCGGTCGTCGCGCAGACGACGGCTCTGGCGAGCTGGCGGCTCTCCGTCGGTGCTGGTGGCGGCGCGGTGCTCGTCGATGGTGTGGCCGCCGCCGGGCGCCTGGAGGCCACGGTCGAGAGCGTCACCTCAGGGTGGCAAGGACGCATCGGCGTTGGCGGCGCGCGGTCGCGTTCGCAGTCGCTCCTCGAAGGCAGCGTGGACTGGCGTCACACGGTGTTCGAAGCGACCCTGGTCCTTCGCGCCATGGGGTCGCCGTGGCGCCCTTCGTTCGAGGTGGGAGGCCAGCTGGGCTGGGCCACGCTGGTCGGGCGGGGCTTCACCGACGATCGGCGGCGAGAATCCTTCGAGTACGGCGGTGTGGCTGCGCTGCGCCTGGCTCGCTTGCTGGGGCGTTGGTCCGTCTGGGGTGAGGTTCGCGCCTACGCTTGGCCGCGGGGCCAGCGCGCCTCGGTGTCGGGCGATGACCGGGGCGCGGTCGACTTGTCGCGGGTTGACGTGCTGGCAAACATTGGATTCTCGGTGCCAGTCATTCGGTGAAATGTTTTCCGATCACCGCACACCCAAGGTGATCGATCCCACCATGTCCGCAGCCGCGACATCGATCGTCGAGTTGGTCACGCTCCCAAACCAGGGCGTGCCGGCGTCGTTCGAGCAGGCCTACCGCGAGCACGCGGACACGGTGGCGCGCTGGGCCCAGCGCCTCGGTGGCTCGAACGTAGACGCGGACGACGTCGTGCAGGAGGTCTTCCTGGTGGTCAGCCGGAAGCTCGGTCGCTTTCGTGGCGACGCGCGTTTCTCCACCTGGCTCTTCGAGGTCACGCGCAAGATCACCGCGAACCACCGTCGGCGGCATCGCTGGCGTTTCTGGCGTAGCGATCCGGGGCAGGCGCGCGGCGCCGACGCGCAGGTCTCCGAGTTGCCTGCTCCCGACGCCGAGCTCGAGCGCAGACAGGCTGTGGAGCAGCTCTACCAGACCCTCGACAAGCTGCCCGAGAAGTACCGTACGGTCCTCGTGCTCTACGAGATCGAGGGCCTCTCGACCCAGGAGATCGCGGATCTCCGTCAGCTCAATCTCTCGACGGTGCGCGTGCAACTGGCACGGGCCCGCGAGTGTTTCATGAAGCACTACCCAAAGCTGCTCAGGAAGGGACAGTCATGAGCGACGCGCCTCACGACCCGCCTCGTTGGAAGGACGACGTCGAGCACGGCGACGTCGCGGAGCGCGCCGTGGGGCACGCGATCCGCTGTGCGCGCGCGGTGCCGCCGCGGCGTGCACCGTCCCTCGGCCGGGTCGTCGCCGGGATCAGGGCTTCCCAGTCGCCGCGACGACTGACTTGGGTGGTCGTGACCGCGGCGTTCATTCTCGGCCTCGCGACCGCGGCGTCGGCTGCGCGACTCGACCTTCTTCCTTCGTGGCTGACCCGCATCGTGAAGACGAAGGTCCAGCCGCCCGAGAGCACCGCGCGCCCGTCCCGAGCCAAGGCGCGCGCCAGGACGGCCACCACCTCACCAGCGGCGACCACCGAGCCATCCGTTCCGCCTGGGGTCATCCCGCCCGCGGGCGCTCCGCCTGCGCCGAGCCTGGTAGTGCGCGATACGACCATCCTCGCGGCCGAGCCGAAGTCGGCGCCGCGGGTGCGGAAGGTGGCTGTCGTCGAACGCGCCCAGCAAGAGACCGCGCCTGCGAAGCCCGGCCCAGGCGAATCGGTATCCCCCGAGTCCGCCACGGTCTTGCCCGCGGTCCCGCCCACCTCGTCCCGTGCGATCCCGTTCCTGGCCCCACCAGAGCCCTCTGCCGCCACATGGCCCGAGCTCGCACCGGCGAGCTCGCCTTGGCCTGCGCCGGCGTATGTCCCGGCGGAGCGACCGGCGCCTTCCGTCGCGCCTGCACCGGCACCGGCTCCGGCCCCGCCGCCCGAGGCGAAGAAGACCGCCGGGCAATACCTCGGCGAGACCGTCCGCCTGCTGCGCGCCGAGCGTTCGCCTGCCCAGGCGCTGCGCTTCCTCGACGGACACGCCGGCGAGTTGGCGCACGGGGGCCTCGCGCACGAAGCCTTGATCCTGCGCGTGGAGGCGCTGCTGGCGCTCGATCGGCGAACCGAGGTCTTGCGCCTGCTCGACGGTGCTTCGCTTTCGGACGTGGCTGCGTCCCGCGCACTGCTGGTGACCCGCGGTCAGCTGCGAGCGGCGGCCAACCGTTGCGGCGATGGGATCGGCGATTTCGATCTGGTGCTCGCGCGGTCGACCGGAGCCGACCGACAGGCCCTCATCGGCCGTGCGCTGTGCCGCAAGCGGCTCGGCGATGGGCCGGGCAGCAAGGCCGACGTGCAGCGTCTGCTCGACCAGTTCCCGGGTCAGCCGCTGCCTGCCGAGCTGGCCAAGTAGGCGCCCCCGTCGGCGCGGATATTGGCGTTTCGCCGGCCCGAGACCTAACCTTGGGGCGGCTCATGCCCATCGAAACCTTCCGCAACCGGCCGACGCGCGCGCTCGTCTCGCTCGGCAACCTGGCGAGCAACTTCGCCATCGTTCGCTCGTGCATCGGCGGCGACGTGAAGATCATGGGCGTCGTCAAGGCCAACGCCTATGGGCACGGCATTCTGGAGGTCAGCCGCGCGCTTCTCTCCATGGGCGCGCATAGCTTGGGCGTGGCGCTGCTGGAGGAGGGCATCTACCTGCGCGAGAACGGCATCACGGCGCCCATCCTCGTGCTCGGCGCCATCAACGCGGATCAGATCCCGCAGTTCCTCCAGCACGACATCGCCATCACCAGCTCCTCGGTGGACAAGTCGCGCTCGATCTCCGCGACCGCGGCAGCCATGGGCAAAACGGCGCGTGTGCATCTCAAGATCGATACCGGCATGGAGCGCATCGGTGTGCACTGGTACAACGCGGACGCGTTCGTGGACAAGACGTTGTCGTTGCCGGGGATCGCGGTCGAGGGCGTGTTCTCGCATCTCGCGAAGGCCGACAGCGATCGCGCGTTCACGCTGGAACAGATCGCGCGCTTCTCCGCCATCGTCGAGCGCATGGACAAGGCCGGTAGGCTGCCACCGCTCGTGCATCTCGCGAACTCCGAGGGCGTCATCCAGTATCCCGGGTCGCACTTCAATCTGGTGCGACCAGGCATCATGCTCTACGGCTACGCCACCCGGAAAGACTTCGGTGAACGGCGCCTGCGGCCGGTGATGTCGCTTCTGACCAAGGTGGCGTTCTTCAAGGTCGTACCCGAGGGCGCCGGCATCAGCTACAACCACACCACGCGGACCAGCCGGCAGACCCGCGTGGTCACCCTGCCCATCGGCTACGGCGACGGATACAACCGCCTGCTCTCGAACCGCGGGGAGGTCGTCATTCGCGGCGTTCGGCACAAGGTGGCCGGGAACGTTTGCATGGACCAGACCATGGTCGACCTCGGTCCCGACGGTACGGCGTACAACGGCGACGACGTGCTGCTGTTCGGCGAGCACGAAGGCAACAGCGTGGCGCTCGAATCGCTGTGTGCCGCCATCGACACGATCCCGTACGAGGTCCTGTGCATGATCGCCGACCGCGTACCGCGCATCTACGTCTGAGAAATACCGGCCTCCGGTCTTGGATGGTGTATGACCAGGGCGAGATGTCATCTGCCCCCAAGCCCAGTCTGTTCGAAGCCGAGCTTGCATGCGCGAAAGACGCCGCTGCCGCGGCAGCCGCCGTTCTGCTCGAAGGGTGGGGTACGCGTCCCGCCGCCAAGTTCAAGGCGAACATCACGGATCCCGTCACCGAGTACGACGGGCGCGCCGAGGCCGCCATCGTGGCTCGGCTCTCGTCCGGGTTCCCAGCCGATGCCATCGTGGCCGAGGAAGGCAGCGGTCGAGGCGGCAGCTCGGGACGGGCGTGGCACGTGGATCCACTGGACGGCACGCTGAACTTCACGCATGGGTTGCCCTTCTTTTCCGTCTCCATCGGGCTTTCCGACGGAGAGCGCCCCGTGCTGGGCGTGGTGACGGCCCCGGCGCTCGGCTGGACCTTCATCGGCGTGGTCGGTGCCGGCGCCACCTTCAATGATCGTCCGGCCGTCACTTCGCAAGCCAGCGCTCTCGACCGGGCCCTGCTCGCCACCGGGTTCGTGCCCGTGCTCGGCAAGACGGATCCGAACATCCCCGAGTTCGCTGCCTTTCTGCGCGCATCCCAGGGTGTTCGCCGCATCGGCTCCGCGGCCCTCGACCTTTGCATGGTGGCCTGCGGCTGGTTCGACGGGTATTGGGAGCGCGACATCAAGTCGTGGGATCTCGTCGCAGGCGCCGCCATCGTGCTGGCCGCCGGAGGCTCCGTGTGTGATCCCGGGGGCGGGCCATTCGCTCCGTCGAGCGGCAACATCCTCGCCACCAACGGTCGCCTGCAAGCGCCCATGCTCGCTCTCCTGGCCAGCGTGCGCGGGTAGGGGCTTCCCGAACACCCCCTAACCAACGCCGAAGCGCACCTCGTCGAAGAAGCGCGCCGCCTCTTCCCAGCCGGGGCCCTGGCAACCGAAGTGACCGACCACGCGCAGACCAAGGTCCCGAGCGCGTCTTGCCACGACGATGGGCAGCTTGCCTTCCAGAGAAGAGGCATCGAGTCGGCCCTCGCCGGTGACCACGGTGTCGCAGCCCGCGCACGCTTCGGAGAAGCGAACCGTGTCGAGGATCGATTCGGCGCCGTCGAGCAAGCGAGCGCCGAGCGACAGCAGCTTTCCGCCGAGCCCGCCAGCCGCGCCGGTGCGCGGGCCTCGCGGCAAGCCGAGCGCATCGAGTCGCTGGGTCAGCAGGGCCACGTCCGCGGGCGAGGCACCTTTCTGTGGACCGTAGACGCGAGGTGCATCGAGGAGATCCGTGGTCACGTCGCAAAACACGGTGGTCGGCGGCAGCGCGATGGGGGGCCAGTCGCGTCCCCCATCCATGGTCGCCGTCCCGCCGAGGCCAATCCAGATTGACGGTGCCTCGCAGACCGCCGACAGCACCTGCCAAAGCCCCACGCTGTTCGCACGCAGGGGATCCAGCCGATCGAGCCCGGCCATGCCGATCACCTTCGCGCTCTCGATGGCCACCGTGCCGTCGGCAAGGGCCAGGTAGGGCACCGGGCGCACGCGGCCAAACGGATCGGCGGCCGGATGGGCCCGCATCTTGCCGCCGGCCGCGGCACGAAGACACTCGAGAAACCCATCGCCGCCGTCGCTGAGCGGCAGCAATCGGTCACCCGGCAGCGCAAGCGCGCGGGCCGCTTCGAGCGGCGTGAGGGTCCCCTTGAAGGCGGTGGGGGCGACGAGTCGCATGCGGTCCGATCCTA
>CAZYFU010000056.1:0-35768 GCA_964647025.1 uncultured Myxococcales bacterium | reverse complement strand
ACCGCCGGATGGCCGCGTGATCACCGGTGTTTCAAACCGTTCGGTGCTCTAGGTGCTCCGACCGCGGGGTACGCTGTGACTACTTGCCCATCTGTCCGGTATCGACGACGCGAACGCCGGCGGGTGGTGACCACTTGAAGAGAGTCTCCGGCACCTTGTCGTCGACCTGCAAGTCGTCGAAGACAAAGTGGTTGGTGTTCCCTTGCGGATCCACGAGCAGGGTCTCGCGCACCAGGAACTCCTTGGGATCGACCACGAACAGAATCGACTTGTAGGACGACTGCGGCTGCTTCGGCGTCAGCGCCAGCCGGTAGTCCCCGGGGCGGCCAGGCTTGGCATCCTTGGCGAAGGACACCTCGAACTCATCGACGATTTTGCCTTTGCCCATCAGGAACGCGAGCGCTGCGGGGAGCTGAGAGTTCTTGAGATCCTGCTTGAACGCCTGCTTCTCGGTCGGCTCGTACAGCCAAAGCACTTGGCCGTTGGACACGAACGTGCGGGGCTCGGGCTTTTCGTAGTCCCAGCGCATCCGTCCGGGCTTCTTGAATGCCACTGTCCCGGTCGACATGGTGCTGCGATTCACGGCTGCGCGGCTGTAGTTCTGGGAGAAGCGCGCCCGAAAATCCTTGGCTTGGTCGTACCGCTTCTGCATCCGGTCGATCACGGTCTGCAGATCCAAGCTCGGCTGCGACGCGGTGGGAGCTGGCGCGACGGCGGTGGACGGCACGGCGGGCGACGTTGCCATCACGATGGCGAGGAGGAGCATGTTCATCGCGTGAAGCTTACAACGGCACCGGCGCTTTTACACGGCGTCCACCACGCAGCCACTCGGAGAAGCGCCCGGGTCTCGCCGCGCGGGTCTCAGGCTCCGGGCTGGCTCAAGTAGTCACCCCTTGGCGCGAGCACCTCGCGCGGCTTGATGCCGTTCGAGGGACCGACCAGCCCCTCTCGCTCCATCTGCTCGACCATGCGGGCAGCGCGGTTGTATCCGATCTGCAGTCGGCGCTGGATGAACGAGACACTGGCCTGGCGCGTATCGCAGACGATGGCCACGGCCTGGTCATACAGGTCGTCGTGGAAGTCGTCCACCGGCGCAGCGCCTTCACCGTCCTCGTCGTCGCGGGCCGTGAGGATGTTCATGTCGTAGACCGGCTTGGCCTGCTTCTTCAGGAAGTCCACCACACGGTGGACCTCGTCGTCGGACAAGAAGGCACCCTGGATACGGCGGAGCTTGGTCCCCCGGTCGGAGAACAGCATGTCACCGTTGCCGAGCAGGGTCTCGGCGCCCGGCTGCCCCATGATGGTGCGCGAGTCGATCTGCGATGCGACCTGCAAGGCGATGCGGCTCGGGAAGTTGGCCTTGATGACGCCGGTGATGACGTCGACCGACGGACGCTGGGTGGCCAGGATGAGGTGCAGGCCAGCGGCGCGCGCCTTCTGCGCCAGGCGCGCCACGGCGGTGTCGACCTCCTTGGAAGCGACCATCATCAGATCGGCGAACTCGTCGATGACGATGACGATGTACGGCAGCTTGCGGGCCGGCGGCTCGGCGTGCTCCTTGGCGAACTGCGCGGCCGCGGCCTTGTCGGAGATCTCCTCGGCCATCTCCGCCGTGATCGCGCCGTCGCTCGGTACCGGTCCACTCTCGGCGTCCACCTCGATCTCCTGCTCGTTCCCCTGGGCATCCGCCATGACGACCTTCAAGCGCTTGGCGTGCTTCGGATCCAGGTCATCGGAGTCGTCGACCCGGACGCGGTTCTGGTCCGCCTCGACCTTGGCGTTGTAGCTGGAGATGTCGCGCACGCCGCTCTTGGCGAGGAGTTCGTAGCGGCGCTCCATCTCGTCCACCGCCCAACGCAGCGCCAACGATGCTTTCTTCGGATCGGTAACCACCGGCAGAAGAAGGTGCGGGATGCCCTCGTAGATCGAGAGCTCGAGCATCTTCGGGTCGACCATGATGAAGCGAACCTCTTCGGGGTTGGCCGAGTAGAGGATGCTGGTGATCATGCCGTTCACCGCGACGGACTTGCCCGATCCCGTGGTGCCGGCGACCAACAGGTGCGGCATCTTGGACAGGTTCACGCTGACCGGGGCGCCCTTGGTGTCCTTGCCCAAGCAGATCTGCAGCTTCGAGCCCGACTTGCGGAAGCTGTCGTCTTCGAGGATCTCCTTCAGATAGACGGTCTCGCGCTTCTTGTTCGGGATCTCGATGCCGACCACGGCCTTGCCGGGGATGGGTGCCACGATGCGCACCGACTGGGCCTCCAGCGCCATCGCCAGGTCGTTCTCCAGTTGGACGATCTTCCCCGTGCGCGTGCCCGGTGCCGGCGCGAACTCGAACGTGACGATGACCGGGCCCATTTGGATCGCGGTCACCTTGCCGCGCACGCCGTAGTTGGCGAGAGCTTGCTCCAGGCGCTCGGCCATCGCGCGCAGGGTGGCCTCGTCGGTCTCCGTGCCCTTGGGCGGCGTGTATTCGAGAAGGTCGGACGAAGGAAGCTGGAATGCGCCGTCGGACAGCCGAATGAAGCCAGGGTTTTGCTCTTCCACCGGCACGGGCTTTTCGGCCGGGATGATGGCAGGCGCGAAGGCCGGCCTACGCTCGGGGACCATGAACTCGGGCGGTGCCATGCAGGCCTCGGTCGGACCGTCGTCGAGCGTACTGGACACCGGCGCGATGATCGCGATGGGTGACGGCTGGGGCGCGACCTGCACCTCGGCGGGCTTTGCTTCGGTCGCCTCGGCCAGGGCGGCGCACTCGACCGCGGCGACCTCCGCCACCACCGCGGCGACCGCGCGGCGCGATTCGCTCTCCAAGATCGGCTCGTGGACGTCGGAGGCTTCGGCTGAACCCGGCTCGGCCAGCGCGGCAGCGGGAGCGACGACCTCGATCTTTTCCGAGACCGGTTCGTCGTCCGTGAGCTCGGACGCATGCTCCTGCCAATCCGCCGTCCTCTCGGACAGATCGGCCTCGCGCCCCCGCTCGATCTTGGGTGCGATCACGGGCTCTTCGACTTCCAGCTCTGCCGACGCCTCCTCGGCCGCCTCGGCCTCCTCCAGTTCTTCCTCGGCCCTTGCCTTCTCGGCCTGGGACTTCTCGGGGAACATGGCCACCACCACGCGCCCGGTGGCCCGAGCCGTGGCCAGGGCAGCCCGCCCCGTCATCCGCGCGACGTACCTCACGGCGTTCCCCAGGTGTCGACCCGCCCACGCGAGCGAATCGAGCACCTCGGAGACCCGGATGTCGGTCAGGAGCAAGATGGCCGTGGCGAGTAACGTCGTCGCACACAGCGCAGCGCCGACCCCACCGATGAAGCTGGCGACGATCTCGCCCAGGTATTGCCCGAGCAGCCCGCCCGGACCGTGCAACATGACCTTCTCGTCGGCGAACGGAAGGTGGCAGAGCACGGCGATGGAGAAGAGCAGACACAGGAAACCCAGCGCTTCCACCAACCCATCGATGATCCGGCGGCCCCGGCACAAGCGAACCGCGACGACGAGGCTGCCCGCGATGAGAAGGTAGGACGCGACCCCGGCGACGGAATAGATGGCCTCGGCGGCGGATGCGCCTCCGGGTCCCATGAGCTGCTTGTTCCCGGACTGCATGGAGATGACCGAAATCAACGAGAACAGCCCCAGTCCCAGCAGGGCAATCCCGAGGATTTCCCGGCGCCGTCCCTTCGATTGTCCCGTGCTCTTCGATGTGGCCATGATGCCCCTGGTGTGTGTCGGAGTATGTATCTGTCTTACTACCTATACCTACATCACCACCGTAGCTCCGGGCCCTAGTCCGTCAAGTTTTCCGCCGAGAGACGCGCCGCGCTTGACGCCGCGTCGCGCTGCCAAGAGAGAAGAACGGCGCATCAATTGCATGAACAGGAACCTTAATGGCGGATTCCCGGCACGGGACTCGCTACCATGGGAATCGTGACCAGGATTTTCGCCTTCATCCCGGTGCTCGCCCTCCTCCTCGTTGCGACCGAGCCGGCATGGGCCTGTCGCCCGCCGTCGAGCAGCGACCGAATCCATGTCTCCTTCCTGTCCGACGCCGACCTGAATTCGATGGTCAAGTGGGCGAAGAACACCATCTGCATCTACTACGACTTCGATCAGTCCCTGGCGGGGCGACGGCTCGCCCAGTCGGTCATCCTCACGGTGCCGGGCCCAGATGGGGCCGCGGTGTTCGAGGCGCTTCTGCACAGCATGAACCTGCGCACCAAGGGCAACGGCAATCGCCGCCACATCGTCGCCGACGGACCGGAGACCGACGCGTCGAGGGAGTCCAGCCAACGTGAGCGCGCGGATGCCGAGCGCAACCGCATCTTCGATCACATCGAGGCCGAGATACGCAAGGACGACGATACGCACTTCGCGATCACCCGCCGAGGGGCCGACGCGATCCTGGGCAACATGCGCCTCGTCGCCCGTTCCGTGCGGGTCGCGCCCGAGACGAAAGGCGAGCGCTCCATCGGCTTCCGCATCGTCGAGATGAAGCCCACCTGCGTACTTGCCCGGCTGGGGCTTCGGGAGGGCGACGTCCTGCAGAGCCTCAACGGTCGCAACATCACCACCGCCGCCCAGGCCATGGACGCGTACGCCCGACTACGGTCGACCAAACACCTTCAAGCGCGTATCACCCGCGAAGGAGGTCCTTGGGTCCTCGACGTGAAGATCGAGTGATCGGTCCAGCTAGTACGCGACACCGACGATAGCCGTCGCAAACCAACTCGGTCGCCCAACCGTCCCAAGGGCTTCGCGCTCGGTCCCTCGGACCCGCGCCTCCCGTTGCAGCCAAAGCGCGCCTGCCCGCAGGTCGAACAGCAAGTGACGGGAAATCGCCCAAGAGGCGCCGACGGAGCTCACCATCGCCGCGCTCCACAGATGCGAGCGGGTACTCGGCCCCGGCGAACGCGGCTTTCCGCGCACCTGCATCCAGTACGCACCGCCGCCGAGCTCGACAGCCGCCCGCAAGCGATGCCACGACGGACTCAGGGCGGTCAGGTTTGCGCCCAGGTAGCGCTGATCCAGGTCGACCTCGCCGGCCACGCTCGGGGCGCTCGGGCGACTTCCGAAGCCGAAGCTGCTCACGCCCAGGCGGAGCCACGCGGCTGGCGTGTATCCGACCTCGATCCTGGGTGCCACCGACGGGACGAAACCAGACCATGTGCCCAGCACGCCGAGCCCCAAGCCGGCATACACGACTTGGGAACGGGCGATCGCACGTGGCGGCTCACGTGGGGCCGTGGCCCTGGCGCGCCTGACCAGTGCATCCAGCATGCGTGCGCGAATGAAGTCGACTGCACGTACGGCCACGATGACCTCGGCGCGATCCTCGGCTCCCTCGTCCTCGACCACGAAGCGCTCGACGAAGGTCGAGCCTGTGGTCCGGTCCAGGAACAGGACATCGAGGGAATGCCCCGGGCCTTCCCCCGGCTTGCCCCCCGAGAAAGCCACCACGGCGGCTGGGCGCAGCCCCTGACGCAACCCCTCCAGTTGCTCTGCTGACACGGTTTCGCTGCCTGCTTCGACGAAGCGAACGTCGAAGCCAACCGAGGTCGCCTCGCCGCCGAGTCTGGTCAGCGCCTCGCGGATGGCTTGGTTCGCGTTCGCGGGCAGCGCCACCACGATCAGCGCGGACGATGAATCGTCCTCGCCGACGGAACCTGATGAGCCGGTCGCGCAGACGAGCCCGAGCACGGTGAGGGTGAGCGCTGTGGTCACTCGGACGCGGATTGTACTAGCGATCTGGCCAGCTCCGCGTGACTACCGTGAGGAAAGCGCGCGAGGTATTGTCGCGCGGCGACGCGCGCGCGCGCCCGATCCGACTCGGCGAAGAGCGCGATCTGCCGTCCCAGGGTTTCGGCCGCGTACGCGCCGTGGGGCGATTCGCGCAGATAGGTCGCGTACCAGGACAGCGCCGACTCCGCCAACGAGCCCGACTCGGCCAGACGGCCGAGGAAGAAGGCCGCATCGCCGCTGCGGTTGGTTCCGGCAAAGCGCTCGCGTACACGCAGGAGCGCCTGCTTGGCGACGTCGTAGCGACGGGTGTACCGGGCTGCGTCGGCGAGCGACGTGAGCTCGGTCGCGGACGCCCGGGCGAGCGCCACGTCGAGACCTTGGGTCTCGGCATCCTTCACGACCGCGGCGAACTTGCCCCGGCTGATCAGCTTCGACCAGGGTTGTCCGACCTCTGCTTCCGGCGGAGGTTCCGAAGCGCGAGCCTTTGCCCGCGGCGGTGTCGGACGGCTCGGCTGGGCTCGTGGCGCCTCGCGCTCGGTCGCGCGCGGAGGATTTTCCCCAGCGACGATCCTCCCCGAGGCGATCTCGGCTGCCGGCTGCTCGGCTGCCGGCTGGTTGGCGAAGAGCTCCAGGAACTCACCACCCCGCAGGGTCATCTCGCGATGCGGAGTGGGTCCCCTCACCTCGACCTCGCCCTCGTGCATTTGCAGCGCCAGACGACCGCGCGTGGCCTCGTAGCCGAGATGGAACGAGGTTCCCTTGACCGCGACGATGAACGGCCCGGCCTCGAAGCGCCACGACGCCTCGGCGCGCGGTCTGACCGATACGTCGAGCTCGCCGTTCGCCAAGGAAACCCGTGCTCCGCGCGCGTCCATCGACAGCACCGCCGCCTTCGTCTTGGGCAGAAGTCTCACGCGCGACCGATCGGAGAAGACGAGCTCGGCAGGGACGTCGGGTTGGGCCTCGATACCTTGCCCGGGCCCACCCGAGGTGCCCTCCACGACGAAGGTGAGGGGCACCGACCTGGGCCGGTTTCGTGCCCAATCCGCGATGATACCCACCACGAGGATCATCGAGGCGAAGACCACGCCTCGCACGTACCAGGGCTTGATGTAGCTGCGCACGATCGGGACCGAGCGGTACTTGCCGTCGGACAGCGACTGCTCGAGCTTGTGCCATCCCGCATCGAGCTCGTCCGCAGAGACCCGGCAGATGCCTTCGCGGGTCGACTGCGCGACCACGTCCACCAAGCGCTGCTTCTCGGCGTCGCTCAAAGCCCTGCCCACGGCTCACCTCCACGCGCACCGGTGTCCAGCAATCCGGCCAGACTGACCCGCAGCCCTTCGTCACGCACGGCCGCGTGCTCGATGGCACGCATCGCCTTCAGCAGGTAGCGCTTCACCGTGGCCAGCGAGATATCGAGGCCGGCGGAGATCTCGCGCAACTCCATCCCTTCCACGTGCCTGAGGACGAACACCGCGCGGTGCTTGTCCTTGAGACCGTCGAGAATGCGCTGGATGCGAGCCAGCGTATCGCGGGATTCGAAGTCGGGCCCGCGGGGCTCCTGGGTGTCGGCGATGAGCACCAGGTTGTCGCGTGCGCGTTGGACGACGTAGAAATGGCGAATCTCTTCGCTGAGCACGCGCACGCCCACGGAATAGACGAAGCTGCGCAGGGCAGCGTGGTTCTCCAGCGTGTGCAGGCGGCGAAAGACGCGCAGGAACACCTCCTGCACCAGGTCGTCGTGGTCGTGGCGCGAATTCAGGGCGCCGCGCAGGAGGCCGTAGACCATGGGCGCGTAACGGTACCAAACCTCTCGCTGGGCCCAAGGCTTGCCGGCCAGCGCCTCGGCAGCCAGCGTCTGGTCGTCGGTCTTCGCGCCGACCCGCGTGGGCGGATCCTCCGTCGTGCTCGCGGCGGGAGCCAGTCCTATCTTGGGGCGATTGGGATGCAAGGAGCGACCTTCCAGAAGCGCAGTGGCGCCGTCTGTCGGCAAAGGCTCAATCCGACCTCAGCTTCGCGGAGCTGCCGCCAAGGCCGCCTGAGTCGCCGTAAGTAGCGGGAATGAAATGGAGAATTTCGTTCCCTTGCCGACCTCGCTCTCGACCTCGATGTGCCCGCCGTGCCGTTCGATGATGCCGTGGACGATGGAAAGACCGAGGCCCGAGCCCTCGCCCACGTCCTTGGTCGTGAAGAACGGGTCGAAGATGCGGGGAAGCACGTCCTTGGGAATGCCCGGTCCGTCGTCCTCGACGGTGAGCAGCACACGGCTGTCTTGCGTTTGGACGAACACGCTGATGGTCCCGCCCTTGTCCCCCATGGCCTGCGCCGCGTTGGTGAAGAGGTTCATCAAGACCTGATCGAGCTGGCCGGCGAAGCCCATGATGCGCGCATTGGGCTCGATGTTCTTGGCCAGCTTGACGTGCCGAAGACGATGCTGGAGCAACCCCAGCGTCTCGTCCACGCTGCGGGCCAGGCTGACCTCGCGCTGGACCGATTCGTCACCTCGGGCGTAGCCATGCAGCGCCTGCACGATCGCCTTGGTGCGCGACGCCCCCCGCTGGACGACAGTGAGGATCTCTTCTGCTTCCTTCGCCATCTGGGTCGGCTCGCCGCCCTCGCCGGCGGCGATCTGCTTGATGATGTCGTCGAGCGGTCCAAGCGAGTTGATGACGGCGTTGACAGGGTTATTGATCTCGTGCGCGATGCCGGCGACCAGGCGTCCCATGGAGGCCAGCTTCTCGCTGCGAATCAGATTGTCCTGGGCGCGACGGAGCTTCTCGATGGCTTCATGAAGCTCGGCGTTGCGCTGTTCGAGGGCCACGGTTCGCCGGCGCACCTCACGCTCCAAGTCCACGTTGATGGACTCCGTCGACCTCAACCGGTCGCGCAGAGAACGGCGCATCTCCTCGAAGATCACCGCCAGCCGGCCGATCTCGTCCGCTTCGCCCCAGGGCGGGACCGGTCGGGCGAGTTGCCCATTGGCCATTTCGCTCGAACGTTCTTCGAGGGCTCGCAGGGGCACGACCACGCTGCGGATCAGCAGACTGACGAGGCCGACCACGATGAGCATCGCAACGATGAGCGGCGCGATCTTCCATGGCACGGAGACCTCGTCGTGGAGCCACACGAACGCGCAGGCCGAGACGAGCGCCGTCCCGACCAGGGCAGCGAGCTTGGTCCGCAATCCGAAGGGCGCACGCACCTCGCCGAGCGGAAGCGCGTGCCGCGAGCCGAGGTGCTGGATCAACGGTCGGAACACCTGCTGCAAGAGGAGCGTCTGGTAGGTCGCCGCGAACAGCGATACCAGCATGACGATGAGGAGCACCCGCCCTACCATCGTTCCGGACATGGCCCCGCGGGCTGCCAAGTAGAGAACCGAGCCAGCACCGGCCAGCGCGAGGGTGAACGTCTGCACCAAGGCCAGCGCGTACGGCGTACGCTGTGCGGCCACGAACGCCTCGACGGCCCTGGGATCGTCACGGCTCGGCCCCTTGCCTGACTTGGTTCGCAACGCGATGTCGAAGTACCCTTCGATGGGCCGGCTTCTGCGCAGCAGCATCCGCCACCACAGGTACGCACCGGCCGTCAACACCGGCCACAGCGCGAACATGCCCGTGGTCAACAACTGCGTCGGCGCGTCGGCGAGCGTCCGCAGGAAGAACGCCAGCGCCGTCTGCCACAGCCCAAGCAGCGCGATTCCGACGGCCACGACGGCGCTGCGGTACCCGTCGGCGAACATGCGAATGCCTTGGAGATTGGGCAGCAGGATGGGGCGTGCCGGGGCCAGGACTATATCGAACGCGATCGCCCTCACCGCCGCCAACCCCGCCGCGGTCAGGAGCACGAGCTGCCCCAAGGCGACGGCCGACGACAGATCGCTCTCGCCCCGCAGGACCGTGTGCAGCGGCACCACCGTCGCGATCAGCATCCACAACAGGAGGTGAACGACCATCACCTCGCGCGGCGCCCGCGACAGCGCTTTCCGCGCCCGCTCGGCGTCGGGCAAGTTGGTCTTGCCCCCTTTGCGCACGGCCTCGACCAGGTCCAGAGTCGGAGCAAGCAAGGAAGCCATCCTCAGCTCCGCTGCGACCCAAACGGCGAGCGTCACGGGCAGCGCGACCTTCAGCCACAGCATCTCCCAAGGGAGGCTGCGCATCCACTGCACGAGCGGCAGACCACAACAGATCAGCTCGGCCGCGTCGAGGATCAGAGCAACCGTGAGAATCCGTCGGCCGAACCTTGGCAGGCTTGCGCCTGGAGCGCCCTGTGACATGGTTCGCATTGTAGCGGAGAAGCTGGACAAAGAGCCGACAAGCAAGCAGGCTACGCGACGATCGAAACAACCCCGAGCGCGGGCAAAAACGAAGACTCATGAGCTGGGAAACAATCCGGAACCTGATCCACGACGAGTGGGCGATCCTTTCACTTCTTCTGTTGTGGTCGGTGGCCGGCCTCGCCGTCATCTGCGAGCGCGTCTATGCCCTATGGAACGTGCTTCCCAAGTCGGAGGCGTTCAAGAACCGCGTGATCGATGCCGTCTCCGCCGGTGACCTGGCCAAAGCGGCAGCCCTTTGCGAAACCGGGAACGACCCGCTCGGCGAGGTCTTCGGGCGCGGCCTGCGCGTCTACGCCAAGACTCCGCACAAGACGACCGAGGCCGTGAACTCGCAACGGACGGTGGCGCTCGCGAGCTTCCGTCGCTACCTTTGGGCGCTCGGCACCGTGGGATCGTCGGCGCCGTTCGTCGGGTTGTTCGGAACGGTGGTCGGCATCCTCAAGGCTTTCCAATCGATGTCGCAGGCGGGAACCGGCGGTTTCAAGGTGGTCTCGCAAGGTATCGCCGCGGCGCTGGTCGCCACGGCGGCCGGACTCCTCGTCGCCATCTACGCCGTCATCGCCTACAACTACTTCGTGGCCAAGGTCGCGGCCATCGGTGTCCAGTACAAGGTGTACTGCGAGGAGTTCCTGCTGGTTTTGGGCGAGCTCGGCAAGACACAAGGTAACCCGGTCGCCATCGCGCAGGTGCCCAGCCCTGGCAAAGCGCCCCCCTCGTAGCGAGTCAGCCATGGCAATGGGCGTTCAAATCGACGATGGAAGCTCCGACGCCGACAACGACGGCGAAGGCAAGGAATCCATCGTCGCGGAAATCAACATCACGCCGCTCACTGACGTGTTCCTGGTGTTGCTCATCATCTTCATGGTGACCTCGACCGCGCTCGTGGAGTCCGAGGTCGCATCGCGAACCGGCGTGAAGGTCGCCCTGCCCAAGTCGAACGCCGCGGGCGCGGTCACCAAGCGACGCACGGATCCCGTCCTCACGGTCACCAAGGGCAACGAGATCTACTTGATGAACCGCAAGGTCGAACCGGCAAACCTCGAGGAGGAGATCCGCAAGGCGCTCGCCGAGGTCGACTCGGAGACGCTGCTCTTGCGCGGCGACAAGAGCGTCTTCCTGGGCGCAGCCGTCGACCTGATGGCCGTCGCGAAGAAGGCGGGCGCGAAGAACATCGCGATCCTGACCCAAGACGAGAAGAAGTGATGTGTCTCGCCACATCGATTGCCGACCCGAAGCAAGCCCGCCCCGTCCGGCTGCGAAGCCGCGCACGGCTGCTTGCCTAAGCATTCGGAATCGCAGTAGGTAATCGCCTGCGAGGGTCGCTTGCACTAGGATGTCGCCGTGACCATTCGAGCGAAGGTCTGGATTCTCGTCGCGGCGACGGCGGCCGTCACGGCCGGAGCCACGCTCTGGGTGCGCATCTACGCCATGCGGACCGAGCTCACCCGTCAGACGCAGGCGTCGGCCGACGAGATCGCCGACGACATCAAGCAGAACCTCGAGCGCTTCGATGCCGACGCCGAGGAGCGTGACTACGCCATTTCGCTCGACGGGTACATCAAGCTGCACGCCCGTATCCAGCGTTTGCAGCTGGTGATCGAGCATGACGCCCCCAGCTCGCCCTCGGTGCGCATCGTCGCCCCCCGCGGCGAGGCGACCGAGATCACCCGCCTGCCCTACCTGCCGCGCGAACCGATCGCGTTCAGCCGCAAGGCCACCGAAGACGACGTGTACATCCTGCAGCGCTTCGTCGACCTCAAGGGCCCCTGGCAAGCCAACCTACTCATGCAGTGGAGCCTCGGCCCGGTCGAGGCCATCATCACGGTCACCGAGCGATGGTCGATCATCCTGGCGATCACTCAGCTCATCGCGCTGGTCCTCCTCATCGGGTTCCTGGTCAACCGGATCGTGCTGCGCCGCCTGGAGGTGCTGGGAGCTGCCATGCGCGACGTCGAAGGCGGAAACCTCGACCGCCGCGTGGTCCCTGGTACGCCCGACGAGGTGGGGCGGCTTTCGGCCGGGTTCAACCAAATGCTCGACCAGCTCTCGAGCGCCAACCGCGAGATCCGGGAGTTCAATCAACGCCTGGGGCAAGAGATCGAGCTCGCGACGCAGGATCTCTCGCGCAAGAATCTGGCTCTCGGCCAGCTCAACCGACTGCTCAACGACCTGCGCCGGGAGAACGCCTCCAAGGTTCGCTTGGCCACGCTCGGACAGCTCGCGGCCCAGCTCGCGCACGAGATCGGTACGCCGCTGTCGTCGGTGTCGGGGCACCTGCAGCTCGCCCTGGTGCAGCGCGATCTACAGCCTGGCCTGCGCGAGCGGCTCGAGGTCGCTTCGCGGGAGATCGCGCGTATCGGGCGCATCGTGCGCGACTACCTGGACTCCACGCGCGGCCTCGCGCCCGAGCGCAAACACACGTCGTTGCGCCAGCTCCTGGAAGAGGCCATCGAAGTCACCGGCGGAGTCGACGCCTCGACCAAGCGGAGCGCCGGGCTCACCATCGAGAGCGACCCGGCTGACTTCGTCACCGACCCGGGCCTGCTTCGCCAGATCGTCATCAACCTGCTGGCAAACGCGTTCGACGCCGTCGGCCCCGACGGACGCGTCTCTGTCGTTGCCACGGTGTCGGACGGAACGGTGAGCATCGCCGTCAGCGACACCGGCGCGGGCATCTCGGCCGAGGACCAGCGCAGCATCTTCGAGCCGTTCTATACGACCAAGGGTCGCGGCAAGGGGACGGGCCTCGGGTTGGCGATCTGTCGGGAGCTCTCGAAGGCCCTGGGCGGCTCGATCGGCGTCGAGAGCACGCCCGGCGAGGGCTCCACCTTCACGGTACGCTTGCCCCTGCACGGCCCGGCAGACGCGGACACCACGCCCAAGCTCGAACCAAGCACACGGCGGCACGCCACAGGAGGTAGCGCATGACTCGCATGTTGGTAGTCGAAGACGACGCGGTTGCTCGCGACCTGCTCTGCGAGATCCTGCGAGCCGACGGCTTCGAGGTCGAGGCCCTGGACGACGGCGCACCCGCCGTCGAGCGCGCGAGCCAAGGCCGCTACGACTTGGTCCTGTCCGACGTACGCATGGAGCGCGTCGGCGGGCTCGACGTCCTACGCGCGTTCACGGAGAAGTCGCCGGCCACGCCCGTGATCTTGATTACCGCGTTTGGCGACGTCACGGGGGCGATGGAGGCCATCGGCCACGGCGCCTACGATTACGTCTCGAAGCCCTTCAACATCGAGGAGCTGCGTTTGACGGTTGCGCGCGCCTTGGAGCGGCGGCGGTTGTCCGCCGAGGCGAACACGTCCGGAGCGCCAAACGGAGATCGCGCCCAAGTCGCCGAGATCGAGGGCAAGAGCCAGCGCATGCTCGAGGTGTACAAGCTGGTCGCCCGCGTGGCGCCTTCCACGGCGACAGTCCTGGTGGTCGGAGAATCGGGCACGGGCAAGGAGTTGGTCGCGCGGGCGATTCACAACCGCTCTCCGCGCGCGGGCAAGCCGTTCGTGCCGGTCAACTGCACGGCGCTCTCCGAGTCGCTGCTGGAGTCCGAGCTGTTCGGCCACGCCCGGGGCGCCTTCACCGGGGCGGTGGCGGCCAAGCGCGGCCTCTTCGAAACCGCCAACGGCGGAACGTTGTTCCTGGACGAGATCGGCGAGATGGGTCCGAAGATGCAGGCGCAGATCCTGCGCGTGCTCCAGGACGGCGAGATGCGCCCGGTGGGTGGCACCGAGGCGATTCGTGTCGACGTGCGCCTGGTGTGCGCCACGAACCGCGATCTCGACGCCGAAGTGAAGGCTGGACGCTTCCGCGAGGACCTGTACTTCCGCATCAACGTCGTGACCGTCCGCATGCCGCCGCTGCGCGACCGCGCCGGTGACATCCCCATCCTGGTCCGCCACTTCATCAACAAGATCGCCCGTCGCGAGGGCCGCGCCGAGGCCAGCGTCTCGCCCGAGGCCCTGGAGCTGCTGTGCCGCTATGGGTGGCCAGGCAACGTGCGCGAGTTGGAGAACGCCATCGAACGCGCCGTCGCCGTGGCCAAGGGAAACGTGGTTCTGCCGTCGGACCTGCCGGTCGAGGTGTACGGCGGCGCGCAGGTCGCGCCCGCGAGCATCATCGAAGATCGCCCCACGTTGGCCGAGCTCGAAAGGCGGTACATCGCGTTGGTGTTGGGCGAGTGCGGCGGAAACAAGAAGAAGGCCGCGGAGAAACTCGGTATCGATCGGCGCACCTTGTACCGTGCGCTCGAACGCACCGGCCAAGACGTGGGCGACGACGACACGGAGGTCTAGACGGAATCCGCCTCGAGATCCGTCCTTAACAATTGTGCGGTCGATCGCAGCCGCGCTACCATGCGCGGCCATGCGACGAACAGCTCTCCACGTGGCTCTGCCACTCCTCGCCTTGGCGGCGCTCGCCATGGCGTCGTGCCACTCGGGCACCGGCAGTTGCCCAAGCGGCCACCTGTGCGAGTGCCACGACGGCACCGACTGCTACCAGGGCTGCGCCGACGGCGATGGTTGCGACCTGTACTGTCACAACATGGTCCACTGCGGCGGCGTGTGCGACAACAACTGCGGCCTGCGCTGCCACGACGTCAACGACTGCTCGGCCGATTGCGGCTCCAACTGCGACATCGAATGCCACAACACGGTCTCGTGCGGCGCCTTTTGCGGTTCGAACTGTAGCTACAGCTGCCGCGACGTCGACCGGTGTGGGGTCCGCGTCGGACCTGGCAGCCAGGTGGTGTGCGACCACGTGAACACGTGCGTGGTCGACTGCATGGGCTCTTGCCGCGTGACCTGCAGCGCCACCAATCCGTGCACCATCACCTGCCCCGACGGTGCCCCCATCCAGTGCGGCAGCAACCTGTGGGCCTGCGGCTCTTGCTAGGAAACGGAGTGCTTCGATGAACGCTTCTTGCGCCCTCTCCTCCCGCCTCCGTGGCGTGCTCGTCCTCGCTACCATGACGGTCGCCTTTGCCGTCGCCGTTCCCGCCGCGCAGGCGCGCGATGCCAGGGTGATTCGCGACTGGCGGACGCCCATCAGCTACCAGCTGGAGCTCGAACCACATCTGGTCGTCGGCACGGATCCTCCCGGGCCCGGCACGGGGTCGGGCGCCGGGGCCGGCGTACGCGCCAGCTTCGTCATCCTGCCCGACGGCTTCATTCGCAACATCAACGACTCGGTGGCCATCGGGGTCGGCCTCGACTTCGGTCGCTACCACGGTCACTGGTGGTACGAGGATCGGCGTGACCAATGCACGCACTTCGAACTTGGCCCGAACGGCACCCGGATATGCACCGAGACGACCTCGTACGGCGGGACGTACAACTACGTCTACGTCCCGGTGGTGATGCAATGGAACTTCTGGCTCACCGAGCGCTGGTCGGTGTTCGGCGAACCGGGCATCAACCTCTACTTCCTGAGCCGCCACACGCTCGACCTCAGCCCCGCCCTCTACGCTGGCGCTCGCTTCCAGGTCGCACCCGGCATCACCATCACCGGGCGGCTCGGCTACCCGGCCTCCAGCATCGGCGTGTCCTTCATGATGTGACCGTCACAGCAGCGCGACGAAGGCCCGGGCCGCGTGCGACAGCGTTCGCCCCGCCGGGTGCACCAGGCGGATCTTCCGCTCGGCCATCAGGCCCTTGACCTGGATCTCCCGTAGCGTGCCTTGCGCGATCTCCTCCTCCACGCACATCCGGGGCAAGAATGAAACCCCCTCGTTGCGCTGGACCATCTTCCGGATCGCCTCCACGGTCGGCATCTCGAGATCGCGGTTGAGTGGGATCTTCAGCCGCTCGAACTCTCGCACGACGACTTCCTTGTAGGGCGACACCACGATGTGCCCGATGAAGGTCTCCATGCCCAGATCCGCGATGGTCACCGAGCGACGGCGCGCCAGGCGGTGTTGGGGCGAGACCACGCACGCGAGGTGGTCGGTGTAGATGATCCGCGAGGTGAGCCGGTCGTCGTTCGGCTCGTAGCCCACCACCCCGAGCTCGAGGTCGCCCTCGACGATCTCCGTCGGGATCTTGCTCGACTGGCAGCGGCGGACCTGCACCTTCACCCGTGGGTAGAGACGCCGGTAGCGACTGATGAGGGGAAGCAGGTAAAGCGTCGCCGACTCGTTGGCGCCGATGAGCAGGCGCCCGGTGGCGTTGTCACGAAGCTCGGCCAGCGCCACCTTCAGCTCGCCGATCAGGTTCTCGAAGCGTCGGGCATGGTCCAGCACCACCTTGCCTGCGTCGGTGAGGCGTGGTTGCTTGCCCGTCCGATCGATCAGGATCTCGCCCACCTGCTCCTCGAGGCGTTTGATGGCGAGAGAGACGGCGGGCTGGGTTCGGGCGAGCTTGACCGCCGCGCGAGAGAAGCTCTGTTCGGCGGCGACGGTGCGAAAGACCGCGAGGGTGGCGAGGTCCATGATGACTCCTGCGTCAATGATAAGGATGGCTTATCGAATAAAGATGGCAAATACTTTGCCTCGCAAGAATAAATTCGTCAAATCCATCACGAAGCGATAGCTTGCTCATCCACGGAAGGAGTCCCACGCCCATGAGCAACCGAGTCCACATCTTCGACACCACCTTGCGCGACGGCGAGCAGTCGTGCGGCTGCAGCATGAACGTCCCAGAGAAGATGAGGATGGCGCGCAAGCTCGTCGAGCTGAACGTCGACGTGATGGAGGCTGGTTTTCCGATGGCTTCGCAAGGCGACTTCGAGGCGGTCGACGCAGTCAGCCGGGAGTTCCGCGAGGTCACCGTCGCGGCGCTTGCCCGCTGTCACACGGGGGACATCGAGCGCGCGGCCAAGGCCCTGGAAAAAGCCAAGCGGCCCCGGATCCATACCTTCATCGCCACGAGCCCCATTCACCTCAAGCACAAGCTGAAGAAGACCGAGGCCGAGGCGCTGGACATCGCGATCAAGTCCATCGAGCTGGCACGCAAGTACGTGGACGAGGTCGAGTTCTCCGCCGAGGACGCCACGCGCACCTCGCCCGAGGCGCTGGTGCAGTTCTCGCGCGCCGTGGTGGCCGCTGGGGCTCGCATCGTGAACCTGCCGGACACCGTCGGCTACTCCATCCCCGCCGAGTACGGCCAGTTGGTTGGCACCGTCGTGCGTGCCCTGGAGGGCACCGCCGAAGTCAGCGTGCACTGCCACAACGACTTGGGCCTCTCCGTGGCGAACTCCATCGCGGCCATACAGGCGGGCGTACGCCAGGTGGAATGCACCATCAACGGCATCGGCGAACGCGCCGGCAACTGCTCGTTGGAAGAAATCGTGATGGCGCTCAAGGTCCGCTCGGACATCCTGCCGTTCACCACCGGCATCAAGACCGAGGAGCTCTACCCCGCGAGCCAGCTCTTGACCGAGATCATCGGCGTCGGCGTACAACCCAACAAGGCCATCGTCGGTCGCAACGCCTTCGCGCACGAAGCCGGCATTCACCAGGATGGCTTCCTCAAGGATCGGACCACCTACGAAATCATGGACCCCAAGTCGGTGGGCGTTCCGTCGAGTCAGCTCGTCGTGGGCAAGCATAGCGGCCGCCACGCCATCGCCGACCGCTGCCAGCACCTGGGCTTCAAGCTGACCGGTCCGCAGCTCGAAAACGTCTACCACCGCATCATCGAAGCCTGCGACAAGAAGAAGTGGCTGTCCGATCAGGAGATCGGAGACATCACGAAGGCCGTCCTCTCGGCCTAGGAACCAACGCCGCCCCTGCTCGCAAAGGCCACCCGCCCGTCGGTAACGTATGACTTTTGTCGGCCATCGCGTTACCCATGTCGCGACGTGATTTGCTATCATGCGTGCCGACGGTCTCGGCACCGTCGCCCCCATGTCGGTCGTCGGAATCGATCTCGGAACTACCAACTCGGTGATCGCCACTGTGCGTGACGGTCAGGTCGTCGTCGTGCCTGCCGCCCACGGCGGGTACCTGCATCCATCGGTGGTGTCGTTCTCCGACGATGGCCTCAAGTACTTCTCACGGGAGGCCGTCGCGCGACGGATCGTCGACCCGAAGAACACGGTCTATTCGAGCAAGCGCATCATCGGCCTCTCCTTCCACTCGAAGGAGGTGCAGAAGGCCGTCACTCGGCTGCCCTACGAGCTGCGCGAGGGGCACAACGAGCAGGCCGTCTTCGTCGGCCCCGACCGCACCTACACGATCCCGGAGGTGTCCGGCTTGCTGATCGGCTACCTGAGGCAGTGCTCCGAGCTCTTCCTCAGCGACACGGTCAGCGGCGCGGTGATCACCGTGCCCGCGAACTTCAACGACGCCCAACGACGCGCCACCATCGATGCCGGCCGCATCGCCGGCCTGGACGTCTTGCGCGTCCTCAACGAGCCCACCGCCGCGGCCCTGGCCTACGGCCTCGGCCAGAACATGTCGCAACGGATCGCCGTCTACGACTTCGGCGGCGGAACCTTCGATGTCACGGTCTTGCAGGTGGAAGGCGACGTCTTCGAGGTACTCGCAACCGGTGGCGACTCGTTCCTGGGTGGCGACGACATGGACACCGCCCTGCTCAACATCCTGGGCGAGCTGTTCCGCACCGAGCACGGCATCGATCCGCGAGAGGACCAGGCGGCGCACGCCCGCCTGCTCATCGCCGCCGAGCAGGTCAAGTGCCACCTGTCCGACTTCCCCGAGGCGCGTGGCGAGCTGAAGAACATCGCCATCGGCAAGCACGGCGAGGAGCTGGCGCTGCGGTTCCACATCGCGCGCAACGTCTTCGAGGCTGGGGTACGAGGCCTCATCGGGCGCACCATCCAGACCACGCAGGAGGTGTTGGCGTCGGTGGGGTTGGCGCCATCGCAGATCGACGAGGTGATCATGGTCGGCGGCGCCACGCGGGTGCCGCTGGTCAGGGCCGAGGTCGAGCGATTCTTCGGTCGCCCACCCCGCGTCGACCTGAACCCTGACGAGGTCGTTGCCTGGGGCGCCGCCATTCAGGCGGAGAACCTCGCGCACGCGGGTGGCAATCTGGCCAGCCGGGCCGTACTACTCGACGTCACGCCACGGGCGCTGGGCATCGCCGTCGCCGGCGGTTTCGCCGAGCGCATCCTCGACCGCAACGTGCCCGTCCCCGTCGAGCAGACGCGCATCTTCACCACGTCGTCGGACAATCAGAGCACCGTCCGCATCCAGGTCTGCCAGGGCGAATCCCGCCGCTTCGACGAGAACGTTCCTCTCGGCGAGCTCGAGCTGAGCGGAATTCCGCCGGCCCGGCGCGGCGAGGTCTCCGTCGAGGTCACATTCCGCGTGGACACCAACGGCATCCTGCGCGTCCGCGCCCGCGACGCCGCCACCGGGGCGGTCCGTGAAGCCGCGGTCAACGTACGAGGTGGCATGAGCGACGCCGAGGTGGCCGAAGCGGTGCAACGACAGAACGCCGCAGACGCTCCCATCGACGACTCTCTTCTGCCCGAGTTGGAGGTGGAGTAATCGGCCATGCCCGTGCAAAACACCGAACAGCTTGCGGCGTTCGTCGACCTGGTGTTCCCGAGGCTGGAACAGCTGTCGTACTACGAGCTCTTGGGCATCGCGTCCTCCGCCAACGCCAGCGAGATCCGCGGCGCCTTCTATCGCCGGGCGGCCGACCTGCACCCGGATCGCTACCACATGCTCGCCGACCGCGAGCTCAAGGAGCGACTGGAAACCATCTATGCGCGCATCTGCGAGGGCTACCGGGTCCTGAGCAGCCCCGAGCGGCGCGCCTCCTACGCGAAGGCGCTCGGCGAAGGCAAGAAGCGGCTGACCAGCTCCGAGCGCGAGTCGCGCGGGCCACAGAGCCCGGAAGACACGATCAAACACGAAGAAGCGAAGAAGTTCTTCCGCCTGGGCATGATGTCGCTTTCGCGCAAGGACTTCAAAGGCGCGGTCATGAACTTCAACTTCGCCCGCACGTTCGAGCCGAACGCCGCGGTGATCAACCAGAAGCTGAGCGAGGCGCAGGCCGGTCTGGGCAAACCAGGCGGTCCCGCGGTGAAGTGACATGAGCGCGGGATCGCAAGGCTCGGACTTCGTCGCGTCCCCCGCGCAGACCTCCGCGCCCGACGGTGCGTTCGCGCCACCGCGGATCGGGGCAACCCTCGGCCGGTACCAGATCCTGGCCACGCTGGGGCACGGGGCGATGGCCACCGTGTTCCGCGCGCGCGACACGCAACTCGGGCGTGACGTGGCCATCAAGGTCATGGGGCTCATGCACGCGGCGCGGGGCGGGGCCGGCGAGCGTTTCCGCCGCGAGGCGCACGCCGTCGCCGCGCTCAAGCATGCGGGCATCGTCGAGATCTACGATTTCGTCGACGCCACCGCGGAGGCGCCCAGCTACATCGTCGCCGAGCTGATCTCCGGCCCGACCCTGAGGCAGGTGCTCGAAAGCCACGGCGGACGCTTGCTGCCCGAGATCGCGGCGCTCATCGCCATCCCACTGGCCGAGGCCCTGGCGGTGGCGCACGCCCGCGGCGTGGTCCATCGGGACGTGAAACCCGACAACGTGATGATCGAGACCGCCGCAGGAAGCGCGCGCGTGGTGCTGACCGACTTCGGGGTGGCCCACATCACGGGCATGGAGACGATGACCGCCACGGGCGCGCTGGTGGGCTCGCCCGCCTACATGTCGCCCGAGCAATCGCGGGGCCACGACGTGACCCCGGCGTCCGATCTGTGGTCGCTGGGTGCCATGCTCTACGAGATGGTCACCGGTATCGTGCCGTTCGCCGGCAAGGATCCCTTCACCATGATCGCGGCGATCTTGCGCGGCACGTTCCGCAGGCCCTCGCAGGTCGCGGCTACGGTGGGGCCCGAGTTCGAAGCCATCGTTCTGCGCTGCCTCAAGCCCACGGCAAGCGAACGCTTCGCCGACGGCAACGCCGTGGCATCCGAGCTGCGCGCCTTCGTGTCCGCGGCCGGGTTGGAGGCGAAGACGCTGCGGGACTTCCTCGACGCCTCCGACGCGACGCTGGCCAAGATCAAGCCCTTGGTCGCCGACAAGGCGGTGGACCGCGCGCGCCAGTTCGCGCGACGAGGGCAGCTTGCGAAGGCCCTGGCCGAGCTCGGTCACGCCACCGCGTACATGCCCAATCACGCGGGCGCGGACCGGCTGCTGCGACGGTTGTCGGCGGGGCGGGCGGCCATCAAGGCAGCCATCGTCCTGGCGGGATTATCCGCCTTGGTCGGTGCGGTGTGGTTGGCCCGGCCGCTCATTCGGAAGGCGCCGCCGGCCACGGCCCCGGTAGCCATCGCGCCTGCAAGTCGGCCGACCACGCCGCCCCCGGCCCCGGTCGCCCCCACCGAAGCACCGACCTCCGAGACGACGGCCAGCGCTCCCGAGAAGCCGCACAGCGTTCCCCAACCCGCCGCCAAAGCGATTCCGCAGCCCAGAAGCCGCGGTTACCGCAAAGGGCCGGCCCCAAGCCCAGAGGCACCTGCCCCCGAGGAAGTCGCCCCCGTCCTGCCGGCCCCCGTCATCGCCGTGCCGCCGCCAGCCCCGCAGCCAGCAGCCCCACAGCCGCGTTCGGGTACCGTGGCACTGTTCGCCAAAGGTGGTTTCTGTTACCCCAGCCTCGACGACCAACCCGCCCGCGATCTGATGCCGGTCTTCCGCGACGTGGCGCCGGGCAAACACAAGGTGTACTGCTCCCGAACCAAGCAGAGCGCCAAGGAGCTTGCCGGGGAGATCGACCTGCCCCCGGGCGGGCGAATCGAACGAACCGTGACCGAGCACGACGGGCGACTGACCATCGCCCGCCCCAGATAAGCAGCGCTCGTTGCGCGGCGTCCAGATGTGTTAGCGTCCGCGCAGTGATCAGGGGTCCATCCAGGATGGTTTGGCTTTCGCTCCTCGCGAGCATGAGCGGCGGCTGCCTCCTGTGGAGCGATCCAATCAACACGGCACCCACGGTGAGCATCGCGTGCCCGCAGACAGAGATCGCCGCCGTCGGGGACTTCGCCTGCGCGCTGTATCGCGGAGACAATTCCTTCCAGGCGGTGGCTTCCGACAAGAATCAGTCGGCCGACAGTCTGAGCTTCGAGTGGTGGTACTCGGACAAGAGCTGCAACCTCATCTTCGTTGGGCCGTCCCTCGGAAAGCGCCCGACCTTCAACCACGTGTCGACCGAGCTCGGCAACGGATGTGTCGGGGTGATAGTGACCGACACCCAGGGCGCGACGGCACAGGCGACCCTGCTTTTCTCGGTGGTGGATCAAGCGCCCATCGCCAAGCTTCAGGTGGCCTCGCCCGCGGTGGCAACAGCGACCATCGGGCAGCCGCTGTCCCTCCCCTTGTTCACCAAGGCGACGCTGACGGGAAAGGGCTCCGAGGATCCCGACGAGGACGACGAGAAACGGCTCGACTTCCATTGGAGCGTGTACCAGGACGACACGCTCATCTCCATGCCGGGTTGTCCCGACCCGACCAAGGACCCCTATCTGTGCGCCTTCTCCTCGGCGATCCCCGGCACGTTCCGTGTCCAGCTGGTGGTCGCGGACAACTGGATGCCCAGCGAACCGGTCGAACAGCTGATCGAGGTGTCGACGGATCAGCTGCCGAGAATCGTCGTGGAGACGGTCGGGCCAGCTCCGCCGCTCCCCCCTGACGAGGCGCCGCTGCAACTGCTCGGTTGGGTCGACAATACCTTCACCGTCCGGCAGGTGGAGGACGACGGCGATCCCTACCCGTCGGCCGATCCCCTGTCGCCCTACCCGACCCCGCCCGCGGGCTTCGTCTGGTCCTACAAGCTCAGCACGGATGCGGTGTTCAAGCGGGTGATCGGCGAGACGGGCCCTTCGTTCACGATCAAGGCGAACACCTTCCAGCCTCAGCAGAGCATCGACGTGCGCGTCGAGTACCGCGATCGCATCACGGCGTGCCAGCCCAACATCCCCGGCTGCAACGCCGTCTTCGAGTCGTGCCACCGCCTCGCCAACATCTGCTATGGCCCCAACCTTCGCGCCCAGTGGGTCACCTGGACGGTGGACTTCCGATGAGACGCCTGGTCGCAGTGTGCGCGGTCGTGGCAGGCGCATGCGGCGGCGCAGACGGCGCGGCCGCAAGGCGAGACTCGGGCATCGGGGTCGACGGACGCCCCTTGGACGCCGGCAAGGACACACGGATCTCTATCGACGGTGGGGACGCACGGCGAGATGGCGGGCCGCAGCTCGACGGGGCAGGCTTGGACGCCGGCCAAGCGGTCGACGCCCCCTGGTTCGTCCCCGACGCCTCGAACGCCTGTCACGTCGACATCGCCCCGGTCACCCCGGCCACGCTGGTCAGCCTGACCGCGAGCCCCACGGCTTCCCTGCGTGTGCAAGGGGTCGTGGTGTGGGAACAGACGCCGCCTTTTCCTCCGGCCTGGAGCTGGTCGGTGACCCGCTCCGACGGGAAGACCATCGAGGCCAAGGAGATCCCCGGGGACCCAGGGCAGATCCAGTTCTCCATCGCGACGGCTGGACGCTACGACATCGCGGTCGACATCGGGAACGGCTGCAGTGGCACCGCGCGTGCGCTGGTCCAGGATTCGTCGAGCCAGTTCCGCATCTACCGGATGCGTGCCCTGCCGCCCGAAACGTCGCCCATGGCGGTCCCCTACGAGGTGGACCTCAGGCTCGTGGCCGGCAGCGCATCGGCCAGCAAGGACATCGAGCTCGATACCGGTGCTTCCGTGACCATCGATCCAACCTCGGGGGCAGTGTCTCCTTTGCCAGTCGCCGTGCCGTCGTACATTCGCATCGCGTCGACCGAGTCCACCTGGGTCGCCTATGGCCGCAGCAGCAACCAGGGGCCGTTTCGGACCGTGCTCGACCTGATGCTCGAGTACCAGGTGCTGGTGATCCCAGACCCGCCGTCCGACGGCAGCGAAGCCATCCCGCCGTACCTTCTCGGGCGTGCCACCAGCGACGACGTCAAGGTCGACGCCCGCTACATCGGCGCCTACAGCAACCCGATGCCGCTGCCCCGAGGCATCGCCATCAGCGGATACCTGCTCGGACCCGAGGGGCCCGCCGAAGGCGCGACGATCAGTCTGCGCTCGTATCAGTCGACACACACCGTGGGGCAGACCGACCTGCTCTTCTCCACCGTCGGCCGGGCAGGCAGCGACGGCAAGTACGCCCTTCGCGTGAACCCGGCCGGCAACTTTACCATCGTGATCACGCCGCCGCCTGGCTCGGACTTGCCGGTGGCCGTCGCCGAGCAGGCCATCAGCCTGACCAGCCCGACCGCCGAGCCGCCCAGGATCGATTTCCAGTGGGTCGCGCTGCCCACCACGGACCTGTCCATCGCGGTGACCACGCCCGAGGGCAGAGCCGCCTCCGACGTCGCCGTCCACGTCGAGTCGTCGACCAAGGATCCCACGTTGGCCGGGATTATCGCGCCCGCCTGGGGCGCCGACGGCGGCACCGCGCCCTGGCAACCTCCGCCCGCGCTGGCGAACATCCGCCGGGACGGCATCACCGACCGCTACGGAAGCGTTACCTTCCCGGCGCTCCCCAAGGCGAGCTACGAGATCACGATGGTCCCGCCATCGCCCCTGGGCAGCGGAATCAGCAAGTACAAGGCCGACGCCAGGCAAGCGGGCGACGCTCTGCGGGTCGCCCTGCCCTTGCTTCCCAAGGTCATGGTGATAGGCCGCCTGCTCGACCCCACGGGCAGCCAAGCCACCGACTCCGCTGGCGCCAGGGTGGTCGCCACAGATCTCGGAAGGGACACGATCGCGCCAGTGGTGACGGCCACGGTCGCCGCCGATGGAAGCTTCGTCCTGGCGCTCGATCCCGAGCGCACCTACAGCCTCTCGGCGCAGCCCGTGCAAGGCCGTGGGTTGCCGCCGTTCGTGCCGCTGTACGGTTTCTCCACCGGGCGAAGCCTCCTGCAATTGGATCCGCAGCGCATCCCGAAGGGCGTGCTCGTGCAAGGGCACGTCGCCTACGCCGGCAACCCGGTTGCGGGCGCCGTGATCCAAGCATTCTGCGTGGGGCTGGCGCCCGACTGCGCCGACCGGACCGACCTGGCCGCCGGCGCCCCGCCCGCGTTCGCGTCGGCCATCAGCGATGGCAGCGGCGGCTACGCCTTCTACCTGCCCGATCCGGCCATCCCAGAATAGTTGAACAGATCGATTGACTAGCGGAACAAGGTCTGCCCCAATTGTCCGGCAGATCGATGAGACTTCCAGCGTTTACTGCCGTCATCACCCTGATCATCGCAGGGGTCGTCTCGCCTTCGATGGCTGCCGCGGACGAGGACGCAGATTCCGCGGGCCGCAGCGATCCGGCCGACGAGGCAGCCGGCCCGGCGGCAAAGGCCGGTGGCCCCGCGTCCGAGAGGCCCGCCCCATCCGCGGGTGGCCCAGCCGATGCCGCCGCCGCCCTGGTGCGCGCCACCGCGGCCTACGAATACGGCGACCTGAACCAGGTGGTCGAATCCGCGCGACACATCACCGAAGGCTCACTGCCCGCGACCCATGAGCAACAGGTTCACGCCTTCCGGCTGCTCGGCATCGGGCTTTACCTGACCAACCGTCCGCTGGGCGCCGAAGCCGCCTTTGGCGAGCTGTTGCGCAAAGAGCCGCGCGCCCGACTGGACCCCACCACCACCCGCCCCGAGATCGTCGCGTTCTTCGAAAGCCTGCGCCATCAGCACCTGACCAAGCAGCGCTCGAATCGCAAGCTGATCTGGAACTTCATTCCGCCGGCCGGCCAGTTCCAGAACGACGACAACGTCAAGGGCTGGGTGCTCCTCGGCCTCGGCATCGCGGCTGGGGCGACTTGCGCGACCAGCTATGTGCTGTTCAAGTCCTGGGAGCTCGACAGCGGCATGTCGAAGCACCCGGACGCCGCCGAAACCCTGCGGTCGACCGTGAACCCCGTGGCCGGGGCGGTCCTGATTGCCGTGTACCTCTACGGCGTCGTCGACGGCCTCATCGGCTACGGCAGGCCCCTCGACGACCCCCGCCCCCCGGTTTCCCTGCAATTCTTCCCCGGCGGCGGCGGTCTCGGGTTCACATTCTAGCGCCGTCGCGTAATGCACTTCACGCCCAGCTACCCGTCGTGCTCGCCGCCGCCGACGATGTTCTGCAACGCCGGTCGTTGCGAGTACAAGCAATAGCCCGCCTGACTCGGCTGCGAGCAGCCTGGTGGTCGCCCGGTGCTCTTCGGACCTTCTCTCAGGCCGGGCAGGTCTCCGCGGTGAGCTTCTGGCAGGTGCCAGATATACAGAACAGCGGAGGCACGCATCGGTTGTCGGTATCGCAGGGTTGTCCCAGCGTCGGCGGTGCCACGCACCTACCGGGCGATCCCATGCAGAATTGAGGATACCGACACGGGGGCAGCCCGTCATCGTTCGACATGCTGCACGCTTCACCGACCGCCGCGCGGGGCGCACACGAGAAACCGCCTGCGCTCCTGCAATAGGATTGGTCATCGCATCGAACCCCGGTTCCACACGTGCCGGGAAGCTCGCACGTTCCTCCGGTGGAGTCCGTGCACTTAGTGCCAGGGCCGCACGCGAGGTATTGGCCAGACGACGTCTTGCACGATTGACCGGCGACGAGACCTCGTGTGCACGTGCCCGCGCTGCTCGCGCTGTTGGCGGGCCTTTCACAAACCAGGTCTCCCTGGCAGGCGACCATGGGTGAAGCGCCGAGGTCGCAGGGCTGCCCCTCCGCCGCATGGACGACCGTGTTCACGTCAGTACACAGGTTCGTCCGTGGGTTGCAGTACGTCCCAAGCTGACAAAGCCCAATGGCAGGGCACTCGCTGCCCGCCACCGGCACGGCTCCGCAAGTCAAACACCTATCGGAAGGGGTGCTGCACATGCCGTTCTGGCATTGGCTGTTGAATGAGCAGCCGGCCCCAGTCGCGCGCTTGCCCCCGACGAGACATGCCGGAAAGATGAAGAATGGGATGTCGCTGCATGGCCGCGAGGCGATCTGGGCGATGCAGGCGGCGATCTCGGCGACGGTACGGTTCGAGTCCGCGCTGAAATAGTAGTCCGGGCAGAAGTCGGCGTGCTTGAGGCAATGCTCCAGATTGCCTCGGAGGGTGACCGAGCAATAGGCGTCGCGCTGGCACTGTGCCGTGATCGCGGCCCGACAGACCTCGGTCGCGTTCGATACCAGCGCACCGTCGAACGTCCCGGTCGTGGCAGTCCCGCCTGAGCCCGCAAGAAGCTGCCCTCCTCCACCGCCACTGCCCCCGGCGAAGAGCTGGCCTCCGCCGCTGGCACCGTCCCCACTGCTGCCGCCGAAGGAGCTCGTTTCCCCCATGCCGCCGGTGCTTGTCACGTTCCCGCCTTGGCCACCAGGCGCCGCTGCCTTGCTGCTCGAGTGGCAGGCAGCGAGGAGGCCCAAGGCACCGACCATGAGCAAGCGCGGAAGGGGAAGCACGGAACGAGGGTACCACGACGGGCGGATCGCAGCCGACAGGTCTTTGGCACCGCGGCCGAGGGCAAGAATGGCGGCGCGGGGGAGAGCGAAAACACGTAGAAGAGACACCGCCATGCTGCTTGTCGCGTTCCTTTTCGAAGCCGCGTTTGGGGCCGCGTTCGTCGTGGCTCCTGCGTTCACGATGGCGCCCTTTGGGGTCGCCCTCGACGGGGTGGCCGCGGGGGGGAAGGGGGGGCCGGCGTCGCCACGGGATCAGGCTACTGCGGGAACCCATGTGCCCGCAGCGCGGGCACGCCGCGACCTCACAGCTCGAAAACGGCACTTGAATCGCCTATCGGGACGATGCCCACCATGGTTGCCGCAATCCTGAGCCTGCGCCTAGAATTGCTCAGATGCTCTGATTCTCGCCTCGCATTCTGCTCGTCTCGCTCCTTCTCGGGGCCTGCGCACCGGCCGTGGCTATGGCCTGCAGTGGTCCGCCGCCCAGAGGATACGTGGGCTACCGCCTGATGTTTCCGCCCGACGGCGCGACGGCGGTCCCCTACCAATGCTCGGATCGTGGTTTCGTACAATTCGGCCGGCCACAACTCCACGCCCGCCGACCTCGATGACCACCTCGGCTTGGCCACGGACGATGGCCTCGCCGTGCCGTTGACGGTCTCGCGGCTCACGCCGACGCCGGGCTGGCTCACCCAGGACACGTTCGTGCTGCAGCCGGTGTCGCCGCTTTCGCCCCTCACCCGCTACGCCGTACTGTCCGACTTCGCCAACGTGCCGTGCGTGCAGAATGCGTATTCATCCACGGCAGGGGGGCCCAGCCCCTACCCCCTCTGCTCTGCCGGCGGCAATGCGATCGACGGCGGCGTGATCGATGGCGGCAGCGCAGGCGCGCCTTCACCCGTAGCATGGTTCACCACCGGCGCGGGGCCGGACAATGTGCCGCCGTCGCTTTCGGGCGGCATCACGCAGACCGCGACCTCCGAGTCGTGCACGGGCGGGGGCTGTTGCGGCCCGCACGAAGGGTTCTCGGTGGCCATGCAGTGGCCCATGGCGACCGACGACGGTCCTGTCTTCTACGAGCTGGCACGCGAAGGAGAGCTGCTCCGCTATCCTCACGCCGCTGTCTCCGCGCAGGGCGCATTTCTTTGTTCGGGCACCAAGACCACGAACCTGACCCTGACGGGCGCCGAAGACTTCCAAGGACAGCCCGGCTCGTACCAGGTGGTCGCCATCGATCTGGCCGGCACGACGACCGCGCCCGTAGGACGAAGTAGCCCGCGGGACTTGGCTGCGCCGTACGGTCTGGTTTCGATGCTATCTTGCCGGGCATGAAGCCAACCGTGAGCGCAAGTCCTAGCCCCAAGGGCCTGAAGAGCGAAGCCATGAAGGTTGCGCTGGACCAAGCCCTACGTGGGCGCGCGGACGAGCTTCGGGGGTTGCTTGCACGCCACGGCAACATGCCCTCGCCGAGCCCGAATCTCGAGTTGGCCGCGGCGTTCGGGACCGAGATCGCCAGCCAAGCCCGCGACGTGACGGCCCTGCTGACCGCCTTGGCGGCCACGCGTGCGGACGCGGATACCGCGGACGTCTTCGTGCCAATCGCCGCGGCCTACGGTTGGGTTGCCCTGGCCCGGTCATCCCCCGACAACCAAGCCGCCTGGAACGCAGTTCACGACTTTCTGGCCGACGAACGAACGCCTGTGCGCGCAGGCATGCGCGATGCGCTCGTACGCCATTGCGGCTACCCCTATCAGTCGGATCGCCTGATCGCCCAGGTCCTCCGCTGGATGGATGATGATGGCGAGGACGCGCAGTTTGGCGTCGCGGCCGTGATCACCGAGGTCTTCGCCAGGAAGACCATCATCGCGAAGATGGCGGACCCGTCCTTACTCCGGGAATTCCTCTCGCGGGCTCTGGCGGCCGTCGGGGATGCCCCAAGGTCGGCCTCGCGCTGGGATTCGTACCGTCGGCTGCTGGCTGCCCTTCCCACCGGCATCGCCGCTTGCGTGGCCAGCGCTGGTTCGGCGAGCACGCTCACCCACGCCGCCCACGCTTGGCTGACGAACGAATGCACCATCGCGCACGAGCCATCCGTTCGCGGCATTCTGTCCGAGACCATCATCCAACTGCGGGCACCGTCGTACGGGCAAGCCGCCAGCCAGGTCGACGCGCTTCACACCGCCTTGGCCGCCGGGACCAAACCCAACCGTCGTACGGAACGCATGCGCCCTGGCCAGGGCAGGGGCAAGCTGTCCCGCCAGACCAGATAGAACATCCTTCGTCACGCGGGTACACGGCGGCCGAGCGTAGCGATGACGACAAGGCGCTGGAGCCGAGCTCCGGCAACCTGGCGCTGGGCATTCCAGCGCGAAGTCGCTTTCCTACCAGGGGAAGACTGTGGTAGCCATTCCTCCCGACTGCGCTTCCGTGCAGGTTGGCCCCACCATAGCCACCCCGCAAGAAGACACGGAAGCAACGGGGACAACCTAACTTACCGATATTCCACCACTTCCAGGCGGGTAGCTCAGTGGTAGAGCAGGCGCCTTACACGCGCCGGGTCGCAGGTTCAATCCCTGTCCCGCCTACATTCCAGTCATCCAGCGGTGTCCAGCGGCGTCCACGAAGCTCCACATTACTCAGGAAGTACAGCAACTTAGGGTCCAAATCGGTCTTCGACAATCCGTTGACAGCCAGAGCGAGGCAGGGGCAACATTGGGGGCAACCGCTGATCTTGGAAAAGGAGTTGCCCCCACATGCCGCTCACGGACCTGGAACTGAGAAAGCTGAAGCCAACGGGCCGCAGGCGCAGGTTCTTCGATGCTGGTGGTCTCTACCTCGAACTCTCGCCCACCGGGGGTTGCTGGTGGCGGCTCAAGTACCGCTACCTCGGCAAGGAGAAGCGGTTGTCGCTGGGCACCTATCCGGAGGTGAGCCTGAAGGACGCGCGCTTCAAGAGGGACGATGCACGCAAGCTGCTGAGACAGGGCATCGACCCCAGCGCAGTCCGGAGAGCCGAAAGGGCAGCTGGAGTCGAGCGCGCCGCGAACAGTTTCGAGATTGTGGCGCGGGAGTGGCTCGACAAGCAGTCGGCCGTGTTCGTACCCGACCATGCCAAGCGTGTGAAGAGCCTCTTCGAGACCGACTTGTTTCCGTGGCTGGGCAAGCGACCAGTCGCCGAGATAACCGCGCCTGAGCTGCTGGGCGTGCTCCGTCGCATCGAAGGCCGTGAGGCTCTCGACACCGCCCACCGGGCACGCGCGCATTGCGGCCAGGTCTTCAGGTACGCCATCGCCACCGGCCGGGCCGAACGTGACCCTTCGGCAGACCTGCGTGGCGCCCTTCCTCCGGCAACGGGAGGCCACTTCGCCGCCATCACGGAGCCCACCCGCGCCGGCGAACTGCTGCGCATGCTCTGGGGCCACGAGGGCACACCCGTGGTCAATGCCGCCGTCAAGCTCGCGCCGTTGCTGTTCGTGAGGCCTGGCGAGCTGCGCACCGCCCGGTGGGCCGACATCGACATGGTGAACGGGGAGTGGCGCTTCATCGCCAGCAAGACCGAAACCCATCACATCGTTCCGCTGGCCACACAGGCCGTCGCCATCCTGCGTGAGTTGCATCGGACCACCGGAGCTGGGCAATACGTCTTCCCGAGCGAGCGCGGTCCCAGTCGTCCGATGTCGAGCGCTGCCGTTCTCGCGGCGATGCGTTCGATGGGGATACCCAGCGAGGAGATGAGCGGGCACGGATTTCGTGCCATGGCCCGGACGATGCTCGACGAGCAACTCCATTTCCCCGTCGACATCATCGAGCACCAGCTCGCGCACAACGTCCGCGATCCGCTTGGGCGTGCCTACAATCGCACCGCGCACCTGCCCGAGCGGCGCCGCATGATGCAAGAATGGGCCGACTACCTCGACAAGCTGCGCGCCGACGTGAAGGTGTTGCCGCTCAAGCGTGAAGCTGCAGCTTGAACGCCGCGCGAGCGTACCACCTTCTCGTTCGCCCCGGCGAGAGTGGCCGTGAAGCGCTCTCGCGTAGTCCTCACCAACCTATCGAACGCTTCGGCCGCCGGTGACTTCCACGCGCGCACCATGTCGCAAGGCTCCTCGACCAGAGTCCGAAGCTCACCTGCGTTCAGATGTCCCGCGGCGAACGCAGCACGAGCGACCCGCTCGACGACGTGCCAATTCGCCCGAACGAGCTTCTTCACGTGTAGGCATTCAGCCTGCAATGCCTTGCGGATTCGGCCACCCGTGACTCTGTTGCCAGGTTGGTAGTTGGGAAACAGGCACATGGCAGTGTACCAGTGGTCGCTGTCCTCGACGATGATGGTGTATATGCCGTCGAGCGCCCAGCGCGGCTTGCCCCGGCAGCGCATGTTGTAGGCGTTCATGCCGATGTAACCTGCAAGACCAACCCACGCGAGGTTGCCAGCCAGGGTCTTGAGGTCCCGAGCCCGGTAAACACCCTTTGGCTGGAGGGAGATGGATGGAGCAATCGGTGCACCAACGGCAAAATGCACCACCGCATGCGATGCTTCGTGATAGGCGCCCAGCCAGCGCAGCTCCTCCTCATTTCTTCGCCGACAAGCTCGCTCATCCGAGTGCAACACGAGGTCCATCGCTACGGGAGCGGCAAGCCGAGCTTGTCGAAAAACGCGCGGTTACGCTTCTTCGCGTCTTCAACGAGCTTGTCGTACGAGATGACCTCGATGTAGGCGTTGCGGTTGTGATTGAAGCCGAAGTAGCCAAGGTGGTCGGGAGCGCTGGTGAGCGCAGCCTCCTCGGCAAACTGCCGCACCTTCGCAGTCAGATCACAGATGATGTAGCAATAGAATGGCGTCTCAGGCTTCACGGTCAGGAGTCTTCCCCACCTGTCCTTCACCTCGCCTTTCCGGACCTGGGCCACATAGCCATACACCTGAGTAATCGGGTTGTCCTCTTCGGCGTACTGCTCGCGCACAGGGCGCTTGAACTCGATGACAACGACAGACGAATAGGAGGGACCGCCGTCGGCAAAGGCCAAGGGGTTGTTGAAGATGATGATGTCAGGGCGTTCGCCGCTGTCGACCTGCACGATGGGCATGGTCTTCAGCTCCTTGTCCGATGCAAGGAATGCATGATACGCGAGCCGCTCATCGATAACCCACAGGTTCTGCTGCCCATCGACGACCTCGTCAGACGTCCTACGCAGCGGGAAGATGATGCGGTGGATGTCGCTTTCGAGCGCGTACCCACCACCAGGTCTCGCCTTCAGCGACCGGTCGAGAAGGTCGAGAATCACACGTCGTTGAGCCACATACTTCGCCAGATTCGATTGGCCGATATCCGTCGCCTTCTCGACCAGGCGAGCCAGCTCACCCTCGACGTCGTCGCTCGGCGGGGTGGATGCCAAGCGAGCATTCGCCGCACGAACATCGGTCTCCATCTTGAAGCTGAGTCGATGCAGCGCGATGTCGAGGTCAGCCTCGGGCAAGTCCGGAGGCACGTCTTCCAACTCGTTGGCTGCGTACTTCTGCACGGCGCGGTACTGAGGCGCCCGAGTGGCGATGTAGTCCCGGATTCGCTCCATCTTGCGCTGCTGCACTGGCGCGAGATAGGGCGCCAGCCGAGCCCGGACCTTCGGCAGCACGTCGTCCGTTATCCCTTGCAACGTGAGTTCCTCGGGCACCAGGGGGCTCGGCTCCAGGGGAAAGGTGAAACCGGTCCGGTCACAATCAACGTGGTCATCGAGAGCGGCGCCGGAGACGAAGGTAGACCAGTAGAACTGGCGCCCGTCCACGTCCGAGACTCTTCCGGTCAGGTTGGGAATCAGCGGCTGCAGCCTTCGCTCCAAGACCTCTCGACGGTGCGCACAAAAGTGCAGCCTGTGCGCCCCAGCCTCTGCCGAGTACAGCTTCACGTGGGTGGCCAGGAACTTCTGCCCGGCACACGCGAAGCTGTCCTTTTCCGTGTGCGGCGCAAATTCGGTCTTGTACAGCTCATTCACGTTCAGGGTGCGACCGTCGGAGTCGCGTAGGCGCACCTGCACCCCAGAACCGAAGATGAAGTAGGTGAGGCAGTGTTCGATCAGCTTCTGCGCAATCGTTGCAAGCCCCTTGGGGCACTTCTCATGCAGCTCCTTCTTGAAGCCCCGCAGCCGAACCACCGTCTGCAACGACGCAGAATCATCGACGCCGACAACCAGGTCGTCATTCACGCCATCGTTGTCCAAGCGAAAGACGAACGTCCGTCGGGACTTCTTCCCGCCGGGCTCGATGAACACGCTGTCGACATCGACACCGTCGAAGGCCTTGAGCCAGAGAAGCCGCCCCACCCCCTTTCCCCCAAGCGCCTGCTTCAGAGTCGAATCGGACGTCTCGAACGAGGAGAAGTTGGCTTCATCGAATCCCGGACCGTTGTCCGTAACCACGAATCCACATATGGGCGCATGCGTTCCGTCGCCACCGTCGATTTCCGGCGTTGGCTCACGCTCGACGCTGATATCGATTCGCCCAGGCTTCACCTTGGCCTGTTCGATTGCCTGGAACGAGTTGATAACCGCCTCGAACAGCGGAAGCAGCGGACGCGACAGAGGAAGTCGCGTGTTTCGAACACGTCCTATCAAGTCGACCTTCATCAATATCTCCTCTAGTGAAGCCTACCTGAACAGGCGTTCAGATCAAGTCCGGGAGCTACTCTTCCTCGAACCCCTGGCTGGTGAACTTCAGGGTGCGGCCGTTTTCGGTGACGGTGCGGACTACGTTCTCGGGCACGCCCGCCGGCACCTCGGCTTCGATTTCGAGGGTGACGGTCACCTTGGCGCCGGCCAGGCCGGCCAGGTGGGCGATGACCTCCTCGGCGACTTGGCCGGCGTCGCGACCGGCGCGGGTGGCGCTTAGGGTGACGCTGCCGTGGTAGCGCTTGAGCTTGCGCGGGACCGGCGTGGGTGTCGTGCCGGTCGGGCCGGGTGTCGTTGCGCCAGCGGTTGGGGCGGGCTTCCCGTTCGCTGACGGGCCTGGCTTCGGTGTCGGCACCGGCGTGGGCGTCTTCTCGGCTTCGATTTGGCGCTGGGCCACCTCGGGCTTGACCAGCAGGCCGGGGTCGTTGGCGTCGGCGAGCACGCGCGTCCTGCCGGCTTGCAGGCCGGGGTACCGGTTGGCGGCAGAGTCGTAGCTGTCGGCGTAGGCGAACGAGTCGACCATCCAACTGGTCAGGCCCAGACCGTCGCTGATGGCGGTGACCAGCACAGACCATGACTTCAGCCGTGGCAGGTAGATGTAGCGGGCGTAGTCGTCGGCGAGCTGCTTGATGGCCACGGCGTCGCCACGCCAGAGCGGCACGCGGTCCATGTCCATGCGCAGCCGGGTCGGGCCGAAGCTGGTGATGAGCAGCTCGTCGTTCTTCAGCTTCTTGCTGGCACGCACGGCAAGCGCGTCCTGCCCAGCTTGCAGCTTGATTGCCTGCCACTCGACCGGGGCCTGCGGCGACTTCTGCACGGGGACCAGCAGCCACTGGTAGGTCTCGGGCAGGCGGGCCTTTACCGTGCTGTCTGCGGCGTTCCGCTGGACCTCGGCCTGCTTCACCTGGTGCGGGGACAGGTCCTGGGTCTCTTTCTCGTCGAGGATGGACTGCCACGCCAGGTATCGCCGGACGCCCTCGTCCAGGTCCTGCAACCGGGCTTGGTCAGGGGCCAGGAAGACCAGCGTGTTGCGGTAGAGCCTGGGGCTCGTCCCTCGGGTTTCCAGGATGGCTTTGGCCATGGTCTCGGCGCGGTTGCCGTCGCCCTTGCTGTAGGGATGGTCCGGCCCCAGCACGACAAGACGTGCGTCCATGTCGTCGGAGACGTCCTGTCCAGACTGCGGCAGCGGGTGAACGCGCGGGAAGTCGCCCGAGCTGCGCAGGTCGGCGCGCAGTCGCTTGTCCAGCTCGGCGACAACCTTGTCCGAATCGCGCTTGAGCTGCTCGGCACGGTCCTCGGCCAGCTTGGTCACGGTCGGCTGGGTCGAGTACCAGTAGCGCGAGCCCTCGGGATAGAGGTAGGTCGCAGCGGCGGCCAGGCGGCGAAGAGCATCGCCGAAGATGGCTGGCGACTCGCCTGGCATGACGCAGCCGAGCTTCACGCGTCGATCTTCGATGCCCCGGTTCGCCGCTGTCGCGGTTGGCGCCGAGCCCAGGTAGATGGTGCGGGCCACGCGCCGGCAGGCGGTGTACTTGCCCAGATTGGGCACCTCGCCGTCGAGGCGCATGGGCAACGCGCTGGGGCCGTCCACGTCCTTCTCGATGACGGGCAGCCAGTTGTCCGAGAGGTAGCGGGTCAG
>CAZYFU010000055.1:0-35886 GCA_964647025.1 uncultured Myxococcales bacterium | reverse complement strand
TGTCGTAGTCGGTCGACACCGTCTCGGGGTTGCAGTTGACCATGATGGTCTCGTAACCGTCTTCGCGCAGGGCCTTGACGGCGTGGACGCAGCAATAGTCGAACTCGATGCCCTGGCCGATGCGGTTGGGACCGCCGCCCAGGATGACGATCTTCTTCTTGCCGGTGGGTCGCGCCTCGGACTCGGCGGCCGGCTCGGCCTCGCTGCCCGTCTCGTAGCTCGAATACAGGTAGGGGGTGTGCGCTTCGAACTCGGCAGCACAGGTGTCGACCCGCTTGAGCACCGGACGGATGCCGTGGCGAATGCGTGCCTGGCGCACGTCTTCTTCCCTCACGCCGGCCAGCTTCATCAGTCGGCGATCCGACATGCCCATGCGCTTGCGGCGCGCCAACGAGACTGGATCGTCGAGCAGCTTCGCGCCGTCCTTGCACGCGGACTCGTCTTCCTGGACGAGCGCGTTCAGGTGCTCGAGGAACCACGGGTCGATGGCGGTCAGTTGGAACGCCTCGTCGGTGGACAGACCCAGGCGCAGCGCCTCGGCGAGCTGCCACAGGCGTTCGGGGCCGGGCTCGCGAATCGAGCGCTTGAGCTCGTCCAGCGGTGGCACGCGATCGAGGTCGAGGCCCCAGCGTCCGATCTCCAGCGAGCGCAGCGCCTTGCCGAACGATTCGCGGAAGGTGCGGCCGATGGCCATGACCTCGCCCACCGACTTCATCTGCGGGCCCAGCGTCGAGTCCGCCCCTGGGAACTTCTCGAAGGCGAAGCGCGGGATCTTGGTGACCACGTAGTCGATGGTCGGCTCGAAGCACGCCTGGGTTTCCCGGGTGATGTCGTTCGGGATCTCGTCCAGCGTGTAGCCGATGGCCAGCTTGGTGGCGATCTTGGCGATGGGGAACCCGGTCGCCTTCGAGGCCAGCGCCGAGCTGCGCGACACGCGCGGGTTCATCTCGATGACGATCATCTCGCCGTTCTTCGGGTTCACGGCGAACTGGATGTTCGACCCGCCGGTCTCGACGCCGATCTCGCGGATGACCGCCAGGGCGGCGTCGCGCATGACCTGGTATTCCTTGTCGGTCAGGGTCATGGCCGGCGCGATGGTGATCGAGTCGCCGGTGTGCACCCCCATGGGGTCGAAGTTCTCGATGGAGCAGATGATGACGGCGTTGTCGCTGCTGTCGCGCATCACCTCCAGCTCGTATTCCTTCCAGCCGAGCACCGATTGCTCGACCAGGACCTCGCCGCGCGGGCTCTGCTGCAGGCCCCAATTCACCTTGGCGTCGAACTCCTCGGCGTTCCACGCGATGGCCGCGCCCGAGCCGCCCAACGTGAATGACGGACGCAGGATCACCGGGTAGCTGGTGCCGGTCTTCTGCGCCATGTCGGCCTGGATGGCGCGCGCCTCTGCGAGCGAGCGCGCGTAGCCCGACAAGGGAACCTTGAGGCCGATGTTCCGCATCGCCTGCTTGAACAGGTCGCGATCCTCGGCCTTCTCGATGGCGGCCACTTGCGCGCCGATCAGCTTCACGCCGTACTTCTCGAGGACGCCTGCCTTGGCCAGCTCGATGGTGAGGTTGAGCGCGGTCTGGCCGCCCAGGGTCGGCAAGAGCGCATCGGGCCGCTCACGCTCGATGATCTTGGTGACGATGTCGACCGTCAGCGGCTCGACATACGTGCGATCCGCCAGCTCGGGGTCGGTCATGATGGTCGCTGGATTCGAATTCACCAGCACCACCCGGAACCCCTCTTCCCGCAGGGCCTTCACGCCTTGCGTGCCGGAGTAGTCGAATTCGCAGGCTTGTCCGATCACGATGGGACCGGAACCGATGAGCAGGACTGTCTTGATGTCTTGTCGTCGCGGCATTAATCGGGCTTCTTCAACTTCAGGATGTGGCCTTCGCGGTCCAGCTGGAATCCATCGGGAAGCTTCTTCTCCACGCCGCCCCGGTGGCCTTGCACGCGCCATCCGAGGTCAGCGAAGCCTTCGGCGATGCGGATGCGAAGACGCAGGCTTTCTTCGGCGTCGGAGACGAAGAGCTCGAGCAGCTTGTCACGAGCCTCCTCTTCGTTCTTGAGCACCAGCAGTGCCTCGACGCTGGCCAGACGAACGCCTTCGTCCATGTCGGCCAGGTAGGGCGACACCAGCGTCGGGCCCTTGGCGTGCTTCATCAGGCCGATGTGGCGGATGAGCTGGATCTTCTTCGTGGGGTCGCGCTCGTAGCCGGGCTCGTGGCGGGCCAGAACCTCGGCCACCATCTCCAGCTCGGCGTCCTTGCTGGGCGCGATCTTCTGCAAGACCCTGAGCGGCCACGACACCGAGTTCGCCGAGATCATGTAGCGCTTGACCGAGGGCAGGGCCGCTTCGCCCTTGCTGACCAGCGTGTCGAAGACCCACTCCTTCTCCTGCTCGTCTTCGATGGACTTGTCGTACTTCATCCCGAAGCGGCGCAGCAGACCGTAGATAGCCTGGTCCGAGCCTTCGGTCGCCAAGGCCTCCATGGCCTTGTACCGTTCCCCGGACTGGGAATACTTGTTGATAGTGCGCTGGATATTTCCGGCGCGCGCGCGCTCCTCGCGCTTCTCTTTTGAGAAGATGTCGAACAGTCCCATGGCAAGTTGGTCGGACTCTATACCACGCTTTCGGAGCGAATCGTTGTATACAGGGCTCCTCGCGTAGTTCGGACGTTTGACGCTGCTCGTGGCGAGACCCAGGAGACGCGGTCCGGCAACGCCGAACCTTTCTTCGGACACGTATGAACGATTCGCCGGGCTCGGAAGCGGGCCGACATACTCTGCAGGATACCGGGCTTCCGCCCGCAAGCCCGAAGCCAAGCAAGCTTTCGCGCCTGTGGGCGTGGGTGGTCTCGGGCAAGGTCCCCGACGCGTGGTGCTTCGGGGTGGGCTACGCAGTCTTGCTGCCGTTCTTCGTGGCGCCTCTGTTGGCCACGCGGCTTTTGCCAGGGCTGGATCTGCCCTTCCACATCGCCGCCGCGGACATGCTGTCCAAGGTCGGCGACCCCGCCTCGCCCTACGCTCCTTACTACGAGGGGAGCATCGGGCTCGCGCCATACGCGGCGCATTTCCTGGGCCTTGCGATGCTCGGCAAGGTGATGAGCCTGCTGGCGGCGCACAAGCTGATCATCGCGATGTACGTGGCCGGCCTGCCGCTGGCGACGGCGTCGTTGCTCGGGGCGTGCAGGCGCAGCCGTGTGCCGGCCCTGCTGGCCTTCCCGCTGGCCTACAACCTGACCCTGCACTACGGCTTCATCAGCTTTGCGCTCTCCCTGCCGGTGGCGCTGTGGCTTTTGGCAGCCATGGCGAAGCTGGCGCTGGCCGATGGTAGGCGCGCCCTCGTCAAGCGATGGTTCCTGGTCGCGGCCGTGGCCTTTCTGCTCTTCCTGTGCCACCTGCAGAACTTCCTCTATGGGATCTGCGCCGCGCTGGCCTTCGCCGTGCTGGTGCCCCAGTCGTGGCGTCGCAAGCTGTTCGCCTCCTTGGCGCTGGTGCCGTCATTCCTGGCGCTCGCCTACTGGCACTTCGCAACGCCGCCGGTCGCGGGGCAAGCGCGCCTCACCTTTGGCTTGGCGTGGGCGTTCCTGAAGCGTCATCGCCTGGATGATCTGGGCCGCAAGTCGCTGCTCACCGATCTGTGGGAGCGCGTGATCTGGATTCCCGTGCACGCGATGCGCGCCTTCATCGACGAGATCAACATCCCCGTGTGCCGGGTCCTTTGTCTCATCCTCGGTGTCTATTTCGTCGTCGGGGTGGTTGCCACCGTCGTACGGCGTCGCTCGCGCGTGCGAGCGTTCCGAGGTCACTTCCTGGCCATCGCCGGCACGATCGCCTTCCTGGGTGCGCTGACCGCCTACCTGGCCTTGCCCCATCACCTGCAAGAGATGGAGCTCATGACCTTCTTCCCGCGCTTTTCGGTGCTGGTGCTGCTGACCGCGGTTTTGCTCGTGCCCGCCGGGCTTCTGCGTTTTCGTGGGCTGTTCGCCACGCTGCTGCCGCTTCCAGCCGTGGCGCTTGGGGTGTTCTACGGAATCGAGCTCTACAAACACTACCGCGCCTACGGCGCCGAGGTCGCCGGCTTCGTCGCGTTGGCCGAGAAGCTTCCCCCGGGCGGCAAGGCCATGGGGCTGGTGTTCGACCGTCGCTCGGCCGTCATGCACGTAGAGTCGGCCGTGGTCGGCGTGCCCAACTTCTACGCGGCCTTGCGGCCCGCGCCCGGCAGCATGGTCCCCCCCGCCTATTGCGGGCTTCGCCACATGCCGTGCAGGACCAAGGTCCCTCGCAACTTCATGACCAACCCCTGGGCGCCGCAGGACTTTGCCCCAGCGCAGATGCTGCCCATCTTCGACTACGTGTTCACGCGCAGCTTGCCCCCCGGGTACGATCCATTTCGCGGCTACCGCGGCATGGTGGAGATCGCGGGTGTCTCGCTACCTTGGGTGGTGTTCAAGAAACGGCCTGGACCGCTCGTCCCCGATCTGCCGCCGACACCTCCACCCGCGCCCCCCGTCCCGGTGGCGCCGCCGCCACCGCCCGTGGCCCCCGCGGCAGCGCTGGTGAACAAGCCGGCGGCAACGAAAGCGGCCAAGCCCAAGACGTTGTTCGACCTGCGAAAGCCGCCCACGCCCCCAGCGACGGCCAAGGCAACGAAGCCCGGACGCTGATCGCCGCGCTTCAGCCCGAGAAACGAGGTTGAAGCGGGGGCTTGGCGGCGGCATAGTTCGCGCGGAACCGAACGATGAGCAAGGCCGAAATCTCCGCGTCCATCCTCTCTGCCGACTTCGCCCGATTGGGCGACCACATGCGCGAGGCCGACGCCGTCGGTGTCGAACGCTTCCACCTGGACGTGATGGACGGCCGCTTCGTTCCCAACATCACCATCGGTCCCCTGGTGGTCGAGGCGGTCAGGCGCATCACCAAGACCACCCTCGAAGCGCACCTGATGATCGTCGAGCCCGAGCGCTACATCCCGCAGTTCGCCAAGGCAGGGGCGGACCTCATCCTCGTTCATCAGGAGACCTGCCCGCATCTGCACGGCACGCTCCAGCAGATCCACGACCTGGGCAAGCGCGCCGGTGTGGTCATCAATCCGTCGACCCCCGTGTCGACCATCGAGGAAGTCCTGTCCGACGTCGATCAGGTGCTGTTCATGTCGGTCAACCCAGGCTTCGGTGGTCAGAAGTTCATCGACAGCGTGCTCGGCAAGGTCGTCCGCTTGCGGCAGATCCTCGACGAGCGCAAGCTCGACTGCACGATCGAGATCGACGGCGGCGTCGGGCCGGCGAACGCCGCTACCATGGTGAAGGCCGGGGTCGACGTGCTCGTGGCTGGTGCCGCGATCTTCGCGGCCAAGGAAGGCGTGGCGGAGGCAATCCGCCGCATTCGTGCCGGAGCAGAGGAGGGCTGAGCATGGTTCGTCACATCGTCTTTTGGCGGCTACACGAATCGGCCAACGGCCGCAGCAAGGCCGAGAACGCCGCGGAAGTGAAGCGCCTGCTCGAAGCGCTGAACGGCAAGATCCCCGGGATGCTGAAGCTGGAGGTCGGGTTCGACTTCAGTCGCACGCCCGAGTCGTCGGACATCGTCCTTTACTCCGAGTTCGAGAGCCGCGCGGCGCTGGATGCGTACCAGAACCACCCTCTGCACGAGGCGGTGAAGCCCTTCGTGATGGCGGCGCGGAGCGAGCGGCGGCTGGTGGACTACACGGCGGCTTAGCTGCACGGTAGACGCATCTGCGGGGCCATGCGCGCGACGAAGATCCTGTTGACCGGAGGCAGCGGCTACTTGGGCGCGAGGCTGTGCGAGACGCTCAGGGAAAGGTGGCGCGTGACCGCGACCTTCGGGCAGTGCCCGGAGCGTCTTCCCGCGGGCGTCACGCCGCAGGCTTTGGACGTCCGGGATCGAACGGCCGTCAACCGAACCCTCGAGCGCGAGCGCCCAGACGTGGTCATCCACGCCGCGGCCCTGGCGAGCCTGCAGCGCTGCGAGGAATCGCCCGACCTCGCCCACGACTGCAACGCTCGCGGGACCGCGAACGTCGCGGCGGCAGCACGAGCCGTCGGGGCGTCCATGGTCTACCTCTCGACCGACTTGGTCTTCGGGGGCACGCGCGGATGGTACGAACAGAATGCCGAACCCGATCCTTGCTGTGTCTACGGACGGACGAAGCTGCTTGGCGAAAAGGCCGTCAGAGAGAGCAGCGATGACTGGTGCATCTTGCGGGCGGCGTTGCTCTATGGATGGACGCGAAATGGGCGTCGGTGCTTCTTGGAGGAGATGCTTGCGTCCTTGCGCGACGGGCGCACGGTCTCGCTCTTCGTCGACGAGTACCGCACGCCGACCACGGCCGGGGATTTTTGTCGAGCGGTCGAGCTTTGCATCGAGCAGCGCATCCGAGGAGTGCATCACGTCGCCGGCCCCGAACGGATCAGCCGGCACGCATTCGGATTGCTCGCGGCCCAGGCCTTCGCGTTGCCGGTGGCTCTGATCGCGGCGACGAAGAGCAGGGAGGTCGCCCCGCAAAGGCCGGCGGACTGCTCGATGGTTGCATCGAAAGCCCTGCTGGACTCTGGCTGGCAGCCCGCAGCGCCGCTGGTCGCCTTGCAGGCGATGGCCGCCACGAGGAGTTAGCCGCGTCGACGCGGTGTCGGTCCGGTCAACGGAGCGACTCGCCTCGCAACGAGAGGGTCTCGGCCTGCCAGCGCGCGCTCGACCAGCGTCGGAAAGCGGCGATGAGACTCGCGCGGCTGGCTTGCAGGTCGACCTTCAGGTCCGGCGAAGATGCGCGCAGCACCTGGAATCGTCGCTCGAAGCGGTTGGCATCCACGCGTGCCTCACGCACGACGAGCAAGCGCTCGCCGTCGGGGGTGAACCCGGCGGACTCGACGTAGCCGAGCTCGGGCCGGGTCACGGCAGCGGTGAGCACGTCTGCGTTCCAACCGTCGCGTCCGCCGCGTAGGACCCACAGCTCGGTCCAACCCGGCAGCGGCTGCACGGCCACGGTGGCGCGGTTGCCCCTCGGAGAAACTTGGAACGAGCGCTGCCAGACGACGCCGTATGTGCAGCGCTCGAAGACTGGGGCATCGGCCTTTCCGAAGAGCTGCAAGCAGGATTCGCCCGGCTGGCCCGGCTTCACCGCCAGGCGAAGCGCGCCCTGCGCGACGCTGGGTTCCTTGTTCGCTGACGCGTCTGCCGCCCAGCGGATGGCCGATGCGCGAAGCACCGCCTGGTCGTAGGTCGAACGATCCTCGTCCGCCAGCAGCCCTCGATCCACGAGCGCCAATTGCCGAATGGCTTCGCTGGCCAGCTGCGCGCCCTTGGCCGGGTCGCCGCTGCGATGCTGGTGCCAGGCCAGGTAGCCCAAGGCCTCGATGCCGCGCATGCGCAGCCGTGCCCGCACATGCGCCGGCACGTCCAACTTGTCGGTGTGAGCGAGCACTTCGAGCCGCCAGGCATTCCATTCGGCCAAGACGCTCGGCAGGGCCGTGGGGCTCGTGCAGTCGCCTCGGGTCAAGGCCAGGGCGGCGTCGGCCTGGGTCCGTTCCGGCGCACCGGCGGCGCCCAGCCCTCGTCGCAGGCCATCGCCGTCGTAGCAGATCCGCGCTCGTCCATCGGCCTCCATGGTGACGAAGCCGACGCCGTAGCTTTTGGCGACCTCCAGGTGAGCGGCGTCCGCGGCGTTGCCTCCCCGGGACACCCGCCGCGCCAGGCGATCCGCGACCAGGCCAAGCTCGACCTGCACGTCCGCGTGCGGACCCGACGGCGTGGCCCGCAGGTAGAGCACGGCGTAGGCGATCGCCAGCGACTCATGCCCGACCTCGCCTTGCAGGAACGAGAACACCGATCGCAGCGATGGCGCCGTGGCTTCGTCGAGCCGGACCGTTCGGGCGCGTTCTCGGCGGACGAAACCGGCGCGCTCGCGACGGTGGTCCCAGACCTTGAGGTAGTCCGCGCTCTCGCCGCGCACCTCCAGCCAGTCGCCCTCGGCGAGTTGGGCTTGCACCGGGGCATCCGCGCGCGCCGCGGCCCGCAGCGGTGTGTTGTCTTGTCCGACGATGGCGATGAGCCCGGCTAGGGCGGCTGCGGCCGCGGCGGTCATCCTAGTCCTCCTCCGAACGCTGACCGGTCGGCTTGCTGGCCATGGTGGGCCGAGGCGCGGCCTCTCCCGCCCGCCCCAACACGGACGACAAGAGCAGACCGTCCGTGGACGGGGGGGCCACGATGACCTGGATCTTGTCGGACAGCTTGTCCGCCAAGGTCTTTTGAATCAGCAGTGGGTTCTTGGCGATGATCTGCGAGTCGCGGGCCAGTTGCTCCGAGGCTGCCTTGCCGGTGATCTCCAGCCGGTAGGCATCCGCGTCGGCCAGCTTCTTGCGTGCGTCGGCTTCGGCGCCGGCCTCGATCTTGCGCGCCTCCGCCTGGCCCTCTGCCTCCTTCATACGTGACACCTTCTGTGCCTCGGCCTCGAGTCGGCGTTGCTCGATCTCCTTCTCCTTGAAGGGCAGCACGTGCTTCATGGCCTCGGCCCGGCCCTTGGCCGCGATGATCTCCTCCTGGGCCGCTGCTTCGGCCGCCTTTTCCCGGGCCGCCTTCAGCGCCTCGGCCTCGAGGGTCTTCTGCTTGACCTCCTGGGCCTTCACCTCGATCGTGTACTTCATCTTGTCCACCTCGAGCTCTTCGGACAGCAGGTGTTCGAGGCCCCGGCGGTACTCCTGTGGCAGGTCCACGTGGCCCAGAAACACCGCGCGGACCACGACGCCGTCCTTGGCCAGAAGCTCGCGAAGCTCCTTCTCGACCTCATCCTGAATCTCGCGGCGCTTGGCCGTGAACACTTCGCGCACGGTGTGGCGGGAGATGCTCCGATGAAGCACGCCGTCCACCACCGGCTCGATGAGGTCGTGACCAACGTCTTCGGGCAGACGGGCCGCGATCTCGGTCACCCGGCCCGCGTCCAGAGCCCAGCGCACGGTGGTCGCCACGCCTAGCGACAGTCCCTCCACCGACTGGAACGGGGCCTTCGCGGTGGCGGTGGCGGAATCCTCGGGGCGGTAGACCTGCTCGCGCAGGCTGTAGCAGCGGAGCGCGTGGAGCCCCGGCAGAACCACGGCCGGGCCAGGCGGAAGAATGGCCACCCCGCCGGTGAGGCGGTTCGTGCGCACGCCGACCTCGCCCGGGGTGACCGCTTGGACCGGCGGCCTCCAGATCAGGATCGCCGCCGCGCTTGCGACGCCGACCAGGGCCAGCGCGCGGCGTCCTTTCTTGGTGCCGATGGCGAGAGCCGATCCCCGCCCGATGCTGGCTCCGGCTCCACGAAGCAGGCTCCAGGCTTTGCTGACAGTGGTCTTCAGTGCTTCGACGATCTTGGTGCTCATGTGCGGCTCCTCCCTTGCTGACCCGCCCCTTTGCAGCCGCCGTGCCGGAGCCCTGTCCGTCGCAGGCGCGGAGATTTCTCAGGTGCGGCGCCAAAGCATCGCCTCGATCTGCAAATCACAGATCCAATCTACGTAAGGTAGACGCGCGATCGAGCGGACGGCGGCAACGCCAGCTGGCACATCGTGGGACCAAGCATCTCCAACTATGGCCCAGGGCGTCCGCGCTGGTTCGGCGGACCATCAGCGAACCCGGCTGGCCCGGGCGCAGAGGCGGGGGCCTGCGTGACCCCGGGGGTTTTCTTCATCATTTTGTCGATGGCTTCTCTGGTCTCGCAGGACCGATCCACGCACCTCATGCTTCACCGGCGTATCCGGCCGTCATACGTTATCCTGAAGAGGTGCCGATTCGTGTCCTGAGGGCGATCGTCCCCGACTTATCCGTCCACACCTCCAGCACCGGAACCTCCTACTACGTTCAGCAAAGGACGTCGCTTTTCGCGCGGGTGGCGTTCACCTGCGCAGTTGCGGGCCTGTGCATTCGCTCCATCATCGATCTGGTCAAAGGCCGCCCTGAACGCGCCCAACTGCCCGTCTATGCGTGGCTCTTCGTCGCGGTACTTGCGTTTCTGGCCTTGTGGCTCTTCACCCGTGGCAAGCCCCGTCCCCAGCGTTTCTTGCGGCTTGCCGAGCTCGTCGCCGTGCCTTTGGCCCTCATCGCCGCGAGCTTCGCGTTTCGCGTCTCGACCCCGGACCTCCTCACCAGCTCCGTCTCGTTCGGTCGGGCACACCCGGACTTGATAGCCAGCACGGATCCCGGCTTCATTCGGGTTGTCTTCGAGTTCGCCGGTTTGATGATCAGCTTGCTCGTGGCGACGCAGATCCTCACGATCCGCGCGGCACTGGTGCCGAGCTCGCTCAAACACTCGCTGATCTTGGCGGCGCTGGTGGGCCTGCCCATCTGTGTCTTCACGGGCACCGGCTGGCCGTCCGCGCTGCCGTCGACATTTCCCATGGAGCGCGACGACCGGGGGTTCCTGGTCTCGTTCGGCATCAACTGGTGGCTGTTCACGGGGGCCGCCTGCGGGGTCATGGCGCGCGTGGTCCACCGGCTGCAATCGGAGGTACAGGTCGCCAAGCGCCTCGGCCAATACGAGCTGGGCGAGAAGATCGGCCAGGGCGGTATGGGCATCGTGTACCGCGCCCGGCACGCCTTGATGAAGCGTCCGGTCGCCATCAAGCTTTTGCCCCCGGAGGCGGCTGGCCAGGAGGCCATCAGGCGCTTCGAGCGTGAGGTCCAGCTGACGAGCCAGCTCAGCCACCCCAACACCGTCGTCATCCACGACTACGGCCGCACCCACGAGGGCGTCTTCTACTACGTCATGGAGTTGGTGGAGGGCGCGACGCTGGACCAGGTCAGCGTCGCATCGGGACCGATGCCGTCCGGGCGTGTGGTGCACATCATGGAGATGGTCGCCGGCGCGCTCGGCGAAGCCCACGAGCATGGTCTGGTCCACCGGGACGTCAAGCCGGCGAACATCCTGCTGGGTCCGCGCGGCGGCGAGCCGGACGTGGTCAAGGTGTTGGACTTCGGCTTGGTGCGTGCGATCCGGACCGACGTGGACGTGACCGACGCGAAGATCACCGTGGGCACGCCGCTGTTCATGTCTCCCGAGGCGATGCGAACGCCCGACCAGGTGGACGGACGCAGCGACCTCTACTCGCTGGGCGTGGTCGCGTACTACCTGCTCACCGGCTGCCATGTCTTCGAGGGGCAGTCCGCGCTCGACATCTGCGTCAAGCACATGCAGGACGCTCCGCGAGCGCCGAGCAGCATCGTCTCCGGTATCGATGCCGAGTTGGAGAGGATCGTCCTGCAGTGTCTGGCCAAGGAGCCGGTGGACCGGCCGCCGTCGGCGCGGCACCTGTGCGATGCTCTCTCTCGCTGTCCGTCGCGGGGCGAGTGGACCCCCGACAAGGCCAGAGCCTGGTGGGACGTTCATCGAAGGTTGCTCCATCCCGTGGAGCCCTCCGACGTCTTCTCCGCCACCGGCGAGCTGGAGAGCGGCGCGGTGGCGCGCTCCGCCAAATAACAAAGGCGGTCCGCCCTCGCGAGCGGCCGCCTTTGGGTTCGGCAAGCTTTCGGTCTACTTGGTCGCCTTCACGTTCGCGATCGGGAACTCGACGGTCCCCGAGCCGCCGCCGGTCTCGACCAGGATCTTGGCTTCCAGGATGCTATCCATCTTCATGCCGACCTTCGCCCACTCCTCGAAGTGCTTGGTGATGGTCATGACGCCACATTGCCGGCCCTTCTGACGCACGCTCCAGTACTGCTGGAAGGGCGTGCCACAGCGCGAGCCGCCGGTTCCATTGGTTTGGCCGGCGAAGAACTTGTAGTTCTCGCCGTCGATGCTGGCCGATCCTTTCTGTTGCATGTTCCAGGGATTGAACGGCATTCCGTTGAACGAGTCTTCGATGATGTAGTACTCGACGCATGGGCTTTTCGCCCAACCGTAGACGCCGATGTACGAGTAGCCGCCGCCACTTCCGTTCTTCTTGTAGGCAAATTCAGAGGTGACTTCGCCCAACTGGGCGATGGACGTGCCGCCCCATTCGATCCCGAGACGTGCGAGGTAGTCGCCGTTGTTGTTCCACTTCGCGCTGAAGGCCGGGACGGTGTAGTACGTGATGCAGGCGTTGCTGCTGTAGCTGTTGGACCAGAGCTCCCAGCTCAGGCTACCCGCCTTGCCGGTTCTATAGCTTCCGCAGTGCGTGGTGCCGCCGCTGGTCGGCATGGGGGCCGAGCAGTCCAGCGCGGTGCCCGTGCCGGTCGCGGTGCCGGTCGGGGTGCCGGTCGCGGTGTTGGTGCCAGTGCCTGTCGCGGTGTTGGTGCCTGTACCGGTCGCGGTTCTGGTGCTTGTGCCGGTCGCGGTGTTGGTGCCTGTGAATACAGGCATGTCGCGTCCAGCATCGCGCCCCGGAGCGCCGCCCATGCCGGGGCCGCCGCCCTTGTTGTCTTGGCCACCCGAGCCTGGTACGCCGCCTGAGCGGGTCATGCCACCACTGCCCTGGTTCCCCCCGCTAACGGGCTGACCGCCCGACGCGGTTTGGCCGCCAGCCGCGCCTCCCAATCCCTGCTGGCCGCCCGCGCCAGTCTTGCCTCCCGAGACCGGCTGGGTCGTGGTCGGCGTCGACCCTCCCTCGCCCGTACTTCCGCCATTCCCAGTTTCGCTAACGATATCCGGATTGTCGCCGGAACAAGCGCCCAGAAGGACGCCAAGTGCGATTGCGCCGATACGAAGCAGACGAGCGGATGTCATGCGAACTCCTTGAGTTGGAATCTGGTAGCTCAGCCATCAAGCGGCCCTGGCCCCGGGCCCAACCGATCCCCCTCGCACCCGCGATCACCGTATGAACGCGGGAAAGCAAACTAAGCGCATTAGGGTATTGTTCGGACGTCGCACAATTGGCTCTAGATCTTTGTGCCGAAAAAGATGCTCAGAGCCTGGATACGCGGTACCTGTACCCGAGTTAGGGCACGGTCCCGGCCGGCACCTTCAAAGTCTAGCGGCTTCCTGCGCGTCTACCAGTCTGCTTCGACAGTCCCGCCCGTGAACTGCATGCTGGTCGGACTGTATTGATGGATCTCGAAGGCGTTCCCATCGGGATCTTCGAGCCAAATCTGCCAGGTGTTGTCGCAGCCAAGCTTCTTCTCGGAGCACTCTATGCCGCGACTGCGCAGGTCCGCCATGAGCTTGTCCAGATCTTCGCTTTCCAGACAGAAGTGAACCAGCCCCGTGTTGACCGGCGCCAAGAGGTTTGGATCCTCGAAGATCTCGATGAAGCTCGCTTCGGCCAGCTTCAAGTACACGCCGAAGGGCCGCCCTTGCCGGGTGAAGCGGAACGCGGGTTCGAAGCCCACGCGCGTATAGAAGTCGAGCGAGCGGTCGAGGTCTTTCACGTTGAGGCAGACGTGGGCGATGCGCTTGAACATGCTGGGCCACTAACACGTGCGCCTTTCCCAGCGGGAAGTCGTCCACCCACGGTCAGCGCTCGTAGGGGCCGAGATCGGTGGGCGAGCGGCGGGCGGCGCCGTCGCGGTCGAGGAGGACTTCGGACAGCAGGCTGCCCTGGTCCAGCCAGGGGGCCTTGGCCGACGGGGCGAATCCGCCCGGATCCCGGGCCAGCGCGGTCGGGAATGCGGCGAACCACGTAGCGTCGAAGGTGGTCAGCCGGAGCTCGTTCGCAGCCAGCACATACGGATCCGCCGCATCCTCCGAGCCAAAGAAGCCCGAGATCCACACGTTGTGCTCGAAGGTGTTGGCCTTCACGGTGGTTCCGTCGGTGGCGAGCAACTGGCCGCTGGTGTTGGCCGACACCGTGGTCCCGCTGATGCTGACCGCCACGATGACGTTGTTCTTGAACTGATTGTCGGTCGATTCGTTGAGGACGCCGATGGCCTGCCTGTTCGCGGTCTGGGTGACGAACAGATTGTGGGCGACCAAGTTGTTCGACGATCCGAGCTTGGGGTTGTCGGTCTCCTGCCAGAAGCTGGTGCCGTGGCGCGCAGGCAGCGCGAAGATGTTGTTCTTGATGGTGCTGTTCCTCACCGAGGTGAAGTTCGGCCCTTGTGCCTTGCTGTGGTGGAAGAAGTTGCCCTCGATGAGCATGAAGTCCGAGGCGCCCCGGCCACCCGTGGGATGGCTGCCCGCGACCGCGTCGCACTCGGGATCGGTGAACGCGACACCTTCGTCGTCACACGTCGATAGAGGATCGGCGTTGATCTGGAAGTCGGAAGAATACGTGTTGTACGTCTCGTTCCAGCGCGCGATGTTCCAGTCGCTGCCGTTGCTCAGGTAGATGCCATGCCCGTCGCCCGAGCCCGAGTCGTACCCGGTGCAGCGCTCGATGACCAACCAGTCGGACTGGCCGCTGAAGAAAGGATCCTTGTTCTGGCCATGGCCGACGCTGTTCAGGATGGCGACACCCTTTTGATGCTCGTTCGCCGCGTAGCCTGGGCCGACCGAGCGCACGCCATAGTCGCCGCCCGAGAGCTCGAAGCCATCCACGGCGACGTAGTTGGCCGACTCTAGGTTGATGCAGGTCTTGCGACCGCTGCCACAGCAGTTGATCACCACGGCTGGCGAGCCGTCGGCCTTGCGCTCGCCGAAAAGTACGATGGGGCTGTCGTAGGTCCCGCTGTGGTCGCCGTCCAGCTCGTAGCAGCCCGAGTAGGTCCCCGCGGTGAAGACGATCATGCGACCAGGCGTTGCTGCCGCGAGCGCGCTCGGAACACTCGCGGCGTTCGTGCGAGAGCTGCCGTTGCCCGTGCCGCTCGGACTGACGTAGACGGTGCTCGCCGGTTGCCAGGCACAGTCGGTGTAGTAGCGATTGAGCTTTTCGTCGAAGCCGAAGTACTTGCCGCCGCGGCTGACGGCAGGCGCTCCCGGGGATGGGCCGCAACCTCCATCGATGGCGCCTCCGCCCGCGCCGCCCGCGTTGCCGCCGTCGACACCGCTCCCGCCCGCGCCGCCCGTACGCGGACCTCCGCCCGCGCCGCCGGTGCCCTTGCCGCCCGCCCCGGCGACGCTGGTATCAGTTGCGTCTCTGCGGCTCTCGGCACCGACGCTAGCATCGCTGGGCCCTCCGCCTTGGCCCGCGGCGCCGTCTGGGTGGGGCGTCACGGTTCCGCCCGCGCCGCCGGTCGTCGCCGAGGCATCCCCTCCAATGGGGCTCGCCGTCGCGTCCCGAGGGTTGGTGCTGGAATTGCCGCAGGCTGCAAGGAACAACCCGCAATACACACACGCTACACACAGAGAGATCTTGCCCATGGGCGGATTGTATCGCCAAGAACGCCAACACGACGGCTGGCGATTCATGGACCTCCAGGAGACCGGTTCCTCTACCTGTCGAGTGATCAGTTGCGGACGCCGTCGGTTGAGGTCATGTTGGCGCGAGGTCATCCCCATGCCATTCAATCTCGCCCCTTTGCCGCCAAGCGCGCTGGACGTCCTCGATTGGGAGTGGTCCAAGTACCAGGCGTATTTCGAAGAGCTCGCACGACGACCGATCGACGAAGGGTCGGTGGGGGCGTGGCTGGCCGACTGGACGCAGCTCGCGAGTCTGATCAACGAAACCGGGCAGAGGCTCCACGTCGCCGTGGACTTGCACTCGGACGATCAGGCGGCCCGCGCGCGCTACTTCAAGTTCCTGGAAGAGGTGCAGCAGCCAGCCTCGGAGGCAGAGCAGCTGCTCAAGGAGAAGCTGCTCTCGAGTCGCATCGCGCCAGGCGGTTTCCAGGTTCCGCTGCGCAACATGCGCGCCGAGGCGGAGCTCTTCCGCAAGGAGAACGTGCCCCTACACACGGAGCACGAGAAGGCGGCGCTCGAGTACGGCCGCATCGTGGGTAACGCGACCGTGCAGTGGAACGGGCAAGAGCTCACCGTCACGCAGCTCGTGGGTGAGCTGAGAGGCGCCCTGCGGAGCGTGCGCGAGCGTGGCTGGAAATTGGGGATCGAGCGCGTCTTGGCCAACCGTCAGGCGATCAACGCCGTATGGGTGAAGCTGATGGATCTACGCGGTCGGATCGTCGCGAACGCGGGCATGAAGGACTACCGCGAGTACATGTGGCGATCACGCCTTCGCTTCGAATACACGCCCCGCGACTGCGAGATCTTTCGGGACGCGATCGAGAAGGTGGTGGTCCCGGCGGCCAAGCGGGTCTACGAGCGGCATGGACGGCTCATGGGAATCGACGGCGTGCGGCCCTGGGACATCAGCGTGGACGTCATGCGCCAGAGCGACATCAACGTCGATCCTTTCGGACGCCCGGCGCTGCGGCCATTCGACGACGTGAAGGTCCTGGAGGGCAAGGCCGCCGCCATCTTCCGCAAGGTGGATCCGCGCCTCGGCGACTACTTCGAGACCATGCAGCGCGAGGGGCTCTACGATTTGGCCAACTACAAAGGCAAGTCACCGGGTGCCTACTGCACCGGCTTCCCGGTCGCCCGGCGTCCCTTCGTGCTCATGAACGCGGCGGGCGGGGCCGGCGACGTGGACACCCTTCTGCACGAGATGGGCCACGCATTCCACACCTTCGAGGTGTATCGGAACCCGGGACTCCCGTACCACCAACTGCAGGACTATCCCACCGAGTTCGCGGAGGTGGCCTCGATGAGCATGGAGCTGCTCGGGGCGCCGTATCTCCCGTCGGCCGAGGGCGGCTTCTACACCGACGAGGAAATGGCGCGAGCCATGATTACCCACCTGGAGCAGCTGGTGTTGTTCTGGCCCTACATGGCGGTGGTCGACGGGTTTCAGCATTGGGTGTACACGCACCACGCGCAAGCCTCGGACCCGGCTGAATGCGACGCCGCGTGGGGCGCACTGTGGGACCGCTTCATGAAGGGCGTGGACTGGACCGGCCTCGACGACGCCAAGGTGACCGGCTGGCATCGCAAGCTGCACATCTTCCACTACCCGTTCTATTACGTGGAGTACGGCCTAGCCCAGCTCGGGGCCGTGCAAGTCTGGCGGAACGCGCTTCGCGATCAGCGCGCGGCCGTGACCGCGTATCTCGCGGGGCTCTCGCTCGGCTACAGCGTGCCCCTGCCCGAGCTGTTCGCGGCGACGGGGGCCAGGTTCGCTTTCGACGCCGACACCTTGCGCACGGCCGTGGACCTCATCGAGGAGCAGATCGGGAAGCAAGAGAAGCGGCTGTGACAGCGGGATAGTCGTCAGAGGCGGAACTGGAGGCGCAGGCCCACCATCGTCGCGTGGGACAGCTTGCCGACCTCCAGCCCGAAGGCGATGTTGCCGGCCTCGACGCCGAAACCGAACGCGGCGTGGAACTCGAACAGGTCGTGTCCATCGACGATGAACCAGGGCCCGATCAGCCCTTCGAAGTAGATGCGCTGGACATGCAGCTTGAGCCGCAGGTCCACGGGGACGCCCAAGTCGTGGCTGTTGTCGAAGAACACGACGCCCGCGCGCCCCCCCACCGACAGATTGCGCGTGAGGAAGGAGTCCGCGCCGAGCGTCAGGTTGAAGTCCTTACTGCCGCCTTCGATCCAATCCGCGCCGAGCCCGAGGTTGACGGAAGCCTGCGCCGTCCGCCCGAGGCTTGGCAGAGCCATGGCAGCCAGCAGAACGAGGAATAGAGTCCGCATGCGCATGCTTGGCAATAAAGCACGACCGGCGCGCGCCGACGAGTTCTGCCGCGTCAGTCGACGTCCAGCTCGATCCCCACCGGGCAATGGTCCGAGCCCAGCACCTCGGGACGGATGAACGCCTTCGTGAGCCGAGGGCGCAACGCGGTGCTGACGAGGAAGTAGTCGATGCGCCAGCCCACGTTCTTGGCACGCGAATCGCCGAACGGCCGCCACCATGTGTAGTGCCCGCCGGCCTTCTCGAAGACGCGGAACGTGTCGACGAATCCGGCCTTGACGAACCCGTCGAAGCCGGCGCGCTCTTCTGGCGTGAAGCCGTGGTTGCGCACGTTGCTCTTGGGATGGGTGAGATCGAGCTCCGTGTGCGCGACGTTGAGGTCCCCGCAGAAGACGACGGGCTTCTTCTTCTCCAGGCGCTTCAAGTAGGCGAGGAAGTCCTTGTCCCAGCGCTGGCGGTAGGGCAGGCGACTGAGGTCGCGCTTCGCATTGGGGACGTAGACGTTGACCAGATAGAAGCGCTCGAACTCCGCGGTGAGCACCCGGCCTTCGCGGTCGTGCTCGAGCTTGCCGATGTGCGGGCGAACCTGCAACGGCGGGACCTTGGTCAAGATGGCGGTTCCTGCGTAGCCCTTGGTCTCGGCGGCGTTCCAGTACATGGTGTGGCCCTTGGGCCACGTCGCGTCCACGTCGTCCGGGCCGCACTTGGTCTCCTGCAAACACAGGACGTCCGGCCGTTCCTTCGCCAGATAGGCGCGGAAGTTCCGCGCCAGGATGGCGCGCAGGCCGTTCACGTTCCACGAGATGAGCTTCACCCAGGCAAGCCTAGCAAAGCCAAAAACGCGTCTCGGCAGGAATGATCGGCCTGGCTCGTGGGTTCCTTGGCCACCATGGTTTCCGGCGACTACGTACACGGCTACTCCCACACCGAGAGCGGTCGACTCCGCGATCAAGCCAACGTGCTCATGGAGCTGCTCCATCACGACACCCGCTTTCCGCCCGGCAGTCGCGTGCTGGAAGCCGGGTGTGGCATCGGCGCGCAGACCGTGTTCCTGGCCGCGCACAGCCCCGACGCGCACATCACCTCCGTCGACATCTCGGTCGATTCGTTGGCCAAGGCGCGCGAGACGGTTTCCGCCGCCGGCCTTTCCAACGTCACTTTCCAGCAGGCCGACGTCTACCGGCTGCCCTTTCCCGATGGGGCGTTCGACCACGTTTTCCTGTGCTTCGTGCTCGAGCACTTGCCCGACCCTGGGCGTGCCTTGGGCGAGCTTCGCCGGGTTCTGCGCGCAGGGGGAGGATTGACCGTCATCGAAGGCGATCATGGCTCGGCGTATTTCCACCCCGCGAGCGCCAAGGCTCAGAAGAACATCGACTGCCTGGTCGAGCTGCAAGCCAGGATGGGCGGGAACGCCCTCATCGGGAGGGCGCTGTTTCCGCTTCTGCGCGGGGCGGGCCTGCACGACGTCAGCGTCGACCCGCGCGTCGTCTATGCGGACGGCTCACGGCCGGTCTGGGTCCGTGGCTTCACCCTCGACACGTTCACCGCGATGGTCAAGGGCGTGAGGGACGAGGCGCTGCGCATGGGCTTGATCGACGAGTCCTCGTGGAATGAGGGGATCCGCGACCTCGAACGTACCGCCGCGGACGACGGCACGTTCAACTACACGTTCTTCAAAGCCACCGCGAGAAAGTAGGTGGTCGGTACGTAGTGCCCTAGATCGAGCACAAAGAAACTGCGCGCGCAGCTTTCGTCCTGCGCAAACTTCTTCGCCACTGTGTAGACTCGCGGCATTCCTCAAGCGATGGAGGCTGTCATGGGCAGCAGTCGTGTGCTCGTCGGAGTGGTATCGCTCTTGGTCGCGGTTGGGTGTGATCGGCAATCGGGCGGCTCCGCTGGGGGCAGCGGTGGACGCGCCAGTGAGACTGGCGGAACCCGCTCGACCGGCGGCTCGGCGGGGCGCGGCGGCCAACCCGGGTCGGGCGGACGCGTCGCCACTGGCGGAGTCCGATCGAGCGGCGGCAGCCCGGGCTCGGGTGGCACATCGAGCGGCGGCAGCCCGGGCTCGGGCGGCGCCGTGGCCATCGACGCTGCAGCCGGTGGCGCATCCGGCGGCGCTGGCGGCGTAGCCGTGGGTGGCGCCATCGGCACGGGTGGCGTGGCCGGCGATGGCGGCCCGGGCACGGGCGTCGTGGCTTCCACCGGCGGTGTTTCGGGGCCAGACGGTGGCAGAGCCACCGATGGCGCCACCGGGACCGGCGGCAGCAAGAGCTGCGGGACCACGGCGGCCAGCCTGCGGGCTGCGGCCGATTGCACGGGTCGCCTGATCGGCGCTGCACTGTCGTCCCAGCACATTGGCGAAGGCGGGTACGCGACCGCCGCCAAGGAGTTCAACTACGTCACGTGCGAAAACGAAATGAAGTGGGACCAGATCGAGCCACAGAGGGGGCAGTACAACTGGAACGCCGCTGATCAGATCGTGAACTTCGCCACGACCAACGACATGAAGATCAAGGGCCACACCCTGGTTTGGTACAACCAGCTTCCGCAGTGGGTGCAGTCGCTCAACAGCGAATCCGCGGTGCGCGACGCGATGGTGTCGCACATCAAGGGCGTCATGCAGCGCTATAAGGGCAAGATCGCCGTGTGGGACGTGGTGAACGAGGCGGTGAGCATCGAAGGAACCAGCTACCGGGACTGTCCCTTCTACAAGTACCTCGGCAAGGGGTACATCGACGAGGCCTTCAAGGTGGCCCGCGAGGTCGATCCGACGGTCAAGCTCTACTACAACGACTACAACGACGAGGGCTTGAACGCGAAGTCGGACTTCGTCTACGAGTTGCTCAAGGGGCTCAAGGAGCGCGGCGTTCCCATCGATGGCGTGGGCGTGCAGATGCACTACGGCAAGCCCAACGACCTCTTCACCTTGGACGACCTCAAGGCCAACATGAAGCGCCTCGTCGACTTGGGCTTGGAGGTGGTCTTCAGCGAGATGGACGTTCACCGGTGCGGCGGCATGACCGAGACCCAGCAAGTCACCTTGTACCACGACCTCGTCGCCGCATGCGTCGGCGAGCCCCAGTGCAAGGCGGTCACCTTCTGGGGCATCACCGACAAGTACTCCTGGCTCAACGACTACGCGCCGCTGGGGTGCTCGGGGGCGAAGCCCCTTGGCGATCTGTGGGACGACAGCTTCAAGAAGAAGCCGGCGTACACCGGCGTGCTGAACGCGCTGCTGGGCCTTTAGACAGGACGACGCCTGCGCGGCGAGCGACCACGATTCGTTTTCGTGCAGCCCGGACGCGCGCTAGACTGCGCCCATGCGCGCAGTCTTCATCATGCTCAAGACCGACCTCGGGCACGTGACCGAGGTGGCCAATCGGATCGGCGAGATCGAAAGCTTCTCCGAAGCGTACAGCATCAGCGGGCCCTACGACCTCTTGGTGAAGCTCTACGTCGACGACGTCGACGGGATCGGGCGCCTCATCGAGAAGGAGATCCACTCGATCCCCCACATCCGCGAGACCTCGACCATCCTCACCTTCGAGGCCTTCGGCAAAGGCGGCTGACGCCCGAGCCCCGGGAGTCCCTACTGCAAGCTGGTCCTCCTGCCAGCGAGCAGCGCAGTCGCGCCCGCCTCGGCGACGATGGCCTCGAGGGGCAGATCGCAGATGTGCCACGGCAGCGAGCCGGGGCGGCGATCGAGCGTGTGCTCCAGTCGCGGCATCAGGTAGCTCGCCACGGCGCCGGCGTGCCCCGCATAGCGCCCCGAGAACACCACGCCGTCGATATCCTCCAGCGTGGCCAGGGCGCTGCCTGCTGCGAGCAACATGCGATAGAGCAGGTGCTCGCGCACCCTGGCGACGCGAGCGCGCTTGAGCGTCAGCACCTCGCCCAGGCTGGCCGGCCAACCCAGCATTCCGAAGAAGCCGCTCTCTTGTGTGAGCACGATGTTGGCGCGCTCGGGGCCGAAGGTCGCTTCCGAGGCCAGCGCCAGCGAAATCGCGGGATCGATCTCGCCACTGTTGAACTCGCCCGGCAACCCCTCGACGGGCGTGCTTCCGCTCGTCACCATGAGCGGCGTACGACCGATGACCGCTGCGATCTCGGGCCGCGATTCCAGGCAGATCGAGAGCATCCGCGCCGGCCGTTTCTGGGGTATCACCCTCTCCAGCTCGGCGACCGCGGCTTCGTGGAACAGTCCGTGGTAGCCCCAGCGCCTCACCTTGCCGCCGAGCTCGCTCGGCAGTGCATAGGTGGTTTCGCGCAACGGTAGGTCGACGAAGAACGAGGTCTCGAAGGCGAGGGCGATGGGCGTCTGCGGAAACGCGGCGCGGGTTTCGTCGACCACGGCGGTGGCCTTGGCCACCGACAGGGGGGCCTGCGCCGCGAGCCCGAGCAACTGCCGCTGGATCTCGTCGTCGAGCAACACCGGGCCGTCGAAGTCCTGACCGCCGTAGATCGCTCGAATGCTGACCACGTCGATGGCGGTGTCCTTGTGATTGGCGGCGAGAACCTCTTGCACCTCGCGGACCGAGGTGCTGGTCCCACGTGGGCTGGAAAGGGCGTCGCCATCCCCGAGGGCGACGCGGGCGTAGTGCAGGCCAGTTCTTCCGGGAATCAGTACCAGGGCGTTCATGATGGCAGCCTTTCCTGTGCGAGGAGCGCGAAGCTTGCCCGGGCGATCGCGACTTCCTCGTTGGTCGCGATGGCCAAGATGCGCACGCGGCTTTCCGGCGTGGCGAGATCCGCGGGCAGGGTGGTGGTCTCGGCGTTCTTCTTCGGGTCGATGGACACGCCGAGGGCGTCGAGGCCCGCGGTGACCGCCCAGCGGACGAACGGGATCTTCTCCCCGATGGTGTCGGTGAAGATGATGCAGTGGGGACGGCCGGTGGCGAGCAGGTAGCTGCCGAGGTACTTGCGGATTCGCCACAGGTAGACCTGGGCCGCGCGCGACAGGCCGTCGTTGTTGGCGCCCGTGCTCACGAGGTCGCGAATGTCAGCCGACACGCCGGTCAGCCCGAGGAGCCCACTCTTGCGATTGAGCAGGCTCTCCACCGCGCGGCTGTCCCCCTGCGCCCGCGCGACGAGCGCAAGGGCGATGGCGGGGTCGAGGTCGCCGGAACGTGTGCTCATCACCAGCCCTTGCAGCGGCGAGTAGCCCATGGTGTTGTCGATCGAACGGCCATGGACGATGGCACACAGGCTGGCGCCGCCGCTGCCCAGGTGGCAGCTGACGGCGCACAGCTCGTCCATCGGGATGCCGAGGAACTTGGCCGCTTCCTCGGCGACGAACTGGTGGCTCGTGCCGTGGAAGCCGTACTTGCGGAAGCCGTGCGTGCTCACCAGTTGATGAGGTAGGGCGTAGGCCCGAGCCGCCGGTCCGATCGTCGAGTGGTAGGCGGTGTCGAACACCACGGTCTCGGGCAGCTTGGGGTAGAGCTGCCGACACGCCACCAGGAGCCGCAACGCGGGGGGATTGTGGATGGGCGCGAGGTCTTGCACCTCGTGCAGGTTCTTCAAGGCCGTCTCGTCGACGACCACGTGGCTCTTGAAGAGCGCCCCACCGTGGACCATGCGATGTCCGATGGCCTCGGGCACGAGCCGCGAATCGCGCTCGAGCAGCTTCATCACCGCCGCGAAGGCCGTGCTGTGATCGGGCATGTCGAGGGTGTGGTCCTCCTTGTGCCCCCATGCTGTGTGGTGAATGCAGCCGGGCAGGGCGGTCTTCGGGCCCACCCGCTCGGCCTCGCCCGCGGCCAGCTCGGTCTCGCTGGGCATATCGATGAGGCGGTACTTCAGCGACGAGCTACCGCAGTTGAACACGACGATGCGCATGGTCTTGCCGCTCGTTAGAGGCTGTCCGGGATCCAGCCGAACACCGGAACGCCGACCAAGCTGTGCGCGATGGCCGCCGTGCCGTAGGCACACTCGGTCAGCTTGGCGATCGCGACCGATTCGCCCTCGCGGTGGGCCTGCTCTTCGTGGCCCGGGCCGTAGCCGATGGTGGGGATGCCGAACTCGTTGACCAGCAGGCTGCCCGACGTGCCCATGCCCAGTCGAGCCAGCTTCCACCGACCCGGCCTGACCTCGCAGCCGGCGGCCGACAGGGCCTGGCGCGACCGCGACAGGAGAGGGCTGAATGGATCGGTGGACCAAGCCTGCGTGATCCGCTTGGCCTTCACCACGAGCCCGCTCGGCAGGATCTCGCTGCGCTCGCGAACCGCGACCTCCACGTCGACGGCGCCCGCGGTGCTGGCGGCGCGGACCGCTTCGCCACGCATGCGCGACACCAGGTGGTTGAGATTCTCGTTGGAACCCAGTCGGCGCTGGAGCGCGATGGTGGCCTGGCGGAAACCGGGCCCATCCTCGAACTGCGTTTCACCCACGGCGATCTCCTCGATCCCACCGTCGCCCTCGGGTTCGTCGAGGGCACGGCTGACCAACTCGGCGGCGTCGGTCACCCGGAACGGGTTGATGCCACGGACGGTGATGGCCAGCTCGGCCCGGCCATCGTGGCCGTAGTAGAGGCCGAGGTCGGTCGGCTCGCCGAGGATGGCGTAGTCCGGTCGCAGGCCCAGCTCCTTGAGCGTATGGCCCAAAAGCCCGCGCATGCCGATGGAGATGCCGTTCTCCTCGAGCACGGTGGCGGCGACCACTAGGTGCCCGCGCAGCGGCAGCAGGCTTCGCTTGAGGAGACCAGCGGCGAACACCTGGGCGGCGAGCCCGCCTTTGCAGTCGGCAGCGCCGAGCCCATGCAAGCGGCCGCCTTCGATGCGTCCGCTCCACGGCGATTCGTTCCAGGTGGCGAGATTGCCGCTGCCCACGGTGTCGATGTGGCTCGTCAGCATCAGCGTCGGGCCTTCCTCGATCCCGTGCAGGACGCCGACGACGTTTCCGATTTCGTCGGACTCGACCCGATCGAAACCCAAGGTCTTCATCTGCTTGCCGACCAGTTCGCCCGCCTTCCGTTCATCGCCGCTGGGGCTGTGGGTGCGAAGCAATTCCTGCGCGAAAGCAACCAGCTCGCCCTGGAGACCATCGAGTTTCGTTCTGAGAAGATCGTACATTGGGAATCCTTTCATCAGGTCACGTAGGGACCTGCGTCCGGCCTTCAGCAAGCGCCGTGCCGCTCTGGTCGTTTCACCCGATGTGCAAGCGTCGCGTGGACTTCGCGCCGACCGCCTACCCCGTCGCCATCGATCGGCGTTGCAAACTGAAATGCGGCAATTCATATTGCAAACCACGCATGCGTGCCGACGACCTCCGCTTGAGCGAGCTTTACACCTTCCGCGATGGCGCGATCGACTTCCAGGGACGGCGTCTCGTCATCCACAGCCTGGACGCGTTCGCCCAGTTTCGAACCGACCTCTTCGAGATGGTGGGTCCGCGTCAGGCGCGCCAGATCCTGACCCGTTTCGGTTACTTCTGGGGGCAAGCCGACGCCGCGGCGATGCGCCGCGTGTTCTCGTGGAGCAGTACGACCGAATTGATCAAGGCCGGCGCGCGCCTTCACGGCATGCAGGGCGTGGCGCGTTGGGTAACCAAGAAGCTCGACTTCGACGAAGCCGCCGGCAACGACGGTCGTTTCGTCATGGAGGTCGCGTGGCACGGGTCGGGCGAGGCCGAGGAACACATGGCGCACCTCGGGAAGGCGGAGCACCCGGTGTGTTGGATGCAAGTCGGCTACGCCAGTGGATTCATGTCCTACGCGCTCGGACGCAGCATCTATTTCGTCGAAGAGGCGTGTCGCGCCCAGGGTGCCCGCGCCTGTTCGGCGGTGGGCAAGGATGCCGGTTCTTGGGGCGGTCAACTGCACTCGCACCTCGCGTACTTCCAGGCCGACGACATCCGGGGAAAGATCCGCAGCCTCACCGACAGACTGCGCCAGGCGAAGCGCGCGCTGGACGAGCAAGCCCGCAGCCTGTCCTCGGTGGAGCGTCCCCCGCTGGTGGAGGTGCGCAGCGCGGCTTTCACGCGCGTCGTGGAGCTGGCGACTCGCATCGCGCGCTTCGACTCGTCCGTGCTCATCACCGGCGAAAGCGGCGTGGGCAAGGAGGTCGTGGCGCGGATGATCCACGCGCGCTCCACCCGGGCGAAGGGACCCTTCCTGGCGATCAACTGCGGGGCACTGCCAGAGACCCTGCTCGACTCCGAGCTGTTCGGTCACAAGGCGGGCGCCTTCACCGGGGCGATCGCCGACCACCCCGGCCTCTTCGAGAGCGCCGGGGGAGGAACGTTGTTCCTCGACGAAGTCGGAGAGATATCGCACGCGACCCAGGTCAAGCTGCTTCGCGTGCTGCAGGAGCGAGAGATCCGTCGCGTGGGCGAGAGTCGGCCGCGGCCCATCGACGTGCGTGTCCTGTCTGCCACCAACCGCAATCTCGAAGCGGCCATGGGGGAAGGAAAGTTCCGTGAGGATCTCTACTACCGCTTGCGCGTGGTGGAGGTGGCCATTCCGCCGCTGCGTGAGCGCAAGGAAGACATCCTGCCGCTGGCGCGGTTCTTCGTCGAGCGCCTGAAGACCAAACTGAAGCTGCCCGAGCTGCGCTTGTCGCCAGAGACCATAGGTTATCTGTCCAGCTACCCTTGGCCCGGTAACGTACGTGAGCTCGAGAATGCAATCGAGCACGCGGCCGTGCTGTCGCGCGACGGGGGCCTCACCCCCGATCTGTTCCCGCCGGGCATCCTCCATCGCACCGCACGTTCGGGCAAAGTGTCGGCGAAGCGCTCGCTCGAAGACGTGGAACGTGAGCACATCGACGAGGTCTTGCGCCAGACCGGGGGCAAGCTGCGCGAGGCCGCGGACATCCTCGGCATCAGCACCGCCACGCTTTGGCGTCGCCGGCGTCGCCGGAGTGATGAAGGTCAGAAGAAGGCGTGAGCTCTCCTCTTGTGGCCCACCTGGCAACGCGGTTAGGCTTGGCCCCATGACTCGAAACCTTCTGCTCGGTGTCTGTCTTTTGCCCCTCTTGGCCTGCTCGACCGGTGGCGGCCGCGCGGATTTCGATCTGAAGTCCGTGCCGGGAACGCCCGTCTTCGAATCCGAAAAGGACTATGCGATGACGGTGGTCAACGACCGCTATCGGTTGGTGAACAACGTCTGGAACAAGGGCGCGACCACCGGGCGTTACCGGCAGAAGATTTTCGTCAACGACGACAACGGCAAGGCCGTCTTCGGCTGGGTGTGGAAGTGGCGCGACAGCAGCGGTGTCGCCACCTATCCCGAGGTGCAGGTCGGTGTGAGCCCGTGGAACGGTGAAGCGGCGCCCGATTCGGGGTTCCCCTTCCAGGCCGGCACCAAGAAGCTCGTCGTCAATTACGACATCGACATGCGAGCCGCCGGGGCCTACAACCTGGCCTTCGAGTTCTGGGTCGTGTCGGGGCAGCCCATCAGCAAGGAGGTGATCACCCATGAGGTGATGATTTGGATCGCCGGCGAGACCCTGGGCGCCGCAGGCAGCGAGGTCGGCAAGGCGACAATCGATGGCAACGCCTTCAGCGTGAACCTTCGCAAGAACCACGGTGACGCCTCGGGCAACAACCCGAACACGTGGACCATCATCTCTTTGCTGGCCGACAAGCCCATCTTGCACGGCCCCCTCGACGTAAGCGCGATCATCGACCACCTGATCAAGAGCGGCCTCATCGACAGCAGGCTGCTCATCGCGAACCTCGAGCTCGGTAACGAGGTTCAGCGCGGCTCCGGGATGACGGTGGTCCGCAACTACTCCGTCACGGTGCAGTAGCTTCGAGGGAGCCGCTCGTGGAGCGGCGTCGGTTTTCCGGCGGTGAACGAGCAGTGCGTGAAAGGCGGGTGGATCGCGATTTCGCGACGGAGTCGCTCAAGTTGCCGATGGTCAGGGCCGATACCCAAAACCAGGGGAGCATGAACGGGTCCAAGGGCCCGGGCGTGTTCCCCTTGTTGTTGGAGTCCCATCTCGAAGCAACGGAGTATCCATTCACCGACAACGAACCGCAGTCCTGTTCATAGGCGCCCTGGCCGCGGGCTTCTGTTTTCTGCCGATGGGCAACATCCCGCTCGTCTGGAACATGCACGGGATTCTGCTCGCGCGAAAGGGGGCGATGGTCCTGTTCGCGCTGATTGTCGCGTTCATGCTGCTGGGCAGGCGAAGGCACGCGATCAGCTTGCCGGTGAGGATCGGCAGCATCGCGGGCCTTTGCGCCTTAATCGGGTTCTGCGCGTTTCGCATATACGCGTTGGCTCATCGGCCTATGCCGACCTTCGCCGACGACGACCCGGCTGCCAGCGCGTACTACCAGAAGGCGTGCGATCAAGGCCGCATGGAAGCGTGCGCGGCGCTGGGCACCTGCTACTGGAGCGGGTCATGTGGCATGTCCAGGAAGGACGTTGCCAAGGGGCTCGCCCTGTTCGAGAGGGCCTGTGACGGCGGAGAAATGGCAGCCTGCGGGCAGCTTGGCGTGTGCTACGAGTTCGGTGGCTGCAACTTGATGAAGAGCGGAGAGCGTGCGGTGGCCTTCTACGAGAAGGCGTGCGGCGGCGGCGAAATGAGCATGTGCAACAACCTGGGCGTTTGCTACTTCAAGGGCGAGTGCGGCGTCGCGAAGGACGACGCCCGCGCCATCGCGCTGTACACGAAGGCGTGTCGGGGCGGAGATTCAGGCGCCTGCCACAACCTCTCCCTCATCAAGAAATGAACCTCGCCCCGCCCGATTGCTCTGCCTCGACCTCGAGAGAACGAAGCTTCGCTTCCGATCGCACGGTCCCGGGCACGAGCAGCCAGGCCGCCGACGCGACCACAGCGCCGGTCATCACGAACAGCGCGGCCAGCCCGACGTGGTTGGCCAACTGTCCGAGCGCCAAGACGCTCAGCAAGCCCAGGTTCACGACGCCATTGCCGTAAGCGGACAGTTTGGCGCGTTCGACGGGATCGGCGTCGGCGAAGAGCAGCGCCATCAGGGCAGGGAATAGCACGCCGTGGGCGAGCCCGAAGCCGATGCCGAGCGGAACAATCGTGAGTCTGCCGAGCCCGGCCAATCCCGCGATGAAGGCACCGTACATAAGCATCCCGTAGGCCGCGGTTCTTCGCAGGCCCAAGCGATCGGTCAGGCTGCTGCCGCCCAAGCGAATCACGAGGGCACTGATGGTGTAGGCGATGAAGAACGCTCGCACGGCGTCCATGCCGCGCTTGAGCGCCAGGGGCGCGATGAATGCCATCGCGACGTTGAAGCCCGCACCGGTGAAGGCGAGGGCGAAGAGCACCGGGCGGACGCGCCTCGGAACCGACATCGACGGCGTCACGTCCAGGTACGTGCTCCCCGAGGGCAGCGTCCGTGCGGCGAGCGCACCCAGAGCCGCCGCGAGCGCGGACAGCGCGAAGACCCACTGGAATCCGAAGTGAGCACCCACGGGCTCTGCGATGGCGGGCGCCAGTGCGTTCATGATGAGACTCGCGGCGCCCGCAAGCCCCATCGCCTGGCCGAGCCTCTCGGCCGGCGCCAACTCGCACACCATCGCCATGCCGGCGGTGAGCACCCCGGCCGTCGCCAGCCCCTGCAGTGCTCGCAGGAACAGCATCGGCAGGCCCACGCCGTCCACGGCCGTGAACCCGAGCGCTGCCATCGCCATGAGCAGCTGTGAAAGGAACATCGTCCGCCCGAGCCCGAGCCCGTTCACGGCACGGCCGAGCCAGGGAACCACCAACACGCAAACCAGCCCGAAGATGCCCATCACGGCGCCGACCATGCCGGGCGTCGCCGCGTAACTGACCGTCAGATGCTTGGGCAACAGATAGAAGCACGAAATGGAGAAGCCAAAGGCCATGTTCGTCGCCAGCAAACGAATGAACGGCCTCGAGATCCACCGCTTGCGCGGCTGCGAGGGCGCCACATCCTGGCCCAGAAGGTCGTTCTGGGTTGCTGGCGACCAGCGTTGGCTGTCGCTACTACTACTGCTTTCTTCGTCGATGACTGACATGACTCGCTCCTGGGATGCCAATCGGAGCGAGCTAGACCGCGTTCACCCTCTCCTTTTGGCTGGGAGAGGATGGGTCGCTTTACTCAGCGGTCGTTCACCTCTCCACGTACGCCGACGGGCTTAATGGCGCGAAGTACGCGCCACTGATTCATCGGGAGGGTGTGGAGAGCGAACATGAGATTCGTAGGGTGAACGAAATGCACACTGAAGTCAAGACGGCGCAGGACAACGGGCGCAGGACAACGCTCAGTGACTCGCCGATCATCGTGGCGATTTCGATCGTGGCGCCTATGCTTCCGTCGGCGACTCGGCGTCTCGAGCAAGGGGAGACAGATGGAAGGAAGCAGACAGGTTGCGATCGTGACAGGCGCAAACGGGGCCATTGGTCGCGCCATCTCGGCCGGAATGGCGGCACACGGCTACGCGGTCGTCATGGTCTGCCGGAACGAGGAGCGCGGTGAAGCCGCCGCGAACGACGTGAGGAAGCGCGTATCCGACGCGGACGTGCGGGTCGAGGTTGCGGACGTCTCCAGACGCGCCGAGATCGACGCGTTCGCGGGGCGCTGGCGCGGTCCTCTTGCCGTGCTGATCAACAACGCCGCGGTCGCACCCAAGACCCGAACCGAAACCCCGGAAGGCATCGAGATGCAGCTGGCGACCAATGTGCTTGGGTACGTGTGGATGATGCGAGCCTTCGAGGTGGCACTGCTGGCGTCGGCGCCCGCGCGCATCGTGAATGTCGCCAGCTACTGGGCAGGGGACCTGGAGCTTGGCGACTTGCAGTTCCGGCGACGCGCCTACGACAACAACACGGCCTACCGGCAGTCGAAGCAGGCCAACCGGATGCTCACGGTGGCGTTCGCCAGGCGCTGGCCTTCGACACAAATCACGGTGAACGCATGCCACCCGGGTGACGCCAACTCGGTCTTGTCGAACGCCCTCGGCTTCGGTGGTCACGAAACCCCCGAGGACGCGGCCGACACCCCGGTGTGGCTGGCCACCGATCCGTCGTTGGCTGGCGTCACCGGTGGCTACTTCGCGAAGAGGAGGCAGCGACCGTGCGAGTTCGCGTCCGACCAGCAAGCCATCGCGGCCTTGGACGCGATCTGTGCTAACTACTGACCGATGACGGAGGCGACGACTTCGGCCAAGCCGGCTATCGCCGATGATGCCACCGACGAGCTTCGCCGTGCGATGGTGGCTTGCCAGATGGAAGATCTCAACGCCCTGGCCGAAGCGTTGGTGGCGGCACTCAACCTGGGGGACGATGCGAAGGTCGCGGAGATCCGGTCGTCCATGAACAGGTTCGCTCTCGCGATCGCATGGAACGCGCGGGGCATGCTACCGGCGATCGTGGACTATGCGAGCAAGCACAGAGACGACGACCTATTCGCGCCCGCCTTCGTGTTGCAGGCCATCACGCCCGACGGCCCCGAGATGGGTGAGCTGCTGGTCAAGCTTTCGCCCGACGCGCAGGCGCTGCTCGAACGCTTGCGGACCGGTTAAGCGACGATTGCGGCCCAGGCGCTGACCAGGCCAAAGGCGAAGAACAGAGCGGCGGCGGCGATTCTGAGCCAGCGCCCCTGCACCTTGTGGGCTAGCTTCTCTCCGACGAAGACGGCGAGGCCATCGGTGACCGCCATGCCCAACGTGGTTCCAACCGTGACGAAGAACATGCTTTGGAACTTTGCGCCGAGGGCGACCGTGGCGAGTTGGGTCTTGTCGCCCATCTCGGCGACAAAGAAGAGGACGGCGGTGGTGAGGAATGGTCCGCAGCGGGAGGGCTTGTCGTTTTGGTCGAGGGTGTCGGGCCGCAAGGTCCACAGGCCGAAGCCGATGAAGGTCGCGGCGAGCACACCCGCCAGGACGCGGGGGGGAACGTGGGCCGCGACCCAGACGCCGACCGACGATGCTAGTCCGTGATTCAGTAGGGTCGCTACCAAGATGCCCGCCATCACGGTCCACGGTCGACGAAAACGACTGGCCAACGTGAAGGCCAGAAGCTGCGTCTTGTCGCCCATCTCGCTCACGGCGACCAGGCTGAAACTACCGAAGATGGCTTGCCAGTACATGACCGGGTCGAGTCTTAACAGATCGGCACTTCGCGCGCCTCATCAACGATCTCGTGGGCGCCGGCCGGGGGGCTATTGGGCTGCCCCCCGGGGATGCAAAGGCCCCCGTTCGGGCCGCTGTGTCTCTAGTAGAACGCCAAGGCCCGGGGCGGAAGCTTGCCTGCCGGATCGGTCTTCACGGTCGCGCCTGCGACGAGCACGCCGCCCACGCTATCGAAGATGCGCAGGAAGGTCGGCTTGCTGGTCGGAGCGTCGGCCAAGAACACCCGGCCGGTGCTGGTGTCGGCCAGCGTCGCACCCAACGCGAAGCCCTCGGCCGATTCGAACGCCATCCTCGGCAAGGTGCCGTCCGCGGCGAGCGACCACAGACGGTCCGGGGGCAAGTTCGAGACGTTGCCCGTGCTCACCGCGAAGATGGCGGTGCTGTCGAGCGCCGTGAGCGAGCTGCTGGAGAAAGGCAATCCCCCGATCGTGGACGCGGGGACCGCCACGACCGCCGGCGGGGTCAGGCTGAGGTCGATGGCGACCACCGCCGAGGTGGCGGCCTGCGGGGCACCGTCGCCATAGGCGCCGTTGCACGCGACGAGGATTTTGCGCTCGGTGGCCAGATAGGCCATGGCACCGCAGTTCTTCGCGCCCGGAAGATCGATGGCGCCGATCGCTTGGTCGGTCGCCGGATCGATGACCACGATCCGGCCCGTGCCGTAGCTCTTCCAGTCGCCGGAGATCTGGTTCAGCGAGACGTAGACTCGGCCTTCGGCGACGATCGCTCGGTCGGCCACGGGGAGGATGCCTTGTCCATCGGTCGCGGCAAACGGCGCGAGGTCGATTCGGCCCAAGACGGCCGGTATCGAGGGATCGATGACGAGTAGATCGTTTCCGTCGTCGAAATCCTCGGGCGTCGGCGTGGCTGTGGAGTTCGCACCTGCCCGCGTGACGTAGGCCTTGCTCGCCGACAACGCGAGCACATCATGCGGATTGGCGAAGAACCCCGTGCTGACCGACAACTGGCGCAAAGGCGCGCACGTCGCCGGATCGAGCCACGTCACCACGGCGTTCATGCGGTCGATGAGCGGCACCGGTCCGCCTGGGGCAAGCTGCGACGGCAGCACCACGTCGCCAGACAGGGTCAGGGTCAGCCCCACGCCGCCGCTGCTGGAAGTGAAGCATCCACCGTTGACCACGTTGCCATCGGTGTCGAGGAAGGAGACCGAGCTGGTGACGTAGTCGCTACCCACCACGACGATGCCGTTGTGGGCGGACACCGGGCGTTCTCCGCCGTCGGCAACGCTGGTCCCGGCATCCGGGCCTGGCGGGGTGCCATCGTCGCTTCCGCAACCGGCGGCCAGCAGAAGAAGGACAGTTGTGCAGCAAACGAGCGGTCGTGAGCGAATCATGGCAGCGGTTCCTTTGTTCGGTTGTGGTGCGAGGACCAGAGCAGCGTGATGTAGAGCTCTCGCCCGGGCAGTGGGTAGTTCATCAGATCGTTGACGCGCGAATTGCCGAGGTTTCTCGCGCTGACGCGCAAGCTGAAGTGAAGGGGGAGGGTGGCGAAGACGCCCGCCCCGAACAGCAACCGCGGCTCGACCTTCGCGGTGCCATTCTGGGACACGTGGTTGCCGGCGGTGGCGTCGAGGTCGGCGTAGGCACCGAGCGTGACGTGTGCGCCAAGCGCGAGATTGCGAACCTCCGGACGAACGTACAGCCGATAGCGTGGTCGGAAGGGCAGCGGCTGCCCATGGTGCGACTCGTTCTGGGACTGGTCGCGTGCGTCGGTGAAGGTGGCCGAGGCGAATCCGCGGAAGAAGGCCCCGAGCTCGAGCGTGGCCTCGCTCTCGAGGCCGAGGATTCTCGCCTTGCCGAGGTTCTCGACGTGAACCGGGCCCCCAGCGGGGCGCAGCTGGATCAGGTCATCGACGAAGCTGGCGAACCCGGAAGCAGACCACAGGACGCGGTTCGGGCCGCTTCTCCAATCGAGCTGCGGGCCGAGGTCGAAGTTCAGGCCGGACTCGGGCCGCAATCCGGGGTTGCCCAGCAGGTAGCCGGTGTTTCCATAGAGCTCGATGGTCGAGGGCAAACGCGCGTAGCGTCCGCCATTGGCGCGCAGCGAGAGCGAGCTCCCCAGCGTCTTGATGATGGACAGTCGAGCTATGGGCAGCACATGGCTCACCGGCTGCGACGCGGGCAGAAGGTTGCCGAGGTTGCTGCGCCCCGAGGTTTCTTCGCGTGCTGCCTCGATCCGTGCGGAGGCGATCACATCGAGATGCCACGGCTCGATCCACATGTCGCTCTCGATGCCTACGGCTCCGAAGTAGCGGGTGGCAGGCGCACCGGTGGCCGCGCTGTCCGAGGGGCGGAAGCGGTCGACGCGCGCGTCTAGCACGCCCGACAGAGCCAGCCAGGCGCGGGCGAGCTTGCGCCAGTCGACCGTCAATCCGCCGGTCAGGGTGCGATCGTCGGCGTTCGTGTTCTTGATCCCGAGATCGCCGGCCGGGTCTACCAAGTGGTTTCGCACCTGGTTGGCGTACGCCGTGGCCCGCAGGTCGCCGCCTTGGCCGAGATCGCCGCTCGATTGGTAAGACAGGATGCCCGTACGTCGGGACGAGGCGAGTCGCGCGGTAGGGGTTTCGCGAATGATCGGGCCGGGCAAACCTTGATCGCGATCGAAGAAGACGAACGACGCTCCAAGGTGGCGGTAAGGCGCCAAATCGACGACCGCCCGCAAGGTGCCGTCGATCTGCTGCAAGTCGTTGTTGCGACGCCTGACCAACCTGTCGTCGTCCGTGGGAAGCGTGGTGGCCTTGGTGTCGACGTACGCGAAGTCCCCGTCGCTGCCAAGTAAGTGCACGCCTGCGTACGCATGGAATGGCCCACGGTTGAAGGCGGCCTTGGCGCCGCCGTAGTACGTGCCGAACGAGCCCGTGCCGGCATCCAGGTCTACGCGATTCTGTTTCGGGATCTCCGTGGTGATGGAGACCACGCCGCCGATCGCGGATGCGCCAAAGGCAATCGGGCTCATGCCGCGGTAGATCTCGATGCGCGATATGTCGCCAAGGGGAATGGCCCCGAGGTCCACACCGCCTCCGGTCGCCGAGTTGAACGGCACGCGGTCCACGTAGATCAGCACTTGATTGGGGGTGGAACCGCGCAGCGACAAGGTGGCCGTCGAGCCCATGCCACCCAGGCGTGTCACCGTTGCTCCGGCTTGCTCGCCGAGCAGCTCGGTCACCGATTCCGACGCGCGCGGGGTCCGATCCTGCGTGATCACCGAAGTCGAAGCAGCACGGTCTTCCATGGCGAGGTCGGAGACGATGGGCGTGCCCACGACGACCGATTCGAACACCGGCGGAGTCGCCGCTTGGCCGAAGGCGCTTCCCGGACAGACCACCAGCGCGCCGCAACCGAGCAGCGCCATCGCGAGTCCGAGGCCGTGTGTTCGCACCGAACCCGCGTGCCGCGCGCGCGTGCGATGCCTGAGGAAGTACAAGAAAAACCCCTTCTGCCAACGCGCGAAGAAGGGGTGAAGAGTTCTTCTCCGCGGAAGGACATCGGAATTGCGTCGAGCGCGAGTGGGTATCCTGGCTCGAGGGCGAAGCGCCGAGTCTTTGCGACTCGATCGCTTGGTGTTGGTTCTTGCCTTCCCAGGGCGTTTGCCCCAGTGGCGACTTGCGAACCTTCTTCCCTCTCACAGTGGCGGGACCGCGCCGGATTGTCACCGGCTTCCCCGTTCAGAGGCAGAGCCTCTGACTCGCGACGACTATTCAGTTTTCAAAACCGAACCGGAAGCTAGTGATCAGGCGGCGTCCTGTCAAGCGTTCGATGTCGGCGATTGGGATGGGCCACGTCCTGCTACGATTGTGCACCCCATGGAGAAGTCTACCGAGCCGCAGCCGAGCAAGGATCTGGTCGCGCTCCGGCGTGCGACGGCGTTCGCCGTGAACCTCGGGTCGTTCCTGACCCCGTTCATGGCTGCTTCGCTGAACGTCGGTCTTCCGGCGATGGCGCGCGAGCTGGGCATGCCAGCCGGAACGGTGAGCTGGGTGGCGAGCTCGTTCTTGTTGGCTGCCGCCGTCTTCACGGTCCCGATGGGCCGCGTCGCCGACATCCACGGTCGCCGCAAGGTGTTGCTCTATGGCAACGCGATCTTCACCGTGTTCTCCTTGCTCTCGGCCTTCGCTCCATCGGCGGCGGTGCTGATCGCGTTCCGCGTCTTGCAGGGTGTGGGCGGTGCGATGGTGTTTGCCACCGGCATGGCCATTCTCACGTCCGTCTTTCCTCCCGGCGAACGCGGCCGGGTGATCGGCAACACCGT
>CAZYFU010000054.1:0-35996 GCA_964647025.1 uncultured Myxococcales bacterium | reverse complement strand
AGTACCTACTGCACGTACTCACCATGGAGGTGGGGTAGAACTCGACCGCCCTGGCGTCCTCCCGTCGGGCCCTTGCGCGTGGCCACCTGGAACATTCACAATGCCCGTGGCGTCGACGGGCAGCGGAACCTGGACCGCATAGTCGCGGTCATCAAGCAACTTCAGGCGGACGTGATCGGTCTGCAAGAGGTCGGCTGCCACGACACGCGCGCATGTGACGTGGCCGAGCTCGCCAGAGAAAGCGGCTACTCCTGGCACGCGGTTCCGACGTGTGGATTCGACGAGCAGGATACGAGGGGGAACGCGATTCTGACCACGCTCCCGGTGGAGGCGGTGGCGGTTCACGATCTGTCGGTGCCGCGCAGGGAGCCGCGAGCAGCGCTGGAGGCCATCGTTCGGTGGAACGACCGTCCCGTGCGTTTGGTCGTCACGCACCTGGGGCTGCGGGCGGGAGAGCGCCGATTGCAGGTCGAGCGACTGCTGTCCTCTCTCGGTACGGGGCCAGTGGCCGCGACGATTCTGCTCGGCGATATGAATGAGTGGTTCTTGTGGGGCCGTCCCCTGCGTTGGCTGCATCGAAGGTTCGGAACCAGCGCCGCGATCCGCAGTTTCCCTTCCAGGGCTCCTTTGTTCGCGCTCGACCGGATTTGGACCGACCCTCACACGGCCGTGACTTCCATCGGAAGCTTCTCTGCGCGAGGATTGCGGGGCGCATCGGACCACCTGCCCGTGGTCGCCACGATTCGCCTGCCGGACTTCGCCGGGGCCGCGGAAGAGCCCACGACGCGGACCGGACCGCTTTTTGCATCTTCGGGTTGACAAGGAACAGCAGCTGTCCCGTATACTTCCCGCCCACGAAAAGGAAGCGGTCGGTCAGCATGATCAACACCAAAGAAGTCCTCAGCGTAATCCTCGGTGGAGGGGCCGGAACCAGGCTGTTCCCGTTGACGAAGGACCGGGCGAAACCCGCGGTCCCGCTGGCAGGCAAGTACCGCTTGGTGGACATTCCGATCTCGAACTGCATCAACTCCTCGCTGCGACGGATCTACGTCCTGACGCAGTTCCAGTCGGCCTCGATGCACAGGCACATCTCGCAGTCCTACAAGTTCGATCCGTTCACCGGCGGTTTCGTCGAGATCCTCGCAGCGCAACAGACGTTCTCCGATGCCTCGTGGTGGGAGGGCACCGCCGATGCCGTCCGCAAGAACATGTTGCACTTCCTCCCGCACGACCCGAAGTACTTCATCATTCTCAGCGGCGACCAGCTGTACCGTATGGATTTTCGGCGGATCCTCCAGCAGCACGAGGAATCCGGCGCCGAGATTACTCTCGCCACGGTCCCGGTTCCGCGTAACGACGCGAAGTCCCTGGGCATCATGCAGATCGATGCGCAGAAGCGCATTCAACGCTTCGTCGAGAAGCCCAAGGACGAGAAGCTGATCGACACCCTCCTCGTCCCGCGCGACTGGTACGGTCGACTGTCGATTTCCGATGACAGGGATCTGCTGCTCGCCTCGATGGGTATCTACGTCTTCAGTCGCGACGTCCTGATCGAGCTCCTCGAAAACACCTGGACGGACTTCGGCAAGCACATCATTCCGTCTGCGATCGGGTCGCGCAGGGTGTATTCGTACGTCTTCCAGGGCTACTGGGAGGACATCGGAACCATCCGTGCCTTCTTCGACGCGCACATCGATCTCACCGTCGAGCTGCCACGGTTCAGCTTCTTCGACATGTCCGCGCCTATCTTCACCCGACCGCGCTGGCTGCCGGGGTCCAAGATCAACGGCGGAACCGTCGACCACGCCATGCTCTGCGACGGGTGCATCATCAACGGTGCACACATCGAAAGCTCGGTCATCGGCATTCGCAGCAGCATTGGCGCCGGCAGCCGCATCACCCGCACGGTGATGATGGGCTGTGACGACTACGAGCGGATCGGATCCCCCGAAGGGACGCCCGCGGTCCCGCGCATGGGCATCGGCCGCAACGCTCGCATCGAGAACGCGATCATCGACAAGGACGCGCGCATCGGGAACGACGTCACCATCACACCGGCCGGCAAGCCCGAGAACCTCGACCACGAACTCTACTACATTCGGGACGGCATCGTGATCATCCCGAAGAACGCCGTGATCCCCGACGGCACGATCATCTGACGGTTGAGTCGCCGGCGCGCTGGACCGGCGTTTCGCGTCCCGGGCGAGCGGTTACAGCCGCCTCACCCGGTCGGGTGCACCACAGCCGGAGGAACCGGCAGTGCCGGCTGGCGGCGTTGGCATAGGCCTTGATGTGCCTGCAGCAAGACTGTGGGCGGAGAAATGGAGTCGTGTATGAAGGGTGAGAGAATCAAGGGGTACCTGGACATGGCGCGGTCATTCGAGCGGGTCGTGGATCTGGTCGTCATCAGTGTCGGTCATCTGTCGGCTTGCCTGCTCGCCGGCGAAAGGTGGAACAGCGCAAGCCAATCCTCGACCGCATTTGCCATCGTGGTGTTTTGCCTGTTGGCCGAGATCGCCGGCCTCTACGCGCGACGGCCCGACAGCGACCTTCTCGCGCAAGGCCGGCTCGCCTTCGGGCTCTGGTGCGCCACGCTGCCTCTCCTCGTTCTCTTTCAGCTTTTGAGCCTCGGCACCAAATGGCAAGCCGGCACCGTCGTCATTTGGGCAGTCATCGTCGCGGGGAGCCTTTGCGGATGGCGATTCGGCGTGCACAAGGTGGCCCGGTTCGCCAGGCTGCGTGGAAGGAGAAACGTCGCGATCCTCGGTGCGACGAAGGCCGCGGTACGGCTCCACAACGAGATCGGGGAGCGACCTTGGCTTCGCATGCGCGTCGTCGGGGTCTACGACGACCGCGGCCCCGAGCGCTTGTCGGCCGCCGCTCTGGCGCAACGGAAGGGGACCAGCGCCGAGCTTCTCGCGGCTTGCCGGCGCGGCGAGATCGACACGGTGGTCGTGGCGCTGCCTGTCCGGGCCCAAGCACGGGTGCGCGAGTTGCTGGAGCCGTTCGCGGATACCACGGCCACGGTGTATCTGCTTGCGGATCTGCCCCACGTCGACCTGCTCAACGCCCAGTGGACGGCCTTGGGCGGCCTGCCGCTGGTCGGGCTGGCAGAGAGCCACGGCAACGCGCTGGCGGTCGGTCTGCGGCGGCTTGCCGGCTTGGCCTTGGGGAGGGTGGCGGCAGCGCCGGTGGGCCGGGCTCAGGAGGTCGAGCACGCCGCCTCCGACATGCCGCGAATCGGTCCCGGCTAGCCAGATCACCGGGAGCTTTGGCTGTCTCGAAGAAGACTACCGCCGGACAGCCGAGCGCGCTTCGGCGATGGCGTCGTGGCTGCCCACGAGCTGCGAAGGCCGCTCGGCGTCTGGTGGAGGTCGGTCGACATCGTCGCCAGTCCGCTCGACTTCGTCCTCGACCGCCTCGTGTTCCTCGTCGGGTGACGCGATGGCGAGTGAACCCACCGCTTCAGGAACGGGGCTCGGCTCGCCATCGTCGGTCGAGTTTCTGGTATCGCCGAATTCTCGGTCGGCGCTGCTCTCGATGAACGGGCCGCCGATCTCTTCCACGTGCAGACTGTCGTCTGTCGGATCGTCGTCCGCCTCTCCGGTCGTGATGGAACGCTCGAACTGTTCTGCCAGATGCTCGGCCAGCTCGTCACGGGTTCCGGTGCGTTGCTCTGACTCGCGAATGAAGGCATCTCCGCTGTCGCTTCGTCCTGCTGGTTTGGCTGTTCGCCGCATGGTTGGCTCCTGACCAGGAGGGCAGCATAAGCGATGCCAGCCAACGCAACCGACCTCGCGGGTACCCCAGAGCAATCCCGTCGGGGTGTGGCACGGATCTCGCTTGAGTGCGGGGCATGCATGTGCCAGGCGGCGGACGCATCTCGATGCGCGAGGTTTTGAAGCGGATCTACGCTGGCCTGGACGTGGTCACGGAGTACGCGGCGCAGGTCGCCTACTATCTCGTCTTCTCGCTGTTTCCGTTGCTCTTCTTCCTGACGACGCTGGCCGCCTATCTGCCGCTGGGCAACGCGGTGGGCGCATCGATGGACCGCATCCGGCCGTTCCTGCCCGCCGAAGCGCAGAGCATCGTCGACAGCAAGCTGAACAGTCTGCTCACCGAGACGCGACCGAAGCTGCTCACCATCGGCATCTTGGTAGCCATCTGGTCGGCTTCGCGTGGCGCATCCGCGATTGGCACCGCCCTCAACCGCGCGTACGGTGTGGAAGAGAAGCGCCCCTACTGGCGCGTCCAATTGGCCGCAATCGGCGTTACCGTCATCGGCGCGTTGCTTGTCCTGCTGGCCATCGCGGCGTTGATTGCGGGTGGCTCGGCGGGGTTGTGGCTGGCCGAGCGGATTGGGATCGCGACCGCCTATCAGATCGTGGTGTCTTGGGCGCGCTGGCCGGTCACGGTGCTGGTCATCATGCTGGTCGCGGCGATGGCGTACCACTTCCTTCCCGCCGTCGACCAGAAGTTCAAGTTCATCACGCCGGGCTCGGTGACGGCGACCGCGCTGTGGATGGTGGCTACGTGGGGCTTCGGTCTCTACGTCTCCAGCTTCGGCGACTACGACGCGACCTACGGCTCCATTGGCGGTGTCATCATCCTGCTCACGTGGTTCTACATTTCGTCTGCGATCTTTCTGCTTGGCGGAAAGATCAACGCCATCCTCGCGCAGGCGTCGAACGAGGGCAGAAGAATGCTGAACGAGCACGACCAAGCGCCCAAGAAGAGCTGACCCCATGAGAGTACTCGTCATCGACGTGGGTGGAACGCAGGTCAAGCTCGCCACCAACGAGCCTCGGCAGCGCGCATCCTTTGCTTCGGGCCGAGACCTGACGGCCGCGGAAATGGTGGCGAAGGCGAAGCGGCTCGTCGAGGGCTGGAGTTTCGATACCATCAGCATCGGCTATCCCGGCGTGGTCCTGCACGGCCGAATCGCGGATGAGCCCCGCAACCTCGGCCGGGGCTGGGTCGGCTTCGACTTCGCGCACGCTCTGGGCAAACCGGTGAAGATCGTCAACGATGCAGCCATGCAGGCGCTGGGCAGTTACGAAGGGCAGCGCATGCTGTTCCTGGGGCTCGGCACCGGGCTCGGTTCGGCCCTCATCGTCGACGGTGTCCTGGCCCCGCTCGAGCTGGGGCATCTGTCCTATCGGAAGAGCAACTCGTTCGAGCACTACGTCGGGACGAGGGCGCTCAAGCGATTGGGGCGCAAGAAATGGAGGTTCTTCGTGACCGATATGGTCGAGAGGCTGAGGAACGCCTTCGAGGTCGACTATGTGGTCGTGGGCGGCGGAAACGCCAGGCTGGTGAAGAGCTTGCCGCCAGGAACGCGGCTCGGCGACAACAGCAACGCCTTCGTGGGCGGCTACCGCCTCTGGCTCGGCGGACGGGCGACCTACGAGGGAGACGGAGGCCGCCGGCAAGCGGCCTAATCGAGCTGGGCATTTCATGGCTGGTGTCGGCGATGGATCGGGTCGGCGACGACCGTCACGGCGAGGTAGCGGACGGGTGGCCCAAGCAGCCCATGCAATTGGTCCACGGTTGGCACGATTCAGGCGGGTTCAGGCAAACGATTTCACACAAACGCTGGAAGAGGAGGAGAGTTGCCATGCCAAAAGACGAAAAGGGCACGGCCAGACATCCGCTTGCGAGCGGGCTTGGCTGGTTCGCATTGGGCCTAGGTGCCGTCGAGCTCGTGGCGCCGCGGCGGCTGTCGAGGTGGTTGGCGCCCCGGCCTCGGCTGACGATCGCCCTGCTTACGGTTGGCGCTGTGTCGGTGCTCGACGCGATTGCCTTCGGAGTGGGCCGCAAGGCGCGGCGAGGCCGTGCGCAACCCAAAGCCCGACAGGCGATCACCGCAGCGATCACCATCGATCGCAGCGCGGCCGAGATCTATGCCTTCTGTCGCGACGTGGAGAATCTTCCCCGTTTCGTCACGCACCTGGAATCGGTGACGACGACCGACCAGATCCGGTCGCACTGGCGTGCGAAGGTTCCGCACGGACCGTCACTCGAGTGGGATGCCGTCATCGTCGAGGACCGGCCCGAGCAGCGGATTCTGTGGAAAGTGCAGGGGAGCAAGCTCGGCAGGATCGTGGAGTCGGGCGAGCTTCGACTCGAGCCCGCGCCGGGCGGACAGGGAACCGAGGTGCACCTGACCTTGTGGACCGAGCAGGTGCCTAGCCTCATGCGTTGGCTGCGCAAGCTGCCCGAGCGCTTCTGGTCGGCGCAGCTGCACAGGCTCAAGCAGCTGCTCGAGCTGGGCGAGCTCACGGTCTCAGACGCGAGCCCCTTTGCGGGTCCGCATCCCGCCAGGCCGGCCGAGGAAGAGCTGACGAGCGCGCCCTTGGCATCGTCCGCTGCCCCGACGCCGGGTCCGACGGTTGCAGAGGTCGAAGAGAGGAGACCGTCATGAAGGCAATCTGCTGGCATGGGAAGAAGAAGGTGAAGGTCGAGGAGGTCCCGGAGCCGAAGCTGCTCAACAACCGAGACGCGATCATCAAGGTCACGTCGACCGCGATCTGTGGCTCGGACCTGCACCTCTACAACGGATTCATCCCGAGCATGCAGAAGGGCGACGTGCTTGGCCATGAGTTCATGGGCGAGGTCATGGAGGTCGGACGCGACGTGAAGAACCTCAGCCCTGGCGATCGGGTCGTGGTCCCGTTCCCGATCGCGTGCGGGCAGTGCTCGGCCTGCAAGGACGCGCTCTTCGCCCTGTGCGAGAACTCGAACCCCAATGCGTGGATGGCCGAGGCGCTGTGGGGGCACTCCCCATCCGGGCTCTTCGGCTACTCGCACCTCCTCGGCGGCTACGCGGGTGGCCAAGCGGAATTCGTGCGGGTACCGTTCGCGGACGTGGGCCCCATCAAGGTGCCGGCCTGGCTGTCCGACGAGCAGGTGTTGTTCCTCTCGGACATCCTGCCCACCGGCTACATGGGCGCGGACATGTGCGACATCAAACGTGGCCAGGTGGTCGCGGTTTGGGGGGCGGGGCCCGTCGGGCAGTTCGCCATCGCGAGCGCGAAGCTGCTCGGCGCTGAACGGATCGTCGCCATCGACCGGTTCTCGTATCGGCTCCAACTGGCGTTGGAGAAGGCGGGCGCGACCGACATCATCAACTACGAGCAGAGCGACGTGGGCGAGGTCCTGTCGGAGCTGACCGGCGGGCGCGGCCCGGACGCGTGCATCGATGCGGTCGGGCTCGAAGCGCACAGCCACAGCGCGATGTACGCCTACGACCGCACGAAGCAGATGCTGATGCTGGAGACCGACCGCCCCATCGCGCTCCGCGAGGCGATCCGCGCCTGTCGCAACGGTGGCATCGTCTCCGTGATCGGCGTGTACGGCGGCCTCATCGACAAGTTCCCCATGGGCGCCATCGTGAACCGCGGACTGACCCTCAAGGCAGGGCAGTGCCACGTGCAACGCTACATGCGCGGGCTCCTGGCGCGCATCGAGAAGGGCGAGATCGATCCGAGCTTCGTCGTCACCCACCGGATGAGCCTGGACGAGGCGCCGGCGGCGTACGACATGTTCCTCGAGAAGAGAGACAACTGCGAAAAGGTCGTGCTGAAGGCCGCCTAGCAGCTGCGACCCTCCGCGCGGCCCAAGCAACAAGGAGTTGACCCATGGACACACGAGAACGGTCTTTTGCGATAGTGACGGGTGCGTCGTCTGGGATTGGATATGAGCTCGCGCGTTGTTGCGTGGACCACGGCTTCGATTTGCTGATCGCGGCCGACGATCCCGCCATCCACGAGGCGGCCGCCATCTTCGAGGACAAGGGCGCGATGGTCGAGGCCGTGCAGGTCGACTTGGCGACCAGTGCGGGCGTCGATCGGCTGGTGATGGCCAGCAAGGGCAGGCCGGTGGATGCTTTGCTCGCCAACGCGGGCCATGGGCTCGGCGGCGCGTTCCTCGATCAGGACTTCGAGCAGGTGCGCCATGTGTACAACGGCTCCAAGGCCATGCTCGATTCTTTCTCGTACGCCTTGCGTGCCGAGCGAGGACAGCGGGGTCTCGGTGACCTGCCTCATGCCGGGCGCCACCGAGACGGACTTCTTCGAACGTGCCGGCATGACCGACACCAAGCTCGCCACCCAAGACAAGCAATCCGCGAAGGAGGTGGCCGAGACGGGGTTCGACGCCATGATGAAGGGCGAAGCGGACGTGGTGACTGGCTGGAACAACAAGCTGAGGGCAGCCATCAGCCACATCTTGCCTTCGACGACCTTGGCCGACGTGCACGGGAAGGAAGCCGGGCCGGGGACGGGGCGCCACTGATCGAGTCTCCACACACGCCGCCGCGAGGAGAGACAATGCCGAAATCGTCTCGGGGTTCGTCGATCGCGTGGTTTCACGTCAAGGGTGCGGTCCTTGCGGCGGCGCTGGGCGGAGGTTGCTATGCGGGCGTGGGCTACGACGCCCCGCCGGTGGGCTACGTGCAGACCGTCGAGCCCTTCTATTACGGAGGCCGTCCGCACTACTGGTACAGGGGGCACTGGCACTACCGTGATGGCGATCGGTGGATGCGCTATCGAACCGAGCCCGCCCCGATGAGGCAGTGGCGGCAAATTCGGCCGGCGCCAACGCGACCGCTTCCGCCCCCGCCGCACGTGCGGCCCGCGCCCGGGCCGAGACCGGGGCCAGAGCTGGGCAGGCCGGCTCCTGGTCGGCCGCTTCCGCCGCGACCCGAAGGCCGCCCGCCCGGCCGGCGCTGACCGGCAACTCGGGTGCTGGCGCAGGCCGATCGGGCATGAAAGTGCTAGGCGTACGTCGCGCGGCTGGGCCACAACGGTCGAGCAAGTGGTATCGTCTGTAGTATGACGACAGCACGAAAGTCCCTGGTTGGCGTTTGCCTGGCGGTATTCCTCGCGGCGTGCGGACAAGGGCAATCCGAAGCGCCTTCGCAGGGCGGCGCAGTGGGCGCTGGCGGCGGTGGTGGCAGCTCCAGCCTGACCAGCGTCAGCACCGGTGGGCAGGCGGGCAGCGGCGCCAACGGAGGAGCCTCGGGCGTCGGCGGTGACGTGGGCGGCCAGGCAGGTGGCTCGGTGGCTGGCGCGGGTGGCCAATCCGGCGTCGGCGGCAGCCAGAACGGCGGCGCACAGGCGGGCGGCGCCCTCGGCGGTGCAGGTGGAGGCGTGGCGGGTGCCGCTGGCGGTCAGGGCGGCGCCACGCAAGCGCAGGGCGGCGCCGCCGGCAAGGGCGGAGCCACGACAGGGACGGGCGGGCTAACTGGTGGTGCAGCCGGCGCGGGCGGGGCCGGCGCGGGTGGCGCGACCAAGCCGGTAAGCAAGCCCAAGTTGGTCACGTCGGCTCAGAACGCCTACTGGCAAGAGGGCACGCTGACCGAGGTCACCTCGTCCGCGGATATCACAATCAACGACGCTTCGGCCTCGCAGACCTGGGACGGATTCGGCGGCACCTTCAACGAGGCCGGCTGGGACGTGCTGTCGTTGCTCGACCCGAGCGAGCGAGAACGCGCGCTCGGGCTGCTGTTCGGCGCCGACGGAACGCACTTCGTGTTCGGCCGGATTCCCATCGGTTCCAGCGACTACGCCATGGACCGTTACACGCTCAACGAGACCGCGAACGACTTCGCGATGGAGAACTTCTCCATCGAGCGCGACAAGAAGCAGCTGATCCCGTTCATTCAAGCGGCGCTGGGTGTGAACCCCGATATCCATCTGTGGGCGAGCCCTTGGTCGCCGCCCACCTGGATGAAGGACAACAAGGCCTTCGACGGCGGCAACATGAAAGACGACGCCGACATCCTGAAGGCGCATGCCCTCTACCTGGCCAAATTCGTCGAGGAGTACGGCAAGATCGGGCTCAAGATCGAGGCCATTCACCCACAGAACGAGCCCGGCTACGAAACGCGGTATCCGTCGTGCCTGTGGACCCCGGCGCTGATGACGAAATACATCCGCGACTACCTCGGCCCGACGTTCACCGAGCGTAGCGTCCCCGCCCAGATCTTCCTCGGCACCATGTCGAACCCCGACAGCGGCAAGGACTCGACCATTCTAAGTACGGTGAGCGCGGACGCGGGTGCCATGAAGTACGTCAAGGGTTTCGGCATGCAGTGGGGCATGATCGCCGGCATCCCGACCGTGAAGTCGAAGAACCTTCCCATGTGGCAGACCGAGCACAAGTGCGGCAACTACCCGTGGGAGACGGCGACGTTCAACGCCTCCCAGCCGCCCAACGACCACGCCTACGCCGAGGAGAGCTGGGGCCTCATCCGGGACTGGATCAAAGCGGGTGTGCACACCTACAGCGCATGGAACATGGTGCTCGACACCAAGGGGCTGAACCTCGATCCCCAGCGGCCGTGGCCGCAGAACGCGTTGCTCACCGTCGACCGCGGCAGCAAGAAGCTGAACATCACGCCCGCCTACTACGCCTTCCGGCATTTCGCCCAGTTCGTGGTGCCTGGGGCCAAGGTCGTCTCCACCGGCAGCTTCAACAACGTGGTGGCGTTCAAGAATCCCGACGGCAGCATCGTGGTGGTCCTCTACAACTCGGGCGGCTCCGCGCAGAAGGTCACGCTGGCGATCGGCACCGCCAAGGTGCAGCTCTCGGTTCCGCCACACGGCTTCGCGACCGTGAATCGGTGAGCGGTCTTCGTGCAGGGCGTCCCTTGACGCTTTGCCTCGGATAGTTGACCCGGGCGCGGGTATCACGGAATCTTGATGCCCATGCGCCTGGGCAAGATGGATGTCCACATTCCCCATGCGCCCGATGTGGCTGCCGTGCTTTCACGCCGGGCGCGCGCGCTCCTTTACGTGAGCCGGCTGAGCGTCCGCATCGTCAGGCAGTGGGTGCACGACAAGTGCCCGCAACAAGCGGCGGCGCTGACCTACCAGACCACGCTGTCCCTGGTTCCACTGCTCGCGCTCGTCTTCGCCGGGCTTCGCCTGACGCGCAACCTGGACGTGCAATCGAGCCTGATGGAGTTCCTTTCGAGCCAGATCCTTCCCGACGTCGACGGCATGATCGAGCAGCTTCAGGCCTTCTCCGATCGGGTGGCTACCGGGGCCGCAGGAGGTCTGGGGCTCGCGTTCACGATCGCGACCTGTTTCTACCTCTTCTACACCATCGAGAGCACCTTCAACGCCATCTGGCGCGTGGCCGTGCAGCGACCGCTCCTGCGCAAGTTCATCATCTTCTACGCGGTCGCCACCTTGGTGCCGGTGCTCGCCGGCGTGTACCTGTACTGGTCGGGCAAGCTCATCGGTAGCGGCCCGGCCGCCCGTTTCTTCGGGCCACTCTTGATCCAGTTCGTCGGCCTCTTCCTGATCAACTGGATGTTGCCGAACATCCGCGTGCGCTGGTTTGCCGCGTTGGCTGGCGCGCTCGCGACCGGATTCGCGCTCGAGGGCTTGAAGTGGGGCTTCGTCCACTTCGCCAAGCGGGCGTTGTTGACGAGCTACGGCGGGGTCTACGGCCCCTTGGCCATGATTCCGCTGTTGCTCGTCTGGATCTACGTGTCGTGGTGGCTCGTGCTGCTCGGGGCCGAGTTCGCCAATGCCATCCAGAACCTGAGGGTGCTCGAAGCCGAGGAACGACGGCGCAGCGACGAGGAGCCCATCAACGGGCTGGTTGCGGCGCAGCTGCTCGTGGCGGTGGCCGCGAACTTCGAGAGCGGTGGCCGCGGCGTCGACCGCGCCAGCCTCAGCAAGCAGTTCGGCCTGTCCGTCGAGGTCATCGACCACATCGCCGCCAGATTGCGCAAGCGCGGATTGCTGGCCCAGGTCGCGGGCGATCGCGAGGGCTTCATTCCCGGCAAGCCCGCCGCCCGGATTGCGCTCGACGAGGTTCTGGCCGCCTTTCGCGCCAACGACCTCGAGGTCGCGCCCGCGGGCACGTCACCCGAGCTGGCGGGTTTGATTCGCGATCTGGAAGAGGCCCGCAAGGCGCGCATCGGCGCCACCAGCATCGCGGACCTCTTGCCGAAATAGCGCTAGATCAGAGCCCGACCTGCTGCTTGGCGAAGTCCACCAAGGACGTGCTGCCCACGGAGACGGTGACGGAGCTGGGGATCTTCACGACCCGCCACTGGATGGTCCAGGGCAGGTTGCCGCCGGCGGCGATGGAGGCGTAGGGCCCGAGGACCTCGAACTCGAGGAAGTCCTTTCCTGGGTAGATGTCGACTTCGCCCTCGGTCGGGGCCAGTGCGCTGGCCGGCTGGTCCGTGTACTTCTTGAGGAACAGCACCCCACCGAAGGCGTAGGCTGCCCAGCCGCCCGATGCGTCCGCCATGGCCTTGCTGCCGTCCGAGCTCGACGCAGTCTTCGGGGCATCGTCGAACCAGTTGATGCCCGACGTGGTCGTCATGGTGAGCGGTCCCTTGGTGAGCGAGGTTCCGGCCGGGAAGAACACGATGCCGCCGCGGGGCACGCGCGTGTCTTCCCAGGGGCCAGCCTTGGTCGCCTTGGTGGCGTTGATGGTGTACGTGATGGTGATCCAGCCCGAGGTTGCGTCGGCCCGGTAGTCCTTGGTGATGCTGAGGCCCATGCTGGCATCGGTCGGGCCATTGAACAGGAGAGCGTCGCCCGAGATGCCACCCGTGTACTCGGCGTTGTCGATGGCGGTGAGCGGTGGCCAGTCGTTCGGGGTCCACGAGCTGCGCGGGCTGGTCCAAAATGTCGAGCCCCAGGTCGTGTTGTCGGTGCGCGTCGTGATGATCATGTCGGTACCCGCAAGCGACAACTTGGACACCCGGGCGCCGACCTGCGGATCGACCTCGAAGACCACGTCGCCGAAGGTCAACTGGTACTTGGACGAGACCTTGGTGGGTGTGACGGGGCTCGCGACGGCGCCGCCAGCTCCGCCTGCGCTCGTGCCGCCACCGACCCCTCCGACGCTGGTGCCACCTGTGCTCGTGCCACCCGCCGCGGTCGAGCCGCCACTCGCGGGTGCTCCGCCCATGCCGGTACCGCCGCCGGTCGTGCCCCCGCTTGTCGTGGACCCGCCCGCGGCCTTGCCTCCGTCCGACGAGACGCCGCCCGCGCCCCCGGTCCCGGTCGACGTTCCGCCGCCCATCCCGGTCGCGCCCCCATTCATCGTCGCCCCGCCCGAAGCCGTGGCTCCTCCGGTCTGCTTGCTGCCGCCTGCCCCGGGGCCCCCGCCCGCGGCGGTGCTTCCTCCGCTCGCGCTGCTTCCGGCGGCGCCGCCCGAGCCGGTCGAGCCTCCCTGGGCGGCGGCACCTCCGGACGCGCTAGCCCCCGTGTCCGTGGAACTGTTGCAGGCTTCTCCCATCGCGACGATCGCGAACATCGACACCGCTATCAGACTGTTGCGCACGTTTGACTCCCTGTGATCGCTGTGGAATCTAGACCGATCGGCCCCCTGGGGCTAGCTGAGTTGTGGGGAGAGGGTCAGCGGGGGGCCGTAATCGGGATCGCGACCGCTGCCCCGAGCACGTCCTCGGCAGCGCGACGCAGGATCGAGAGCGCCAGATCGACCTCCTCTCCGTTGATTCGCAGCGACGGCATCAGCCTGAGCACTGCCGGACGTGCGGCGTTCACCAGCAGGCCGAGCTCGCGGCAGCGTTCGACGATGGCAGGGGCGGCTTGCCGATCGAGAACCCACGCGAGCAGGAGTCCTTGACCTCGCACGGCTCCACCCATGTCGGCTGCGAGGGCATCGAGCCCAGCCCGAAGTCTCGCGCCCATGCTTGCGACGTGCTCCAAGAAGCCCGGCTGCGTGACGATGTGGAGAACGCGCAACGCCACGGCGGTGCCGAGCGGGTTGCCGTTGAAGGTTCCACCTTGGTCGCCGGGCTCGAAGCAACTCGCGCGCCGGTTGGCCAGCACGGCAGACATCGCCACGCCCGCGCCGAGGCCCTTGCCGAGCGTGAGCACGTCCGGGCGGATGCCCGTGTGCTCGTAAGCGAACATGGCCCCGGTCCGTCCGATCCCGGTCTGGATCTCGTCGAGCATCAGCAAGAGGTCGTGCTGGTCGGCGAGCTCTCGCAGTCCACGTAAATACCCCTCGGGCGGCACCACCACCCCGCCTTCGCCCTGGATCGGCTCGACCAGAAGCGCCACGGTGGAGGGCCCGATGGCTTTTCGCATGGCCGCCAGATCGCCGAAGGGGACCTTGACGAAACCTGGGATGTGCGGGGGATAAAGTCGCTCCCACCCCGGTTTGCCACTCGCCACCATCAGCGCCAGGGTTCGTCCGTGGAAGCTGTTCTGCGTGGTGACGACCTCGTAGGCGCCCTGGCGATGCAGCCGGCCCCACTTGCGCGCCAGCTTCAAGGCCGCCTCGTTGGCCTCCGCGCCAGTCGTCGCGAAGTGCGCGTGGTGCATGCCCGAAAGCAGGCACAGCCGCTCGGCCAGCTCCATCTGTGGCCGGTTGTGCAGGGCAGGGCTCGGGGTCAGAAGCCGCGATGCTTGCGTCGTGATGGCTTCCACGAGCTCGGGCGGCGAATGGCCGAGGGCGTTGACCGCCCAACCCTGCAACAGGTCGAGGTAGCGGCGCCCCTCCTCGTCCCACAGGAAGGACCCCTGGCCGTGCTGCATGACCAGCGGCGGTCGGGACGTGATGGGCATCAAGTAACGTTCGGTGTGCATGGGCTCTTCTCCTTGGCCCCCGTTGGCACCACCGGTACGTTCGCACTCGCTTGCCGCCCCGTGGTTGCCCGGGCGGCTGCGTTGGCGAGGGTTGTTCAGAAGCTCGATGCAACGCGACCGCCGCTTTTAGCGGCGCGACGGGCGCGGCGAGCGAGAGCTGTGAACAACACGACCGTTCAAAGGTAGCGGCGGTGAAGGGACCTGTCAATCCAAGTCTCGGATCCAAGTCTCGGACGCACGCGCAACTCGGGTACACTCGTGCGATGTCGGCGCGAACCGCGCGATGGCTTTCCGGCCTTGCTCTGCTCCAGCTCGCGGCGTGTCTTGGCCACGCGACGTCGTCCAATGACGACCCCGCAGCAAGCGATGCGCCCGCGCCCATCCTGGAAGGTCTGACGGCGGATCCGCACGCCGTGGTCTTCGACGACACCTACTACGTCTATCCGACGTCGGACAAGGCCGAGTGGCTGACCACCGACTTCTCCGCGTGGTCGTCGAAGGATCTGGTCCACTGGCAACGAGAAGGAATGCTCCTCGACGTCACCCGCGATTTGCAGTGGGCGAAGCTGCGCGCTTGGGCTCCGGCCATGATCCGCCGCGACGGCAAGTACTTCTTCTATTTCAGTGCCGACCAGAAGATCGGTGTGGCGGTCAACGATGCTCCCACGGGACGGTTCGCGGATGTCTTGCGGCGGCCGCTCATCGAGCCCAGCGACACGTATCCCGCGCAGGTCATCGACCCCTTCGCCTTCATCGACGACGATGACCAAGCCTATCTCTATTACGGGCAGGGCAATCTGTACGGATTGAAGCTCGACCGCGATATGACGAGCTTCGACGGGCCACCGCAGAAGCTGACCCCGAGCCACTTCAACGAGGGCGTGTTCGTGATCAAGCGGCGGGGAACCTACTACTTCATGTGGTCCGAGAACGACGCGCGAGATGTGCGCTACCAGGTTGCCTATGGCACCTCGGCCTCGCCGCTCGGGCCCATCGAGATCCCCTCCGACAACGTCATCCTGCAGAGGCGCGGCCCGGTGGTGGGGACCGGCCATCACTCGGTGGTGCAAGTGCCGGGCACCGATCGCTGGTACATGTTCTACCATCGCCACGCGATCCCGAACGGCAACGGCTACCTGCGCGAGACTTGTCTGGCCCGCATGGAGTTCGATGCCGACGGCCGAATCAAGCCCGTCGATCCGCTGGCGCCTGCATTTCCGGCAGGCTCGCCGGGCGAGCCGATGACCGGGCCTTGAGCGGCAGACGCTGTCCCTCGGCGACGATGGAGGTCCGCTTAGGGTGGGCTCGCGGAGCGCCCTGACCTCGCCTCCAAGTCCGCAACGAAGCTCGGAATCGGTTTTCCGTCGAGCCTACGAATCATCTCGACGTCATTCCAGGCCTTGTCGTACTCCCCCAGTCGGAGATGAGCGATCGCGCGGCCCTGGTAGGGCGCCACGAGGCGCGGCCTCAGCGCGATGGCCTTCTCGTAGTCCACGATGGCTTCTCTGTAATGGCCCTTGCCTTGCCGGGCGTCGCCGCGGTCGCTGTAGGCCTCCGCGAGATCGGGCCTGAGCGCGATGGCCCGGTCGAGGTCACGGATGGCCGCGTCGGTCTGTCGCTTGTTGTTCCGGGCTCGCCCGCGCCTGGCGTAGGCCAGCGCCTGATCTGGTTGCAGGCGGATGACCTCGTCGAAGTCCCGGATGGCGGCCTCGAGCTCGCCCCTGGCGTCGTGGGCAACGGCGCGATTGTAGTAGGCTTCGGCAAACTTCGGTTCCAGCTCGATGGCTCTGCTGTAGTCATCGATGGCCAGATCGAGCTGCCCCAGGTCGACGCGGGTGGCGCCTCGTCCGTTGTAGGCATCCGCGGCGCGCGGGTTCAGGCTGATGGCCTGATCATAGTCATTCAACGCCTTGTCATACTGGTGCAGGTCGCCGTGGGCGTTTCCACGTCCGATGTAGGCCTTCACGCTTCGCGGGGCGAGGGCGATGGCCCTGTCATAGTCCTTGATGGCGTCAGCGTAGCGGCCCTGGGTCCAATAGACGCTGCCGCGGGTCAGGTAGGCCCGATCGCTGAGCGGCCAATCACGGATGTTCGCGCCCCAGATCGCCAGCTCGGACCGGTAGTCATCGTTTCGCTGGCGGGTACCCCACGTCAAGGCCGATGCCACGGCAACGGCCGGCACCACGGTGGCCCACCGGGAGCGTGGGACGAGGCGCACGATCGTCTGGTAGGTCGCAACCACGACGATGGCCACCACCGCCAGCAACGGCAAATACATCCGGTGCTCGGCTGTGGTCTGCGTCGCGAGCGGAACGATGCTGGAGGACGGCGCGAGGATCCCGAAGAACCAGGCTCCCAGGAACCCCCACTTTGGACGCAACATTAGCGCTGCGATGGTCGCCGCCACCAAGACGAGCACGGCCAGGGCATAGGGGACGATTTCGGTGGCACTGTCGGCGATGCGATTGCCGTAGTCCAACACGAGCGGGCTCGGCCAGAAGGCCAAGCGCAGGTAGTGAATGATGTTGCCGAACTGTGTGCGCGCGTATTGCCAGGCCGTCATGCCCAGGCCGAAACCCGCCGAGCCACCGCGATGCCCCGACGCGTGGTACAGAACGGGCAGGAGCAGCCACGTGGCGGCCAGGGCCAGCCACAACCTCCAGCGTCGTCGCAGGCTCTGTCTGAAGGACCCGGCCACGAACGTCCGATCGTAGAGAACCGCCATCAGTGGCGCCGAGACCATGACCTCCTTGCTCGCCATTCCCAGGGCACAGGCGGCCACCGCGCCCGCGTACCACGTCCTACCATTTGGGGAGGCCGCCCCACGCAAGAAGCAGTACAAGGTGAGAAGGTAGAGGAGTCCGACGATGACCTCGGCACGCTGAACGATGTAGGTCACCGACTCGGTCTGCAGCGGGTGACATGCCCAAAGCAGGGCCACCGTCAGCGCCAGTCCGGTAGCAGCCGAGCCCAGCGGCCCAGCCACGGTCTCGAACGTCCTTCGTGCCAGCGCGAACAGCACGAGCGCGGTCAACACGTGGAGGGCTAGATTGACGACGTGGTAGCCTTCGACCGCCAACCCGCCGAGGGCGTAGTTGACGGCCAGGGACAGGTTGACCACGGGTCGCCCAGCGACGGTTACCGCTTCTGGAGGGGCCGCCAAGACGCTCGGCAACTCCAGCTTTCGAATCGACTGGTTCTGAGCAATCGAAGGGTCGTCGTCGAAGATGAAGGGACCGTGCAGGCTGTTCGCGTAGGCAGCACAGACCGCGATGACGAGGATCGCCCAGGCGGCCCAGCGCTTCCGCACGGAGGTCACCCGCGCGTGGCCACCCGGCCCGGGGCGTATGCCATCCCTGGCCTTCGGGGCGGCCACGTCGGGATGTCGTCGCGGACCGGGATGCTTCGACGTCTTGTTCCTGTCGGCACCCACCGCGGCAGAATGTCCGAAAGGACGGTGGCTGTCACGTCGCTATTCGCTGGTGCCTCGGGGGCGAAGTTGGGGCCCACACAAACAGAAAGGGCGAGAGTGGACCAGCCACTCCCGCCCTCGTTCGCGCGGTCTAGAAGCTACTGAGCCGGCGCGTAACCCACGGCCTTGATGTTCGCCATCACCTTGGCCTCGATTTCGTCGGTCGGGAAGCCCGCGACCATGGCGCCCTCATAGAAGGTCCCCCACGAGTTGTTGCTGTTGTCGCCACCGACGCCAAGCACGATCCCGCCCTTGTGACCCACGCTCACGCCTTGAGGCATGGCACCGCTGTAGCCGGTGGTCAGGCTGGTGGCCGTGGACAGGTCGGCCACCCTGATGGCGTAGCCGCTCGGTTGAACCTTGATGAAGCCAAGGGCGAACTTCGCCTTGTCCATCGACGGGTTGTTCGTGTTCGTCGGTCCGACCTGGTCCAGCGCTCCGTATCCCGGGTCGCCAGGCTTCGAGCCGCCGGCCCAGACACCGCCTTCGAAGTCGATCCCGAACCCGTACCAGTTGGCGTCCTTGCTGTTGCCCCACCAGGTATGCCCGAGGCAAATGGTGTCCATGAAGGCCCACTCCGTGGCGGGCTTGGTCGTGACGTTGCCGAAGTCCCAGCAGCATGCACTCCCCTTGCGTGTGCCGTCCGCCAGCTCGTAGGTCCCCTGAGGCTGGCTGCCCGTGGGCATCCCTTTGCCCACCTCGGAGGATCGATAGCCCTCCACCTTGTTCATGTAGAGCGAGTACACCTGGTGGCCACCGGCAGTCACCTTGCCCTTGGTCGCGATCGACTCGTAGTCGTCGAGCGCACCCGACGCGCCACCCGCGGTGTTGCCCTTCGGGGCCCGCTTCAGGTGGTTGCCGTTTCCGGAGTGGTCGTAGAGGACCGAGACGGTGCAGTATCCGGTGCCGCAGGCCGCATCCACCGTAGAGGACTCAACGAAGCCGTCCGGACCAGGCATGATGTCCTTGGTGGTACCGCCCGACATGGTGTTGTTCGTGCTCGAGCTTCCTGCCCTGACCTGGAACAAGGGGCCGGTGTACGACTTCGAGAGGGCCCGAACCATGCTGTACGCTGCACCGCAAGGCATATTCGCAGCCTTGTAGATGTCGCAGGGGCCCTCGGCGAAGCCGCCACCCGTGCTGCCGCCCGTCGAGCCCGTGGTACCGCCATTCGCGCCCGTGGAGCCGCCATTCGCCGCACCACCCGTTCCCGGGCCCGTGCTTCCACCCGCGCCACCGCCCGACGCGCCACCCGAGCCGACCTTGCCGCCCGAGCCACTCGTCGCACCGCCGGACCCACCGCCAGCGCCGCCCTCGCCGCCGCCCGACTTCTGCAGGACGATCGTGCCGGTGTAGGGCGAGCTGTCCAAGGTCCCGGGGACGGGCGTCACGGTCAGTTCGTTTCCCTTCACGCAGTGCGAGTACGCAAGCCCGTCGCCGAGCGAGAAACCATTGTCGGTCTTCGTGACCTTTCCGGTGGGTGACACGTCATTGAAGAGCAGGCCCAACCCGCCGGTTGCGTTGATCTTGGCCTCGCAGGTGCACCCGCCGCCGCTGGCAGCGTCGACACACGCGAAGCTCTCGTAGCCGTAGGGGGCAAGCATTCCCGTGAAGGTGGCGCCAATCGATTCGCAGCCTACCTTGGTTCCCGAAAGGTCGAGACACTTGGCTTCCAGCTCCCAGGCATCGGCGCCCTTGGCAACCGTCTTGTCCGTGAATCTTCCTTCGGCGGTGACGGTGAAGGTGCCGGTCACCTCGATGGATCCCGTGATCTTGGCCGTCAGACACGCCAGACCGAGGTAGCCGATATCGGCCGTGCCATCCGTCTTCAAGCATGAAGACTTGACCTCCCAGGCCCCGGCCAACTCACCCCCGCAAGCCGAGACCTTGTTGCAGGTCTGGGGTGCACTGGAGCTTCCGCCGGCCCCACCTTGGCTGGACTTGCCACCAGAGCCGGTGACGCCCCCGGAGGAAGAAGTCGTCGAGCTACCGCCAGTCGCGCCACCGCTGGAGCTCCCGCCTGCGCCTGTGGAGGGGCTTGAGTTGGAGCCGCATCCGCTTGGCATCGTAGCCAATAAAATCGTTGTCGTAGCAATCGCGGACCGTAGCTTCATGGAATGTCTCCTTCGATTGGGTAGCTGCCTATGTCGCCCAATGCCGCATGATGTCCGGGCGAGCCTGCAAGGGGTATTGCGAGAGTGCCAAAGGTATTGTTTAAGAAATGTAGTCAACGCGTGGAGTCGGTCACATGGTCAGCAACCGACTCGCCAAGAGCCTGGGGGGTGAGCTTCGGGAAGACGCACCGCTCGTTCCTGTGAGCGGATGCGTCCAGCCTAGAACCTGATTTGGGCTTGTAGCTTGATCACGTCTGCGTCGGGCTTCTGTTTGGGGTACTCGGCCGCTTGGACGACCGTGGACCCGGCCACCAGGTTGGTGCCCCATGGCCAGGTCCCGGCAAGGCGCATGTTGTCGCCATAAATGTAGTGGGAGTACTGAAGGTAGATGCACTCCCCCGAGAGGTAGTTCGAGAACAACGACAACCGTCCGGTGAAGGCGGCGAAGACGTAGCCGGCGGTGTCCTGGTCGTAGTTGATTTGGTCCGCGCGGAACATGAGCGAGAACCAGCTCTTTGGAATGATCGTGAGGTCGGCGCCGACCTTGACCTGCGTGAGACCGTCCCTCGTGATCAGAGAGGTTTGCCCCGACTGCGCAGGCGGCAGATCGAACTTCGCCTTCGCGATGAGCCCGAACAAGCTCACACGCATCTCGGGAAACGTGGTGCGCTGCAGAGCTTCCGAGAGCGAGAGCGTATAGAGGAAGCCGAGGTTCATCATCGTGCCGCTGCCGGTGCTGTCTCTTGGCGAGGCCGCCCAAGCCATGTAGTTCTGGGCGATGCCCAAGCCATTTTGCGCGTGCATGACCTCGGTTCCGCCGGCGCCAGCGAGCGCCCACCCATTGGTGACGCTGATATAGGATGGCGAGATCCACAAGCGACCGAAACGCGGAATACGCAGGTTCACCTCGGCGCCAGCCACAGACAGATGGGCCTTCGCGGCGTCGCTGTACGACTGGCCCGCGGTGGCTCCTGCCTCGGCGTGCAGACGCGGATCGCGGGTGAACGTGTAGTTGTAGTGAAGGCCGACGTCGAGCACCTTCTTGTAGCTGAGCTGAGCGTGTCCGTAGACAATCATGTCCACGCCGGTCTTGCCCGCGTACAGGGGACTGGCGGTGTTCAGCGTGAAGTCGTAGGCACCGTTGCGATTGGTGCCCAAGCCCTGGAACAGCTTCAAGGTGAGGTCCTCGGTGATGGGGAGCTCCAGGGTTGCCTGCTCACCCATCATGCGGAACCGTCCGAGGGTGAAGGTGTCGTACTTCTCGACATAGCCGAACTGCGGCCAGAAGGACCCCATGGTGATGGCGGCCTTCGGCTTCATGCCGCCGAGCTCGAAGTCGGTGTCGAGCGTGAGGTAAGCCATGCCGGGCCACCAGGAAGCATCCGGGTTGCGGTAACCGGCCGCCCCGTACCAGTAGCCTATCCACCCGACGACGGCGTCGACGTGCCTCTTCTTCTGGTGGATGAAGAACTCGGCCCAGTCTTGTTCCTGCAGGCCCGTATAGGCGAAGCTGTAGTAGCTCCAGTCCATGATTCTGTTGGGCGCGTACGCCAGCTGCAGGTGCTGGGGACCGTCGGGAAGCTTCCTGCTCGCGTCGTTGGGATCGATCCGGTTCATCTCGTCGGGGTTCGTCCGGGAGCTGATACCGATGGCCATGGGCGCCCGGAAGTATCCGTGAATCTCCGTCTTCCAGCCTTCGAGGAGGCCTTCGGACTGGGCTTCGATGGACTGGCCCGCGACACGGACCTGGGCCTTCTGTGAGGCCTCGTCATCGCCGAGTGACGGCGGGCGGGGCGCCACTGGGAAGGCCTTGGGGCTTTCCCCTTCACCTGCCGTCGGGGAATCGGTAGTGGTCTTGTCAGGAGCATCGGTATCCTCTTGAGCCACGGCTTGGGCCCCGAGCGATACCGCCGACACCGTAAAGACCAAGAGCGCTAGCAGTCTTCGTAGCATGGTTTCCTTTCCGCCGTCACGATCAGGAGCTAGGGTTTTTCGTACTTTGCGGCGACGAGGGCGGCATGGAGGTGGTTTGCCGTCTTCTTGTTGATGGCGGGGCCGGTCGCGGTGGCGCCCTCGTAGAAACGGCCGCCGCCATTGCTGCTGGTGTCGCCGCCGATCCCGAGAATGAGCGAGCCTTGCTTGATCGGGGGGTTGTAGCCGGTCGTCTCGGGACGAATACCGTCCCACATGACCGCCAGCTTCCCGAAGGTCGCATCGGCCCCGGTCGCGTCGGCGCCATAGAGCATGAAGCGCCCCTTGCCGCAGTTCTTCTCAGGGGTGTCGCCCACGACGATCGCCGTGACGAAATCGAACTTGAGTGATTTGTTGGTGGAGATGTTCCTGTTCTGGCCGTTTTCCCATCCGGCGAAGACGCCTTCTTCCAGGTCGGCCATGACCCACGGGCCCGGCTTTCCGCCGTACCCGGTGCCCCAGACCACGCCAGCGCCGAAGTAGACCGCTTCCATGGTGCCAGCACCGTCGTTGTTGCTGCTCGTCTCGGCGTTGCCGTAATCGAAGCAACAGCCATCGACCAAGTCGTGTTGGCTGGTCAGCATGTACATGCTTTGGGGCTCGGAGCCCACGGCCATCCCCTTCGCGATCTTGGTCTTGCATTCCGTGCAGCCGGCGCGGTACCCGATCCCGCCCTTGATGAGGACGCCATACGCCTTGTGCCCGTTGACCTTGACCGGAAGAGCCATGGCCTTGGCAGGGATGTCGGGCGTGGCCTTGTTGCCACCCTTGGGCGCCGGCTCGAGATCGTTGCCATAGCCCGACTGGTCGTAGATCTTGGTGATCGCACAAGCGTCCTCGCCGCAGAAGGCTTCGTGCGCATCGACATCCGAATAGCCGTCGACGGCTTTGATGTCCAGGCTCTCTCCCGTGCAGGAGTCGGGGCCGGCCTTGGTGCCCTTGCAGATTTGGTAAAGGGGCCCGTTATAGCCGGAGGCGATGACTCGCACCGTGCTGTGCGCGGAGACGCAGGTCGTTCCCCCCTCCTTGAGCACGTCGCAAGGCAAGGGGATCCCGCTGAACGAGGGAACCGTCTCGTCGTTGTCTATTGGTGTCATGCACGCTTCGTTGGTGCCCGTATCGGGGGAGGCATCCGCCGAGTATTTCGCGCATGCTGCGAGTGTCGCGGCGACAGCGAGGGCGACCGAAGTCGCCAATGAGATAGAGTGTCTTTTCTTCATCGTGGGAGTCCCAGTGCTATTGCTCGGGCCGACCAAGGATTGTGACGCTGGTGGAAGGGGCGTGCTGATCTTTTTTGTCTCACACAGAGAGTGTTTTCGCGGGGTACACAGAGAGTGTTTCTGTCGGGGCGAGGCACATCGTTCGGCTCCGCGGACCGCGTGGGCGAGGGTAGTGGTGCCCGTGTGCGTGTGAAGCTCGGCGGCCGGGCGGTTTCCGCCAACGGCTTTGCCCACGGGGCCCGAATCAGGTAGCAAGAAGCCTGTATGTCGAAGAACACCCTCGTGCCCATGACGGACGGGCGCACCCCGCCAAGCGTCGCCGCATCCGCGTCGCGGTGGTCTTGGGCCGCCGTTGTCTCGATCGTCGTCATCGTAAGCATCGCCTATTCAAACAGCCTCCATGGAAAGTTCATCTTCGACGACCTCCCCTCCATCGTCGAGAACCAATCCATCCGCCACCTCGGGTCCTGGCAAGTTCTGGCGGCGCCACCAGACGCCATTACCACGGCAGGGCGGCCCGTCGTCAACCTCTCGCTGGCTGTCAACTACGCTCTCGGCGGATTGGCCGTCGAAGGTTATCACGTTGTCAACTTGGTCATCCACCTCCTGGCGGCGCTGACCCTTTTCGGCTTGGTGCGACGGACCCTGCTCGTGCCGGCGATGTCCGATTCCTTCCGACGGGCGCGAACGGGCTTGGCGTGGGCCGTGGCCCTTCTGTGGGCTGTCCACCCGCTGCAAACCGAGTCGGTCACCTACGTCGTGCAGAGAGCGGAGGCCATGGTCGGGCTGTTCTATCTCCTGACGCTGTACTGTCTCGTTCGCGGTCTCACCGCAGCCCGCGGCCGTGGCGCTTGGTATGCCGCCGTGGTGGGAGCGTGCGTCTTGGGGATGGGCAGCAAGGAGGTCATGGCCTCGGCCCCGTTGATGGCGGTGCTCTACGATCGGACCTTCGTGGCGGGGTCCTTCCGGGAGAGCCTGCGACGGCGATGGCGGCTGTGGCTGGCCATGGCCGCCACGTGGGCGCTCTTGGCCCTCGTTCATCACGTGTCGCAGAACCGTGGCGGATCGGCCGGATTCGGCCTGGGCATGACGGCTTGGCAGTACGCCCGAACCCAGTTCGGCCACATCATGCATTACTTGCGATTGGTCTTCTGGCCGAGCCCGCTGGTGCTCGACTACGGATACCTCATCGCAGAGAAACCGGCCGAGATCATTCCCTATGCCGCTGCCGTTCTGGTGCTGCTGGTTGCCACGACGGTGGCGCTGGTGCTGCGGCCGAAGTGGGGTTTTCTGGGTGCTTGGTTCTTCGCGATCCTGGCACCCAGCTCGAGCTTCATCCCGTTGCCGGGCCAGACCGCGGCCGAGCACCGAATGTACTTGCCCCTGGCCGCGGTGGTGGTCCTGATCGTGTTTGCGGTCTATCGGATGGCGGCGCCGGCAGCGGGGCGCTTCGGGCGATCCAGACCGGTGGTCATGGCAGCGCTCCCCGCGATCGCCGCCGTGGTCTTGGGCTCGGCCACCCACAAACGAAACCAAGATTACCAGTCCGAGCTGACTCTGTGGGACATCACCGTCGAGAGCGAGCCGCGCAATGATCGCGCCTACCTGAGTCGAGGCAACGTCTACCGCGCGCGAGGGCAGTTCGAGGCGGCCATCAAGGACTTCGACAAATGCCTCGCGCTGAATCCCCGCTTCGTGAAGGCCTACGTGAGTCGCGGCAGTGCCTACAACGATCAGGGCCGGCACGACGAGGCCATGGCGGACTTCGAGCGGGCTCTCCGCCTGAAACCGGACATGCCGTTCGCCTACAACGGTCGGGGCAGCGTCTACGGCTACAAGAGGCAGTACGACGCGGCCATCCGGGAATTCGATCGCGCCATTGCGCTCGCCCCCGAGCTTGCAGAGGCCTACTTCAACCGAGCCAACGTCCATAGCGCCATGGGCGATGTCGATGCGGCCTTCAGGGACTATGACCGCGCCATCAGCCTGCGCAGCGACTACGCGGAGGCCTACAACATTCGCGGCAGTATCTACGACGGCAGGGGGCAGATCGACGCGGCCATCAAGGACTACGACCGCGCCATCGCGTCTCGGCCGGACTTCGCGGAGGCCTACAACAACCGCTGCAGTGCCCATGACTTCAAAGGTCGAACCGACGCCGCCATCAAGGATTGTGACAAAGCCATCGAGCTCCGGCCGGACTTCGCGGAGGCTTACAGCAATCGAGGCAACGCCTATCAGAACAAGGGCCAGGTCGAGGCAGCAATCAAGGACTACGCCCGCGCCATCGAGCTGAATCCGGACTTCGTGGCGGCCTACCAGAACCGCGCACTCGCTTACTCCCGAAGCGGGGCGTATGAGAAGGCGTGGGCCGACGTGAACAAGTTGCGCTCTCTCGGCGGGACGCCCCTGCCGAACCTCATCGAGGATCTGACCCGCAAATCCGCCCGTTGAAAGAGGCCCGAGGCCGTCGGGTCGGCCACGCCTCATGGGGCATTCCCTTCGAGCTCGGCCAGGGCGCGCCGCGCTCCAACGAAACGTGGCTCCAGCAGCAAGGCGCGTCGGTACTCCTCGGCCGCGCCATCGCGGTTGCCCTGCGCGGCCAGGATCCGGGCGATGTCGAAGTGGGGCTGCGCGGCTTTCGGTGCCAACTGGGCTGCCGTCCGAAACGCGCGCAGGGCGGCGTCCGGATCTTCCTGCTGCTCGAGAGTCTTCCCCATCAGCATGTGCGCGCGCCAATCGTTCGGGGTCTGCCGCAGGGCCTCCGTGAAGGCCCGCTCGGCCGCCGGGTAGTCGCCCACGGTGAAGAGGGCGCGTCCCAGGTTGAGGTGGTTCTCGGTCCAGCCGGGACTGAGTCGCGCGGCCTGCTCGAACGCGGCGATCGCCGACGGGTAGTCCCTGCGAGCGATCCACTCGTTTCCGAGTCGCGTGTAGAACCGCCCATCGTTGGGCCGCTGGCTGATGTAGTGCTGGAGCAACCCCACGCTGGTCTGCCAGTGCGATTCGTAGCGGAGCGTGCCCGTCGCCGCGCCAAACGTGGCCGTGCCCAGGACTGTGGCCAGTGTTGCGCGTACGGCGATAGCGCCCCGGTGGCCCGAGGACCCTTTCCACCAGCGACCGAGCTGCCAGGCGAGCGGCAGCAACAAGCCCACCACGGGCAGGTACACGGACCGATTGGCCGTGATGGACGAAGTGAAGCGAATGATCCCAAGCGTCGGAAGCACCGTGATGACCAGGAAGAGCCCACCGCAGAGCCAAGCCCGGGTCCGCCTTGCCGATAGGACGATGGCTGCGACGAAGCCGAGCCCGGCGATCGTCGGGCCGAGCACCTCGGGATTTCCGAGACTGAATGGTTGCGGAGCCAGATAGTCCGCCACGAGTCCCGTCGGCCAGACGAGCTTGAGCAGGTAGAAGCCGAGGCTGTAGCCCATGACGAGTGGGAGGTAGTGCGGCTTCATCAGTTGCGCGTGGCCGCCGTCCGCCGCCTGTGCTTGCGAGATGACCGTCACCGTCGCGGAGAGCAGGCAAACCACCGCGAAGGGCAGTTTCTCGAGCCAGTTCCTGCGGATGGGGCGTCCGAGCGGCCAGAAGTCGAGCAGCGGCAACAACAACACGACCGGCAGAGCCGTGGGCTTCGACAGGACGGCGCACAGGTACGCGATCAGCGAGGCACCGTAGCGTTTCCAGTCGCGGTGGCCGGTTCGGTCGGCGTGCCGCGCATACGCCACGTAGCAGAGCAGCGCCGCCAGCGCGAAGGTCGTGGACAAGACCGTCTTCCGCTCCGCGACCCACAGGATCGCGTCGGCGTTCAGCGGATGCAGCCCCCACAGCGTTCCCAGCCAGGTCGCCGCAAGCCAGTGGCGAAAGAGCGCGTAGAGCAGGAACACGATCAGCGCGACGTTCACCAGATGCAGGGAGAGCGACGTGCGGTGGAACGGCAGCAGACCGGTCGTCGCCCGCGGATCCAGGAAGTCGAGCATGATCGAGAGCAGCGAGAGCGGCTGGTAGTAGCCGTTGACCATGGAAGGCGAGAGCACCTCGCCGAAGATGGCCTTCACGGAGGCCCAGCTCGGGTTCCGGGTGACGGGGCCGAGGTAGAACTTGTCGTCCATGTACAGCGCGCCCGCGGACAACGCCGGCCAGTACACCACGAGCACGATGCCCAGCGCGCCGCACAGGATCGCGGCAGACAGAAGCTGCCCGCGCCACCCGGAGGCGCGGGCCAGCGACTGCTCGTGCGGTGAATGCTCGTTCACCTGATGGGGCATCGCTCTGCACGACGGTTACTTGCTCTGGCCGTAGTAGGCGCCCGGGCCGTGCTTGCGCTCGTAGTGTTTGCGCATGACGTGCTCGGGCAGGGGCGCTGCATCCGGGTTCACTTGGTAGGTCAGGATGGCCATGCGCGCGACTTCTTCCAGCGCGGCCGCGTAGTGGACCGCGTTCATCGCGCTCTTGCCCCAGGTGAACGGGCCGTGCCCGGCCACGATGACCATCGGGATCTCCAAGGGCTTTCTGCCCTTGAAGGTCTCGACGATGAGCTCGCCGGTGCCGAGCTCGTAGTCGCGCTCGAGCGCCTTCTCGCTGATCATCTCGGTACACGGGATCTCTCCCGCGGTTTGGTCGGCGTGCGTGGTGCCCAGGCACGGGATGGAGCGTCTGGCCTGGGCCCAAGCCACCGCGTGAGGCGAGTGGCTGTGGCAGACGCCGCGAATGCCCTCGAAGCTGCGATACAGGACCAAGTGGGTCTTGGTGTCCGATGACGGACGCAAGGTTCCCTCCACGACCTTGCCTTCCAAATCGACGATGACCATGCTCTCGGGCCGAAGCTCGGAATACTCCAGGCCCGAGGGCTTGATCGCGAAGACGCCCGCGGCGGGATCGAACGCCGAGGCATTCCCCCAGGTGAGGATGGCGAGCTTCTGCGCGGCGATCTCCAGGTTCGCCGCGCAGGCCTCCGCGCGAAGGGCGTCGTATTTGCTCACAGCCCCAGCCTGTAGCCGATCTCGTTCCAGCGGATCTCCTTGCGCAGCTGGTTCGGATCGGTGTTGCCGTCGATGAGGAGGAACTCGATGCCGGCCATCTCGGCCCAGTCGCGCATCCACTCGGTCTTGACCACGCGCGAGTAGGCGGTGTGGTGCGCGCCGCCTGCGATGATCCAGCACTCCGCTGCGCGCTCGAGGTCCGGCCGCGGCTTCAGCAGGACGCGGGCCACCGGCAACTTGGGCATCGCCTTGGCCTCGATGGTGTCGACCTCGTTGACGATCATGCGCATGCGGCCGCCCATGTCGATGAGCGTGGCGTTGATGGCCGGGCCGGGATCGCCTGCGAAGACCAGGCGCGCGGGATCGGCCTTGCCACCGATGCCCAAGGGATGGACCTCGAGGCGAGGCTTGCCCTTGGCGATCGAAGGACAGATCTCCAGCATGTGCGAGCCCAGCACCGCGGGCGCGGCCGGGTCGAGGTTGTAGGTGTAGTCCTCGAGGAAAGACGCCCCGCCGAGACCCGTGGCCATGACCTTCATGGCGCGCACGATGGCGGCGGTCTTCCAGTCGCCCTCGGCGCCGAACCCGTAGCCGGCGGCCATCACTCGCTGCGACGCCAAGCCGGGCAATTGAGCAAGACCGTGCAGGTCCTCGAACGTGTCGGTGAACGCCCCGAACTTGCCGGCCGCGAGGAAGCCCTTGAGCGCGAGCTCGATGCGGGCCTGCACCTTCACGCTCTCCAGCCCTTCGCCCGACTTGGTCTCGGCAGGCATCTCGTACTCGTCGGCGTAGCTCTTGACCAACTTGTCCACGTCGGCGTCGGAGACCTCCTTGACGACCTTCACCAGGTCGCCCACGCCGTACGAGTTGACGGACCATCCGAGCTTGATCTGGGCCTCGACCTTGTCGCCCTCGGTGACCGCCACCTCGCGCATGTTGTCGCCGAAGCGCGCGATCTTGAGCGTGCGGCCGTCGGCAAATGCCGCCGCCGTGCGCATCCAGCCCGACAACTTGTCGAGCACCGCTGGCGCTTGCCAGTGTCCCACCACCACCTTGCGCGGCAGGCGCAGGCGCGCGCCGATGAAGCCGTGCTCGCGGTCGCCGTGCGCCGACTGGTTCAGGTTCATGAAATCCATATCGATGGAATCCCAGGGGATGTCTCGATTGAACTGCGTGTGCACGTGGCACAGCGGCTTCGACAGCTCGGTCAAACCTGCGATCCACATCTTCGACGGACTGAAGGTGTGCATCCAGGTGATGATGCCCGCGCAATTCGGGTTCGAATTCGCCTCGCGAACCAGGGTGACGATGGCCTCGGGCCCCTTCACCACGGGCTTCCACACCAGCTTGCAGGGCAGCTTGGGATCCAAGGCCTCGACCATGGCCTTCGAATGCTCGTCCACCTTCTTGAGGGTTTCGGCGCCATACAGATCCTGGCTGCCGGTCACGAAATAGAACTCGTATTTCCTGAGGTCGCTCATTTGCGCATCTCCTTTTGGGCGAAAGCTCCTAGGGCCTTGTACTTCAGATAAATCTTGTCGTAGGCCGCGCGACGGGCGGGATCGGGCTTGTACACGCGCTCGACCGGTGCACGCATGGCCGCCTGGGCCGACAGGGCGTCGGGATAGATGCCTGCCGCGGTCGCGGCGAACATCGCCCCACCCAGTGCGACCGACTGGTCATTGGCGGAGACCGAGATGTCCATGCCGAGGACGTCGGCGCAGATCTGCATGACGAGCGGGCTCTTGCGGGCCACGCCGCCAATCGCGGCAACCCGCTCGACGGCCACGCCTTCGGAGCGCAACCGCTCGACGATGGCGCGCGAGCCGAACGCGGCGGACTCGATGAGGGCGCGGTATACGGCGGGGGCGTCCGTGCCCAGGCTGATGCCCGCGAGCGCGCCCGTGAGAGCTTGGTCCGCGTCGGGCGTGCGACGGCCGTTGTGCCAGTCGAGCGCGACCAGCCCCGATTCGCTCGGGTCGATCTTGGCGGCCTCGGCTTCTAGCGCTGGAAGCAACTTGTCCTCGAGCGCCGAGGCGTCGCCGGGCGCGCCAGCCAGCCCGGCCCGCGTGGGCCAAGCGAGGATCTTGCGGAACCAGGCGAACACGTCGCCGAAGGCCGACTGGCCGGCCTCGTAACCGATCATGTCCTTGACTACCGAGCCATCGACCTGGCCGCAGATGCCCGCGACCAGCTTCTCGGATCCGTTGGGCTTGGGGCCGATCATGATGTCGCACGTGCTCGTGCCCATGATCTTGAGCAAGGTGCCCGGGGCCACGTCCCCGCCCACGGCGCCGATGTGGGCATCGAACGCGCCGACCGAGACCACCACCTCCGTCGACAATCCGAGCCGCTTCGCCCATTCGGGGCAAAGCTTGCCGAACACCGATTCCGTGTTGAACGTCTCGGTGCCGAGGGACGCAGCCAGCTCGGACAGTCGAGGATTGAGCTTGTCCAGGAATGCGGCGGGCGGATAGCCGCCCCACGACACGTGCCACATCGCCTTGTGTCCGGCGGCGCAGCGACTGCGCTTGATGGCCGCGAGGCTCTTGGCGCCGGTCAGGAGCACCGGCATCCAGTCGCAGTGCTCGATGATGGTGCGGGCGGCATCGATCGCCTTGGTCCTGTTTTCGACCAGCTTCAGCACCTTGGCCCAGAACCATTCCGAAGAGTAGATCCCGCCCTCGTACTTGGTGAAGTCTTCCCCACCCCAAGTGCGCGCGAGCTGGTTGATCCTCTCCGCCTGGGCGACGGCCGTGTGGTCCTTCCAGAGGACGAACATGGCGTCCGGCTCGGAGGCAAAGTCAGGTTTGAGCGCGAGAGGGGTGCCGGTCTCGTCGGCGAGACAGGGCGTGGAACCGGTGGTGTCGATGGTGATGCCGCGAACTTTGGCGGCGACCGCCGGCCCAGCCTCGGCCAAGGCGCGTTTGGTGGCATCCTCGATGCCTTCGACGTAGTCGAGCGGATGCTGGCGAAAGCGGTTCGAACGCGGGTCGCAGAACTCGCCCTTGGCCCACCGCTCGTACGCGCTCACCGCGGTGCCGACGCTTCGGCCGTCGGCTGCGTCGACGACGAGAGCCCGGACCGAGTCGGTGCCGAAATCGATGCCGATGGTGTAGGCCTGATCCTTCCTGACGCTCATGTTGACTCCTTGTCCGGGATGTTTTCCTTGAAATAGACCTCGAGCGGGATCTCCGCCGGTGATGCGTCCGCCTCGCCGCGGACGACCGCCTTGTAGAGTCGTTCGAGCCCCTCGCGCGCTTGCTCGGCGGGACGCTGGGAAACGACGCAGTCGATCTTGCCGTCGCGCAAGGCACGCGCGTTCGCCGGCACCAAATCCCAAGAGACGACGGCGCAGCCCTCTTTGCGACCGCCGGCTGCCAGCCAATCGCCGACGATGTGGCCGGACGAGTTGGCGACCAGCACGCCCGCGACCTCGGGACCCGTGCGGAAGAGCTTGCCCAGGGCGCGATCGCAGTCCTTGGCGCTCTCCAGCTCGTCGCATTCGATCGCGCTCACGGCGCGTGTGCCGCCGACGAAGGTCTCGAAGCCTTCGATGCGTTGGCCGATGTGTCTGTCGCCGGCGTGCGCGCTCACCGCGACCAGGGGGCCGGGGCCTTTCGCGAGCAGGGTCATCATGCGACCTGCCAAGTGCCCCGCGCGCAGGGCATTCTGGCCAATGGCAGCCACCGGGTTCATGCCCTCGGCGTCGCAGTCGAAGAAGACGTAGGGCACGGTCCGGACTGGCTTGCCCGTCCGTGTGCTGGCCAGACGCCGCAGCGCAGGCGCCAGATCCTCGGGCAAAATGGGCGCGATGAGCAGACCGTCGCAGGGTTCGGCGACGATGTCCTTGAGCAAGGCGCGGTACCCGGCCCGGTCGTACCGATCGAATGCATCCACCCTGACCTTCGTACCGTACGGTGCCAGATCGCGTTCGGCGCGATGGATACCGGCCAAGCACAGCGACCAATAGCCCGAGTCCTGATCGGCCTGCGGAAGCACGGCCCTGAACGTGTACGTCCGATTGTGCGCGAGCTGTCGTGCCAGGATATTCGGCTCGTAGCCGAGGGTGGCGATGATTGAGTGAATCTTGGCCTTGGTGTCGGCAGAGACTTCTCCTCTGTCGTGCAGTACCCGATCGACGGTGCCTATGGAAACGCCGGCCAGACGAGCGATTTCTTTGACGGTCGCACGTGTGTTTTGCATGGGTCGTGTACGTACACGGACGATCTCATCTACCATCGGCCCGGTTTTCCGTCAATCGAAAGCAGTTGGTCGCATCGCACCTTCGTGTACTGGGAGGCGCTGTCTTGCTAGGTCGCCGTGCGTGAGCGCCACGCCCGAGGCGGAGCGGCATTTCGGTTGACGGAAAAACCGGCCGATGATACAAAACCGTTCCCGTGTACGTACACGGACCGCGTGATGTCCGCGACGCAATCCAGCTTGCGTCGACAGCGCCGAGTCGTTCAATAATTGAGCCGTCATTGTGATGCGATCCTGAACGAGTGACCTAGTTACGAAGTTCTCGCCACTTTGCACAGTAGATGAAGGCCCGCAAGCCGAGGCCACGTGTAACCGGAGAATAGCCATGAACACGAAGACCCTATCAGCGTTCACTTTGTCGGCCGCGGTGCTCCTGTTCGCAACCGCCTCGACCGCTTCCCCGAAAAAGGTCGAGCCATCGGTCACCGAGCGCGAGTTCGGTACGCTGGAAGACGGCTCGAAGGTCGCGCTCTACACGCTAACCAACGCGTCCGGCGCCGAGGCCAGGATCTCCAGCTTCGGCGCCATCGTCGTTTCGCTCAAGGTACCTGACCGCGAAGGAACGCTCCGCGACGTGGTGCTCGGCTACGACGATCTGGCCAGCTACGTGAAAGACAAGGACTTCTTCGGTGCCACCGTGGGCCGCTACGGAAACCGCATCGGCGCTGGCAAATTCACCCTCGACGGAAAGACCTACCAGCTGAGCCAGAACAACGGACCCAACCACTTGCACGGTGGCACGCAAGGCTTCTTCAAGAAGCTGTGGAAGGGCGAACCGGTCAAGGGCAAGGAACCGGGCGTGAAGCTCACCTACGTGAGCAAGGATGGCGAGGAAGGCTATCCCGGCACGGTGACCATGACGGTGACGTTCTCACTGACCCGCAAGAACGGCTTGCGAATCGACTACCTCGGCACCACGGACAAGCCGACCATCCTCAACCCCACGCACCATGGGTACTTCAATCTCAGCGGCGATCCGACGCGGACCATCCTCGACCAGGAGCTGATGATCGCGGCCGACAAGACGACGCCGGTGGACGCGGGCCTGATTCCCACCGGCAAGCTGGCCGACGTGGCCGGCACGCCCATGGACTTTCGCAAGCCGACCAAGATCGGCGCGCGCATCGAGGCCAAGGACGAGCAGCTCGGCTTCGGCAAGGGCTACGACCACAACTGGGTCTTGAGCTCGCCAAGCAAGAAGGTGCGCAAGGTGGCCGAGCTCTTCGATCCGTCGAGCGGAATTGCCATGCAGATCCTCACGGATCAGCCGGGATTGCAGTTCTACTCGGGCAACTTCCTCAACGGGACCATCCACGGCAAGGGCGGGGTGGCGTACCAGTTCCGGACCGCGGTCTGCCTCGAACCGCAGGTGTTCCCGGACGCGCCCAACCACCCGAACTTCCCGAGCGCCGTGCTGAGGCCTGGCCAGCGTTATCGCCAGACCACGATCTACCAATTCTCCGCACGCTAGCGCGACAGTGACCGGTCGACGGACCAATCGACACGAGGAAACTGAGTCATGAACAAAGGCGCAATCTTCAATTCGGCCGACTGGGTTGCCATTGCTCTCTTCTTCCTGGCGATGGTGGCGATCGTGTGGGCGTCGGTTCGCAAGAAGGTGCAGGACGGGGCGGGCTACTTCCTCTCGGCGCGCGACGCGAAGTGGACCACCATCGGGACGTCCATCTTCACGTCCAACATCGGCTCCGAGCACCTGGTCGGTTTGGCCGGTGCCGGCTTCGCTACTGGCATGGCCATGGCCCACTGGGAGATGCACGCCTGGCTGATCTTGGTCTTGGGCTGGGTCTTCGTTCCCATCTACGACCGCATCAAGGTGTTCACCATGCCCGAGTTCCTCGAGCTGCGCTACTCGCGCGGTTCGAGGTCGATCCTCAGCTTCCTGACCATCGCGAGCCTGGTGCTCACCAAACTGTCGGCGACCCTGTATGCGGCCGACGTCGTGTTCAAGGTATTCCTGGGCGTCGACGCGATCAGCATCTGGGGACACCAGATCGACATGTTCTGGGTCATCTCCCTCAGCCTCGCGTTCGTCACCGGCATCTACACCACGGTGGGCGGCATGCGGGTCATCATGTACACCTCGCTGCTTCAGACGCCGGTTCTGCTCCTCGGGTCGTTCTTCATCCTGTTCATGGGACTGTCGGCCATCGGCAACGGCAGTCTGTCGGAGGGCTGGAGCAACATGATCGCCGCGGCTGGCAGCAACATTCACCTGATTCGGCCGCTCAGCGACAAGTCGTTCCCGTGGTTGGCGGTGTTGCCGGGCTCGGCGATGATCGGTTTCTGGTACTGGTGCACGGACCAATACATCGTCCAGCGCGTGCTCGCCGGCAAGAACGAGCGCGAGAGTCGGCGCGGGAGCATCTTCGCCGCGTACCTCAAGCTGACGCCGGTCTTCATCTTCATGATCCCCGGCATGATCGCGCTGGCACTGACCAAGACGCCAGGCAGCGGCTTCACGACCGGGGCAGATGCGGCCTACACCTCGATGGTGGCGCAGCTCCTGCCGCACGGGATCCGCGGGATCGTGGCCTGCGGAATGCTGGCCTCGCTCATGGCCTCGCTGGCGTCGAAGTTCAACGCATCGGCGGCGCTGTTCACCATGGACTTCTACCTGAAGTGGCGCCCGAACGCGTCCGGCCGGACACAAGTGATGGTGGGCCGCATAGCCACCGTCGTCATCGTGCTGGTGGGCATCCTGTGGATCCCCGTCATGAAGACGCTCGGCAAGAACCTCTACGAGTACTTGCAGAGCGTGCAGGGCTACATGTCACCCGCCATCGCGGTGCTCTTCGCCGGCGGCGTATTCTGGAAGCGAGCCACGGCTCCGGCCGCGTTCTGGTCATTCCTCGTGGGCGCGTTTGGCGGATTCTTCCGCCTGGGCCTCGATCTCTTGATTGACCGGCCGCTCAAGGATGGTCGCGCCACGGCGGCGGAGTTGCAGGACAAGTGGGGCTTCCTGTTCACCCTGGATCAGATTCACTGGCTCTACTATGCCGAGGGGCTGCTCATCGTCTCGGCGCTGCTGTTGGTCGTGATCAGCTTGCTCACGCCTCCGCCGCCCAAAGAGAAGGAGAAGTACACCGCCTTTGGCACCACGCCGGAAGAGAAGGCCAGGAGCCGCGCGAGCTGGAACAAGTGGGACGTGATCCACAGCGTCGTCATCGTCGCCATCGTGATCGCGTTCTACCTGTACTTCTGGTAGGAGCCGCCGCGAGTCGCGCAGCTTTCTCGGGCCCGCGCTACGGCCCTCGTCTCGTGGCGGGGGCGGTCTGCCCCGGGGGATGGGCTCCGGCCGCCCCGTTTGCCGGTCCAGGCGTACTGATCGAGATGGAGTGGAGGCGCCGGGTACTGCCCCC
>CAZYFU010000053.1:0-37408 GCA_964647025.1 uncultured Myxococcales bacterium | reverse complement strand
CGCATGTGGGTCAGGGCGCGGCACCAAGCGTAGCGCTGCACGGGCGTGCCATATTCCACGAAGCCATCGTCCCCTGGCGCAAGCTCTGCCTCGAGAGCGCCGAGCGCCGGGCACGGGACCGGATCGAACTCGGCGATCCGGCCGAACACGTCGAAGACGCGATCGTCATAGCGCTTCCACCGTAGGCGATGCGCAGCCCCGCGAGCAGGAGGTACAGGTGCACCTCATCCACGATCAACCGTTCGTGCGTCTCCGTGAGCCCGAGCCGCGAGAACTCTCCGCTTTGGGAGATGCTAACGGCCAGAAGCGCCGGCCTTCCCTCACGTCGTCGAGCGAAGCGCCTCATCGGCGTGTCGAACCGGGCGGCGGGCCGCATGCGTTCGAGGGGGGCCTGCTCCTCCCTTCCGAGCGGGGGATCGGGGTAGAGGAACGTCGCGTCGGGTGCCTGCCAAGCGAGCCACACCGCCTCGGGGGCCGTGTCGAGCACGACGTCGCCTGGGCGCTTGATGGCTTCCAGCTGGCGCCTCACATGGGTGCGGCGGAGTGCTTCCGTTACGCCCGCGACCACTACGCGCTCTGCTTCCGTGCGCGAGGCGACCTCCCACGCCTTGCGCGCCTCGGGGTCATCCGGTGCGCGGGTTGGAGCACGCCAGCGAAGCGCACGGGTGTTGCCTCGATAAGGGAATCGCCGAGGCTCGCCATCGTCGAGGACATCCACCACGACGATCGGAGTCCCAAGCTCCTTGGCCATGAGGACTTCGAGCCGGCAGGTTGGGCGACTGGCCCACGCGTCCGCTCCTGCAGGACGTCCTGCGTGCGCCGAACCGGGTCGGTCCTCGCCGGATCCAACGCACGCTTGGCATGGCTCGCAAATAGGGTCACGGGCGCCCTCTCGTCGCCCGGATGCGCATGGAGGTCTCGCAGAAGGTGAAGCGCGCGGACCGCCACGGCGAACTCGATGCGCACCCGCCGGCGGTCGCGGTCGGGCTGGTTGTCGAGCGGCATCCCAAACTGAAGTCTTTTGGCGTGCGCTACGCCATCGACGAGGAAGACTTCGATCCAATCCACGGGTGGAGCCGCGAAATGGTTCGCCTGGTCGAGCAGAGTCGGATCACGGTGGTGGTCCTGACGGAGGACTGGCTGGGGAGCGCCTTCACGGCGTTTGAGGCCCAGATTAGCCATGGCCCGGTCGTCATCCTGCAGATCGACTCGGCGGAAGTGCCGCCCACGTTCCGTCCGCATCTGCGCATCCGCATCGACGGTGAAGGCACGATGGAGGCTTGGGAGGAGCTTCGCTCTGCGCTTCTGCCACACGGGCCTCCCGCGGCCCGTATCGCCATTCACTTCCGTCTTCACAAGGCTCACTCAACGAGCAACGCCTTGGGCTTCGAGTACGAGGCGTCCCTGGCGATCGACAACTTGGGCAGCCAACCGGCGATCTTCGACGCCATCGCCATCGAGGTACATCCAAGCCACCGACAACGCGAGCGTCCAGGTGCTGCCCACGCCTGCTACTTGTGCTTCACGGAGGAGGGGCTGGAACGTGTGCTGGAGTATCCGGGGAGCAAAGGGATGCCGACTTCGAGCGCGCCGGTATCCCCGGTCTCGCTGCCGCCTCATCGCCGGATGGAGATCCCTGCCGTAGGGCTCGGCCCCTTTCGCTACAGCGTCGCTGGTCAAGAGGCAGTACTGGTCTCCACGCGCGTCCATCTTGCCCGACATCCCGTCTCGGAGCCGACCTGGGGTGTGTTACCACCTTTGAGCCGCCTTCCCGAATCCGGACCGAGAAAGCCGCATCTGGCGTTCATGATTCAGGACGCGTACGCCTCTCCGCCGTCGGGAGTCCTCGATTCGACGTTGTGGCGGAAGGTCCTGGATACCGCCGCGGGATACGCGCGAGATGCTTTGCTGGTGTCGGTGATCCCGTCCACCGTGACCGTCTTCTCCATGACCGGAGGCCAGTTCCTGCACGGCGCGCTGGGCTGGCGCTACAGGTTCGCATCTCGGGAGAGGGGCAAGTTCATCATCGCTGCAAGGGATCCAACCTGGGTCGAGGAAGACGGCCAAGAATCCGAGCCCACCTCTGGCAGCCGGGAAATGCCGAAGCTATGGCTGGACGCGCCGATGCTCTCGCGTTGCACACTGGACGCGAGCGCAGCCTACCTGGTGGCACTTCAGTCTGCTCCGCTTGCGGCAATCACCGACGGGACGAGTCCATTTCACCTGATGGTGCTCGCTTTGGATGGCAGATGGACGCCCCTTTGGGTCACGCCGCGCCTCTTGGACGATCATCTCGTCACCGTCACCGCCGATACCTGCGAGGTTGCTTTGTTGGGCGACGGTGCGTGCAAGAAGGTCCGGGGTTCTCTCTGGAACGTCTGATGAAATCCGGACCAGGCGACCCGGTTTCTGGCAAAATGGAGTCGCTCGTCCAAGCCTCTGGCGGAAAGAAGAAACATGCAGAAGTACTTTGCCTTTCTGACGATCGTTGGGCTCGTGGGTTGCGGCGACGGAAGTGATGGCGGAGGCGGCGGAGGCGGCGACCTCTCTTTCCAGGACATGTGTGACCAAGGCGCCGCCAAGATGTGCGAGAAGGCCCAAGGCTGCGGCTCGATCCAGCCGACGGCCGAATGCATTGCCCAAGGCAAGGCCATGAACTGTCTTGGCGGGGTGGAGCAATTCTGCGGCGTCGGGATGACCTTCCAATCCAGCAAGGTCTCCGCGTGCATGGCTGCCCTCGATGGGCTCGCCTGCGCGGACTTGAACACGGTACCCGCCGCTTGCACCCCCGAGACCTTGTGCGCCTCCCAAGGCGGCACTCCACCGATTACGAGCCCAGGCGAAGCCTGCACGGCCGTGAGCGATTCCAGCAGTTGCGACGCCAGGGCGGCCCTCTGCTACGCGGCGGGCACGTCCAGCTCGTGCGCCAACAAGGCGCTGTGCGTGGGCGATGGCACGGGAATGAACTGTGCCGCGACTTGCGCCGTCGACGCCGATTGTCTTTCCGCGGGCACTGGTCTGGTTTGCCTGCAGGGCTGTGCCGTTGCGATCCTCAACGGCTATTGCGTGACCCCGAAGGCCAAGGCCAAATTCGCCCAGCGCACGTGCAGCGAGCTGACCAGCAGCTCCGCCTCCGGCATAGCTGGCTGGTCGCTCTGAGGCGTTGGGCTGCTTCTACAGCCCGCGGGTCATGACCTCGGCCAGCACCTTGCTGAAGCTCGTGGGATCGGGCACCTGGCCAGACTCGGCCAGGTGGGCTTGGCCGAGCAGGAGCTGGGCGTAGAGCGCCAGGCGTGGATCCTTGGCGTCTGCGGCGAAGACCTCGCGTAGCTTCGCGAGCAAGGGGTGGTCGGCGTTGATCTCGAGGATGCGCTTGATCTTGCCGGCCTTGTGGCCGAGCTGCTCCATCAGCTTCTGCATCTGGGGGGTCATGTCGTCCTCGTCGCTGACCAGACACACGGGTGACTCCGTGAGACGGGTCGACAGTCGCACCTCTTTGATCTCGTCGGCGAGCAGGACGCGGAAGCAGGTCAGGAAGTCCCGATACGCCTGCTCCTTGGTTTCTCGGGCTGCCTCTTCCTGCTTTCGCTCCTCGTCGCTGCCGAGCTTGACTTCGCCCTTGCCGATGGACTTCAGGGGCTTGTCCTGGAAGCGTGGGGCGCGCTCGAGCCACAGCTCGTCCACCGGATCCGAGAAGAGCAGTACCTCGTAGCCCTTGGCCGCGAAGGCTTCGAGGAGCGGGGACTTTGCCAGCGCCTCTTTGGAGGGGCCGGTCAGGAAGTAGATGGCATCCTGGCCCTCCTTCATGCGCGCCACGTAGTCGGCGAGCGAGGTCAGCCCGGCCGCGGCGGGCGCCGTGCTGGCCTTTGTGTCTGCGTCTCCGTCGGTCGCTGCCGTCTCGTCCTTCGCCGCTTCGGGCTTCGCACCGTCGCCCTTGAACGTGGAGGCCGCCAGCACGAGCTCCATGAGCTTGTCTTTGTCGCCCGGCTCAGCGTTGAGCAGGCCCTCCTTCAGGACCGGGCCCAACTCGCCCCAAAGGGTCAGGTAGTCCTCGCGCTTGTCTCGCTTCATTTCGTCGAGGGCGCCCAGCACCTTCTTCACCAGCTGCTTGCGGATGATCTGGAGCTTGCGGTCCTTTTGCAGGATCTCCCGCGATACGTTGAGCGGCAGGTCGTGCGCGTCCACCACACCCTTGACGAAACGCAGGTAGGGCGGCATGAGGTCACGGCACTCGTCCATGACGAAGACGCGCTTCACGTAAAGTTGCAGGCCGCGCTTCATCTCGTGGCTGTACAGGTCGAAGGGCGCCTGGGCGGGAAGGTAGAGCAGCGCGTACACCTCCAGCGTGCCCTCCATCTTCACCGGGATGGTCCGCAAGGGCGGATGCCAGTCGTGCGCCAGATGGCGATAGAACTCGTGGTACTCCGTCTCGCTGACCTCGCTTGCCGGCCTGTCCCAAATCGCCTTCTGCGAATTCAGCGTGGCGTCCTCGAAGACCTGTGTCTCGGACGAGCCTTCGCCCTTGCCGGCCTTGCGCCAGACCTTCATGCGAACCGGGTACGCCACGAAGTCGGAGTACCTCTTGACGATGTCGCGGATCACGGCTTCTTCGGTGAAGTCGCGCAAGCCGTGTTCTTCGTCCACCGGTTTGAGGTGCAGCGTGATGGTCGTGCCCGCGTGCGGGCGGCTGCCTTCGTCGACGGTGTACGTCCCGTCACCCTCGGACTGCCACGCGGTCGAGGATTCCTCGCCCGCCTTCCGCGTCTCCAGGGTGACCTTGTCCGCGACCATGAAGACCGAATAGAAGCCCACGCCGAACTGGCCGATGAGCTCGGGCGGCACGGGCCCGCTCTGTTCCGAGGCACCGGCCGCCTGGGCCGCCTTCATCGCCGACAGGAACTCCTTGGTGCCCGACTTGGCGATGGTTCCGATGTTTCGGATGACCTCGTCGCGGGTCATGCCGATGCCGTTGTCGCTCACCGTCAGCGTGCGGGCGGCCCTGTCGACCTCGATCCTGACCTCGAGCTCGCCGGCTTCCGCCAGCCCAGGGCTGGTCAGGCGCGCGAAGCGCAGCTTGTCGAGCGCATCCGACGCGTTCGAGATGAGCTCGCGTAGGAAGATCTCCTTGTTCGAGTAGATCGAGTGGACCATGAGGTCGAGCAGCTGCCGGACCTCGGCTTGGAATTCTTGTCGCAAGGGTTGGGATGGCGTCATGACGGCCCCGGTGTTGAAGCACGAAATCGGGCCCGTCAACAGCCCAATTTCACGGGCTTGGGTGCGCCGCGCCGCGCGCGGATCGCAGATTCGCAATCGAGCGACCATCCGCCGACGGGTCGCTGATTCAGTCGCCACGCCCATCAACCGAGTATCATCATCAGGGCTGCGTGGCGGCTCTCCGTCGGGTCGCGCGCCGGACGGGAACGGTTCGCATGGCCACCAAGACCGACTACTTCAGCTACACGGATGCGCAAGGGACCGAGGTCATCGTTCAACAGCTGAACGAAGTTCCGGCGCAGTACCGGGCAAAGGCCAAGCACATCGACCTGTCGAAGCCTGTCCTCACCGTGCGGACCCCGGACAGCCACACCACCGCGGCTCGAGGAGATGGCGTCTGTCTGCCGGGACACTCGACCTGCTTTCACTGGCCGTCCGTGGCCGTGGGGGCGTCCGCGGCGCTCGTGTTGGGGCTGGCCGCGGTCCTGCTGCTTCGGCGCGCGCGCTGGCTGTTCTGGTCCCTGCTCGGCCTGGCGGCCGTCACCGTCCTGTCCACCGCTTACCTCGGCTACATCCGCCACCAGGCGAGCGGCGCGCCGGCGGCGTTGGCCAACCCCGCCCAACTCATCGACGACGCCAAAAGGGCCGCGGACGCCCTGAAGCGGTCGAACGAAGCGCAAGAGCGCGTGCTGAAAGACATCGAGCGCCAGCGCTGAGTCGCCGCTGCGCTGCCGAAACGGCACCGTCTCTCACGCTTCTGAGGTTGGCTGTCTGCTTCCCTTGCGACGACCGTCGATGACCTTCTCCAGCCAGAGCAGACTCTTCCGCTCCAGACGATCGGCCCGGTCAATCGCTTTCAGTCCCCGACCGATGGTACTTCAAACGAGGCACGGGCAAGTCCCCGAGTCCCCCCGAGTCCCCGACCGATGGTACTTCAAACGAGGCACGCGGAGAGTCGGCCTGGGGGAAGGCGAGTGCGAGGTATGGGGGTAGAAAGGCCTCGGCCAGAATTGCCAGGTCGGGAAGCCGTTGATGGTCGAGACGGAAGCGCGTCAACGCTGGCGCTCGCTCGATGGCACTCGGCGTACGTGCGCGTCTCTCCCGGTCGTGGCCAGGGTATGCGGGCTCGGTCGATGGTCGCCGCCTACGATTGGGCAGGAGCGGCCAGGGGAAGCCCAGGCACGTCGTCGGGTTCGCAGGCGACTTTGGCGAACTTCCGCATCCAGTAGGTGCCGAAGGGGAAGAGGACTCTCGCGATGCCGGCCAGGTGGCCGAGGAAGGCCGCACGGTATCTCGCCAGGAAGTCTCTGTTGCGCAGCAGGGCCTCGATCCGCGCCCACTTGCTCTTCGCGGCTACGCGTGGGCTCAGCTCGAAGTGCGACGCCTTGCTCTTGGGCGCGGCAAACGGGTCTTGCGCGAGGATGCCGGCGCGGCCGAGCACGCTGATGCCAAGCTGGGCACGTCGGCGGCGGTATTCAGCCTCCTTCTCCAGCACGCGTTCGCGGAGAGTCGGCCTGGGGGAAGGCGAGTGCGAGGTATGGGGGTAGAAAGGCCTCGGCCAGAATTGCCAGGTCGGGAAGCCGTTGATGGTCGAGACGGAAGCGCGTCAACGCTGGCGCTCGCTCGATGGCACTCGGCGTACGTGCGCGTCTCTCCCGGTCGTGGCCAGGGTATGCGGGCTCGGTCGATGGTCGCCGCCTACGATTGGGCAGGAGCGGCCAGGGGAAGCCCAGGCACGTCGTCGGGTTCGCAGGCGACTTTGGCGAACTTCCGCATCCAGTAGGTGCCGAAGGGGAAGAGGACTCTCGCGATGCCGGCCAGGTGGCCGAGGAAGGCCGCACGGTATCTCGCCAGGAAGTCTCTGTTGCGCAGCAGGGCCTCGATCCGCGCCCACTTGCTCTTCGCGGCTACGCGTGGGCTCAGCTCGAAGTGCGACGCCTTGCTCTTGGGCGCGGCAAACGGGTCTTGCGCGAGGATGCCGGCGCGGCCGAGCACGCTGATGCCAAGCTGGGCACGTCGGCGGCGGTATTCAGCCTCCTTCTCCAGCACGCGTTCGGTCAGGAGCTCGGCCCACTGCGCCTGGGTCAAGTGGTCGAAGCCGCTCGGCCGCCTGATGCGAATGCTGATGACCTCGGGCATGGCGCCCTTCTCGCGGAAGAAGTGCTTGGGCCGCGCGGCGACCAGCCAGCCCGTGGTCAGGGAGGCGAGATAGGTGCTGACACCGGGCCAGTCCTCGGCTCTGTCGACCAGGTCTGCGGCGCAAGGGTTGGTGATGGCGTAGACCATCTTGTCGAGGACATCGTTAGGCTCAACCAGGCGAACGACTGAGGTGGGCTCGGATGACCAGAAGTTCTCGAAGTGGCCGAGCCGTGCGTTCTGGCAGCGGGCGAGCAGGCCGTGGAAATGTTCGGTGAAGACTGGATAGTTGCCTTCGGGGTCGTGGATACCGGTATGGTGATGGTTGGACATGGCCTCGGAGAATGTGACCTCGACATTGGCTCGCCGGGCAGCGAGGCCGAGGCAGTACAGGAACGCGTTGTTGGTCTCGTCGTCTGGGCGCAGAAAGAAGCGTCGTTCGGAGCACCGACGAGTGATCATGTAGTCGGAATCAGGGACAACCTGCCGGGGAAGCGTCATGTACAGGTTCTCGGATGTGGTCACAAATAGTTGCTTGCGAAAGTACCCTCGGATCGGGATCGAAGACCGGGATCGAAATAGTTGCTTGCGAAAGTACCCTCGGATCGGGATCGAAAGCCCTGAAGCTCATGCCCGCCGACCTCGATTAGCGAGGTTCATCGGCGACGGTCACGCTCTACCGTCGACCGTCGACGACACCCGGAATCGGTGTCAGCTGCCCTGCACGTCTACCGGGGCGAGCGCGCGGAAGTCGATCGTCCCGAGCCCCATCTCCTGCGCGATACGCAGGTTGTCCGGCAGCTGCGTCGACGGAAACAGGCTGTAGGCCCAGGCATCGAGGGCGACCTCGTCGAAGCCCGCCGCCATGGCCCCCATCTGCTTGACGTCGAGCGGGTTGCCGCCGTCGGGTCCGTTCTGCATGAGCAAGCGTGTCGCGTCGACGATGGTCAGCGTCGGCTTCATCATCCGCGCGAGCTCGGCGATCGAGCGCTGGATATTCTCGTGCATCATCATGCGTAGCTTGCCGGTAATGCCCATCCAGTTCTTGAGCCCGGCGGTCACGCCGGTGAGCGGGTGGTGCTTGGCCACCGGAACGTTGATGAGCTTGGTCGCCCACACGAACGGCTCCAGCACGTCCCAGGTCCCGAACTCCTCGGAGACCTTCACCGCCACGTGGCGAACGTCCTCGGGGGCAAAGACCTCCGCGCCTGCCGCCAGGGCAGCAGCTTGGATGCCGCTGCGGATGAAAGCCGCGCGCGATTTTCGCACGGGGCAGTCGGCGACGATGACCCGCTTGGGCCGAGCGTCGCGCACCAGCCGCACCACCTCCGCGACGACCTCGGGATGGGTGTTCGCCCCCGTCTCCGCCGAGGCATCCCACCCGATGTTGGGCTTGATCACCACCACGTCATCGGGGCCGATGTACTGGGACATTCCCCCCAGCCGCTCGATGGCCGCCCGGACGTTCTTCGCCGCGTCCCGACCGTGCGCCACTACCATCTTCGGCGTCGTGGCGGCGGGGGTGACCCGATGGTCTCGGATCTGGTGCTCGCCCTTGCGGACAAATCGGCTGTACCGGTCTTCGATGAAGATGCCCCCGGCCCCGAGCACACCCGCGCCCGCGATGCCTCCGAGGCCCCAGAGTACTCTGCGACGTGTGATGAGTTTCGCCATGGATGGTGTCCTAGGCTTTCCCGCCGCAGGTCGTGAAGGCCCCGGTGAGCAGCAGCAGATAGACGGCGCGCAGGCTGCGCGGAAAGTAGCCGGCCTCGAAGCCAGACGCGGTCGGGAGCTTCTTCACCTCGGCGGAGAACTCGTCCACGGTGGCCTGGTCGTAGGCAATCGCGCCACAGGCTAAGGCACCGACGTTGATGACCGTGTGCACGGCGGCGTCCGCGTGCGACGAGAGGCTGCCGTCCACCTTCAGCCATTGCCCGATGTTGGAGATGCCCTTGCCCTTCACCCAGATGGTGAGGGGATCCAGGAAGGTCTTGGCCGCGGGCGTTCCCCACCACACGTAGTCGGTGGCGATACGCCAGGGCGTGCGCGCCGCATCGGAGCCGAAGTCGTCGGCGCTGTCATAGCTGCTCGCGCACGCCGCGCTCGCGCCCGTGCTGGAGGTCCAGTTGTGGACGAGCCCCGTCGAGCGGTTCGCCCCCGCGGAGAGGACCGGGTAGGTGTCGTCGGCCAGCTTGTTCCAGAAGTCCTTGTCGGCTTGGCCAGTGACGAGCGTGGCGAAGGCGCGGTAGTAGCCGGGCGCGAAGTACGATGGGTTCAAACACGTGGCGCCCATCCCCTCGAACCAGGTGCTGTCGCCCGGTTGCAGGTATGCACGGCCATTGTCGGTGCCGGTCTCGTTGCTCTTGATGGCGGCCACGAGGCTGGTCGCCGCCGCACCGTAGTCGACACCGCCTGACGTTCCCCATCGGCATTTGGCCATGATGAGCGCCATCGCCACGTCCAGATCCGCGTCCGTGGCCGCGCCGTCGGGGTACTGGCTGTACTTCGTGTCGCGCTGGGCGTCGCACCCGTAGCGCAGCCAATTCAGTAGCCCGTTGCTCTGGGCTCCCTTCTTGTAGTAGCCCCACAGACCATCGAACGCGGCGCGATCGTCATGGGCAACCGTGAGCAGCATCCCGTAACCGATGCCCTCGGACACGGTCGCGTCGGGCCGGTCGCTTTCCCAGCGGGTACGGAAGATTCCGCCGCCGCAGTCCTCGATGTAGTCGGTCTTCCAATCGGCGTAGGCCTGGTCCGCGTCTGCGGTCGTCACCGTGGTCGGCTTGAAGCCGTTCGGGAGCGAGGCACCGCTCGTGCCAGCGATCTCCGTCGCGCCACCCGCGCCGCCCAAGGCCCCACCCGATGACGTCACGCCGCCTGCGCGTGTGCCGCCTGCGCTCATCGTCGTACCGCCCATGGTGACCGTCCCGCCGGAGCCGATTCGACCGCCGGCTTCGACGGAGCCGCCCGCGCTGGTCTTCACGCCGCCGCCTGCCTGGCCCGACGAAGGTGTCCCGCCCGTCGCGCTGCGACCGCCACTGCCGAATGTGCCGCCGGCTCCGGCCCGCTCGTTTGCATCGGCGAGCACGTCAGGCGTCGCGGCCGGCGTGTCCGGGCTAGCGTCGTTCGAGCCGCCCGCGCCTCGGCTGCAGCCATCAGCGGCGCCGAACACGGTGAAGGCCACGAGCAGGCTCGTTGCATGCGTGAAGGCCTTGCAGGTCCGGCACGGAGTGGGGCTCGTCGACCACGTCATGTTCTACCTTTCCCGCTGACAGTGCGGCTCGGCGCTGGAGTCCGGAGCAGACACCGGAGGTCGCGAGGCTGTCAAGGCGGAGGATGGTTGGAGGGCGGTCAGGGTTCAGGCTTGCAGGGACCGCTCCCGGGCGTCATCGACAAGCGAACGCTGGTCTATTCGATCAGCGTCTCCGTCCTGCGCAGCACCCACGCGCTTTGATGTTTCGTGAAGCCCAACTTCGGGTAGTAGTCGACGGCCTTCGGCGCTGCCAGAAGCACGAGCATCGAGCGTGGCCCCATGAGCTCCCGGGTTTGTTTGATGAGCCCGGTTCCAATGCCCTGTCTCTGGTACGAAGCGCGCACGGCGAGGTCCGCCAGATAGCCGACATACGAGAAGTCCGTCAGGGTTCGCGAAATTCCCACGAGGGTTGCCCCGTCCCAAGCCGTGACCACGAGATTCGCGTGGCGCAACATGTCCGATACGATCGTTTCGTCGTCGACGGGACGACGTTCGCCCAGTGTCGAGGCTCGGTAGAGGTCGATGACCTCCTCGAGTACCAGATCGTTGCCGTGTCGGTATTGGATGTCGTTCATGGTAATCGTCCTTGCCATTGTCCATCCAAGGGTATGGGGAGACAACCGAGATGACGAGCCCGACCGAAGGTAGTCGGACGAGCCGCGACGGCGACGAGCCCGACGCGACGACGAAGAGGACCTGCACGTTCGCGCGCCTGGCGGCGAGACCGAGGCAATAGACGAAGGCGTTGTTGGTGTCGCGGTCTGGCCGAAGGAAGAAACGCCGCTCGGAACAGCGACTGGTGATCATGTAGTCGGAGCCGGGGATGACCTGGCGAGGAAGGCTCATCACTAAGTATCGGTTTCGCTGGGAGAAATGTTGCGCGAAAAGATCAGCGTGCCTGCACGGAGAACCGCGAACAGGCACATTTGGATCGACCATGTGATGCAGAAAGGAGCGTCTCGACATGCCACTTCCCGCTGCGATTAACGGAGCCGCTTTCCACAACATAGCCAACGTGTCCCTTACCTTCGCGAACCCATTTGCCCACGGAAGCCGACAGCAACTGACCCGAAGTTTCCACGTCTATCTGGAAATGACCATGCAGTCGAAACACGATGATCATCAGAATGCTATTCGAGCCTACTGCAATTCCAAGGGGCTGGGCGTCCGAATCATCCAGGGTGCCAGCATGGTGGCCTACCAAGGTGGGTGGCAGCAGTTCTATGCGGCATGCGCTCGGGTCGCGGCCGAGATGTCACGTGATCACATGGTTGCCCGCTGGACCGCCAATGGGGGAGTAGGCAAAGCTACAGTGTTCACGCCTGGCGCCCGTGTAGACTGTGCAGCTCAACGCGTGCGCCAGCGGGACAACCTCCACTACGAAACCTCGTACTTCTACGACAGCTCCATCATATACGTCGCGTTCCACTGCTATCCGTGAGGCCACGCAACCTCAAGCGCCGGACGACGACGAGCCCGACCGAGGGTCGTTGGTATCGGCGGACAGGGCCGATGAACTACCCTCGGACAGGGCCGGGGCCGAACTACCCTCGGACAGGGCCGATGGAACGATGACCGATGGCAGTTGCGGGTGCCGACCCGTTCCTGCTGCTGCTGCTACTACTACTACTGCTACTGCTACTGCTGCTGCTGTTCCTGCGCGAGCTTGGCTTGAAGAGCGGTGTCCTGTGTGTCTGCTGCGCGTACCGTCACGTCGACGCCCAGGGATTCACCGCTGCCACCGCGATGGAAGCCTCGCACCGGGCAGGCGTCCAAGTAGTCGAGCCCGACCGCGACCCGCACGTGCCGGCCGTGCGCCCGAACACTGTTGGCGACATCGAACCCTTGCCAACCCACGCCCTCGATCCAAGCCTCGGCCCAGGCGTGGCTCGCCAATCCCTCGACCGTGCCATCCTTGTTCACGGTGAGGGTCTTGGGTGCCAAGTATCCGCTGACGTACCTTGCCGGGATGTCGAGCTGGCGGCAACAAGACACGAAGACGTGCGCATGGTCTTGGCAGACTCCGGCCCCCTTGGCGAAGGCCTGCGCCGCGGGCGTGGTCACGTGCGTGACGCCGGCCTTGTAGTCGACCTTGTCGCGCACAGCGGACATGATCGACTCCACGGCAGCGGCGCGGTTGTTCGCGGTCTGCCTGCGAAAGGCCTCGGCGAAGCGAATCAGGGCTTCGTCCTGCGCGGTCAACTCCGTCGAACGCACGAACAGCTCTGGGCGATGCGGACCGGTGTCGGGCAACACCAAGGGCTCGTCCGAGACCTCCACCTCGCCCCGTGCGCGAATCCGAATCTCCCGGTGGGGTTTGTCGATGACCAGCACATGGGCCGTGTTGCCGAATCCGTCGAGGAACGGCTTGGCAGGCACGGGAAGGTCCAGGTTCCACTTGAGCACCTTCTGGTGTGACGTGCTCTGCGGAGACAGTCGCAGGTACTGGATGGTGTAGTTGGCCGGGGTGGCGTAGCGGTACTTGGTCTCGTGAACGATGGATAGACGCATGCAATTCCTCCCTCTACACGGTCATCAAGAAGTCCTGGGCCAGTTGTGCCGACAGCTCGGAGATGCGGTGAACCACGTCGGCCAAGAACGCGTGGAGGCCCTTGCTGAGCACACGGTCGATGCGCGCAAAGCGCAGGGCCGCGTGCAACTCACCGACCAAACGTTGCGCTTCCAGATCACGCGTGCTTGCGAGCGCATCGAGGTGCTCCGCCATCTGTTTGGCGCAGAAGCGCAGGCTGCGCGGCAACTCCGGCCGCACGATGAGCAGCTCGGCTACGCGTTCGGGGGTGATGACGTCGCGGTAGGTCTGGTGGTAGGCGCGGAACGAGCTGGCCTGGCGCAAGACCGATCCCCACGCGTAGTAGGTGGCGCCGGTGGCCTCGGCGTTCATCCCCGCGAGCGACTGGTACTTGGTGTCGAGCAAACGGGCCGTGCTATCCGCTCGCTCGAGGAAAGTCCCCAGGCGCAAGAAGTGGAAGGCATCGTTGTGCAGGGTGGTGCCGTGCGAGACGCCGCGAAACAGGTGCGAGCGATCCTTCACCCAGTCGCAGAACTCGCGCAGCCCGCGCGCGCGCAGCCCGGCGTCGTCGAGATCCCGCACCGCGAGCCAGGTGGTGTTGATGCTCTCCCACATCTCGGTCGAGATTACGGCCCGCAGTGCCCGCGAGCTCTCCCGGGCGGCGCGGATGCAGAACTTGATGCTGCACGGGCTCTCGGCGTCGATGGTGAAGAAGCGCGTGACGTCGATCTCGTTGAGCCCGCAGCCACACTCGGTGAACTGCCTGGGGTTGCCCAGGATGGCGAGGACGTCACGCCATTCGTTCTCGGGCGAGGCGCCGGCCAACCCCAGAAGCGAGTTGCGGTGGCTGACGTCGAGCACGCGGGCGAGGTTCTCGGCGCGTTCGATGTAACGCCCGGTCCAGTAGAGGTTGTCGGCTGTGCGGCTTAGCATGGTGCAGTTTCTCAGGAGCGCAGCACCCAGGTATCCTTGGTTCCACCGCCCTGCGATGAGTTGACCACCAGGGAGCCCTTGGTCAGCGCCACGCGAGTGAGTCCACCCGGGACGACCACGCTGCCGCTCGAACCGGTCAGGATGAACGGCCGCAGGTCGATGTGCCTGGGGGCGATGCCCTCGTCGACGAAGGTGGGGCACGCCGACAACGCCAGCGTGGGCTGCGCGATGTAGCCGTCCGGATGGGCCGTGATCAGCGCGCGAAACTTGGCCTGCTCGTCCCGCGTGCTGCGCGGCCCAATCAGCATGCCGTATCCGCCCGAGCCCTGCGTCTGCTTGACCACCAGCTCGGGTAGGTGCTCGAGCACGTAGGTGCGGTCGGCGTCGATGGCGCAACGGTAGGTCGGAACGTTCGAGAGGATCGGTTTCTCGCCCAGGTAGAATTTGATGATGTCGGGCACGTACGGGTAGCTGGACTTGTCGTCGGACACGCCGGTGCCGATGGCGTTGGCGAGTGTGACGCCGCCGTTGCGGTACACGCTGAGCAGGCCCGGGACGCCCAGCATGCTGTCTGGCCGGAACGCCAGAGGATCCAGGCTGTCGTCGTCGATCCGACGATAGATGACGTCTACCCGCCGGGGACCGAGCGTCGTGCGCATGTACACGGCGTTGTCGCGCACGAAGAGGTCCTGCCCCTCGGCCAGCTCGACGCCCATCTGCTCGGCCAGGAAGGTGTGCTCGAAGTAGGCGCTGTTGTACGGCCCGGGCGTCATCACCACCACGGTCGGTTCGCCTTCGGTGGTGGCCGGCGCGACCGAGCGCAGGCTGCGCAGGAGCTCCTGACTGTAGTGGTCGACGGGGGCGACGCCCGCCTTGGCGAATACCTGCGGGAAGAGCCGCATCATCACGGCCCGGTTCTGCAACATGTACGAGACCCCGGACGGCGTGCGCAGGTTATCTTCCAGGACGTAGAAGGTGCCCTCCTCCACACGAACGATGTCGATGCCGGCGATGTGGACGTACACGTTGCTGGGCACGTCGACGCCCTTCATCTCGGGACGGAACAAGGAATTGCGCAGCAGATGCGCCTCGGGGACGATGCCCGCGCGGACCACTTCCTGGGCGTGGTAGATGTCGTGCAGAAACAGGTTCAATGCCTTCACCCGCTGCACCAGCCCGGCAGCCAGGCGCGACCACTCGGTCGCCGACAGGACGCGCGGGATGATGTCGAACGGGATGAGCCGCTCGGTGCCCGCCTGATCGCCGTACACGTTGAACGTGATGCCGACGCGACGAAAGATCAGATCCGCCTCGTCGCGTTTGCTGGCGAACACCGCCGGATCGGTGGAGCGCAGCCACTCGTCGATGGCCTGGTAGGGGGCACGCACCTGCCGGTTCGCCTTTCGTTCCGCGAACGTCTCGAGTGAGCAGACACCGTACATTTCGTCGAGAAAAGATGGCGTGGTCATGGGGCGGGTCCGAATCAAAACGGAGCTGATTTATCTGCATTAGCCTAGCGCACGCACATTGCGGCGGCGTTTCGCCCTGACGAAGAATCGGTAACTCGTTGCGGGCGGGTACCTTGCCCGTGGCTGGCGTGTCAGTCGCCGTCACTATTCGCCGCAAACATACCGACCGGAAACAGTCCAGAAACCGAGGCAAGGCTAGCTTCTCTCTCAAGTGCGAGTTTCGCTGCGCCACCTGACCAACTACCAATTCGACCGGCTCGTCTCCTTGTCCCCGCACGTCGTGCGGCTGAGGCCCGCCCCGCACACGCGTACCAAGATCGAAGCCTACGCCCTCAAGATCTCGCCGAGCAGCCACTTCCTGAATTGGCAGCAGGATCCCTTCGGCAACTTTCAGGCGAGGCTGGTCTTTCCCGAGCCGACCCGGTTGCTGCAGATCGACGTCGATTTGGTCGCCGACCTCGTCGCCATCAATCCGTTCGACTTCTTCCTAGAGAAGTCCGCCGAGAAATTTCCGGTGCTGTACGAGCCAGGTCTGCGCCGGGAGCTGCGGCCCTATCTCGACACCGTCCCCGTCGAGCGCCGTTTCGGCGAGCTGATCGAGATCTGCAGGACGAGGTACGCCCGCGACGGACGGCGGACCATGGACGTGCTGGTGGACACGAACCAGCACATCCAGCGCCTGCTCCGGTACGACATCCGCATGGAGCCGGGCGTGTTCACCCCCGAGGAGACCCTGCGCCTGGGCCACGGCTCGTGCCGGGACTTCGCCTGGCTGCAATGCCAGCTCCTGCGCCACCTGGGTTTCGCGACCCGCTTCGCCTCCGGCTACTCCATTCAGCTTCGTCCCGACGAGAAGCCGGTCGTGGGCCCTGCCGGCGTACCCGAGGACGTCGCCGATCTGCACGCGTGGACCGAGGTCTTTCTCGACGGTGCTGGTTGGATCGGCCTCGACGCCACCAGCGGCCTTCTGGCAGGCGAGGGACACATCCCGTTGGCCTGTACGCCCGAGCCCGGGTCAGCCGCGCCGGTGACGGGCTCCTTTGCGTGGGACAAGCGCCACGACGACGACAAGCTGGGCGAGTCGTTCTCGTTTTCCATGAAGGTTGCGCGGGTGGCCGAAGCCCCACGCAGCACCAAGCCCTACGCCGACGAGGTCTGGTCGCGCATCGACGAGATGGGCGAGCGGGTCGACCTGGTATTGCAGGCCGCCGATGTCCGGCTGTCCATGGGTGGAGAGCCCACCTTCGTGTACGCCGCCGACGCGGACGCGCCCGAGTGGAACAACGCCGCCCTGGGTGGCGCCAAGTTTCGGTTGGCAGACACCTTGGCGCGAAGGCTGCGGGTGCGCTTCGCCCCGCGTGGCGTGCTCCAGCACGGACAGGGCAAGTGGTACCCGGGCGAGCAACTCCCCCGTTGGTCCATCGCTTGCCATTTCCGGCGCGACGGCGTTCCGATCTGGGAGGACGTCAACCTGCTGGTCGCCGAGGACGCGCCGAGGCCGAGCCACGACGCTGCCCATGCCAAGGCGTTTGCTTTTGAGCTGGCCCGCCAACTTGGGGTGGGTGGCGAGCACATTCGCCCAGGGCACGAGGACGCCTGGTACTACCTGTGGCGTGAGCGACGCTTGCCGGTGAACGTGGATCCGCTCGATTCGCGGCTCGATGACGAGCTGGAACGCCGCCGCCTGGCGCGGGTCTTCGAGCAGTCGCTGGGCGCGGTGGTGGGCTACGCCTTGCCGCTGGGGCGCGACTGGAGCGGCGCCTGGCGAAGCGGCCAATGGTCGCTGAGAAGCGAGCACCTCTTCCTTCTGCCGGGCGATTCTCCCATGGGGTTTCGGCTACCGCTGGATTCCCTGCCGTGGGTCGCACCCGGTGAGCGCGAGGTGTTTCACGATCCGGACCCGCTGGCCAATCCGCCGCCGCTGCCTGCGCGCATCGCGCTGCAGACCGCCCCCACCGCCGAGACGACGGCAGCCCCGCGCGAGCGAGCCCTGCTGCGAACCGCCTTGTGTGTGGAGCCGCGGGCCGGGATCCTGCACGTCTTCCTTCCGCCCTTGCCAACCGCGGAGGCCTATCTGGAGCTGGTCGCGGCCGTCGAGTCGACCGCAAAGGCCCTGGCGCTGCCGATTCGCTTGGAAGGCTATCCCCCGCTGGCCGACCCGCGTCTGGTCAAGCTCGAGCTGACCCCGGATCCGGGCGTGCTCGAAGTGAACATCCATCCTTCCCACTCCTGGCGTGACCTGCGCGAGGTCACCACGGTCCTCTACGAAGAGGCTCGTCAGGTGGGACTGTCGACGGAGAAGTTCGATCTCGACGGCCGCCACAGCGGCACGGGCGGCGGCAACCACATCACGCTCGGCGGCCGCACCGCCGCCGACAGCCCACTTCTGCGAAGGCCGGATCTGCTGCGCAGTCTGATCGGCTACTGGAACAACCACCCAGCCCTCTCCTACTTGTTTTCGGGCCTCTTCATCGGACCGACCAGCCAGGCACCACGGGTCGACGAAGCCCGCCAGGACGCCTTGGCCGAGTTGGAGATCGCCTTCGGACTGGTCGAGCCGGGCAAGACCTGCGCCCCTTGGCTGGTGGACCGCCTGTTTCGCAACCTGCTCGTCGACGTCACCGGCAATACCCATCGGGCCGAGCTGTGCATCGACAAGCTCTACAACCCCGACGCGTCCTCGGGTCGGCAGGGCATCCTCGAGCTGCGCAACTTCGAGATGCCGCCGCATGCGCGCATGAGCCTGGCGCAGCAGCTGTTGGTGCGGGCTTTGGTGGCGTCGTTCTGGAAACGGCCCTACCTCGAACGGCTGGTGCGCTGGGGAACCGCCTTGCACGACCGCTTCATGCTGCCCCACTTCGTCGGCGAGGACTTCGACGACGTGCTGGCCGACCTGGCCAACGCCGGCTTCGCCTTCGAGCGTTCGTGGTTCCGCCCGCACTTCGAGTTTCGCTTTCCCCTCATCGGCACCCTGTCGGCACGCTCGCTCGACATCGAGCTGCGCCGGGCGCTGGAGCCCTGGCACGTGCTCGGCGAGCAAGGCGTGATCGGTGGAACGGCCCGCTACGTCGATTCGTCACTGGAGCGGCTGCAGGTGCGCGCCCGCAACCTCGTCGATGGACGGCACGTGCTGCTCTGCAATCACCGCCCGCTGCCCATGGCACCGACCGGCACGCCGGGTGAATACGTCGCGGGCGTGCGCTTCCGAGCGTGGCAGCCGCCCGAGGCCCTGCACCCGACGATTCCGATTCACGCGCCGCTGGTGTTCGACGTCTACGATCGATGGACAGGACGCGCCGTGGGCGGCTGCACTTACCACGTGTCGCATCCAGGCGGCATGGCATTCGAATCGCGACCTGCCAATGCGCTGGTTGCCGAGAGCAGGCGCGCCGCCAGATTCTTCCAATTCGGCCACTCCGCTGGTGACTTTTGCCCGAACGAGGATGCGCCGAGTCCCCTGTTTCCCTGCACCCTCGATCTGCGAAGATGATGGCACGCGTGAGCTCTCGAACCCATACGCCCGAGCAGATCGGCAGGGCCCCTCAGTCGTTCACCGAGGGCTATCACCGCGACCCCGCCCTGTGGGACGAGCTCATCGGCGCCGACGGGCGCGCCCACCCGGCGGCCAGCACGCTGCTAGGGTTCTTGGACGAGCTGGGCCCGGCCGGCCTGCGCCAGCGCAGCGAGAGCGCCCGGCAGTTGGTTCGTGACCACGGCGTCAGCTACAGCACCTCGGCCCGCGGCACGCTGGCCGACTCCTCGTGGCGCCTGGATGTGTTGCCCTCGCTGCTGGATACCGTCGAGTCAGCCGCCTTGGCGAAGGGCCTCGCCCAGCGGGCGCGGATTCTCGACGGTATTCTCAAGGATCTCTATGGCCCTCAGCGACTGGTTCGCGAGGGCTTCTTGCCCGCGTACATGGTGCTTGGCAATCCCAGCTTCCTTAGGCCCTGCCATGGGGTCGACCTTGCCATCCACCTCCACCTCTACGGCGCCGATCTGGTCCGCGCCAGCGACGGATCGCTTTGCCTGCTGCGCGACCGAACCCAGGCGCCCACCGGCGCAGGCTATGCGCTGGAAGACCGTCTGGTCATGTCGCGCGTCCTGGAAGAGCCGTTCCGACGAGGCAACGTGGTGCGCTTGGCCGGCTTCTTCCAGACCTTGCGCGAGACGCTGGCCGCGTTGGCCCCAACGGCCCGCGAAGAGCCGCGTATCGTGATGCTGAGCTCGGGCCCGTACAGCCCGACCTACTTCGAACAGGCGTTCCTGGCGCAGTACCTGGCTTTCCCGTTGGTGGAGGGGGGCGACCTGACCGTGCGCGAGCGGCGGGTGTTCCTGAAGACCCTGGGCGGACTGTCGCCGGTGGACGTCATCTTCCGCCAGCCCGAGGACGACTACTGCGATCCGCTCGAGCTGCGCGCCGATTCCCAACTTGGCGTGCCGGGGTTGGTCGAGGCCATTCGCGCAGGGCACGTTGCCGTCGCGAATGCGCTCGGCAGCGGACTTGCGCAGTCGCCGGCGTTTCTGCCCTTCCTGCCCACGATCGCACGCGACTTCTTCGGGGAGGAGCTTTCCCTGGCAGCCGCTCCCGCCTATTGGTGTGGCGACGAACGCTCGCTGGCCCGCGTCCTTCAGAACCCGGGCGCCATGGTGTTCAGACCCGCCTGGCCCGGGGCCGGTTCGGGCTTGGTTTTTGGCAGCGAGCTTGGCGAGGAAGCCCGCACCGCCTTCGTATCGAAGGTGTGCGAGCATCCCGAGCGATTCGTGGCCCAGGAAGAGGTCGCGGTGGCGCAAACCCCGGTCCTGGACGGCCACGCCGTGGTGCCCAGGCGCTGGGTGATTCGCTCGTACGCGGTCAGAAGTGGCGACGACTACGCGGCGATGCCGGGCGGTTTTGCCCTGGTCGCGCCCAACGCCGATACTCGGAACGTGGCGATCGCCCGGGGCGCGCTGGCCAAGGACGTGTGGGTACGTGGCGATCAACCAGCCGGGCAGTTCAGTCTGTTGCCCGCCACACGCATGGTCGAGCTGTCCCGAGGCGGCGCCGACCTGCCAAGCCGGAGCGCGGACAACCTGTTCTGGTTCGGCCGCTATGCCGAGCGATCCGAAGCCTTGGCCCGCCTGGGGCGCCATCTGCTCGGCCGGCTGACCGACGAAGGCGAGGCCCAGGTGACGTCGTCGCCGGCGCTGATCACGCTGTGCCAGGTGATGGCCAGCGAGACCGAGTCGCCATCCCTGCGGGTGTCCGAGGAGCAGCCGTTGCTGTGGCTTGCCACCGCGCTACGCTCGCCGACGGTGCCGAGCTCGCTGTGCAACACCATCCGCTCGGCCATGCGCTCGGCCGCCGCGGTTCGCGATCGCCTGTCGGCCGATACCTTCCGGGTGCTGGGCGCGCTGGGCGAGGAGATCGAGCGAACCGCCTCGATGGCACAGCAGCCGACGCTGGATGGCTTGACCGTGTTCGTCGACCGCGTGGTGACCAGTCTCTCGGCGCTGTCGGGGCTGGCCATGGAGAGCATGACCCGTGGCCACGGCTGGCGCTTCCTCGACATGGGGCGACGCCTCGAACGTGCCGTGCAGATGCTGTCGCTTCTGCGCGCCGCCTTTGCCGCCGGGGCCGAGAGCAACAGCATGCTGCTCGAAGCGCTGCTCGCGGTCGCCGACAGCAGCATCAGTTACCGGCGACGCTACCTGGCCGGGCTGCACCCAGCCGCGGTCGTCGACCTCCTGCTGGCCGACGATGGCAATCCGCGCTCGGTGCTGTTTCAGGTCGCGGCGGTGCGGGACCACCTTCGCCACCTGCCGCACGACGGTGCCGGGGCTCGCTTGCGTCCGGAAGAGCGTCTGGCCCTGGCTGCGCTTACCCGTCTGCAGCTACTCGACGTGGTCCCAGCCTGTCAGGCGGAGAAAGAGGGGGAGCCTCCACCCCTGCACGCGATCCTGCACGAGATCGACGGCGAGCTGACCATGCTGTCCGACGAGCTATGCGGCAGCTACTTGAGCCACGCGCTGATGCCGCGGCCCCTGGCAGGTACCGTCGGAAGAGGGTGATGCTTGCGCTACGCGATTCGCCATGTGACCCACTACCGCTACAGCGAGAGTGTCAGTAATTCGCAGCACGATCTGCACGTCCTGCCCCGTGAGATGCCGAGCCAGCGCTGCCTGTCGGCCAAGCTCGAGCTGCGCCCGGCACCCATCGTCTGCCGCGAACGAGTCGACTACTTCGGCAATCGCGCGACCCACGTGGTGCTGGCGACGCCGCACACCGAAATGGTCGCTACCGCCGAGAGCGTGGTCGACGTGACGAGCACGCCCGCCCCGGTCCCCGACGACGATGTTGCGTGGCAAGAGGCTGCCCGCGAGGTGGGCGTGCCCGGCGATGACCTGCCCGCACAGGAGATGCGTTTTCCCTCTCCGTTTGTCGTGCCATGGACGGAGGTGCGCGACTTTGCCAGTCGATCCTTCCCGCCGGGTCGGCCGCTGCTGTCCGCGTGCATCGACCTGATGGGCCGCATCCACGGTGACTTCGCTTACGACCCGCGGGCGACCACGGTGGCGACCCCGCTCGTCGAGGTGTTCGAGAAGCGACGGGGTGTGTGCCAGGACTTCGCGCACCTGATGATTGCCTGTCTGCGCGCCCTGGGACTGTCCGCGCGCTACGTGAGCGGCTACCTCATGACCGTGCCACCGCCGGGTCAACCACGCTTGCAAGGCGCCGACGCCTCCCACGCCTGGCTGGCAGTGCATTCACCCCGGTTTGGTTTCGTGGATCTGGACCCGACGAACAACTGCCTGGTCGGTGACAAGCACATCGTCTTGGCCGTGGGTCGGGATTTCGGCGACGTGACCCCGTTGCGCGGCGTGATCCACGGCGGAGGACGTCACGACCTCCACGTCGCGGTCGACGTGATCTCGCAGGTGGAATAGCGTCGCGCGCCAGCGGTCGCACGCAGTGCCTCGGGTGAAGGATCGCAACGACGACGACCGCCTGCCCAAGGCCGGCCAGATCGATTACATGGTGGCGTTCGAGAAGGTGACGATGGTCGAGGCCGACTCAGCATGGGGTGGAAGAATCCCCCAACCGCTGAGCCGCGGGTGAGAAGCCTCACAACTCGGCTGTTCTCCCGGCGGGCGGCGCCTACCAGCTTTCCTTGGTCACGAAGCTGCCGCCCCAGATGGCCTGGCTGTCCCACTGGGCGAAGGCCTTGGCGAAGTTCTCCATGTCGGCGCGGGAGACCTTGCCTACCGGGGTGACGAAATACACCACGGTCACGCGGACCGGCTCTTCGGCGCGCGTGCCTTCCCAGCCGGCTCCTCGGAAGTAGGGGCCTTCCTTCTCCCCGGTGCCGATGGCCACCTTGGTCAGTCCGGGCTCGGCGGCGCGCTTCGCTTCTGGTGGCGGGACTGGCGCGGCCGAGGCCACTTGCTCGGCAACGGGGCTCGACGCGGCTGAGGCGGGCTTGCTCTTGGCGACGGACTTCACGGCCGGTGGGGGCGGAATCGGGCCGCCAGCGCCAATTGTGCCCTCACCCCCGCGGGCCAAGGGCGGCGTGCCCATGTTGGACAACTTGATTCCACCCGCGTCCCGCCTGAGCGGCACCTGGATCAGGTAGTAGCGCTGCACGTCCACATCCATGCCCTGGGCTTTCAATTCCTTCTCGAGCTGCAGGAGATCCTGGCGATCTTCGGCGCGGCTGGCGGTGAAGGGGGCGCGGCGTCCGCCCACGTTGGCGAACAGGATCTGGTGCGTCCCCGGACCCACCACGGCTTCGTGGCTACCCTCGATCACGTCGGTGATGACGAAGTTGGTGCTGCCGTAGGGGAAGATGCTGAAGGTGAAGGCCGCACGAGGCGGATGTCCGGGCTTCCAGGCCCCCGCCATGTCGCGGGCGGGAACGGGAACGATGGCGAACTGGTTCGACACGATCACGTTGCGGTCCTTCGCCTTCGAGGCGAGCCCCAGCTCGCGCAGACGCTCGGGCAAGGTCTTCTCGACGGTGGCGCCGTCCTTCTGCATGTGGATCTTGATCTTCTCCGCCGGCACCACCAGGACCTTGTCGCGAAAGTTGTTGTCCCGTCGGACCGACAGGGCCAAGCCCGCGCTGCGGCCGTCGTTCTCCACCTTGCGCACCCAGATTCCGACGTCGCTGATGCGGTCGCCCCAGACGCTGTTGGCGTGGCGGCCGATGTCTTCCCAACTGATCTTCACCGGCGAGAAGCCCTTGGCCTGCACCAACTTCAGGAAGTCGTGCTGGTTCCACAGGGCCAAGGTCTCGTCGTAGTAGCGCACCCACTCCACGGGAGGACGCGGTGGCTGCGCGGGGGCTTGGGCCAGAAAGTGGACGGCGGCTACCACGTTCTTCACCGTGTTCGATCCAGGGCTGGTGTCGAGTCCGAGCTCCTGGGCGATCTCCACCGCGGCAAAGTCCACCTTGGAATTCCCCTTTCCGTGCTGGCGGGCCTCGCGCAGGGCGGTCGTCACGCCGTTCTTGATGCGTGCGGCTTCGGCGGGCTGCAGCCGGATCCCCTGCTTTCCGAAGGCGTTCATGATGGCTTCCGTCGAGGGGCGATGTTCCGCTGGCACGGGGGCAAGCACCTGGGCGCGGGTCACGGCCGCGCCGCCGGCCAACAGCAGAAGCGCGGCAAGGATGGTGTGTGACTTTTTCATGACGGCCTTTCTGGATGAGGTTTCTGACCTTGCCCGGGGAAGGGCTGGGCGATTATCGCCCCTGTCGGCCAAGCTGTCTTGCCCGGTGAGCACGCCGCTCGCTCGGTCGTCGACAGTCACCGCTCGAGGGAAGCCGCGAGAGGCGCGTCGCCAGCCACGCGACAAACGAATCCCAGCAACTTCGCGACGCCGCTTTGCAAAGGCGTGAGCGGCACTTTCTCGCTCTCGGCGCGCGCCACCGCCACGACCGCTCCCTGGACCGCCGCCTCGTAGCGGCGCTCGAGCGCGTCGCGCACGAAGGCGGGCAGCGTGGGGGAGGGCGCAATGTCGGGCAGCTCGCGCTGGCGCCGACTCGCCTCGGCCAGCTCCTCGGCGAAGCTCGGGTCCCAGCGCGACGCGGGCAGGTGGGCGGTCCACTCCTCGTTGTAGTGGCCGAGGAAGATCGCGATCTGACCGAGCGCCAGACGCGTCGCCCCGGGATCGGCCGGGCCGTCGGTGGGCGAATCGAAGAAGGGCAGCAACGATTGCCATTGCAGCGCGAGGTGCAGCGCCTGGGAGTAGCTTGCTTCGTGAATCGCCCACAGGAACCGATCGGCCATGGCAATAGGGACCACGATATCGCGGCCAGGTCAACCGACGGCATCTGGCCCTTCAGCGCGGGGTGTATTCTGTTTGGGCGGAAGGAGTCCCAATGCAGGAATCGAAGTTGCACCTCGTGGCTGGTTTCCTGATCCTGGCGATCAACGGTTGCGGAGACGGTGGCGGCTTGACGACGGACGTGACGCTCGTGGACGCCAATCCGGTGGACAGCACGCCGCTGTTGTCGGTTGACGCCGCCGGCATCGACACGCCTCCAGGGCAGATCGACGGCCCAGGCCGCGGCGACGTCGACGGTGGCGTGCTGGTGGATGCCGCGACCGAGAGCTGCAACTATCCACGGTGCTACACCGCTCTCGTGGAGGGTTGCGTTCCGCAAGGTCCATGCGTCACCTCGCGCAGTGGCGTCGTGGGCGGCATCGCGATAGCCTTGTGCTACGAAAACGGCGTCAAGGGACTCGTCACCACGATCGTGGCGCCCAGCGGGGCCATGTCCAGAACGGACATCTGGAAGAACCCTTCCGGCGTCTGTTACTCGACCGCATTGCCCCCGGTCCGCAGAGAGACGCTCGTGCCCTACACGATGAGGGACGGCACTGACGCAGTGGTTGTCACCGTGATGATTGACTACGCGAAGAACACCAAGACCTTCACCTGCGACGATGAAACGTCGGTCGTGGTGAGCGGCGCTTGCCCCGGCGGTCCTGCCTCCGACCTAGGGATCTCACAGTGCACCGAGGGTGACTGTACGTTCTAGATTCCATCGAGATCGGCGATCTCGAAACCATCGCCAAGCTCGTCCTCATGCCGTTGGATCGGTCGTAACGGTTCGGTGCGGTGTGCAGCACACCTAACCTTTCCGTTCCCTACAGCCACCAACCATCCAATCGTACAAGGAGAGACCATGAGGAAGATCTCGCTCGTGAGGATGCTGGCTGGGTTTCTTGTGTTGGGTTCCGCAACCGTACTGTGCCAGGCATGCGATTCCACGCCTGGCTCTGTCGGGGGCGTTTCGGGCAACGGCGGACGCGCCTCCATCGACCTCGGGCTCGGTGGACGGAATCTTGGTCTCGGCGGACGGAGTCCTGGTCTCGGCGGACAGTACCTCGGGGTCGGCGGGCAAGGTGGATCTCGAGCACGAGGCAACGGTGGCATGGTAGCGGACGCCGCCAGCGCGGACGGGCCCACCAGCCGCAAGGATGCACGGGTGGAGGGCTCGGCCCTGGACGCACTGGGGATTTCGTCGCTGCGGACCGATGGGCCGCAAGCTGGGCCTCGCGATGCCCCGCAAGCGGCTGACCGTGCAGCGGGGTTGGACTCGGCCGGCAAGGAGGCTCCCGTGCGCCTCGGATTGGACGCCAGTCCAAGCCTCGATCTTGGTGCTCCCGACGCGCCGCCGTCGCCGATCGATGCACCGAACAGGGAGAGGTTGGACAGTGCGGCCGCCACGGAGTGCCACTACAAAGGCGCAACCTACGCAGTCGGCGAGTCGTTCCCAAGCGACTGCAACACATGCTTCTGCCTCGCGAGTGGCGAGGTCGCCTGCACGGTCAACGCGTGTCCCGCCGACGGAGGCGCCACCCAGGGAGACCCTCTCGGCTTCGCCCTCGATGAGCGAGCACGTCTTGCTTGGGAGTCGTCCCCGTGCGACCGGAGGTCCTGACCCGTTACGCCGCGGCCCTGGTGCGCAAGGTTCGCGGCCATCCGCAAGAGCTGGGCTGCATCTCCGAGGACGACCTGCTTGCCGGTAACCTCGACTATCAGGGGCTTCAGCGGTTGCCAGCAAGGAACGAGGCGGTGATCCTGCGCCAATTGCACGAGACCGTGGTCAGCCGTGCTTGGTGCCTGCGCCAGGTCTGCGATGGCACGACCACGCTGACCTTCCCCAGCTACTTCGGCCGCGAGCGCCGCGAGCAGCCGAGCCACCCCGGTGTCGTCGTCACCTTCCGTTTCATCGGTCCCGTCGACACCATCTACGCCACCCTCGTGGTCCGTTTGCACCACTCGACGGCGTTCGACACCGACGAGCTTTGGAAATCGGCCGCCGACTTCAGGACGCCAGCCGGCCACAAGCTCGGCGTCCTGCTCATCCGCGAGGACGAAGGTCGCGGCCGGTTGGATGTCTACTTCGAGCCCAACATCGGCAAACACTTCCGCGTGCTGTTTCTGCGCCACGTGGACGAGCATCTGCGGCTACACGCCAAGAACGTCGCCCTCTTCCGCCACTACGCTTGCCACAACAAGCGGTGCCCGAGACATGGTCAGTCGTTCACCGACCAAGTCGCGATCGACGCGGCTTGGTCGCCTGGTGGCAAGGGCAGGGTGCTATGCCCGGGCTGCGGGAAAGCGATCCTTCTACGTGACACCCTGAAGAGATTCGACGCCGAGCCGTGAGACGCGTCGTCAGCCCGTTCGGCGCCGCGCCCACCGCGCCCGCAGCACAGCCACCGACGTGGCCACCGCGAACGCGAACACCATCCAAGCAAAGCGCAGGTAGCTCGACACCAGGCCGAACTTGAAGAAGATCTCTTTGCAGCGGACCCAGATCTCGTGTTGCGGCCAGATCGCCGGATCGCCCGCCCAGATGCACACGAACAGCAAGATCGATGGCAGCACGGTCAGCCAGAGCAGTGCGCGCAAGAGCTTCGGTAACTTGTCGTAGACCAGCCCCAGCCCGAGTCCGAACACCGGGAAGATGGCGCTCAGGTACCGTGGGCCGGGGCTCACGCCGCCGTGCCAGCCGCCGAAGGACGCGTTCATGAAGAACAGCACCGCGAAGCCACCGAGCGCGAAGGGCAGCACCGTCCGAACCGCCGGCAGCCTGTTCGCCCACAGCTTGCGTGGCCACACCAAGACGAGGAACGCCACCGTGAGCACGAGCACCCACGGCTGGGTGATCCACAGCCCGCGCCCCATCCCGAACAGCAGCGCCTTCGCGATCGGCCAACTGGGCACGAAGTCGATCACGCCCCATAGCGCCCGCTGGCCAGCCTCGACGAAGACCGGGTTCTGGTACTTGTTCGGAAGCGTGAACGGGCCGCCGAAGCAGTGCTGATGGTAAGCCGCGAAGACAATCAGTGGGCCCAGCCCACCGAGTCCGAAGCGCACGAGCCCACGCAGGCGTTCCCGCCAGCTCGGCGGGCCCGAGAACAGGAGCATCGAGCCCAGCACCGGCGCGAACAACGCCGAGCCGTAGTCGGTCAGCACGTCGAGCCCCAAGAGGAATCCCGCCCAGAACAACCGGCGCTCCAGCAGGCACAGCACCATCGCCAGGGTCAGCAGCGCGGCCATGCCGTGGCCGAAGAACATGTTCATGAGCAGCGAGGCCGTGTTTCCGAACAGCATGGCCAACGCCGCGAGCTCGATGGCGCGCCGGCTGACGCCCCGCTTGGCCAGCGCCTCGGCCGACAGCAACACCAGCAGCGCGAACGGGATCGCCTGCAGTGTGATGGCCAGGTAACTGAGAATGGAATCGCGCGCCTCGCTGCGGCGGACGTCGCGTTCCTTGCGATCCTTGGCGTGGGCCACGACGACGGCGTCCACGGGCAGGTGGAACGGCACGGCCAAGAGCGTCGGACCGGGCGCCTTGTTGGAGTAGAAGTGGCCGTCCGGCGGACGCGCCCAGTCGCAGGTGGCGCTTTGGTACGCGTCGATGGCCAGGGTGTGGTCTTCGGCGATAGCCTGCAGCGTGGCGTAGCGCGCGTAGGGGTTCGCGTTTTGCAGGTGGTTGTCGACCGTGACGGATAGGACCAGAAACAGCACGCACCAGTGCGAGACTGGATTTTCACGCAGCCGTGCCCAGAATGCTGCGAGCTGCCGAAGCGACATCGTCCCTATATACCTTGCTCCGCGCCGGGTTACCCAGCGCAAGCCGCCAGTTTTCCGGACGACCCTCCGGCGTGCTAGAAGGCACGCCTCATGATCGAGCGAGACACCATGAAAGCGGGCGTCGTCTTCGTCGGCGGCGGTCCGGCCGGCCTGTCCGGGGCGCTTGCCCTGACGAACCTCATTGCCAAGCACAACGCCCAAGTCGAAAAGGGCGAGAAGCAGGGCAAGCTCATCAACGAAGAGACCCTGGGCGTCGACATGGTCGTCGCGGTTATCGAGAAGGCCGCGAACCTGGGCGACCACACCTGCTCGGGCGCGGTCATCGAGCCCAAGGCGCTGGCCGAGCTGATGCCCGACTACAAAGAGAAGGGCGCGCCCATCGAGGGCGAGGTGAAGAGCGAGTCGGTGTACTTCCTCACCCAGAAGCGCTCGCTGAAGTTCCCGATGGTGCCGCCGCAGATGAACAACCACGGCAACTACATCGTGTCGCTCGGCAAGATGGTGAAGTGGTTGGGCGAGCAGCTCTCCGCCGCGGGCGTGGATGCGCTGACCGGCTTCGCCGCGCAAGAGGTCCTCTACGAAGGCAACAAGGTCATCGGCGTGCAACTCGGCGACAAGGGAGTCAACCCCGACGGCACGCCCAAGGGCATCTTCGAAGCCGGCCCCAACCTGCTTGGCAAGGCCACGGTCTTCTGCGAGGGCACGCGCGGCTCGTGCACCAAGCAGCTGGTCAAGAAGCTCGGCCTCGACGACGGCAAGAACCCGCAGGCCTACGCCACCGGCGTGAAGGAAGTGTGGGAGTTCGAGAAGTCGCCCCTGCCCGAAGGCCACATCATCCACACCATGGGCTACCCCATGGACAGCAAGACCTTCGGTGGCAGCTTCATCTACGCGATGGGCGGCAACCAGATCGCCATCGGCGTGATCACCGGCCTCGACTACCAGGATCCGACCATCGACCCGCACCTGCAGTTCTGCAAGTTCAAGCAGCACCCGCTGATCGCGAAGATCCTCCAGGGCGGCAAGGTGGTCTCCTATGGCGCGAAGACCATCCCCGAGGGTGGCTATTACTCGATGCCGAAGCTCTCGATGGCCGGCGCCCTAATCTGTGGCGATTCCGCCGGCATGGTCGCGATGCCCAAGCTCAAGGGCGTGCACTACGCCATCAAGTCGGGCATCCTGGCCGCCGAGACCCTGTTCGAAGCGCTGGTGGAGGACGACTTCTCCGCCGCGCAGATGGGGAAGTACGGAGCCGCCGTGGCCGAGTCGTACATCGTCAAGGACATGTACCCCGCGCGCAACTTCCGCCAACTGATGAAGGCGGGTCTTTACGGTGGCATGTTCCAGGCGGGCCTCATGACCATCACCGGCGGGCGCTATCCGCTGGACAAGCTGGTCATGCACGAGGACCACAAGGACACGAAGAAGCTGCTCGAGGTCTACCCCGACGGCGAGCCCGCCAAGACCTTCAAGTACGACAACCAAGGCAACACCTTCGACAAGCTGACCGACGTGTACAACTCGGGCACGCGCCACGAAGAGAAGCAGCCCTGTCACCTGAAGGTCGACACCAGCCAGTGCCAGCGTTGCGCCGAAGAGTACGGCAACCCGTGCGAGAAGTTCTGCCCCGCCAACGTCTACGTGGTCGAGCGCGACGAGACCACCGGCAAGTTCCAGAAGCTACGCATCGACTTCTCGAACTGCGTGCACTGCAAGACCTGCGACATCAAGGATCCCTACGGCGCGATCACCTGGGTTCCCCCCGAGGGCGGCGGCGGACCGTCGTATCGGAATTTGTAGCAACGGTCCCACTGGCCAGGCGGATCATGCTCGGTCTGGCCAGCGTCAGCGCGATAGCGACTGCGGACAGCGACGTCGATCTTCTGGTCCAGTTCGACCGTCCCGTGGGGCTCTTCCACTTCTTCCACGTGCAGCGAAGACTGGAAGAGATTCTGGGTGCCTGTGTCGACGTAGTCATGCGGGACGCCGTCAAACCCCAACTCCGCGAGTGCATCTTCGCCGAGGCGATTCGTGCCGCGTACCAAGCTCGCCGAGTTGGAGGCGGCCGAAGGGTGACCAGGCAGCACGGCCTTTCCGCATCCGCGGTCGCGAAGATCGTCACGGTGCTGGCTCGGTTCCCCGAGGTGGACCGCGTTGTTCTCTTCGGTTCGCGCGCCAAGGGAACGCACAAACCTGGCTCCGACATCGATCTCGCCCTTGTCGGTGAGCGTTTGGACTGGCGGACGATTGGCAGGATGTACGACGAGCTGGACGACCTCCTGCTCCCTTTCCGCTTCAGCCTCGTCCACTATGGCGCGGCCACCGATCCTGACGTCGCAGGCCACATCGCTCGCGTCGGCATCCTGCTCTTCGAGCGCGAAGGTGCTTCGCCCAATCAATATCAGGGATGAAGGCGCTCGAGGTCTACCCGAACGGCGAGCCCGCCAAGACCTTCAAGCACGACTGCCAGGGCAGCACCTTCGACAAGCTGACCGACGTGTACAACTCGGGCACGCGCCACGAAGAGAAGCAGCCCCGCCACCTGAAGGTGGACACCAGCCAGTGCCAGCGTTGATCCCTACGGCGCGATCACCTGGGTACCGCCCGAGGGTGGCGGCTGGGGTGGCGGCGGACCGTCGTATCGGAATTTGTAATGCCTCAGCCGGGGTGGCTGAGCGTTGACGTGGCAGACAACCGCGCTGGCAACACCGGCGCATCCTTCACTTCGATACTCAGGCGCTCGGCTGTTGCATCGTTGCGATTCTTGTCAGATCGCGCTTCAGTTTGGCGAACGAAGAGACGCGTTCGGCGGCGTCCAGGTCGAGGACGCTGGCGAGGGCAGGCTGGTCGATAGTTGCGCTGTATCCCCTTGGCATCCTCTGTCCCAGCCATCCCTTGGCGTCTCTCACGGCCTCCGGAGCTTCGGGCGCACGCAGATCCGCCGGTAGGCCTCGCTGCCCCCGTAGCGACTCCGCGGCGCCGAGGAACCAAGCCTCGAACTCCCTCTTAGCGACCACCACGCTCAGAGCCCGATCAGGCCGCATCCCCTTCAAGCATTCGAGAATCTTTGGTCCAAGCTGCGCTGGACAATCATCGTCGGCATCCAGCAAGACCATCAGAGCACCTGTGGGTGCCGTCTTGCGGGCCATCATCTCGACCGCCTTGGCCAGCTCGGCCTTCTTCAGCATCTTCCCCCTCGGCAGACGCCACGGACGTGGAATCTCGATGGGTGTGATGCCCTGCCGCTCCAGCAATCTCCTGACCAGGATCGGGAAGGCCTCCACGTCGCCTTCGCCTTCGACGATGATGCCGACCTTCATGAATTCCCGTGAAGAAGATCGAGTTGAGACGAAATCCCTTCGAACAGATCAACTGGCATGCCTTTAGGTGCGCGCGTGTAGTCAGGGACGAGCTGGTTCTGGCGCAGAAGCTCCCCGGCCGTGAACAGATGATCTCGAAGGGCATCTCGGGACGCCTCGTCGAGCTCCGTGATGAAGGTGGTTCCGTCCTTTGCCTCGACGGCGCGCAGGACATCGGCCGACACATTGGCATCGTCCAGCAGCTCAGCGCTGTGACTGGTCGCTATCACCTGAACGTCGCGACTGGCCTCGAAGAGGCAATCGCGCAACACCGCCGCCGCGGCGGGATGGAGCGCAGTCTCGGGTTCCTCGATTCCAACCAAGCGGACCCCGTCAGTCGTGCCACTTTGAAACAGGGCCACCAAGGTAGCCGCGGCCCGCAACGTACCGTCCGACATGTTGTTGGCCGGAAACCGCCAGGGACTTCCAGAGCCCGCGATCTTCTGTCTGAACTCGACCGTCTCCATGTGGCCGACGGCTTTGTGCTCGAATCCGACGATGCCAGGGACGACCCGCTCGAGGTACTCATCGATCCTGCGTTTCAGCGCCTGCTCGCCCGCCCGCTCCAGGCGGGCCGTCACGCTGGCGAGGTTTCTTCCGTCGCGTGACAGAATATCGCCCTTGTCCGGGCCTTGCAGGTTTCGGATGAGCGCGGGGTTCAGGTTGTAGAAGCCCATGTGCGTGAGGGCATCGAAGACAGGCCGGAACTCTGGCAAGCCGGCGGCGCTCACGAGATAAAGTCGATCCGAGCTCGCGGGCGGCGCTACCGGCGCCGAGGTGCCGGTCACTTGGCCCTCCTGAACGACGTAGAAGGTTCTACCCACCCGACACTGTTCGCGCTTGATAGCGAACTCGCCATGGGGACGAGCGGCTACCTCGAAGGCGAAGCTGCCTCGACGCTCGGCCGAAATGGCGAAGTCGACACGGATACCGAAGTGGGTGGGATGTCCGCTCGATCGGCGGCGCACCTCTTGGATGCCGCCGCGCTCGCGGAGGGCATGATCTAGTGAGCTGGTCAGCCCGTCCGAGATGAGTCGAAGGGCATCAAGGAAGTTGCTCTTGCCTGCCCCGTTGGCACCGACCAGCAGAACCAAGGGACCGAGGGAGACTTCGCAGCTCTCGATGCTGCGGAAGTTCCTCAGAACCACCCGCGTGATGAACACGGACCTGTGCGCAGATGGCATTCTTGATTTCCCCTTGGAACCTTGAGCTTCGGTGGAAAAAGCTACCAGCCACGGCACCGATCCACAAGCAAGGTTAGGCCTCGGAGGCTTGAATCGCGGTCGAGGACAGTTTGCGCGTAGCTGTCTGGGATCCCTCTCAGAGTCGGCCGGCGTCTTTCTTCGTCATGGGGACGGTGGCGCATGCTTCGGAGGCGGGATCGGTCGTCACGCACTCGCTCGCCACGCAGCTCGACCCAGGGAAGGTGCCTGCCTTGACGCCGGTGATCGAATCCATCACCGGGAATGGACAGTTCGGATGGGCGGGGTCGGTGCCGTAGCGAAGCTCACCGACCAGGCGACGGGTGGTTCGGTCGAAGAGGGAGGTCACGCCCTCGTCGAACTTGACGTACTCGACGAGGTTGCAGTCCGCCCAATCGACCATCACGTCGTAGCCCAAGCCACCGTCGGAGGCGTAGACGTCAGTGGTTCTCGTGCAGTCGTAGGCTTGGCAGTAGCAGTCCCACGTGGTCATGCCCCCTGAACAGACACAGCCAACCTGCGGAGAATCGGATTTCGCGGTATCGACCATGGCTGCGTCGCGGCCGATCGGCCCTCCGCCGTCCGTGCCGACCGCCCCTCCTCCGCCGTCGTAGGCGACGCGACCGCCAGCGCCGCCCTCACTGCCGATGGGACCACGCCCCGCGGCTCCGCCTCTGCCAGAGCTGCCGCCCGTCGCAGCCCTGCCGCCTGTGCCGGTCGCGATAGTGCCCGCGCCACCCGCGCCACCCGTCGGCGCCGCGCCCGCTGCATCCTCGTTGGTGCCGACCGCCCCACCGCCGGACAGGCCAGCAGCGTCGGCGACGTATCGTAAGCCACCCGATCCAGGGTGCGTGTCGGTCGGCCCGGCTCCGGCCGAGCCACCCGTTCCAGGCGTGCGGCTGTTGGTGTTGTCATTGCCACAAGCGGCGGCAACCAGAAATAGAAGAGAGAACCCGTGGGTGACGATCGCTCGCATCGTCACCAGCGTCTCAGAATCGCGCCACGCCCGCAACTAGCCAACTTCATGCGGGCACCACCGCAAGGCTACAGTCTTTGCCAGGGCTACCGGGGCCAGATCTCGACACGCCCGGTTGCAGAGTCGGAGAAACCAGGACACTGCCCGTCGCCGCGGCCGGTGAAGCCGCCATCGGGATGGCACAAGATGGTGCCACACCGATCGTAGAGCGTGCTGTATTGGTCGGCGTACCTGGGCAGCGTGTAGAACACCACTTCACCCTGGTAGGTGTATCGATCGATGGTATTCGGCCTGTCGTAGGAGGTGGAGGCGATGAGCTCGTCGAGCCAACGCGGATTGGGACAATCGGAAAGGTCGACGCCGGGATCCACTGCACCGTCGATGCGCGCCACGTCCGCAGGGTGATCGGCAGCCGGAGCATCCACGGCCGAGGCCTCACGCCCGCCTGTCTCGACGGACGCGCCATCGTAGCCACGTCCCTCCACGCCAACGTCGATCGTCGGGGACTGGTCGGCCCCGGCTTCGCTCGGCATCGTATCTTCGCGCGCCACCGGGGCATCGCGCTGTTCGGGTGCGAGGCCGCCGTCGGCCGTGCCGGTTGCGCCCCCCGTCCCCAGTGCGCCCCCGGCAGACGGTGTGCCGCCAGCTCCGGCCAGCCCTCCGGTCCCACCTCCGGAACCGCCGGTCGCCTTGGCCACGTCGCCGTCCTCGGTCCGCGAGGCGATGTCGCGGCCGCCACCGTCCAGTCTCGTCTCTTCGCTGGTCTCACAGGCGATGCCCACAACGACAGTCCATGCGGCAGCGAGCAGCCCATTGCGAGTGACACGAATCACGATTGCCCTCCCTGTTCGAGCTGCAGAGCATGGTCGCCGGAATCGGCGCGAAAGCCAAGCCATTCGCGCGAGCTGTATCGTCGCCACGGTCGTTGGCGCCCCGGTTGCTCTCAGCCGAGCTCGATCAATGCGTGGCGCGCACGGCCGTCGTCGACGAGATGGATCTTCCGGTCGGGCTGGTCGGCGCCGTCCACCACGACCCGGCGTGTGTTGCGCGTGGACTCGCCCACTTTGCGAAACTGAATGTGATAGAAAGAGCTGCGGTAGCGGTAGGTGAGCTTGAAGCCGGCCCAGGTGGGGGGGAGGAGAGGTTGGAAGGAGAGGACATCGGTCTCCAGGCGCAGACCGATGAAGTCTTCGATGAGCAGTCGATAGAGCCAGGCGGCGGCACCCGTGTACCAGCTCCAGCCGCCTTGGCCCTCGTGGTCTCGCGCCGTGTAGAGATCCGCGGCGAGCACGTAGGGTTCCAGCTTGTAGGTCTCGACGTGCTCAGGGGTGTCGCCGTGGCGGACGGGATTGAGGTAGTGGAAGATCTCCCAGGCGACGTCCCCCTGGCCGAGGGCAGCGAAGGCCTTCGCGGTCCAGACGGCGGCGTGGGTGTACTGGCCGCCGTTCTCGCGCACGCCGGGGTGGTAGCCCTTGATGTAGCCGGGCTCCCAAGGCGCGTCGCCGAAAGGCGGATCGAAGAGGCGGACCAGGCGATGCTTGCGGTCGACGAGTCGGTCGAGGACCGACTGCATGGCGACGCGCGCGCGCTGGGGTTGGGTGGCGCCGCTCAGGGCCGCCCAGCTCTGTGGGATCGAGTCGATCTGGCATTCGGGGTTCTGCGCCGAGCCCAGCGGCGTCCCATCGTCGAAGAAAGCGCGCAGGTACCACTTCCCGTCCCAGGCATGCTGGTCGAGGTTGGCGGCCAGCTCGTGGGCTTCGCGCTCGCAGGTGGCAGCGAAGGCGCTGTCGCCTCGCCGGGTGGCGAGCGCGCCGAACTCGCGCAGCACCTGAAGCAGGAAGAAGCCCAACCACACGCTCTCGCCCCGCCCCTCATGGCCGACGCGGTTCATGCCATCGTTCCAGTCGCCGGTGCCGATCAAAGGCAGCCCATGGGCGCCAAAGCGCAAGGCGTGGCGGATCGCCCGGGCCGCGTGTTCGTAGAGCGAGGCGGTCTCCTGGGTCACGCGCGGTAGGTCGTATACCGACTCCTCGTCCCCCTTGGGGGGGCGGGCATCGAGGAAGGGCCGCGTCTCGTCGAGCACGCCGGTGTCGCCGGTGACGTCGACATAGCGGCAAAGGGTCAGGGGCAGCCACAGCAGGTCGTCGGAGATGCGGGTGCGCACGCCGCGCCCTCCCGGCGGATGCCACCAATGTTGCACGTCGCCGTCGGGAAACTGCCGAGCCGCGCAGAGCAACAGGTGCTCACGGGTCAGCCACGGACACTCGCGCAGGAAGGCGAGCGAGTCCTGCAGCTGATCGCGGAAGCCGTAGGCACCGCCGGACTGGTAGAAGCCGCTGCGCCCCCAGAAACGCGACGAGAGGATTTGGTAGAGCAGCCAGTGATTGACCAGAAAGTCGACCGACGCGTCTGGGGTCTCGACGTAGATGCCACCCAGCTGATGCTGCCAGAAGGCCCAGACGCGCTCGAGCGCTTGGCGGGCGCCGCTCGGGCCGCCCTGGCGTCGCAGATAACCCCGCGCCTCATCGTCGGAGCGCGCGCAGCCGATGCAGAAGACGACTTGGATCTCGTCGCCGGGCGGGATCTCGAAGCTCGTCCGAATGGCGGCGCAGGGATCCAGTCCGGCGCCCACGCGGTTCGAGAGGTGCTCGCGCCGCAGCGCTGCGGGGGCGGCCGGTGAGCCGTTGCGACCGATGAACTCCGTGCGGTCAGCGGTCAGGGTGCGTTCCTCGCCGCTGCAATGGAAGAAGGCGACGCGGTCGGGGAACTCCAGGTTGAGTGCGTTCTGGGCGAAGATGGCGCCGCTCTGCGGATCGACGCGGGTGACCACGTGCATGGCACTGTGGTCGCGCTGCTCGCCCAGCACCCATTCGCAATAGCCGGTAACGGACACGTGCCGCGCACGTCCAGTCGAGTTGCGTAGCTTGATGGTGGTGAGCTTGAGGGACGCGTCGATGGCCACGTAGACCGTGGTCTCGCAGGCCAGTCCCGCGTAGGTTCGTTCGAAGACGGTGTAACCGTGCCCGTGTCGGCACACGCAAGGCGTGTCGGTCGGCACGGGGGCGAGCATGGGAGACCAGAAGCGGCCGTTGTCCTCGTCACGAATGTAGAAGGCCTCGCCGCCCGGGTTCTCGACGGGGTCGTTGTGCCAGGGGGTCAGGCGGAACAGGTGCGCGTTCTCGCTCCAGCTGGAGGCGCTGCCCGACTCGCTGACCACGCTGCCGAAGGACGGATTGGCGAGGATGT
>CAZYFU010000052.1:0-39482 GCA_964647025.1 uncultured Myxococcales bacterium | reverse complement strand
GAGCAGCACGGTCTCCTTCGCGGCCTGCATCTCGTCGCCTATGGCCTCGCCGATGGCGTACTCCAGATCCAGGTCGAAGGTCGCGCCGCGCGCGATCCCCACCGGGAACGAGGTGGAGTAGCCGACCTCGACACCGTTGAACGTCCCGGCGTCGGGTTTGCCGCCGTTCATGTCCTCATCGAGGTTCATGCCGTGCGAGCCGTCCCTGAAATGAAAGCCGCGGATCGTCCCGGTGTCCTCTCCGCGCTGGATGTCGGTCATGTTCACCAGGCCAGCCGAACCATAGGGCGTGCCCCGCATCTGCTTGACCTCGTCGCTCATCGACATGGTGAGGAGCGTGCTTGCGACGCGCGCCTTCACCGACGGGTCGGGCTGGTAGCCAGGGGTGTACTTGAACAGGGCAGAGACGGCCGCGCTGTTGCTGCCGTCGCAGGCGATGGGTAGGACGACGTTGTCGATGTCGGTGCTGCCGTAGTCGACGAAGCTGTAGGCGCCAGTCCCGGCGCTCGGGTTGCCCGTGGCGCTGCTGCCGCCTCCATCCGGTCCGTCGCCCGGTTCGTCGGTCACCGTGCCGACGTTGACCGGATTCGATCCGCAGCCGAGAAGAAACAGACATGCAAGGGCGAGGCTTGTGTGAGTTGTCTTTTGCACGTGAATACCTCCGGCTCCTGATGTCGATCACCCGATGAAAGGTTTCAGCGACGTGGCAGCTCGACGTCGTGATCGTCCGAGAACTCTCTTCGGTAACGATCGAGATCTGCCTTCGCCCTGGCGGTGTCGCCCATGCGCTCGTGGCACATGGCGCGGCCCCAAAGCGCCTGCTTGGGCGGTCGCTGGGCGTCGGCCAGCACGAGGCTGAAGTCGCCGATCGCGTCGGCGCAGCGGTTGGATGCCGCCCGCAGTTGTCCGCGCATGAGAAGCAGCGAGCGCGAAGCCGCGCCGGCGGTCAGGCTGGTCCGGTCGAGCAGGCGGAGCACGTCATCCTTGCGCTCGAGGGTGAGCATCGCTTCGACCCTGACCAGCAGGGCTTCGCGGGCGAGGGCATTGCCCTCCAGCTCTCGGGCGTGACGGTCGAGGAGCGCGAGCGCCGTCTCGGGCGAGCGCGCCACCCGCAGCGCCCGCACCGCCTCGGTCAAATGCCGGGTCGCTTGCGGAGCGGGCCCTTCGCTTGCCGCGGTCGTGGGCACACTGGTCGCGCTGGTCGGGAGCCCCAGAGGCGTCGGCTCGGGGGCCACGGCATGCGGCGACGGGACCTCGCTCGGCGGCGCGCTCGTCGGTGCGGTCGCGAGCACGGAGGAGGGTGGCGACTCGGCCGCGAGCGGAGTGGGATTCTGCAGGTACGCCATGCGCACGGGCGCCGCCGGCGCGTACGTCGGCCGACCGATCGGGTCGGGCGATGGTCGGAGCGCCAGACGTTGCGAACGCGAGCTCGTCGGGGGGATGCTCTCCGGTCGGCTCGGCTGCTTTGGCTGCTCGCCCGCCATGCGTGGGCCGGCAGTCTGGTCGGGCTGGTTGATCTCCGCGGCGGGCTTTTCCGCTGGCGGCGTGGTCGCGGGGGCTGGCGACGATTCTTCGCTCCCGGGCGTGATCGCCGGGCGCTCCGTCCTGCCGCCGCTCGAGCGCCATCCGGCGCGCGGACGCGCTTCTCGCGGGACGGCCGGCTCGCCGGGGCTGACCTTGGCATCGAGCCACCGGCGGATCACGCCGAGGTGTTGAGCCGATGCGGCCGTGCCGACGCCGAGCAAGAGCGCCGCCGTCACGACGATCCAGAACGTCCGTCTCGGGACGCTGGCTACCGGGGCGCGCTTCTCGATGTCATCCGCGATGCGCGCCAGGGCGAGGGCAGACAGCGGCTTCGGCGAAGGCAGATCGCGCAACGCCTGGCCGGCGATGCGCTCTATGACGTTGGCCTGGTCGCTTCGTTGTTTCAGACGGGGAGGTGTCTCGTCGACAAACATGCTCATGGCATTTCCTCTTCGAGTCGGACGATTCGCTGCGGGCCCTCGTCGACGGTCCTTTCCGCGATGCGGGCCAGACTGTCTCCGAGCGAGCCGGCCTCCTTGTGCACGAGCTTCTGGTAGGCGCGCACGAAGCGAGCCCGCGACCGCGACAACTGAACCTTGACCGTGGATGGGTTCAGCCGGCACAGCTCGGCGATGGCCTGGATCGAGAGATCCTCGATCTCGTAGAGCACGAACACCGTACGGTACTTCTCGGGCAGTTGGTCGAGCGCGCGGTAGAGGAGCGCGACCATGCGTCGCCGTTCGAGCTCGGCCGCCGGATCGAGTCCTTGGAAGGCAAGTCCCTCGAGGCTCTCCTCGCTGCCTCTGCGGAGGAAGTGCCGGCCCTGTCGGCGACGGTGGTTGGCCACGACCCGACGGGTGATCTCGAACAGCCAGCTGGTGAAGCTGCCGTCCGCTTTGTAGGCGGGGAGTTTCCGGCTGACCACCAGGAAGACCTCTTGTACGACATCTTCCACCTCGGTCCCCAAGCCGCCCAGGTTGTGCGCCCAGCGTGCGACGCGTTGGGCGTAGTCGCGATAGGCCTCGGCAAACGAGGATGGTGTGGTCGGCCGGTCGGCCACCACGGGCGTTTGCATCGGGAGGGTCATCGCGTCGCCTTCCTCATGTCCGAGATCCGAGAAAGGTTTCAACGAAAGTAGGTGGCCGAGCCTCCGACGCTGAACATCACGTCGGCGATGGGCAACGCCGCGCTTTGGGAGGAGCCCGTCAGCATGGCCGTCTGGCGCTCGGACCAAACCGTGGTTCGGGCCTCGAGCCACAGCGCGAACCGGCCCCACACCCGTTCGGCCCGAAGACCAGCGCCCGCCCCGTACTCCAGGGCGCTTTGGCCCCGGTTTTCCGCGTAGCCTTGCCCGTCCAGCGTGGCCCACCCCAGGAGAGGTCCGGCATCGGCGGAGAGTCGCCACCGGGGCCCGAGCGAACGAAGCCTGATGCCGGCGGCGAGCGCGGTGTGTCTCCAGCTCACGCTACCGGGCTCGAGGTCCATTTGCCGGGCCGTCTGAAACGTCGCTGCGAGTCGCAGTTGCCAGAAGGAAGCCTCGCCGCCGCCTGCCACCTCGAGGCCCGCCGCGGCGGCGACGTCGCCTACCAGCGCGACACCCAGCGAGGCACCGAGCGAAAGCCCCATCCGCGCCGGAGCGCCAACCCCTTCTCCGGCGGGCGGCGAAGCGGCGACCAGCGCAGGCACGGCAGGCTGGGGCGCGGGCGCCGACGGCTCGGGTGCTGGCATGGCGGTGGGCGCCGGTCCTCGGGCGGGCGCCGGTTCCGGTGCTGGCGCGGGCGCCGGAGCCGATACGAAGTCCGTCTCCCAGGCGGCGATCACCGTGGCGACCGCGTCCGCCATCTCGTCGCAGCCCCCCTGGAGAAGCAAGCGGCGGTCGCCGCCCACGCTGCCGTCGACGCGAAACAGGCGCAGGCGAAGCATCGCAACGGCGTCAGGGCGTCCCTCGACGAAGTCGATGGTGGCGATATCGCCGAGCGGGCCGGGACGCCAGCCCTCAGGCAGCATCGGCGTCAGGCGGGCCGTCACCACTTGGGCAGAGGGGCAGTTCGTATTACTGCGAACCTCGACGAAGCTCGCCCCGACCAGCGTTGCGGTCACGGCCGCGACGGCAAGCAAAGACACGGCGCCATCTAAGCACGGTGGGCTCTCGCTCGTAAAGTCGCCGTCCGGCCGTGGCGCCTACTCCGCGTGTCCCAGACGTCGCTTTTCGTGCACGCGGGCGAGGGCCTGCTTCGCGAGCCCGCCGCGCGGATCGCTGGCGGACGCCCACTGCCCAAGCAGCTCTTCGCACGCCGTCCGGACCTCGGGGCTTTTGTCGTAGACGGCGAAGTGTTGGAGAATGGCCGTCGACTCGGGCTCGCCTATCGCGGCCAGGGCGGCGACCAGGTTCGTCTTTCCTCTCGGCGCGGCGGTGTGCATGGCGGTCTCGATCTGCGGGACCGCGCGCCGGCCGATCTTGGCCAGGCGAGCGATGGCGGGGCCGGGCAGATTGTCGCTCTTCTTGGTCAGCACGTCGATGCTAGCCCCGATTTCTCGATAGGACTTGTCGTCGCAGCCAGAGGCCAAGGCCAGGGCGAACAGAAGAGGAATCAGGCGCTGCACGTTTCGGTCTCCTCGTCGTTGCTGGTTCCTTTGCGGGCGTGTCGCTGCAAGCTCTTGGTCACCGCCGCATCCGCCGGTTCGGCGATGTCGCGACCGTGGCTGGCTTCGCGATCCGCGAGCTTGGCGAAGAACGCCTCGCCCAGGTCGACGACCTTCGCGGGATCCATCTCGGCGAACGAACGGTTGCGCAACTCGGCCCCGCTGTGAAGCCCGCGGGAATACCAGGCGATGGTCTTGCGCAGCTCGTGCACGCGCATCTTGGGCACCGCGTACTCGCTCACCAGATCGGCGTGCCTTCGCCAGACGGCTCGGCGTTCGGCGACGCTCGGCGGATCGGGAACGGGCTTGTTCTGCTCGACGGCGAGCACGTCCCGGAACAGCCAAGGGTTCCCGCGGCAGGCGCGCCCGATCATCACGGCGTCGCAGCCAGTCTCGCGCTTCATGTCCAGGTAGTCGGCCACGGAGTCCACGTCGCCGTTGCCGACCACGGGGATCCGGGCGGGCAGGGCGGCCCGGACGTCGGCGATGGGGCGAAGGCTGACGCCGCCCGAAAAGCCTTGGGCGCGGGTGCGGCCGTGCACCGTGATCATCGCCGCGCCGGCGCTGACCATCTTGCGGGCGAACTCGGCGGCGTTCTGCGACAGCTCGTCCCAGCCCGAGCGGTGCTTGACGGTCACCGGCACGGAGCCCGGTACCACGGCGCGAACCGCTGCCACGATGGACGCGGCCAGGTCGGGCTCGCGCATGAGCGCGGATCCGCACAAGCCGGCGGTCACCTTGCGCGCCGGGCAGCCCATGTTGATGTCCACCACGCTGGCCCCGATGTCCACGGCCATCGACGCTGCTCGCGCCATCACCTCGGGCTCGCGACCGAAGACCTGCACGGCGAAACGGCGCCCCCCCAGGCTGGCCCACATGCGGCCCGTCGCCTTCACCGCCCCGCGGGTCAGCGCCTGGGCGGACAGGAACTCGGTGTAGGTCAGGGCTGCGCCGTGCTCCTCGCAGATGGTGCGAAAGGGCAGGTCGGTCACGGCCTCCATCGGGGCGAGCAGCGCCCCAGGGCCAAAGTCGATATCGCCGATTCGCATGACCGCGAACCATAGCATGCGCAACCTGCCCGGGATGCTCTATGCTCGCGCGCCTTCATCATGCGAACCGTCGGACTTCTCCTCGCCAGCAACCTCTTCATGACCGTCGCCTGGTACGGCCATCTGCGCTTCAAGGGCGTCGCGCTCTGGAAGGTCATCTTGGTCAGCTGGGGCATCGCCTTTTTCGAGTACTGCCTGCAGGTTCCGGCCAACCGCTGGGGCCACGGCCAGTTCACCGCGTACCAGCTCAAGATCCTGCAAGAGGTAATCACCCTCGCTGTGTTCGTTACGTTTTCCGCCGTTTACTTGGGCGAGACGCCTCGATGGAACACGCTGGTGGCCTTCGCGCTGATCTTGGCGGCCGTCGGTTTTGCATTTCTTCCGAGCGCGACTTGAGGAACAATAGCCGCGCTTTGTCGCAATGCTCGGCGCGTCGCAAAAAGCGTTCCGAGGGCAGGTTGAAACGAGCGGGAAACTCAAGGATGGGTTAAGGTCTCGAAGCCATGGGGTCAGGCAAGTCTATCGAGGACAAGGTACTAGGGAGTGCCGCCGCGGCACTAGGGATCAAACGCGCCGAAGATCTCGGCAATATCGACCGAAAGGGCTTGCTGGGCTTCACCCAGAAGCAGCTCTTCGAGTGCGCCAAGCGCCTGCAGCTCAAGGGCGTCTCCAAGCTGAGCAAGGACGAGCTTGCGACAGCCATAGCCAAGCAGGTCCATACCGCCGGTGATACGGGCGGGGCTGGGGCACCTGCCGCGTCGAAGCCCACCGGCAAAGCGGCAGAGAGCGCACCCAAGGTCGACCTCGGCCCGGCGGCGGCGCCCGGGGTGGACGACACGGCCTGGTCGCACAAGTTCGAAGTGCCTGACCACGGCAAGCAGGCCTCTCCCGAGACCATCCCCTGGTCGTACAACTACGACCGCGTGACCGGCATGGCCGTCGATCCCGAGCGCCTGTTCGTCTACTGGGAAATCACCGACGAGGCCATCGAACGCGTGCGCCCCGGCCTGGGCGCCAGCGGCAAGAACGCTTGGCTGAACCTTCGCGTCTACGACACCACCGACCGGATCTTCGACGGGACCAACGCGCATTCGTACTTCGACCACAAGGTCGAGCGCGGGGATCGGCACTGGTTCTTCCATATCGGAAAGCCGTCGTCGTCGGCGTTCGTGGACATCGGCCTCAAGTCCGCCGAGGGTTACTTCGTCAAGGTCGTGCGTTCGGGACGCGTCGAGTTTCCGCGACGCGAACCGGCCGCCTGGGGCGAGCCCGAGTGGCTCAGCGTCAGGTCGCTCATGGGGCCGGTCGAGCACGCGGGCCGCGGGCCTCACGTGCGCAGACAGGCGCCTGGCATCGCGCCGCCAGGACCGGCCGCGGAGATGCCCGGCCCGGGACAACGTCGGCACGTCGCGCTCCTGCCTTGGGAAGAGGTCATCACCACGCCCGAGGGTGGCCACAAAGAGGTCGTCGAGTGGGAGGAGCACTTCATCGACGGAACCACCGAGTTCCACCGGGAGACCACCTGGGAGAGCCCGGTCATGGTGTCGGCCTGGGAGGCTGGACCGTTCAGCTTCCCGGTCACCGCGCCCGAGCCGGTGCGCGAGGATTTCGTCGGGCCCGCGCGGGTCTACCGGGTGGGCGGCCGCACGCACGTCGTGCACGGCCCCTGGGAGGTCGTGATCAAGGGCATCGGCTCGCACCAAGGTCGCGCGGTGGTCGCCCGTTGGGAGATCTACCGCTCGTGGGTTGGTGAGGATCGGGCCGAGATCTCCGGTGGTCAGATGCGGGAGATCACGATTCCCGGCAGCTCCGAGAAGCTGCTGGTCGGCGCCAGCGAACGCCGTCTGCGCTACGCCAGCGAAGCCCGCCTGGGCGGTGCATCCGAGATCTTCTTCCTGGGCGCCAGCGAGTACCGCGCCAAGGGCGCGAGCGAGCGCATGTTCGCGGGCGCGAGCGAGGTGCGCATGCGCGGCGCCAGCGAGCGTAGGTTCGCGGGCGCGAGCGAGGTGCGTATGCGCGGCGCCAGCGAGCGCTTGCTGGCCGGCGCCAGCGAATACCGGCTGGGCGGCGCCAGCGAGCGTCGCCTGGGCGCCAGCGAGAACCTCGGCGGCTCCAGCGAACGAATGCTGGGAGGCAGCAGCGAAGCGCACATCGACAGTCCCGGCGCCGACGACTCTCGGCCCATGGACAGCGGCGCCTATCCCTCCACCGATTCCATCGGCAACGAACCAGAGCACAAGGAATAGCCACCATGCCTACTGGATACTTCGCGCTGGTTTTGCACGCCCACCTGCCCTTCGTCCGTCACCCGGAGGACCCGACGGTGATGGAGGAGCAGTGGCTCTACGAGGCCATCACCGGCACCTACCTGCCGCTTCTGCAGATGTTCGAGGGCCTCGAGTCCGACCACGTTCCATACCGCTGCACGGTCTCGCTGTCGGCGCCGCTCATCGCGATGCTGACCGACGACCTGCTCAAGGTCCGCTACGCCGATCACTTGGACGACCTCATCCTTCTCGCCGAGAAGGAGATGGAGCGCACCAAGTTCGAGCCGCAGTACCGGCGTCTGGCCGAGATGTACCACGGCCGCTTCCAGAGCCTGCGCCACACCTGGCGTTGCCACGAGGGCAACCTGGTGCAGGCGTTCAAGAAGCTGCAGGATGCCGGCGGGCTCGAGGTCATCACCTCCACCGCCACGCACGCCTTCTTCCCGCTGATGGATCGCAACTGGGCGGCGCTGCGCGCACAGGTGCACATCGCGGCCAACTTCTACGAGAAGCACTTCGGCCGCAGGCCGGCCGGGATGTGGCTGGGTGAATGCGGTTACGTCCCGGGCGTCGACGAGCTTTTGCGAGAGGCAGCCATCCGCTACTTCTTCGTGGACAGCCACGGCATCATGTTCGCGGACCGCCACCCCGTGTATGGCGTGTACGCGCCCATCTACTGCGCCACCGGCGTGGCCGCGTTCGGTCGCGACACCGAGTCGTCCGAGCAGGTGTGGAGCGCCAAGTCCGGTTACCCGGGCGATCCCCACTACCGCGACTTCTACCGCGATATCGGCTTCGACCTGCCCATGGACTACATCGGTCCGCACGTACACCCGGAAGGGCACCGGATGTACACCGGGTTCAAGTACCACGCCATCACACACGACAAGCTGCACGACAAGTGGGTCTACGACCCAGACGCCGCGCGCGGAAAGGCCGGGCTACACGCCTCGAACTTCCGCGGCAACATGGAGAAGCAGGTCGATCGCCTGGCCGCGGGCATGGATCGTCCGCCCATCATCGTCAGCCCCTACGATGCCGAGCTGTACGGCCACTGGTGGTATGAGGGCCCGACCTTCTTGTCGGATCTCTTCCGCCAGCTGCACTTCGACCAAAGCGCGGTGCAACCCATCACCCCGGGCGAATACCTCGACCGCCACGCGACCAACCAGCTGGCCACGCCCTGTGCGTCGTCCTGGGGCCTCAAGGGCTACTGCGAGCAGTGGCTGAACGAGAGCAACGCCTGGACCTGGCGTCATATCCATGCCGCTGGCGAGCGCATGGTCGAGCTGGCGCGATCGCACTGGGGCGCGTCGAACCCACTGACCGTGCGCGCGCTCAAGCAGGCTTCCCGCGAGCTGATGCTTGCGCAGTCGAGCGACTGGACCTTTATTATGTCTACCGGGACAACAGTTCCCTACGCGACCCGACGATTTAACGAGCACATCATCCGCTTTTCCCGACTTTACGATGAGCTGAAGAAGGGGCAGGTGGACGAGAAGTACCTGGCATCCGTTGAAGCGCAAGACAACATCTTCCCCGACATCGACTATCGGATCTACGCCTCCTAAACGGCCTGCGCGCTCCAAGCGCGCGGACGGCGAGGCCAAGAGTAGCCCTGCGGCGAAATCCCGCGGGACCCCATCGCGTGGGCGTGTTTCGCCCGAGCGCGGTGGTCCGCCCAGCGAGGCGAAGCGGGCCGCGAACCCGCGCCTGGCGGCGCGCGCACCGATCCCAACCACCGAGACCCGCATCGAGCCCTCGCAGCTCATGGTGGAGGAAGGGCAGCGCCGACTGCGGGTGCTCTTCGTGGCGTCCGAGGTGGCGCCGTTCCGCAAGACCGGCGGTCTCGCCGACGTGGCGGGCGTGTTGCCGCGCAGCCTGAAGCAACGGGGGGTCGACGTGCGCGTGGTGATGCCGCTTTACCAGGGCATCCCGTGGAACGACCTCGAGCGCCTGGAAGGCACGCTGACCGTGCCCATGTACTTTGGGCAGGCGCGGGCGGGGCTGCGGCTGGGGAATCTGCCCAACAGCGACGTCCCCATCTACTTCGTCGAGTACAACCGCTTCTTCGACAGGCCCCACCTCTATGGGCCGCCCGGGCAGGCCTACGACGACAACCTGGAACGGTTCTCGTTCTTCTCACGCGCATGCCTCGAGCTGTGCAAGACCCTCGGATTCGTCCCCGACATCATCCACGCCAACGACTGGCAAACCGCGCTGGTCCCGGTGTACGTGAACACGGTGGAGTGGGGTAAGCCCCTGCACGGTTGCGGCACCGTCTTCACGATCCACAACCTGGCCTACCAGGGCAACTTCGGAAGTGGTGCGATGTTCATCACCGGCCTCGGCGGGCACCACTACAACTCGAACGAGTTCGAACACTTCGGCGACATGAACCTGATGAAGGCCGGCATTCGCCACGCGAACCTGCTCTCGACGGTCAGCCCAACCTATGCGCGAGAGATCCAGACCTCGGCGTATGGCTTCGGCCTCGACGGTGAGCTGGCCTTGCGCAGTCGGGACTTGCGCGGGGTGCTCAACGGAATCGACACGCACGAGTGGAATCCGTCGAGGGATCCGCTGATCGCGGCGCCATTTTCCTCGGAGGATCCTTCGGGGAAGGCCAGGTGCAAGGCGGCGCTACAACGGCAGCTCGGCTTGCCCGAGCGGCCGAACGTCCCCATGTTCGGCGTGGTCGGCCGGCTGACCCCACAGAAGGGCTTCGACGTGCTCGCGCATGCGCTCGAACGCATCTTGGGGTGGGATCTTCAGCTGGTCTTGCTCGGCAACGGCGATCCCGAGGCGGAGCACTTCTTCCGCTACATGGCGAGCCACCGGCGTGACTGCTTCCGCGCGCACATCGGCTTCGACGAGGGGCTGGCGCACCGGATCGAGGCCGGCGCGGACTTCCTGCTCATGCCGTCCCGCTTCGAGCCGTGCGGCCTGAACCAGATGTACAGCCAGCGCTACGGCACCTTGCCCATCGTGCGCGGCACCGGCGGTTTGATCGACACCGTCGAGAACTACGACCAGACCACCGGAAACGGGACGGGATTCATCTTCTGGGATCTCAACCCGGGCTCCATCGCCGACACGGTCGGCTGGGCCTTGTCCACGTACTTCGATCGTCCTGCGCACATCCAGCAGATGCGCAAGAAGGCCATGCTGCAGGACTTCTCCTGGGATCGCGCGGCCGAGGCGTACGAGCACCTCTACCTGGAGGCGTACCAGCTTCGGCGTGGGCATCCGTTCGGCAGTCCGAAGGCCGCCTGAGCGCGACGGCTTGGACAAGCCGGTCGGAGCGACAACGAGATGTACTTCCGCAACGATCTCGGGTGGTGGGAGGACGACGACGACAGCATGAGCACGATGCTTCGTCGAAGAGCAAGGTCGCGCCGTGAGATGCCCGGCGCACTACGCTTGATTCCCTCGCCCGCGCCAGCTCTACCGCGGACGCGACAGCTCGGCCGCTCTTCGGCCGAGGGCGCTCGTGGGCTCGAGCGCGGCGATACGTTCCCAGGTCTCCCTCGCCTCCGTGGTGCGGCCCACGCCCGCCAGCGCGAGCGCGCGATTGGCAAGCACGGCGGTGTCGCTCGGGGCGTGGGTGAGCGCACGGTCGAGTAGCGGGAGGGCGTCGGTGAAGTGGCCCGCGGCGACGTCGAGTGAGCCGATCCATGCGGCGGTGGATGACTCGTGAGCCATGGCAAGACAGCCCGGGGGCGCGGTCAGCGCCGCTCGGTACGCGACGATGGCATTTGCGCTCCTGGGCCCTTCGAGATCGAAATACAGGTCGCCGAGACGCCTCTGCCATTCGCAGGACGGCACGGGCGACGTCGCCGGAGGACTCGCGAGCGGCAAGGTGACCGCGCCGTTTTCGACGGTGAAGTCGAAGCTGGCCGGGATCTCGAATTGCTCGATCAGCGTCTTCCACTTGGGCAAGCGGCGCACGAAGACGCGTGAGTCTTTGGCGCGAAACACGAGGGCCCAGGTTTCGGGATCCCAGTACGACACCCGGCGGTTGATGCCGGCATAGTCGAGGAGCGCGCTCTCCACGCCCAGCGCATCCATGGCCGAGGTCCACTCCTGCCGGGAGATGTCCATGCGCCCGAGCAGCCGATGAAACTCGGTCGGATAGGCGGGCAGTCGCGGATCGACGAACACCCGATAGGTCGGATAGCCCTGCCACAGGAGATAGGAACCGGTCTCGAAGTCGTTGTACATGCGGTCCCGCAGGGCGTGCGTTTCGACGAACGCCAGCGCATCGAGCGGAAGGGGATCGCGATCGAGATCGACCGCCAGGAATCGCTCGCCATGGCTGGCGGCGGCGATGCGCGGCCCGAGCGCGCCGAGCGCGGCCGCCGCGAGAAAGCACCCGGCGGCTGCCCGAGAAGCGAGCCAAGAGAACCGACTGCTCAGGCCTTCGAGCGCCGGGGCAACCACCACCGCCAGCACCAGCACGGCGTCGGCCGCGAAGCGGATGCTTCCCAGGGCAAGCGCGGCCAGCCCCAGGGCAGGCAAGAGCAGGATGAAGCTTCGTCGTCTGTACAGGACGGTGACGAGCACTGCTCCGAGCGAGAACAGAACGAACGGCCAATCGGAGCGCCAGGTGGCACCGCGGAACTCGTCGACCGGGTGGAGCTCGAACACCCCGACGTGGAAGGTCAGGTAGCGGAAGATGCCGACGCCCACGGGCGACAACATGAGCAAAGCCGTGCCCGCTGCCGCGAACCCGGCCAGCCGGAGCACCACGCGGCGTGGCTGCCGGTCGGCCATCGCTCCCACCGCCGCCAATCCCAGGATGGTCGCCGCCAAGAACGCTCCCGCGTGCAGGTTCACCCACAGCGCCACCAGCGGCAGCACCAGCCACCGTCGGCGCTCGCCTTTCACGATGCTCGGCACGAGGGACAGCAGGGCCACCTCACCCAGCAGCGAGAACACGTGCGGGCGTTCGACCAAGCGCTCGCGCATGCACAGGAAGGCCAGCGCGAGCACGGCCGCCGCGACGAGCTTGCCGGCGCCGAGCTTGCGGCAAAGCCGGTAGGCCAGGCCCGCCGTCAGCAGAACGACCGCCGTCTTGCCCAGCACCACCGCCGGAAATCCGCCCAGGCGATGCAGCCCAGCGACCGCCACGTCGAACAGCCAGGCGCTGTCGAGGTAGGGCGCGTCGGGGTAGGTGAACGAGAACAGGTTCCGATGCAGAAAGCGGCCGGAGAGCAGGAACTGCTCGCCAGCCGCCATACGGAAGAAGAGATCCGTTTCTTGGACGGGGCCGAGGCAGAGCCCGGCCACCAGCAGCAGCAGGCCGCCCAGGGCCATGCGTGGCTACTTCATCGACTTGGAGAGGGTGATGGCCTGGGGCTTCGAGCAGACCTTGGTCGACACGGCGACGCTGATGAAGTATCCGCGCCCCGGCATGTAAAGGCCCGTGCTGGACGCGACCTGCGACGCTGCCTTGGGCGACTTCGCCTTGTCGGTCACCCAGACCTTGCCGACCTTCTTGAAGCTCATGAAGGGGTCGGTCGGCTTGTCGAGCACCTCTTTCGCGGCCGGCGAGTACACCTGCACGAAGGTCTCTTCCGAGTTCTCGCCGGCGATCTTGAAGTGGTACCTGCACGTGTCCTTGGAGGCAGCCTCGCCGAGGTAGGTGGCCTCGGACTGCCCGCACGCGGAGAAGACCGCTTCCTTCGCGAGGTGCATGGTCACGTCGGGGCTACAGCACTTGCCGGCGCCGAAGGTCTTGCAGTTGCCAGCGGGCGCAGCGGGCGCGGGGGGTGCGGGCGCGGGGGCGGGCGGTGCGGCCTGCGTCGTGCGTTGGTGTACCAGCACCGGGAGAGCCAAGGCCGCAGTGAAGAGTGAGCTTGCGATGAGGATGCGCGTTGTCTTCATGGGCGAGCATCCTATGGACTTCACGCTGCCGCAGCAAGAGCTCGATCGTGCACGGAGCGGCATGCATCGGCGAATGTGTGTCGAGGGTGTTTTGTCGGGGCTTTGGCACATGGGACGACCTACCGGCCGGGATGTTCGACCGCCGCGCTGGCTGCCTTGAGCTTCGCGGCGGTCAGACGCTGCCGGGTCTGCCCGTAACCCTTCCACGGATCGGCAGGCGGGTACCAGGCCTCCAGGTTGCGAATGTGGAATGCATCTGGCGCCTTGACCTGGTCGAGGGTCCGCCAATCCTGTGGTACCGATACGGTGGCCGTGGGCTGGGCGCGCGTCGAATACGCGCTCACGGCGGTGGCGCCTCGACGGTTGCGAAGGTAGTCGATGAAGATCTTGCTCGTGCGTGGTGCTTTGGCCAAGCCAGCAGAGAATCGCGATGGCTCGAAGCGGGCCATGCCCTGGGCGATCAGCCGGGAGAACTCGAGGGCCTCGTCCCAGCTGGCCGCAGGCTGAAGCGGAACCACCACGTGAAGCCCCTTTCCGCCGGTGGTCTTGACGAAGCTGGCAAGGTCCACCGTCGCGAGCACGTCGCGCACGTGCTTGGCCCCTTGGATCACGTCGGCCCACGCGACCTCGGGGCCCGGGTCCAGGTCGAACACGATCCGATCCGCCTTCTCCAGGTCTCCTGTCCGGGCATTCCACGGGTGGATCTCGAGCACGTTCATCTGCGCCAGCGCCACGAGTCCTCGCAGATCGTCGACCACCATGGCGGTTCCAGAGCCGGTACCCTCCTTGATGTCGATCCGCCGCAGCTCCGAGGGAGTCCAGTCGCCGGTGTGGCGCACATAGAAGCGCTGGCCTGTCATGCCATCGGGGGCTCGAATCAGCGTCAGCGGGCGGTCGACCAGGTAGGGCAGTATGCGCTCCGCGACGGTCTCGTAGAACTCGGCCAGAGCCAGCTTGGTGATCCCCACCTCCGGGTACAGCACCCGCTCGGGATGGGTCAGCCTGACGCCGGATGGTCCCGCCTCGGCGCGGGGCTTCTGTTTCGCGCTCTTCCGTGCAGTCGGGCAGGGGACCACCCGCCAGGCTGTCTTGGGCGGCGGGTACCGGCTGTCGCCCTTCTTCGACACGATGCCGGCCGCCTCTAGGGCGCAGGCTTGGGTGAAGGTTTCGCGGCCACGGCCAAGCACATGGTCCGCGTAGTGCAGGCGCGCGCCACCATCACGTGGCTTCTTTGTCTCGCCGATCAGCGAGGCCAGCAGCGCCTTGCGTGCAAGGAGCGGCGTCCGGGTAAGGTCGTAGCCGTCGAGGTAGAGCAGGTCGATGGCGTAGAGGGCCTCGGGCGGGCGGCGACTCGACGAGTGTCCGTCCGGATCGAAGGCGGTCGCCAAGCAATCGATGAAGGCGTCTCCGGCCGGCAGCGCCTGCACGGCCGGAACCAGCGCGGCGAGGGCCTGGGTTCGCTCCGAACCGCCTTCGCCGAGCAAGCGGACTGTGCCCGCCTCGATCCTGGCCATGATGCGCTCTCCGTCGATGGCGATCTCGTGCAGCCAGCCGTCGCCGTCGGGGACCGTCCTTCCGCGGCGTGCGTTCGCGGGGACGATCCGCTCGGGCATCGGCGATGGCCTCGCCCCCTCCACCTGGCTTGGATCGGTCCCGCTGCGGTCCGAGTGCCAAACGCGATCCGACGCCGCTGCGATCTCCGGCATGTCCCGCCCGCTGGCGACACTCTCGGGCCTCGCCTGGGTCACGCTCCACGCGCTCTCGGGACGGGCGTGCTGGTCACGGTCCTTGATGAGCAGCCAGCTTCTGCCGTCGTCGCGTCCACCCGTGGGGCGCGGCTTCATCCGCACCAACGCCCAGCGCCCGTGAAGCTTCTGTCCGAACAGATCGAGCTTGAGGTGTCCGTCGGAGAGCCCCTTGCCAGGATCGCCGACCGGGCTCCAGGTTCCGCGATCCCACAAGAGCACCGTGCCGCCGCCATATTGCCCGGCGGGGATGATGCCTTCGAAGCCGCCGTACCCGATGGGATGGTCCTCGACCTGGACCGCCAGGCGCTTGGCCGAGGGATCGAAGCTCGGCCCCTTCGGTACCGACCAGCTCTTGAGGACACCGTCGAGCTCCAGTCGGAAGTCGTAGTGCAGCCTCCTGGCCGCGTGCTTCTGCACGACGAAGCTGCGTCCGCTCGCCGAGGTTCCGACTTGGGCCGGCGGCTCGGAGGTGAGGTCGAAGTTGCGTTTGCGTCGGTACTCGTCGAGGGCCATGTGCTTGACTCGTGCACGCCCGAGGCCAGCGTGTCAGAAAGTATGGCGTGCAGACCTGGGTGGGAACCAGTGGCTTCAGTTACCCGGCGTGGCGCGGCAGCTTCTACCCCGAGAAGCTGCCGACCGCGAAGATGCTGCCGTACTATGCCGAGCGCATGAGCGCGGTGGAGATCAACAACACCTTCTATCGGATGCCCAAGGCCGACGTGCTCGCGGGATGGGCTGCAAGCACCCCGGCGGCGTTTCGTTTCACTCCCAAGGCGCCGCAACTGATCACGCATCGTCAGAAGCTGCTCGGCTGCGCGGAGTCGGTGGGGTACTTCCTGCGCACGCTCGGCACCTTCGGCGACAAGCTCGGGGCCATCTTGTTTCAGCTTCCGCCATTTTTGCGCAAGGACGTGCCCCGGTTGCGGGATTTCCTGGCGCTTCTTCCGGACGGGACACCTGCCGCTTTCGAGTTTCGCCATGCCTCGTGGTTCGACGACGAGGTGTTCGAGGCGCTACGCTCGAAAAACGCCGCGCTCTGTATCGCAGACGCCGAGGAGCTGTCGACACCTTTCGTCGCGACGGCGGCCTGGGGTTACCTGCGGCTGCGTCGACAGGACTACGACGAGGCGGCTCTGACAGCTTGGGCGGCAAGGGTCGCGACCAGCCCTTGGAGCTCGGCCTTCGTGTTCTTCAAGCACGAGGACGCCGGCCTCGGGCCGAGGCTGGCCGAGGCATTCAGGCGGAGGCTCGACGCTGACAGCGCGCGGTGAAAGCGGACGGCGCAACTCCACTTTTGGGGTGCATGGCGGCTGTTTCGCTTTCAGACTTGTGGCGTGGCGCGCGCGATATCCTCGGCAACCATCTCGTTCGGCTTGGTTTCCATCCCGGTCAAGCTCTACCCGGCAACCCAGCCATCCTCGGGTGTGTCGTTTCACTTGCTGCACGCGAAGTGCGGCACGCGGGTGAAGCAACAGTACATCTGTCCGTTCGACAGCGAGATCGTACCCCGCGATCAGATGATCAAGGGCTACGAGTTCGCGAAGGAACAGTACGTGACCTTCACCCCCGAAGAGCTGAAGGCCTTGGAGGAGAAGGCCACGCAGTCCATCGACATCGCGCACTTCATTCCCCGCGAAGAGGTGGACCCGCTGTACTTCGACAAGCCGTACTACCTCGGGCCGGAGAAGGGCGGCGAGAAAGCGTATCGGTTGCTGGCGACCGTGATGCAGGAGAGCGACCGCGCGGCCTTGGCTCGCTACGCCGCCCGCGGCAAGCAGTACATCGTCATGCTGCGAGCATCGGATGCTGCCCAGGGCGGCGCCGGCATCGTGATGCAGACCCTGCTTTACGCGGACGAGGTGCGTTCGTTCTCGGAGATTCCGGTTCCGACGGCGGAGGTGAAGGAGGCCGAGGTCAAGCTGGCCAAGCAACTGGTCGAGCAGATCGGCGCCGACACCTTCGATCCGAACGAATACCAGGACGACGTGCGCAAGCGCATCGAAGCCGACATCGAGCGGAAGGTCGCGGGCAAGGAGATCGCGGCGCCGCCCGAGCCTGCGGCGACCGGGCGGGTGATTGATCTGATGCAGGCACTGAAGGCGAGCCTCGGCGAGGGGGAACGCGCCGAGGCCGGTCGGGCCGAGCTTCCCTCTCAGCCCTCCGAAGGGGAGGCGGCGCCCGCATCCAAGATGCGGCGGCGTCCAGCCAAGCAGGCCCCGATAAGCCCCGGCGAAGAAGCCGCGACGGCCGCGAAATCCGAGCATCGGCGCCGTGCCAGCCGGCACTGACGAGGCGGCCAGGCATCACCCGCCGTAGAGCTTCTCCAGAAACGAGTGCATGTCGTCCAGTCGGCCGTTGAGGAACACGCGGCCGACCTGGGCGGCAAGCCGCGCGAGTGGCGGGCCCGCGTTGGCGATGTTCTCGAGCAGGGCCTTGGCTTCCTTGGTCCTGCTCTGCTTCGCCGGATCCTTCTTGGCGTCCACGGTCTGGGCCGCCTGCTGAACCAGCGCTTCCAGTGCCACCAGTCGGCGAACGCTGTCGGCCTCGGATGACTCCAGGATGCGTGCCACCTCCGCCGGCGAACGCTCGACTGCCCACACGGCACCGAGACCGCGGATGGCCGCCGTGCGCACGTCGTGGGCGGGATCGCCGAGGGCATTCTCCAGAAGCGGCGTGGCGGCCTTGGGATCGCGCTGCGCGATGTGGGCGGCTGCCTCCGCCGCCGCGGCCCTCACGGACTCGCCCCGTTGACGAAGCACGCTGGCGAGCAACGCCGTGGCGCTCTCCGACGCCCCGCCGAGCTCGCCGAGCGCAATGGCACCGGCGCGACGGGTGGCTGGATCCCCGGCCCGAAGCATGGTTTCGAAGACGGGCAACACCTTGGCCGCGCCAGCCCCCGACGTCGTGGACAGCGCGCGTACGGCCTCGGAGCGAACGAAGGCATCGCGGTCCTCGGCGCCGGCCTGCAGGATGTCGATGACGATGGGATCCATCGCCGCCGCCGCCCGCATGGCTTCGAGTCGCATGGTCTCGTCGGAGTCTCGGGCTGCCTGGCGCAGGATCGCCGGAACCCCCAGTCGGGCCGCCACACGCAAGGCGATCTGCCGCTCTTCCAGGTCGCCCTGTCCGAAGTACGCGGACAGCTTCTTCTCCAGGTCTCCGGCCAGCTTGCCGAACGGGACGTTCGCCTTGGCGGACACGATCAGCGCTTCCGCCGCGGCCTGGCGGACCGAGCGCTCCGGGTCCTCCAGCAACGTCACCAGCGGCGGCAACACGATCTCGCGTGCCTCGCCGGCCAGCAAGCCGAGCGAGGTCGCCACGGCGGCGCGCACGCTGGACTCTTCGGACGACGCCAGCTGAACCGCCATGCGGGCGGCGCCCTTGGGATCGCCCTCGGTCAGACTGCCCAGGCACGCCGCGGCCTCGGTGCGGACCTCGCGGTCGTTGTCCCGCGAGGCGATGCGCAAGTAGGGTGACGCCGCCACCGGCGCCTTCTTCGCGATCTCGCAGAAGGCGCGCGCGGCCGCGGTGCGTGTCGGTGCCTCCTTCTGCTTGAGGGCCTTGACCAGGGGAGGGAGCGCCGCCGCCGGACGTGTCTGTCCGATTTGGCCCAGTGCCTCGACGATCCATTTGCGCATGGCAGGGCGTACCTTCACCAGGGCATGGCCCAGGTCCTCGGCGACCACGGCGGCCTGCACGCCGGCCAAACGCACCGATGACTCGATGGCGGCGCGAGCCACCTCGGCGTTCGGATCCAGCATGGCGCGACGGACGAGATCGGGCCCATCCTTTTTCAGATAGCCATAGGCGCGGGCAGCCTCGGCGCGAACCTCCGGCGACTGGTCGTAGATGAGCGATTTGAGGGGCTTGGTGGCGTCGTCGGGCTGATTGATGGCCACCACGCCCCACAGCGCGGCCGCGGTCACCCGGGAGCTGGGAGGGCCCTTCCCGGCCGTGGCGGCCAGGGCTTGTACCTCGGCGGGATCGATGAGGCGCGCGTAAATGGGGAGCGCGGCCGCGCGGAGCCGCGGCGGGGCCTCGGGGGCCACCGCTTTCTCCAGGGCCGGCCGTAGCGACGGTGCGATGTCGCCGTTTCTGCGCAGGAACGACATGGCGCTGATGCGGGCTTCTTCGGGCGCGGTCTCGTCGGCGGCGATCTGCGACAGCGCGGACATGGCCTCGCTCGGGACGTTGGCCGCGATCTGATCGAGCAGCGTCAAGGCGGTTCGTCTGGACTGACTGTCGGTGCTCGACAGTCCCTGCCGGACGGCGTCGGTCGCTGCCTTCGGCGACCGGTGCGACAGCTCCATCACGCCCTTCTCCGCCATTCGGCGGAACGAGGGATCCTTGTCCGCGAGGGCGATGGACAAGATGGTGGCGGAGGTTGCGGCGTCCAGCGTCTTGCTCTCATGGAGGACCGCACTGCGAACCGCGAACGACGAGTCGGCGAGGGCGCTGCGCAGGATGGTGGCGTGCGTGCCCTTGCCCTGGCGACGATCGATCGCGGCCGCGACCTCGACGCCACGACGACGAACCTCGGGTGATTGATCGTTCAGGGCCGCGGCCAGGATCTCGTCCTCTCCCGCGCCGCCGGTCCCCACCACGGCCAGCACCTCCAATGCCTCGCGACGCAAGGCCGGGTCGACGAACGCCTGCTTGAGCGACACGATGCCGGCAGGATCGCCGAGCAGCACCAGCGAAATACCGCGCGGCACAGGGCCCAAACCGTCGAGCACCGTGCGCAACCAGACCGGGATGGGCGTGCTTCGGTTCTTGTCGAGCGTGCCCGAGGCCCGACCGGCGGCGATGCGCTTGACCAGCTCGTTCGCCACGCTGGTCGAGGCGAACCCGGTGTCCGCCACCACTGCCCCGAACTGCGGCGACGCCGGCAGGAAGTTCAAGAACGAAAGACTGCTGCGGCCGCGTTGCACGACCACGCGGCTCGACGGAGAATCCTTGGCGGGCTCGAAGGCCAGGGTGTACGAGCTGCTCTGCTCGAAGACCAAGCCGAGCAAGACGGCCAGCACGGCGATTACGGCGAGGCTGGCCACGAGCACGACCCGGCGGATGCTTCGGCCGAGAACCTTGCTCTCCTCGCGCGTGAGCTGACCCGCCATGGTCGCGCGGACCTTGCGAATCTCGAGCAGGTTCAGCGATGTCCCGGTCAGGATCTTGCGCCGCAGGAGCCGCCGCGCCTGCTGCACCTGCGCGGTCATGATGGCGGCGTGTTCCCGAACCCGCGGCCCGAAGTAGGGATGCGCCAAGGCCAGGCGGCCATCGTTGGGGCTGGCGAAGTCACGCAGGATTCCACGCGCTGCCAGGATGGAGGCCGACTTTTCCACGACATGCTCGGGCAGCCCGGTCTTCGCGGCGAACTCCTGAACCGTCGGGCGCTCGCGATCGGCGCAAGCGAGCAGAATGCGCATGGCCACCGACTCGCCCGCGTCGACCAAGGCCTTCTGCAGAAAACCGTAGAGCAACATGCTCGCCCCGCCGGCGCGCTCGTAGCGGCGGAGCGTGGTCAAGCGCTGGTCCACGGCCGCCGCACCGACGATCTGCAGCTCGGCCGGCGAGCACGGCCCGGCCTGGCACAGGCCCTTGGCCATGGTCGTCGACAGCTCGGCTTCGAAGAAGGTCCCCGTGTTGAGCGCGGTCTGCTCCAAGATGTCGGCCGCGCGCTTCTCGTCGAGGCGGCCGAGCTCCATCCACCCCCCGGGTGGGGGCGAGACGCCGGCCAGCGTCTGAAGGCGTTCGAGGCGATGGAACTGCGAGGCCTCGATCACCATCAGGACCCGCAGTCGGCTGCCGGCGCCCGCGGTGGCGACTTTGAGGAACGCGCCCAGCGCCTGCAGGGCGCCCTCGTCCGCAGGAGGCCCGTCGGCGAGCAGATCCTCCAGGTGGTCGAGGATGAGCAGCGTCCCGGTCGGCGAGGAGCGGGCCACGCTGATGAGGTAGTCCGGTGCGCTTTCGCCCGGCGTCGGAGGCTCGGCCCTGACCTTGCCGAGCGCTTGCCACAGATCCTGATCGAAGTTCGCGTAGCTACCGAGGTAGACCGCGGCGACTTCGTGTTTCGACAGCAGCGGCAGAAGCCCGGCGCGCACCAGAGAGGTCTTGCCGACGCCCGCTTCGCCGCACAGGGCGGACACGCGCACGCCTTGCCGGGCGATGAGCTCGTAAAGGGCAGCCGTCTCCTCCTCGCGTCCGTAGAAGAGTGCCGCGCTGCTCTCGTCGTATGGTGTGAGGCCTCGGAAAGGGCCCGGGGCAGGGGTTCCAGACGAAGACATTGCCAGCAGGATAGCCGCCCTTGGCCGCGTCGGGGCAGGAAAGTTCGTCCGCGGAGCGCTAGTCCTGGTCGGCGAAGTCCGATTCCACCACCTTGGGGTCGGCCTGGTAGTCCGAGATCACGATCTCGCGCATGGTCGCGTCGGTAGACGACGGCGGGAAGAATCCGTCGACCATGTCTGCGATCTCCTCGTGCGACGTGCCTTGCTTGACCGTCGCCAGGGCATACACGACGTTGCCGTCGTCCACGACCGACAGGAACCCCACCCGGCGCCCGTCCTCGACGGCCCACAGGTCCCAGACCTCCGAGGACTTCGTGCGTGTGGTCCGGGTGGCGTAGAACGTGCGCGGCTCATGGCGCGTGATGGGCGTGATTTTGTTGTCGCGTGGCATGGGCGCGGAAAAGTAGCACGAATCGTCTAGCGCCAGGGCGCTGGAAGGATCGGCGGCCGCTCCAAGGCGCGACGCGTGCGCTGGAGCTCGATTTCACTGATCAGGAGGGCCGGCGCCACCGTGGACACCGGGACGTAGCCCGACTCGGCGCCGCAGAAGCCGTTGAACACCGCGACCTGATCGCTTGCCGCCACGATGCGGTTGAGCGATCCGATGGGCGTGCCCACGAATTCGACGCCTCGGACCAGGGTCTCCTCGCCGGTCTTGGCGTCTACCCGGTAGACGATGCGGGGCATGCCCTTGAAGGCCTGGAAGTCGTAGGTCGTGGTGTTGGTCTGGCCGCCGCTGATGTCGGCGATGATGAGGCCGAACGCCTTCTTCTGGCGGCGGATCTCTTCGAGCAGCATCTTCTTCAGCTCCGCGTACGGCACCATCTTGTCCGACTTCACGATGGTGCTGGCCATGCGTCCGATGGGATCCTGGGTGCCCTCGGCGCGTCCGTGGCCGTTCGACTCCAGCGATCCTTTCACGGGCGTGCGACTCTTCAGGTAGTTGCGCAAGATTCCGTGGTCGACCAGGGTGACCGGCCGCGACGCCACGCCTTCGTCGTCGAAAGCGTAGTGGCCGTTGAGCGAGAGGTTGCCCACCTTGGCCAGGGTCGGATCGTCGAGCACGCTGATGAACGACGGCAACACGGGCTTGCCGATCTGTCCCTTGAAGGTCGCGCCCTCTTTGTTGTCGTTCTGTCGCTCGCCCTCGAGACGGTGCCCGAGCGCCTCGTGGAAGAACACCCCCGCGGCCTCCGGCAGCAGGATGGCCGGGCCGTTGAACGGATCGAGCATGGGTGCGTCGCGCAGCCGCTTCACTTCGTCGGCCAACTGGGCGGCCGTGCGCTCCAGCTCATCTTCGCCGGGCAGCTCGGACTCACGCGCCCCGTAGAAGCTCTTGAAGTGTTTGATGAGCAGACCATCCGCGGCGCGGGCGGCGGCGATGAGCTGGACCGAATAGATGATGCGCTCGTTCACGAGCTCCGTGCCCTCGCTGGTGACGAGGTAGCGCGTCTGGTGATCGACGGACATCTTCACCTGCGAGTCGAAGAGCTCGGGGTAGGCCTTGAACAGGGCCGAGATGCGACGGATGCGGTCGCCCCACTTCGCCCGATCCAGCTGTAGGTCGACCGGCGCATCGACGGCGCGCGACGCCTTCTCGCGGGAGAAACTCGGCATCTTCTCGTCTTCGACCATCTTGGTGACCCGAGCCCCGCGCTTCTTGTGCAGCGTCGACAAGGCCTGCTTGTAGCGGGCATCGGTCTGCAGCCACATGGTCGCCCGGAGCGCGTGGATGTCGTTGTCCACGGGCACGAGGACCGGCGGCTCGTAGCGATCGAAGTCGTCCAGGTCGAAGGCTCTCTCGGCCGAGTCGTCCGCGGTGTTGTCGAACTGGTAGCTGCCCACCCGGACCTCGACGGCGCCTTGCCTGACGTGTTGGTAGCTGTCCTCGATCAGGGCGCCGACCCGCGCCGCCAAGTCGTAGTCGTCGTACTCGCGGACCACGTAGCGGATGAAGTACGGGCCATCCTCGTTCGGCATACGCAGCTTCTGCTTCGAGCGCGCAAGCTCGTCCTTGAGCGCGCCGAGCACCACGAGCCGCGGGTCCTTCTTCGTGGCGGTCGCGGAGGGCTCGGCACCGACGGCGGGGCCAGTCGCCAGCAAGAGGAGGATGGTGAGGAGGGCTTGGAGGTGGTGGGACATCATTTTTCTCGCAGTCTGACCGTTTATGGTTGGCAAAGAAAGCGCTATGGTTGCACCGATGGCGACGATCAACACCAACTATCAGAAGCTTCAGGCCGGCTATTTGTTCCCGGAGATTGGAAAGCGCGTGCGCGCCTTCCAGGCTGCGAACCCCTCTGCCCACATCATCCGTCTGGGCATCGGTGACGTCGTTCTTCCGCTACCCCCACCCATCGTGGAGGCCCTGAAGTCCGGGGCCGACGAGATGGGACGCAAGGAGACCTTCCAGGGCTACGGGCCGGAGCAGGGCCACGGCTTCCTGCTGGAGGCGATCGCCGGGCACTTCCGCAGCCAGGGCGCCGACGTATCCGCCGACGAGGTCTTCGTCTCCGACGGCTCGAAGTGCGACACCGCGAACATCCAAGAGATCTTCGCCATCGACAACGTCATCGCGGTCACCGATCCGGTCTACCCGGTGTACGTGGACACCAACGTGATGGCTGGCCGGACCGGGCCGGCGGGCAAGGATGGTCGCTACGCCAAGCTGGTGTACTTGCCGACCACCGCCGACAATGGCTTCGATCCGCCGCTGCCGACGGGGCACGTGGACCTCATCTACCTCTGCTCGCCCAACAATCCGACCGGCGCGCTCATGTCCCGCGCTTCGCTGGCCAAGTGGGTGACCTACGCGCAAGAGCACGGCGCGATCATCCTCTTCGACGCCGCGTACGAGGCCTTCATTCGCGAGCCCGGACAGGTACACAGCATCTTCGAGATCCCGGGCGCGCGCAACGTGGCCATCGAGTTCCGCAGCCTCTCGAAGACGGCCGGCTTCACCGGAACCCGGTGTGCGTTCACCGTCATCCCGAAGGAGCTGTGCGCCCGCGACGCCGAGGGCGAGCCGGTGCCTTTGCATGGGCTTTGGAACCGTCGCCACACGACCAAGTTCAACGGCGTGAGCTATCCCATCCAGAAGGCCGCCGCTGCCGTCTTCTCCCCCGAGGGGAGCAAGGCCGTGCAGGCCAACGTGGACTACTACATGGAGAACGCCCGCCTCATTCGCGAGGGCCTGGGCAAGGCCGGCTATCGCGTGTACGGCGGTGTGAATGCCCCTTACATCTGGGTCCGTCTGCCCGAGGGCATGGGGTCCTGGCAGTTCTTCGATCGACTGCTGACCGAGGCCAACGTGGTTGGTACGCCCGGCGCCGGCTTCGGAAGCTGCGGCGAAGGGTATCTACGCCTGTCGGCGTTCGGCTTCCGCGAGAACGTCGAAGAGGCCGTGAACCGAATTCGGACCAAGCTGGCGTTGTAAGCGCCTCCTCGGCACCGGCTGCGGTGTGTCGGTGCGCAGCGGCACCGGTTTCGGGGCTGCCCCCGACGGCCAGATGCCCTGCTGTCGCACGGAAGTCGGGTCCGACGGGGCCGATTTCGCATTCGTCTGCCAGCACGAGCATGCTAAACCGGTCGAGTCGTCTCGATGCCGACCCCCCTGCCGACCCACCCGGTGGCGCGTTTCATCTGCCGACGCGTTCCGGCCATACAGTCCCTGCGTGGCTACTCGCCAAGCGCGTTGCGCGCCGACTTTCTGGCGGGCCTGAGTGTGGCGGCGGTGGCCGTCCCTCAGGCCATGGCTTATGCGGTGGCCGCCGGGGTGCCCCCGGTGCATGGCCTTTACACGGCAATCGTGATGACCGGCGTGGGGGCGCTCTTCGCGTCGTCACGCCAGCTCGTGAACGGCCCGACCAACGTCATCTCCATCGCCGTGCTCAGCGCGTTGGCGCCGCTGCCAGTGGAACAGAAGCTGGCTGGAGCCTTCGCCCTGACGCTCCTCGTGGGGGCGTTCCAGACCCTGATCACGCTGTTGCGGCTGGGCGATCTCACCCGGTTTGTTTCGCACTCGGTGGTGGTGGGGTTCACTCTCGGCGCGAGCTCGCTGCTGGTCATCGACCAGATGCGCAACCTGCTTGGCTGGCCTTCGGCCGGATCGGCGCGTAGCCACTTCCTGGTACGCACCTGGCAGACTTGGACCACCAGCGGCGCGCCTCACTTGCCCACACTGCTCGTCGGCGCGGGGGCGATAGTGCTCGTGTTGGCACTGCGGATGCTGAAAAGGAGACTCGGATGGGTGCTTTTTCCCGAGCTCCTGCTCACCGTCGTGGTGGCTGCCTGCGTGGTGGCGGTGCTGCGCCTGGACCAGCAGGGGGTGCGCGTGGTGGGCGCCATCCATGGCGGCGTGCCGTCGCCGGTGTGGCCGCAGATTCCAGCAGGTCATTGGCGAGAGCTCTCGGAGAGCGCGCTGGCCATCGCCACCTTGGGGCTCCTCGAGGCCCTGGCCATGGCGAAGAATCTCGCGGGCAAGACCGGGCAGAAGTTCGACCTCAACCAGCAGTGCCTGAGCGAGGGACTGGCCAACTTGGCCGGGAGCTTCTTCCAGTGCATTCCTGGCTCCGGCTCGCTCACGCGGTCGGCCATCAACCACCAAGCGGGGGCCCACAGCCAATGGTCCGGCGTCTGGTCGGCGGTCTCGGTTCTGCTGATCATGATCCTCTTCGCCCCGTACGCGCACTTCATCCCCAGCTCCGCCTTGGCCGGGATCCTCATGGTGACCGCGATAGGCATGGTCGACTGGAAGGCGTTGCCGTTCCACCTGCGAGCCACGCGGTTCGATGCGTTCATCGTGCTCACCACGGCGGTGGCGGCGGTCGGCGTATCCATCGAGTTCTGCATCGTCATCGGCGTGGTCGCTTCGTTTCTGCTCGCCGTGCCCAGGGCCGGCCGGATGACTCGCACCGAGTTCGTGGTACAGGACAACGGTGTGGTGCGCGAGCGCCGCGAGGACGAGGTGGCGAACCCGCACCTTTTGTTGTTTGGTCTCGAGGGCGAGCTGTTCTTCGGTTCGATCATTGCGTTGGACGAGCACCTTGGTTGGTTCGAGAAGCGGGCGGCCGCAGGCGCCAAGGTCATCGTCTTGCGTGTGAAGCGACTTAGAAACCCCGATGCCGTGGGCATGCGGGAGATCGACGAGTTCATTCGCCGCATGAACGAGCTGGGCGTCAGGGTCATCCTCGCGGGCGTACGGCGCGACCTGCTCGACGGTCTGCGCGCGGCGGGTGCGCTCGACCGGCTCGAGCCCAATCAGGTCTTCTCCGAGCGGCAGAAGAGTGGATCTTCCACCATGGAAGCCGTAGCCGCGGCGTACGCCTATCTGGAGGCGCAACGCGGGGACGGTTCGGATCCGCTGTCGCTGCCACGGCTGGCCCATTTCCAGGTCTGAGCGGATTGCGTTTGCAGGGGCGGCGGGTGTCTGCTAAACAAGACACTCATGTTGGTATCAAGGAATGTGGCAGCGGGCGCTCAGGAACTCCGCCGCAGGAGGCTCCAACGCGGTGTGGAGCAGCGTCTTTCATACGAGACTGCGGCAAGTCATGGCTGACGTCCTATTTGACGGCGATCGCGCCAACGCCGACTTGACGCGGCTGACGGCCCCCGAGAGGCTCGGCTGGGCGGTGGACACCTTCGGGCAGAAGGTGATCTTGCTGTCCAGCATGCAGCGCACCTCGCTCGTGCTCATGCACATGTCTCACGAGCTGGGGCTTGGCAACGAGATCTTGTTCGTCGACACGGGCTACCACTTCGTCGAGACGCTGCGGCTGCGCGATCAGGTCATGCGACAGTGGGGCCTGAACCTCGTGACGCTTTATCCCGAGCTCACCCTCGAGGAGCAGGAGAGTCGCTTCGGCAAGAAACTGTACGCGTGCTCCGACGGGCAACCCGAGTGCTGCCGGATGCGCAAAGAGGAGCCGCTGTTGCGCTACCTGGCGGACAAGCCCGCGCCTGTGCTGGTCAATGGCCTGCGGCGCGAGGAGGGCGGCCGGCGGGCGAACCTCAAGCCGATTGGACGTGACCTTCGCACCAAGGGCTACCAGCTCTCGCCGCTCTTCGACTGGAAGAGCCGCGACATCGAGGCGTACACGGCCAAGCACGGCCTACCCGTGCATCCTCTGTACGGCAAGAGCTACGCGAGCATCGGCTGCTACCCGTGCACGACCCCCATCCAGCCCGGCGAGGACGAGCGGGCCGGCCGTTGGCGCCACCTGCGCGTGCTGGCCGGCCCCGATGCCCCGCAGTACTGTGGCATCAACTTCAGCGACGGGAGCGGTATCTAGCTGGCTTCCTAGTGGTGGAATAGCCGCAGCTTCGACATGGCCATGACCATGCCGTACTCGTTCGCGGCTTGGATGACCACGTCGTCACGGACCGAGCCGCCAGGCTGCGAGATGTACTTGACGCCGCTCTGCGAGGCGCGATCGACGTTGTCGCGGAACGGGAAGAAGGCGTCCGACGCGAGCGCCACCCCTTGTTGGCGTTCGAGCCAGGCGCGCTTCTCTTCGCGGCTCATGCGCTTGGGCGCGGCGCTGAAGTAGGTGAGCCAGTCGGCCTCTTCGGCAGGCGACAGCGCATCCTCGAGGAAGAGATCGATGGCGTTGTTCTGTTCCGGGCGCCCCACGCCGGGCCGAAACGGCAGGGCCAGCGTGCTCGGGTGCTGGCGCAGAAACCACCTGTCCGCCTTCGAGCCCGCGAGGCGCGTGCAATGGATGCGCGATTGCTGGCCGGCCCCGATGCCGATGGCTTGCCCGTCGAAGGCGAAGCACACCGAGTTCGATTGCGTGTACTTGAGGGTGATGAGGGCGAGGATGAGATCGCGCACCGCCGTCTCCGGCAGCTCGCGGTTCTTGGTGACGACGTTGGCCAAGTGCTCGGGACCGGGCACGACGTGGTTGCGACGCTGCTCGAACGAGATGCCGAATACCTCGCGCGTCTCGCTCTCGGGCGCTTCCCAGGCCGGGTCGATCTCCAGCACGCAGTAGGTGCCGTTGCGCTTGCTGCGCAGGATCTCCAGCGCCGCGGGCTCGTAGCCGGGCGCGATCACGCCGTCTGACACCTCGCGCTTGAGCACGTTCGCGGTGGACACGTCGACCACGTCGGACATGGCGGCGAAGTCGCCGAAGGCACACAGCCGGTCGGCGCCTCGCGCGCGGGCATAGGCCGTGGCCAACGGCGAAAGCTCCAAGTCATCGACGAACGACGCGCGTTGAACGTCCTTGCTCATGGGGACGGCCACGGCCGCGCCCGCCGGGCTGACGTGCTTGAACGACGTCGCGGCCGGCAACTTCAGCGCCGAGCGCAGCTCGCGCACGAGCTGCCAGGCGTTGAGCGCGTCGAGCAGGTTGATGTACCCCGGTGAGCCGGAGAGGACCCGGAGCGGTAGGGCGCGATCACGGGTGAAGATGCGGGCCGGGGCTTGATGGGGGTTGCAGCCGTAGCGCAGCTTGAGCTCTTCCATGACGCCCTCATAGCACCGTTTGACGGCCTTGGGGCAGCAACGTCGCTACGCCGGTGCCCGCCGCATGGCGATTCGCCTGGTCACGTTGAGCGCGATGAAGGGGAGTCCGCCGCCCAGACGGACGTCGTGCCGAAAGAGCCACGCCCACACCACGATGACGGCCGTGAAGGCCAAAAGCCCCAGCGATGCTCGCCGGATCCAGCGCGCGTCGCTGCTGCCGCACGCGATGTACCCGTGCGGAAGGAGGAAGGTGGCGACCAAACCCACGAGGAAGGCCGCGAGGAAGAGACCAAACGCCTGGGTCTTCACGAGCCAGTCGGCGAGCGGCTCGACCCGCATTTGAAAAGCAATCGCGCCCAGCCCCAGCCACAGCGCTGTGCCGATCAGGATGGGGTTCGGCAGCTTGCCCTTCGCGATCACCAAGGCGGAGATGGGTACGGTCAGCAGCGCACCGACGAGGAATCCCCAACCTGCCTGCGCCAAGTCGACCTTGCCAGCGAGGATGAATGGAAAGGCCAGGACGATGACCGGCACGAGCTGCAAGAGCTCGGCCCAGGCTGGATTGCGGGACGTTGCCATGGCCGGGCAGGATACCCGAACCGAAGGCACCGCGGTGCCAATCTGGCCGCAGGTTCTATCGAGCCGGGGCGCCGCCCAGACCGGGAGCCGACTCGTCCGCCGACGCCCGGGTGATGGCCGCTTCCAGCAGGCGCAGCAGCACCTTCTCTTCGTCGGGTGGCAGAAGCCGGTCGGGTAGGGCCGGCCTCGGGCGGCCGAGCCGGGGGTAGCTCGCGAGACCGAGCGGATTCCAAACCCGCGGCAAGACGTTTCGCGCTCCGGCTTGCTTCAGGAAGCGCGCCACGTCGGAGAGGTTCTCCTGGGTCGCGGTGATGCCGGGAACGAGAGGAATCGTCGGCAGCACCGCGATGCCGGTTTCGAGCAGGCGGATGAAGTTGTCGAGCACGCTCTGCGATGAGGCGCCGGTGACCGCGCGGCACGTCTCGGCGTGGATGATCTTCAGGTCATAGAGGACCAGGTCGACCCACGGCAGGACATGGTCGCGAAACGTGGTCCACGAGAATTGTCCGCAGGTCTCGATGGCCACGTGGACACCCTTGGACTTGAGCCGCTGAGCAACCTCGCCGAGGTATTCGGGATGCAGGGTGCATTCGCCCCCCGAGAAGGTGACCCCGCCGCCCGAGTGTCGATAGAACGGCTCGTCTTGCAGGAGCAGTGAGACCAGCTCCTCGACCTCGTATCGGCGACCGACGGTTCGCAGGGCGCTGGTCGGGCATTTCGCCGCGCAGGCGTGGCAGGAGGGACACTCGGCGGGGCGAGGCTGGTCGCGACGCACGAGCTCGATGGCGCCTGTCGGACATGCGTCGAAGCAGGCACGACAGTCGATGCAGTCGCCCGGGTTGAACGCGAGCTCGGGGGTCCCGGCCTGCGTTTCGGGATTGTGGCAGAACACACAGTGCAGCGGACACCCTTTGAAGAAGACCACGCTGCGCAGTCCTGGTCCGTCGACACTGCTGCCGCGTTTGACATCGACGACGTAGGGAGCGGTCAAACGACGACTCGCATCCACCGGGTCATCTCCATGACGAGAAATCCGAAGCGGTAGACGTAGTTGAGGTTGCCTTGGGTGTCGACGGCATTCTTGAGGAGGGCTTCGACGATGTCGTGCTTGCGGGAGGCAACAAACCTGAACAGCTCCAGCGGCTCGCTGAAGGTGACCTTGACGTCGAATGACTTGGCGGCCTCCTTGCGCACGATCATGCGCTTGCCGTCGAACTCCGCCGTCGCTTGCACCGGCTCGCGCTTCGGGTCCTGGGAGGCTCTTGCCGCAAACACCAGGGTGCCCCGGAATCCCTGCATCCTTCTCCGCCAATCCGGAAACAGGAGAATGCCCCACGCCATGGCGTTGAGCAGCCCCTCCAGGGACTTGTCGCTGACCTTCGCATCGAAGACTTGGAAGCGGCGTCCGCGCAAGAATCGAAACAGGAAAGTCATCACACGCGTCGGCACGATGGCGGACAGGATGGCAATCAGCTTGTCCCGCAAGTAGGCCAGCATGGTGCGCTCCTAGGAATCGAGGGGATAGGGCTCGTATTGCACGGCAGTGCCGGAAGACAGCCTGTACTCCGTGCGATTGATGATCTCGGCTCGCATCCGTGGGGCGAGATCCTTGAAGTAGGCCGTGTACCCCGAGACCCGGACCAGCAGGTCGCGATACTCGGGGTTGTCCGGATCCTTTGCCACCTCGACGAGCTTCTTGTGGTCGGTGACGTTGAACTGTATCTCCATTCCGCCGCCGTCGCGGTTCTTGCCGTCGAAATAGCCCTTCACGTAGGCGACCATCCTGCTGACCATCTGCGGCCGGTCGCCATCGTCCGGGACGAGCTTCAGGTTGAACGCCATCCCATTGGGGATGCGCTCGGCGGGCAGGCTGGCGACCGCGCCGAGCGCGGCCGTCAGTCCAGCGGCCTGGCCGGACACGGGCGTGATGCCCGAGGCCAGGTTGTCGCCTTTGCGGCGACCGCTCGGCAGCGCGCCCACGAGCTTGCCGATGCCAGCGTGGTTGGTCATGGTCCAGTATCCGGCGTGGTAGTCGCCTCCGCGGTAGTTCTTGCGTCCCTGCAACAGGTCATCGATGGTCTCGACCAACCACTTGGCGTTGGCGCCCGCCGCCGGGTCGCCCGTGCCGTACTTGGGCGTCTTGAGTGGATTGCTGAGCTTGGCCTGCAACTCCGCGCCAAGGGAATCTTCCTTCAGCGCTGTGTGAAGGTCCGTGAAAGCTATCTTGTCCGGACCCTCGAACACCCACCGCTCGATGGCCGAGAGCGAGTCCGTGACGTCGGCCATGCCGATGATGGCGATACCGGACCCGTTGATCTCGGCGCCGCCTTCGGTCACGTCGCGCCCCTTGTCCATGGGACCCTTGAACAGCGCGGACAGGATCGGCGTCGGGTAGTGCGACTGGTGCGTGCGCCCGAGGGCATCGTTGGCACGGATGGCGTATTCGATGAGGCAGGTCAGCTGGCGCTTGAACGCCTCGCGGAACTGGTCGTAGGTCTGGAAGTTGGCCACGTCTCCAGTCGGCTCGCCCACGCGAGCGTCGGGCTGGCATCCGGTGTGTCGATGGCAGCCGTCGAAGAGGGTCATCTCCAACGCGGCGGTGATGTTGACCAGCAGCGCGCCAGTATGGCCGAAGAATGCGCCACACGCCCCGGGCTCGACACACCCCGCGATCCCGTAGTCGCGCGCCTGCAGCTCGCTGTGACCGTCCGGGGGCGCCTTTCGCGCAAGCGACCTGATCACGGCAGCGTCGTTGTGCAGTGCCGGCGTCGCGCGAGTCGTGATGTTGGCGTCACACAGGCGCTCGAGGTAGACGTCCTCGTGCTTGCCGGGATAGTAGCGCGCGTTCAGGTTCGGATCGCGCAGCAGCAGGAGCTCGGTCGCCCGGAGCATGACGTAGGTGAGATCGTTGACCGCGTCCTCGCCCGCGCTGTCGACACCACCGATGGTGATGGCTTGGTTCGAGCCACTGCCGCCGAAGAGCTGCTCACCCGCGGCTGCCACCGTGGGGACGTGGTCGCCAATCTTGAGCCACAGGTATCCAACCAAGTCGACCGCCTTCTCGGGCGTCAGTCGGCCAGCCTCCACGTCGGCGCGGTAGAGCGGCCACAGGAGCTGGTCCAACCTCCCGAGGCTCATGGCCACGTTGGCGTTCTCCAGGTGAAGGGCGATCCAGCACAGCCATACCGCCGTGAGTCCATCGCGGAAGGTGCGTGACGGCTCTTCGGGAATGCGGCGGTAGATCTCCTCGATTTCGAGCAGCTCTCGTTTCACCTGCGGGTCGGCCTCGTTCGCCGCGAGCTGCTTGGCTTGGTCGGCAAGACGGCGCGCGTAAGCGACGATGCCTTCGAGCACCTCGATGACGGCCTGGTAGAAGTCCCTTCGCTGCGGCTCGCAGGTCCCGAGCCGCTTCTCCGCATCTCGGATCACCGCGCGCAGCCCCTCGTGGACCGCGCGCGAGAAGTCCGGGATCGTGTGTGAGATGCAGTTTGGCTTGCTGGCGATGAAGAAGACCATCTTTTCGAGGAGATCCAGCTCGCGCGCGACCTCGGGGTGCTTGCGGCGACACACCTCGAGCAGCGAGTCGTCGAGCCAATTCGGAAAGATCTCACGGTCGAATGCGTCGATCTCTTCCTCGGTGATCTGATACGGGTTGCTCTTTCGTCTGGGCAGATCGCGCAGCTCGGGCCAGAGCGTCAGGGCCAAGAACTCGGGATGGATCACGACGCCCTTGTAGCGGCTGCTGGTCGAGCCCGCGAAGGGCGAGCGATCCTTGACCGCGAAGCTCCGTGGGGCCGCGCGCTCGTCCCGGTCGGCGAGGATGCGGCCGGCTTCCCAGGCCTGCGTGTGCCGCACGATGGGCTTTCGCTCCGTGAGGACGTGGCGGTAGATGCGCGCCTTGTCCAGGATACCGATTCTCTCGACTTGCTTGCCGAGGAGGTTCTCCTGCAGGTGCAGTTCCGTCACGAGCTTGGGCCGTTCCAGGTCGACCTCGGGCATGGCGCGCACGTAGTCGTCGCGCTGTTGCTCGAGCTCGACGGGCAGCTTGTGATCGGCCAGCTTCGCGATGAGCTCCCTGGTCTTCTCTTCGGTTTTCTCTTGGGTCATGGAGATGCGCCTCCCACGCCAAAGCCAAGGCCACACAGGTTCCTGCCGCACAGACTCGAAGTCAAGCTGGCCTCGCTGGGCCAGGCCCTCAGGCTCGCCCGCGCCTTGCGTCGATGCTCCAGGGGCCGGCGCCAGCCGCCGAGAAGTAGAGCCATACGAAGCAGTAGAGCGCGGCGCTCACGCCACCATTGGCGACCGGCCAGAAGCCGTTCGGATAATGGAACTGAAAGTAGGCGACCGCCATCTCGCCCGCGAGGACGAAGGCCACGGGTCTGGTGAGAAGCCCGATGAGCATGAGGAACCCACCCAAGACTTCGAGCACGGCGCCAAAGCCAATCTGCGAGAAGTAGGGCACGTGCGCGGCGCCCCCAGGCATCGGCGGAAACGAGAAGAGCTTGGTGGTGCCGGCCAGGATGAACATGAAGGCAGCGACGACGCGCAGCAGACTTCGTAGCTGCGGCGCCCACGCCACCCATTGGCTGGTGATACGCGATGTGCTCATGGTTTCGGGCTTTTGGATGTCCGACGGGCGGCGCCGGTCACCGGAAACCCCGAGCCCCCGTGGCGGCGCTCGCACACAGCGCTCACCATTCTGTTGCACAACTGCGGTCTCCCTGTTTTCATGAGCTTCGTCAGAGAGGTCGCGACTCTGAGTGGGAGTCAGGTCGACCTAGACCACGAAGGAGCAAGGATGACGAATCATCGCAAGACCCTCGGTATCACCTGCGCGGCCGGCTTGTTGCTGGTGGCGTGCGGAGGCTCCGAAGGAGGCTCGGGCTCGCCGTCTGTCGCGAGCATCTTCATCAATGAGCTGCAGCCGTCGAACCAAGACACCATCACCGACGAGTATGGCGAGGCGGACGATTGGATCGAGGTTTTCAACGCCGGCGCCAGCCCCGTCGACATGCTCGGCCTGACCTTTGCCGATACCTCCGGCACGTCGACTACGATTACGGCATCCGTGGTCATCGCGCCAGGCGGCTTCCATCTTTTCTGGGCCGACGATTCGCCCGGGCAGGGGCCGAGCCACCTCGGCTTCAAGCTCAGCGCCACGGAGGGCGACTCGCTCGTCATCAAGGACAGCAGGGGCAAGACCGTCGACGCGGTGGCCTTCGGTCCGGCAACCGGGCAGAACAGCTACGGCCGCCTCCCCGACGGAGCGGGCAGCTTTGTCTGGTGCGGCGCGCCGACGCCGGGCGCGAGCAACGGCGTCGCGTGCGCCTTGCCTTGAACGCTCTTAGTAGAACCGGGCACACGAGATGAATCCCCTGCGGATCGCGTAGCCGCCCGAGGCGGCGTCGTCGGCCCAGAAGATCGCCCGTCGATCTTCGCTGCATGGTGATGCCGGCGCCAGGGCGATGCCTTCATTGTCCATGCCGGCGAGCGCCTTGGGAGCCGGCACGGTTGCGCGCAGGACGAAGCGGCCATTTTCCGGCGATGCTGGATCGGCGTCTATCTCGAGGAGCGACATCTGCCCGCGACAGTCGCCCTTGCACAGCGACCAGAGGGTGCCCGTGTCGCCGTCGAATGCCAAGTCCACCGAGCCTGACTGTCCGGTCGTGAACGTCGCCACGCGGATGGCACCCCCTGCTTCGTGATCGAGCACGTACCCGTAGGCCATGCCGGTGTCGTCGCGGCCCACGACGAAGATCCCCGTACCATGGTCGGGATACGCCGTGGGGGCGTAGGGTGCCTGCGCGTGCTGGTCGAAGAACCCGCGCTCCACGAGGTAGGTGTCGGGGATCCAAGCGATGCCTTCGATGCCATGGTTCGGCTCCGCTTCGGGGAGATCACCGGTGAGGACCCACTCGTGCGTGGCGTCGAGGATGCCCTTGGCGCTGCTCGGGTCGTAGCGCAGGATGCTTTGTCGAGAGACCTCGGCCACGTCGCCGTTTCGCTCGGCCACCACGTAGACCTCCGGGAGGGAGCCATCGGTGAACGTCATGCCTTCGGTATCCGGGCTGCCATCGCCGCCTGGATAGCGCAGGAGCTTGCCCGTGGTCCATGCGTCGGCTGTCACCGGCGCAAAGGCGGTGCCGTCCCAAGATAGCCGGTAGAGCTTGGGCGGATCGTTTTGCACCGCCCACAGCTCCCCATCCCCAGCGGGCGGGCGAGCGTCATACGCGAGGCCGCTCAGGTTCTTGCCGAAGGCGTCCTTTCTGCAAACCGGCGTGACGATTCCGTCGAATGGCCAACGGGAAAACGCGCCTCCCTCCGCGCTACCCTGGGGGATTCCGTCCGTGCCGGTGCTGGTGGCGTCGGCCGGGACCGTCGCGCCGTCCCGGTGGGCGTCGTCGGAGCCGCAGGCAGCCGAGAGCAACGCGAGCAGGGCCGCCGCCGGTCGGAGCGGTGCGTGTGTCATGCCGTCCAGTATAGCGAGGATGCTCTGCGTTGTTCGCGCAACTCCGGGCGCATGATTTCGTTGCACAACCTGCGCGCCAGCAACAGTGACTGAAGAGAAGGAACCAACATGATGAAAGACGACCGAAAGCGCGGACGCATCCTCCTCGGGGTGGGCCTGATGACCGTTGTTCTGCTCCCCTGCGCGGCCCTCGCGGCCAGCTCCGTCGACAAGCTGCAAGAGTTCCCCCTGGACCAGGTTCAGATCACGGACACCTACCAGCAGACCTTGTTCGACAAGGACGTGGCCTACCTCATCAAGACGCTCGACTCCGATCGTCTGCTGGCGGGCTTCAAGGCGGTGTCGCAGGGGACCAACCCCACCAATCTGTACGGAGGTTGGGAGAACACGAACATCCGAGGCCACAGCATGGGCCACTGGCTGTCCGCGATGGCGCATGCGTACCAGCAGGCCATGGGCAGCGACGCGACCCTGGCCGGACAGATCAAGACCAAGCTCGACGACGTGATCGCGAAGCTGAAGACGTATCAGCTGGCCAGCGGCTTCCTCTTCGCGTCTCCGATCTCCGAGTTCGACAGCTTCGACGCCGGCTCGGGTGGCTGGGTCCCCTACTACACGATGCACAAGATCCTCGCCGGTCTGATCGACGTCTACAACCTGGAGCAGAACGCCGACGCGCTCGCCGTCGCCAGCAAGCTCGGCGACTGGATCTACAACCGCGCTTCGTCCTGGAGCGCGAGCGCGAGGTCGAGGGTGCTGGGCAACGAGTACGGCGGCCTCAACGACGCGCTCTACGATCTATACAAGATCACGAACAACCCCAACCACCTCACGGTTGCGCACGTCTTCGACGACACGGGCCTGTTCACGACGCTCGCGGCCGGCACCGACAACCTGAGCGGCAAGCACGCAAACACGACCATTCCGAAGTTCATCGGCGCGCTGAATCGCTATCGCACTCTGGGGTCAGGCGAGGCGTCTTACCTCAACGCGGCCAGCGGATTCTTCGGCACCGTGCTCCAGAACCACACCTATGTCACGGGGGGCAACAGCCAGGACGAGCACTTCCACAAGGGCGGGGCGCTCAACCAGTACCGAGACAACGTCAACAACGAGACCTGCAACGCCTACAACATGACGAAGCTCACGCGAGACCTGTTCAAGGTCACGGGTGACATCAAGTACGCGGACTTCTACGAGAGGATCCACATCAACGAGATCCTGTCGTCCATCAATCCCGAGACGGGGATGACCACGTACTTCAAGGCGATGGGCACGGGATACTTCAAGGTGTTCGGCTCCGCGACGAACCACTTCTGGTGCTGCACCGGCACGGGCATGGAGAACTTCACGAGGCTCGGCGACAGCGTGTACTTCCACGACGACAAGGATCTGTGGGTGACCTACTACGTCAGCTCGAAGCTCGACTGGAAGGAGCGCGGGCTTTCGCTGACCCAGACCACGGATCTGCCGCTGTCGAACAAGGTGAGCATCACCATCACCGCCGCACCCACCGACGCCGTCAGCTTGAAGTTCCGAAAGCCCGACTGGACCTCCACCTGTGAGATGGCGATCGCGGTCAATGGCCAGGCGGTCAGCGCCGCCCAGTCGGGGGGCTTTCTCTCCGTGAGCCGGGTCTGGCAGGCTGGGGACAAGGTGGAGGTGGCGTTCCCCCTCCTCGTCCAAGTGTCGCGGTTGCAGGACAACCAGAACGCCGTGGCCTTTTCGTATGGCCCCTTGGTGCTGAGCGCCGGGCTAGGGACCGAGAGCATGACCACGTCATCCCACGGCGTGCAGGTGCTCAAGGCGAACAAGCCCGCCGGCTTGCAGGACACCATCAAGATCAACAGCGGCACCATCAACGACTGGCTGGCCGACCTCCAGAGCAACCTGGTGAAGGCGCCCGGAAAGCTGGAGTTCAGCCTGAAGAACACCGACTCCGACGCCAAGCTCGTGTTCGTTCCGCACTACTCCCGCTACAAGGACCGGTACGGCATCTACTGGATCCTGTCCGGCACCGCGGGCGGAAGCGCCACCCCGAAGGTCGTCTGTCCGGCCGTGGAGGTTGGGGGAACCGGCGGCTCGGATGCTGGCGCGGGGGACTCCGGGGCGGGTGGGGCGACCGGCGGGGCCGGCGGCTCGGGGGTTGGTGGCTCGACGGGTGGCGTCCTGGGCAGCGGAGGGCGAACCGGCGGTGATGCTGGGGCCGGTGGCGCCGCGGGATCGGGCGGCGCGCTCGCGGGGACCGGCGGCAGTCGAGCTGGTGGCGCCGGTGGTGCGCAAGGCAGCGGCGGCCAGACCGCCAGCAGCGCGGGCGGCTCTCAGGCGTCGGGCGGTCGAGCCTCAGGCGGAGCCGCTCCCAGCGGCGGCTCGAGTCAAGCGGGAGGCGCCGCTGGAGGAAGCGCCGGAAGCGCGGAAGGCGAGAACGCCGGCTGCTCGTGCAACCTGGGCGGCAGCGCCTCGGCGAACCGCTGGACCATCGGGCTCCTGGTCGGGCTCGGGCTGGTCGGCTGGCGTCGCCGGAGGCGCTAGCGCCGGAAGTGAGCTACTCGGCGCCCAGGATCTCGGGCGTCCACATGTTGCCCGACATGGCCAGCAGGTAGAGGTTTCCGAGATAGCTGCTGTACCAGTAGTCGTCTCTCATCTTCACGGACTCGGCGACGAAGGCGTCAGCGATCTCCTGCGTGTTGGCCATGGCGGCGATGGTGAAACTCCCCACCGCGGCCATGTTGTGGTTCCTGCTCGACTGCGTGCCATTGAGCTGGTAGCCGTCGGTGAGCTTGGTGACGCCGACGCCATTGGCCCAGGTCGAGATCTTCTTGCACCAGGCGCCAGCTTCGGCGGTGCCGTGCCAGAGATAGTCGAGACATTGCTTGTAGGGCGCGCGGATGGCATCGAAGCCATAGTTGCCAGCCCTGCTGCCCGAGCCGGCGGTGCCGCTGACCGATTGCCAATCGGGCACCAGCCCCGTGCTGCTGTTGGCCGCCGCATCGCGGATCTTCTGGGTGTCATCGGCCATCTTGGCCCAGGCCGTGTCGCCGCTGATCTTGGCGAAGTATCTGAAGAACGCGGGCGAGTAGTAGGAGATGTCGGTTTCATTGCAGCCGCCCCAGGGTCTGCCGCCCGAGCACCCTGGGTACAAGGTCCACTTGCCGCTGCACTCGAGGATCACCTTGCGCAGGTTCGAGATGAGCGTCTTGGCCTTCTGGTCGTAGCCGGCGTTCGGCCATTGCCAGTGGGCGACGACCAAGCCCGAGGCCACATCGACGTCACCGTCGGTAGCCGCGCCCGCGTCCTGCACCCCACTGCAGTTGGTCTGCCACCCTGACAGTCCACAGCTCCCGCTGCTGGTCTTGGACGTGTAGAAACTGTAGAGCTTGTCGAAGACGTCCTTGTCGCCCATGTAGGCCACGGCGACCATGGCGAACCCTTGCGCCTCGACCTTGGATATCGAGGTCGAGTCGGCCGAGGGCATCAAGTTGCCGTTGCAGTTGACCAGGCGGTTCTTCTTCCAGTTCTCGTACCAGTTCTTGACGAACTCGTTGGTCACGTTGGCCGACTGCAC
>CAZYFU010000051.1:0-40458 GCA_964647025.1 uncultured Myxococcales bacterium | reverse complement strand
CGATCCGCGGGCCGGCCCTTCGGGCGGCCCGCAATTTCCCGACAAGCTCTAGCTAACGCCCCCGGCGGACCTGGAAGTACGTCGACACCACCAGGAACAATCCCATCAGGATCCACACCACCCCCATCGTGATGTGACGGCGCTGTTCCTTGCCACGCACCGGCTTCTCGTCGGCGGCTCCGCTGTCGTCTTCCGACGGTCGCGGCGCCCGCGCTGCACCCAGGTACTTGATTCGCACGCTGCCGAAGAGCACGAGGACGGCCCCGATCACATACGGAACGATGGGAGGAACGTTGAGCTGCACGATGTCTCCGACTAGCTTGCCATCTCGACCGCGTTGAACTCGCGGATGACCGTGACCTTGATCTGCCCGGGAAAGGTCATCTCGCGCGAGATGACCTGCGCGATGTCGGTCGCGAGCTTGGTGGCGCCCGCATCGTCGATGCGGTCCTCCTCCACGTAGACGCGCACCTCGCGTCCGCCTTGCACCGCGAAGGCCTCGCCCACGCCGCGGAAGCTACGAGCGATGCGCTCGATCTCGGTCAGCTTGGCCATGTGGTTGTCTTCGCTCTGACGGCGCGATCCGGGCCGACCGCCCGACATGGCGTCTGCCGCGGCGACCAGGTGGGCGTACGCGCTGGCGAACGGCTCGTCCGTGTGGTGCGCGCCGATCGCGTTCGCCACGACCTCGGTCTCGCCCAGCCGGCGCGCGTAGTCGGCGCCGATCACCGCGTGCGATCCGTCGAGCTCGTGGGTGAGCGCCTTGCCGATGTCGTGCATGAGCGCCGCCCGACGCGCGATCTTCACGTCGAGCCCCAGCTCCGACGCAATCATCCCGCACAAGAAACCCGACTCCACCGCGTGTTCCCACTGGTTCTGGGAGTAGCTGGTCCTGAAGTTGAGGCGACCGACGAGCTTCACGATCTCGGGGTGCGCGCGCTCGACCTTCAGCATCGCGAAGGCGCGTTGGCCGCGCTCGAGTATCTCGCGCTCCAGCTCGCCGGAGATCTCGCGGGCAACCTTCGCGAACGCGTCGCCCCGTAGCCCAGGTTTGCGCAGCATACGCGCGACAGATCGTCGAGCCATCTCGCGCCCCACCCCGTCGAGGCCTTCCAACCTGATTCCGTCGTTCTCGTCGGTGAAGGTCAAGGTCACGCCGGCAGCGGCCTCGATGGCTTTCAGGTCTTCGTCCACCAGGCCCGCGCGGGGCCCGCGGTTGTCCGGCAACACGATGACCGATTGCACGCGCTCTGAATAGAAGCGCTCCGACATGCGCCCGCCCGAGATTCCCATCAGCCGCTTCGCGCCGCGCGAGATCTCCGTGGTCGAGTTGCCCTCGCTGGCGTTGCGAACGGTCTGGGCTGCTCCTGCCCGCGCGTCCTCGATCTCGGTTTCGACCAAGGTACGCACGACCTCGGCGGCCGAGGCCCCCGCGGCGTGTTCGAGAGCCGCCCGGTGCTCCTTGACCAGCTTCACCACCTCGGCGTCAGCGGCTTGCTTCTCCTTCTCCAGATCCTTGAGCGGTACTTCACGGTCTGACAGGTCCTTGCGCAGATCCTCCAGGGCTCGCGCTTCCTCGTCGAGGAAGACGGTTCGCCCCACCAGCGCGGCCTCCATCTCGGCCAGCTCGACCTGGCGGCCGCGCAGCGCCGGCTCGGCGTCGTTGCGCAAAACCAGGGCCTCCTCCCGCGCGGCCACCTCGATCTGCCTGCGCAAGGTCAGGGCTTCCCGCTCTGCCGTGGAACGGATGCGCTCGGTCTCCTGGGCCCGCGTCCGACGAGCCAGCGACAGACGCGCGCGGGCCTTGACCGCAAACCAAAGCCCGGCGCAAGCGCCCAGCGCGCCGCCCAAGACGACAGCCAAAGGAGCGCCCACACCGGAAGGCATGCCCGCTCCCTATCCGATGGCCAATCCGAGGTGGTTGCGCAGCTCGAAGTACTCCTCCGACACGCTCCACTGGATGAGGTCGCGCACCTTGTCTTTCGGGTCTGCGCTTCCCACGGCGACGGGCTCGGACATGATCTGCGAGACCGCGGTCTCGAGATCGTTGCACAGAAGGAATCCGGCACGCGTCGAGGTGTAATCCACCGACACCGCCCACTTGTGCAGATCCGCCTCGGCCTTGCTCTCGATGAAGCGGCGGGCGACCTCGGCCAACTGCTCCGTCTGCTGCGGCGGCAGGAACTGGTGCAGTAGCGCCACGCGCTGGTTCACCGGCCCCTGCATCTCGTCTTTGATGGGGACCTTGGGCTGCACGAGCTTGAGCGCGGCCAGGAAGAACGCCTTGAGCTCGGACACCTGGGGAACGATGCGTGGCCAACGCACGACGTGGTCCGCGCGCAGCAAGCTCAGGCGCTTGCCGAGGGCGTACGCCAGATCCTTCTCCTGCTTCCCTTGCAGCAGCGCCGAGCCGACAATCACCGCCGGGCAGAGCTGTTGCTTCTCGCGCGCGCTCACGAAGTCCATGTCGCCGGCCCAGTCCTGACGCAGGAACAGCTCGGGGATGCTGACGCCCAGGATCTGGCTGGCATAGATGAACACCCGAGACAGCATGAGCTGATCGGTGTTGAGGTCGCGCTTGTCCTTGCGCTTGATGCCGTAAGCCTTGTGCTCCTCGGCGCGAATCGCCAGCACGGTCTGGCTGATGTTGGCGAGGACCAAGGACACGTAGCGGTCCTCGTCCGAGTGGAAGATCTGGCGCTGCCAGTTCTCCTCGGTGAGGCGCGCCTTCACACGGGCCAGGCCCTTGCTGCGATACTGCTCGAAGAACCGCGTCTCCTCGGCGTCCGCCTGCTTGAGGTACGCCAGCGTCGAGGCAATACACCAGACCTGATCGTACTTGCCCAGCTCGGCGTACAGCTTCCGCAGCGTCTTGAGCGACGGAACCATGTCCTTGAGGTCCTTGGCCCGCGAGATGAGCAGGCGGAACTCGCGGATGGCCTTGTCGTACGACTCGGGGCCCTGCACTTGGTAGAGCTCGGCCAGGATCTGGTGACGGCCCAGGTTCTCCGGCTCGAGCCGCACGCACACCTCGAACGCCTCGGCGGCCTCCCGATACATCTTCAGACGCGAGCGGTAGATCTCGCCCAAGCCGTGCCACAACGCCAGCTGGGTCGCCTTCTTCTCGGACGGCACATCCTGCCCGAGCCGCTTGATCATCTTGCGGTAGTTGCGCTGCTGGTTGGTCCAGTCCTTCTTCGCGGTCATGATCTTGTCGATCCGCTCGAAGGGCTTGAGGCTGTCGGGGTACTCGTCCAGGGCCTGGTTGAACATCTCCACGGCCTCGTCGGGCGAGTGCAGCTCGGCGTTGGTGATGATGCCGGCGGTCTCGAGGTACTTGGCCTTGCCGCGGCCGGTCTCCAGGTTGGCGAGCCGCATGAGGATCTCGACCGCCTTCTTCCACTGCTTGGTCTCGTGCAGAAGCTCGAGCACGTCGACGAGCAGGTTGCGGGCGTCTGGCTTGACGTCGAGGGCCTCGAGGTAGGCCGCGATCGCCTTCTGCGGGTTGTTCAGCTTCTCCTTGTAGATCGCGATGATCTCTTCGTGGAAGCGCACCTTCTCGTCGACGCCGTCGCTGTGGCTCAGCAACGCGCGCTTCTGCTTGATAACCGCCTCCCACTCGCCGGCATCGGCGTGGACCTGGGCCAGGGCCTCCAGGGTCGGGCGGTGTCCCGGATTGATCTCCAGGGCCTTCTCGAACATGTTGATCGACTTCGCCCGCTCGCCAACCTTCATCTTGATGTTGCCGATGCGGTGGAAGATCTCGACGATCTGCTCGTCGCTCTGCGACTCGCGGTGCTGCACCATCACGGTCTGGTACAGCTTGAAGGCGTCATCCCACTGCTGGCGTCGGTAGAGCAGGTCGGCACGATCGACCAAGGTCGGCAAGTGCGTCGGATCCAGCTCGTAGGCCTGGCGGTAGCACTTGAGCGCCTTGTCCTGGTCGTCGAGCTTGTCCGCGGCCTTCGCCAGCCGGTAGTAAAGGACGTGCAGCTCTTTGTTGGCACGACGGTCGGTCTTGCGCGCGAGCATCTCCAGCACGGGAATGAGCGGCGCCCACTCCTCGCGATGGTAGTAGAGCTCGGCCAACGGCGTGGCCGCCTCCACGTGCTCGGGATCGAACTCCAGCGTGCGGGCGAACAGCTCCTTGGCCCGCTCCTCGTCGCCTAGATCCACCTGGTAGAGCTTGCCGGCCTCGAAGAGCAGGCGGGTCTTTTCGAGCACGTTCTGCGTGCACGATTCGGCGCGCACCATCATCTGCGCGGCCTTGAGCGAATCGCCGCGCTGCTTGTACAGGTTGATGAGCGACAGCATGCTCGGCACGTGGGTCGCGTCCACGCTGAGCGCGTCCGAGAGCCGCTCCTCGGCCGACTCCGGCATCTGCATCTGCTCGTCGAAGATCCTGCCCAACCGGTAGCTGAGGTCGACCTTCTCCTTGGCCTCGACCACGCCCACCAGCCGTTCCATGATCTCGACCGCGCGGTCCCACTGCTCGGTCTGCTCGTAGATGCGAGCAAGCCCGCGAAGCGCGTCGGTGTGGTCGGGATCGAACGCGAGGATGTCGTTGTACGACTCGGCCGCGCGATCCGGGTCGCGCAGCTCCTCCTCGAAGAGGTGACCCAAGGCCAGGTAGATCGCCGTGCGCTCGGCCGCCTCGGTCTCGACATTGATATGGCGTCGGTAGATGTCGACCAGGGCGTCCCAGTTCCGCTCGGCCCGGTAGAGCCGCTCGATATCCCGGTAGACGCCGAGTTGTGTGAGGTCGATCTCGAGCACGTGCTGGAGGCACTCGATGGCCCGCTCAGCCTTCCCGGGCTGCTGCTCCCAGACCTGCGCCATGCGCAGATAGAGGCTTACGCGCTCGGTATCGGCGGGCGTGACCTCGAGCTGGTGCTCGAGCACGTCGAGGTATGCGTCGGTGCGGCCGGCCTTGAGGTAGAGCTGCTCGAGCGCCTTGAGCGCCTGCAGGTTCTGCGGATCGACGGTGAGGACCTCACGGTAGGCCTCGACGGCGCGCTCGTTGTCACCAAGTCGAGACTCCCACAACTCGCCGACTTGCAGGCGGAGCTTCACCGCGAGATCGACGTCGCTGACGATCTGGGACTTCTTGCCGAGGATCTCGGCCAAGCGATCCCAGGCCTGCGAGCGACGGTGCAGCCGTTCGAGAGCATCGATCGCGCGGAGGCAACGCTCGTCGCAACCCAACGCCTGCTCGTAGGCGGCGGTCGCTTGACCGGCGTCGGAGAGTTGCACCTCGAACGCCTCGGCCAATTGCAGTAGGACGTTGACCTTGCGCTCGACGTCTTGTTCCAGGTCGGCGTGCTTGGACAACATCGCGACCAAGTCCTTCCACTGACCCGTCTTGCGATAGAAGTCGGCCAGCGCGGCCATCGCGCCGACGTGGTCGGAGTCGAGCGACAGCGCCTTCTTGGCGGCCGCCACGGCGTACTCGGTGTGGTCGAGCGCAGAGTCGTACCAGCGGGCGATCTTCACCCAGAGATCCGACGCCTGTTTCACGTCGGTCATGCCCTGCGCGACCTGCGTGTACTCGGTGAGCAGCTCGCTCCACTTGTTGGTCACCGTCGCCAGCCGCTCCAGCTCTTTCGCGACGTAGTCGTTCGAGTAGTCCTCGCGGAACGCGGCCTGCAGGGTCACGAACGCCGAATCGCGGTCGCTCATCTGCTCTTCGTAGACGGTGGCGACGTCACAGAGGATCTTGATTCGCTCCGGCGGCCCCTCCACGTAGTCGATGCGGGCGATGAGCAGCTCGACCAGCCGCGGCCAGACCTTGCGCTGGCGGTACAGCTCTTCGAGGCTCATGGACGCGTTGACGTTGGACGGGTCGATCTCGAGCACGCGCTCGTAGACCTCGGTCGCCGCCCCGCCGTCGCCGACCTTGTCGGACCAGATGGACGCGGCCTGCATGAGCACGTCGACCTTCTCGTCGGGCGACGACAGCACGGCCGCCCGTCGCTCCAGCACCTCCACGCACTCTTCCCAACGGGCTTCCTGCGTGAACAGCTTCTCGAGCGCCGCCAGCGCGCGCCCCTCCGTCTGATCGATCTGCAGGACCTCGCGCCAGGCCTCGACCGCGGCGTCGATGCGCATGAGCGTGGTGCCTTCGAGCTCGCCAAGCTGGACGTACAGCTCCTTGATCTCGTCGCCGGTGAGCGCGTTGCTGCCGACGGAGATGGTCCGCCGGAGGATGTCCGCCAGCTCTTCCCAAGCGCCGGCGCTGCGGTAGTTGTCGGCGATGGCGCGCAGGGCTTCCACGTCGCCAGCGTCGATCTCCACGACTTTCTGCCAGCACTCGAGAGCGTTGCGCTCGCGTCCGAGCTTCTCGCCCCACACGCGCCCCAAGCGCTTGTACACCGGGATGCGCGCCACCGGGTCTTCGGTCGCGCGGATCTGACTGTCGAGCACCTCGGTCAGCTCACGCCACTCCTCGGCCTGCTCGTGCAGGTCGGCCAACGCAGACAGCGCCTGCGGATCCGCGCCACGCAGATCGAGGACGCGCCGCCACAGCTCGACCGCCAGATCGCGGTGGCCGAGCACGTCGGAGGTGATCTTCGCCATGCGCGCATAGCAGTCCGACAACGCCTGGTCGCCGGGGGCGATGTCGAGCATCTTCTCGTAGACCCCGTAGAGGTCCTCCCAGCGCTCGGCGCGGAAGTACAGGCGCTCCAAGGCCTCGAGTGCCTCGGGAGAACGCGACTCCTGCTCGAGCACGGCCAGGTAGCTGGCCACGGCCGCCTCCGGATCGTCGATGACGTCGGCCAGCACCTTGCCCAGGCGCAGGTGCAACGCCACCAGCTGCGACGAATCGTCGGTGATGACGATGCGACGGCGCAGGACGCTGGCTAGCTTCTCGAAGTCGCCCTGCTTGTCGTACACGCGATCGAGGAAGGCGAGCGCATCGGGATCGTCACCGTCGAAGGCGAGGATCTGGCCCAGCACCTCTTCGGCACGGGACAAATCGCCGAGCTCGGTCTCGAACACGCTGGCCAAGCGCATGAGCACGTCCTTGCGCGCGGCCCGGTCGTTGGTCTTCCCGGCGGCCTCGGCCATGGTCGAGACGTACGCTTCCCACTGGTGGGTCAGGCGCGCCAGACGCAGAGCCTCTTCGAGGGCCTGCTCCGACGACGGGGCCTCGACAACGGCCCGCGCCCACCAATCGAGCGCGGCGACCTGATCGAGCAGCTTGTTCTCGGTGATGTCGGCCAGGCGCCGCAGGATGCGCTGCCGCTCCTCGGAGTCAGACTCGCCGATCAGCTCGACTTGGTAGACGCGAACCAGCTTCTCCCACTCCTCGCCCACGCGGTAGAGCGGCTCGAGGACCTGCGCGATCTCTCGCTGCATGGTCCCTGCGGCCATGAGCCGCTCGAGGGTCGCGCGCGTATCCTCGTGTTGCGGCGAGATGGCCAGGATCTCCTGGTACGCCTCCACCGCCTTGGGCAGGTCGCCGAGCGCTACTTCGAGGATCTGCGCCAGTCGGTAGGTCAGCGCGACGATCTGGTCCTCGGTGTCGGCCAGACGGATCTCGCGACGAACGATGTCCGCCAGATCCTGCCAACGCTCGGTCACGGTGTAGAGCCTGTCGAGCGCGACCAGGCCGTCCCTGCGATCGGGCTCCGCCTCGGCCACGCGCTTGAAGGTGGCGATCGCCTTGTCGATCTCGCGGGTCTCTTCTTCGTACACGCGGGCGAGACGCATCAGCATCTCGACCTGCAACCCGCTGTCCATCACGCGCTCGATCTCGCCCTCGATGGCGGCGGCCAGCTCGGGCCAACGCCCGCTCGCCTCGGCCATGCGGTCGAGGTGCGCGGTCACCTCCGGATTCGAGGGATCGGCACGCATGGCGCGGCAGTAGGCGTCGAAAGAGGCGTCGAAGTTCGACAGCCGACGCTCGTAGATGCCAGCGACGGTACCAAGCAGGTCCACCCGACGTGGGATGTCCTGCGTATTCGCGACCATCACCTCGTAGGTGACCGCGACCTTGTCCCAGTCCCCGGCCGATTCGTAGATCGGCTGCAAGACCTCGGCGGCGGCGATGGGCTCCTCCCCGCGCTCCATCATGCCCTCGATCGCCTTCAGGGTCGGCTCGTGGGTCGGGTCCATCTCCAACACGCGCTTGTACGCTTCCACCGCGCGGCTCGGATCGTTGAGCTTCTCCCGCCACAGCTCGCCGATGCGGAACCTGAGCGAGACGACCTCGGCGGCCGATCCGGACAGCTCGGTCTGCCGCTCGAGGATGGCGAGCAAGTCGTACCAACGCTCGGTCTGCACGTAGAGGCGGTCGAGGGCCTGCATAGCCTCGATGTCGTCGGGATCGATATCGAGCACGGAGGTGTACGTCTCGATGGCCCGGGCCTGGTCTTGCAGCTCGCGGTCGTAGACTTGACCGAGGACGAACAGGCGCAGCTTCTTGAGCGATGGCTCCGTCGCCAGCTCGGCTTGCTTCGCGTAGATGTCCTTGAGGTCGCTCCACCGCTCGAGGCGAATGAACAGCCGCTCGAGGTTGTCGAGCACGGTGGTGTCGGTCTCGTCGAGGGCGAGGGCCTGGCGGTACGCCTCGATGGCCTTCTCGGGATTCTCGAGCACCTCTTCCCAGATCTTGGCGGCCCGCATGCCGAGCTCGCGCTTCTCGGCAAGCGCGTCCGTCATGTCCATCTTCTTCTGGAGCAGGAGCACCAGGTTGGTGTAGTCGGCCACCCGCGTGTAGATCTGCTCGAGGGCATCCGCGGCGGCCATGTCCGTCGGAGAGGTGGCCATCGCGTTCTGGTACGCCTCGGCGGCGATCTCGGCGTTACCGAGCTCGCGCTCCGCCAGGGCCGCGATCACGTGGTAGACGGCGTTCTTGGTCTCGTCGGACTGAACCGTCGTGACGACTGCCCGGTAGCGCGTGACCAGGTCGTCTATCTGACCAAGCACCTTGGCCAGTCGTTCGGACCGAGTTTGCGTCTCTTGGTCGAGAGGATCTTCCGCGAGCGCTCGTCCGAGCGCCTCGTATGCGCCGGCAGGGTCGTCGAGCCCATCCTCGCGCGCGGTCGCGATCTCCTGGAGAAGATCGATCTTGCGCCGCATGTCTGGCGTGTGCCGCGACTGGATCTCGAGTACGCGCACCAGGTTCGCGAAGTCGCTGCGGCCGCGATACACGGGCTCCAGCAGCTCGGCCAATGCGAGCTCGTGCTCGGGAACCGACAGCAGGTTCTCGAGCGCGGCGATGGTGTCGGCGTGCGTAGGCTCGAAGTCGAGCAGCCGACGGTAGGTTTCGATGGCCGTCGGCACGTCGGCGAGCTGGCGCTCACGCAGCTGACCCAAGCGCCACAGCAACGCCACCTGCAGCTCCGGCTCGACGGCGAGATCGAGCTGCCGTTGCAGGTTGTCGGCGAGGTCCAGCGACATCCCCTTCTGTCCGAACAGGCGGTCGAGGGATCGCAGCGCGACCAGGCTGCTGGGGTTGTCGCCGAGGACCTCCTGCCAGGCGGCGATGGCGTCGTCGGGATTGCCGATCGCTTCTTCCAGGATGGTGGCGATGCGACCGTGGATGGCCTCGCGGTCGGCGCTCGACGGGACCAGATCCGCCTTTTTCTTGAGGGTCTCTACCAGGTCCGCCCAACGCTCGGTCCGCGTGTACAGGCGCTCCAGCGCCTCCAGCGCCGACGCGTCCTCGGGCTCGATCTCCTGAGCCATCCGGAAGTACTCGACGGCCTTGTCCGACTCGCCGAGCTTCTCGTCGTATGCGACGGCGATGACGAGGAGGATTTCGCGCTCGAGCGCCGGCTCCAGCTTGCTCTGCGCTTGTGCCTTGCCGTAGAGCTCGACCAACGAATCCCACTTGTTCATCGCCTCGGCGAGCTGCTCCAGGGCAGCCCGGGCATCGGCGGATGCCGGATCCTCGTTGAACGCAGAGGCGTAAGCGTCGTAAGCGGCATCGGAGCGGCCAGCCTCGGCTTCCAGGGCGCCGATACGCAACATCAGCGCCACCTTGTTGGCCGAGTTCCTTTCGCGCTTGAGCCTGATCCGCTGTACCTCGATGAGGCGCTCGATCTCGTGCAGGGCTTCATAGATCGGCTCGAGGGCGGCGACGGCAGCCATCTGGTGTTTCTTGACACCGAGGTAGCCTTCGAGGGCGGCCCGCGCACCGGCGTGGTTCGGATCGAGCGACAGCGCCTCCTGGAACGCTTCGACCGCGCCGCCTGCGTCGTCCAGGTGCTTCTGCAGGACGTCGCCCAGGGCGAACTTCAGGTCCGCGGACGCGAGCGCGTCGGCGGCACACAAGGCGAGCTGCAGCTCCAGCACCTTGGCCAGGTCCTTCCACTGCTCGGTGGCCTGGTAGAGGCGCCCCAGGGCACGGAGAGCCTGCAGGTCGTCGGGATCGGTCTTGAGGATGTCCTGGTAGAGCGTGAGGGCCTTCTGCACGTCGTGCACTTGCTCTTCGTAGAGCAGTGCCAGCTGCAGTCGCACTTCGCGCTTCTCGGCGTCCGTGCCGGCGAGGCTGAGCTTCTTGTCGTAGATGGCCAGGAGCTCCTCGTGCTGCCCGGTCGCGACGTAGAGTCGCTCGAGCGCGAGCACCGCCTGTTCCTGGTTGTCGGCCAGAGCGAGCACCTGCTTGTTGCGCTCGATGGCGAGCGGATAGTTCGCCAGCTCTTTTTCGTAAGCGCCCGCCAAGGTGGCGAGGAGGGGCAGACTGTCCGCGCCCTCGAGCGCCGGAAGCGCGGCTTCATACACCTGCACGAGCGAGGCCCACTCACCGGTCTCGGCGGCGAGGCGCTGGCCAGCCTCGAGCGCCCACGACTCTCTCGGGTTCTCGGTGGTCGCCTGCAGGGCGATGGTGAGCGCGGCCGACTTGTCGCCCGCGTCTCCGTCGAGAATCTGGACGATTCGCTGCATGCGTTCCTGGCGCAACGCCAGCTCCGCGGTGTGCACCAGCTGCACCTGCAGGACGCCCGCGAGCTTCTTGGCGTCGTTGTTCTTCTCGTAGACCGGGATCAGCGCTTCGGCAGCGATGAGGTTGTGCGCGTCGATCGACAACGCCTTCTCGAAGGCCTTCAGCGACTTCTCGCTCTTTCCGAGCCTGTCCTGATACAGCGCCGCGATCTTATTCCAGAGCCCGACACGGATATCGTCGCTCTCGCTTTCGGCTTGCCGCTCGAGAACGCGCACGAACTCGTCCCACTTGCCTTGGCTGGAATAGAAGCCTTCGAGAGCGTCCCAGTCCTTGTTCTGCAGGTAGAGCTTGCGGAGCGCGTCCTGCGCGCGTCGGTTGTCCGGCTCGAGGTCGAGCAAGGTCTTCCAGGCTCCGATGGCGAGGTCGAGCTTCTGCAGTTTCTCGGTGTAGAGAATCGCGAGCTTCGGCAGGAGGACGCCTCGTTTGGCGGTATCGTCCGTCAGCGAGACCTGCTTCTGCAGAATCGTCGCGAGCTCCTCCCAGCGCTTCTCACGCTCGAAGAGCTTCTCCAGCTCGGCCAGGGCCTCCGGATCGCTGTCGTTGGCATCGAGGACCTTGCTCCACAGCTCGATCGAGACGGCGGGCTTCTTGAGCTTCTCGGTCGCGAGCTTCGCGACCTCGGCCCAGCGTCGCGCCTGCTCGCCGGGATCCGAGATGCGGGAGACCTCCTGGCGCAGGACCCCGATCAGGCGGTCCCAATCGCGCCGGTTCTGGTACATCTGCTTGAGATACTGGGTCGCTTGCTCGTTCGTCGGCTCCAACTCGAGGATCGACTCGAAGCACTTGATGGCCTCGGCCTGGTTCTGGAACTTCTCGATGTACAGGCTGGCGATGCGAAGCTGCAGGGCCACCTTTTCCTCGGGCGACTGCACGACCGCGGCCTTCCGCCGCAGCAGTCCGATGATGTCGGGCCAACGCGGATTCGCACTCGATTCGAGCTGGCGAATCAGCGCGTCCATGATCTCGATGTTGCCGGGCTGGATGACCAGGATCCGGTTGTACGAGTCGATGACGTTCACATCGAGCTTGAGGCGGTCGCGGTAGATGTCGACCATCTCCAACAGCAGGGGAATCTTCGCGTCCGGAGCAGGCCACGCGGCCTTCTCGACCGCCTCCTTCAGAACCTCGACACACGCCTTCCAACGTTCGGCCTGTTTGTAAAGCCGCGCGAGCTCGCGTCTCGGCTCCCAAGCGCCTGGCGCCGTTCCCACCAACTTCTTCCACGCGTCGATGCCCTTCTCGATCGACTGGCGCTCGGCGTCCAGCGCCGATTCCGCCTGCGTACGTAGCTCGGCGGGAAAGTCCTCAAGGGTGCCGTTCGAGGTCGAATCCATGCCCACGTGTTCCTCCGGAATGATTGGGGCCAAACGAGGAGTCGGAGCCGGTGGGCTACGTCTCCCGCCCAGTTGGGCTAAAAGCGCGGAAATTGGAGCATTTTTATATCACGCACGCCTGATGACTAACAACGAGAATGCGCCCGTGATTTTCGAGGGAGTTTTCGGCAGATGCGAGCCGGAACCGAACCTCCGCGGCTGCACAGGGCCAGGTCCTGCGCTAACTCCAGGCCCTGATAGAGCAAAGGCACCAGAAGCGGGGAGCCTCCGGTGCCTTCAGATCGGGGTCTTGGTGTTCGCGGGGGATCGACTAGGGTCCGCTCAAGGCGTACAGCTTGTCGTTTGCTGCCCGGACGAAACCGGCCGCAGCCCCGTCCTTGCCGCCGCCCGTGGCGACGTACTTCTGCAGGTAGTCCCGCGCCGACTGCTTGTGGTCGTTCGCGTGTGACTCTTCGTACCACTCGGCGTAGGTCATGCCGCAGTTGTAGACGGCATCGAACAGGCTGTTGTCGAGGTCGATGGCTGTCTTGAACTGGCGAACCGCCTGGTCGAACTGCTTGAGCGTCTTGAGGGCCACGCCGTGGAAGTTGTAGCACTCAGCGCTGCCCTCGTTGGCGCGCACACACTCGCTGAACACCTGTGCGGCCTCCTTGTCGGCGTCCCAGTTCAGGTACAGCTGGCCAAGGGCCAGGAACGGTTTGTCCATACGAGGATTCAGCTCGATGGCCTGGCGCAGGGCCTGATCGGCCTCCTTGGGCTTTTCCTCGTACATGTACACGAGCCCAAGCCGCCAGAAGGCCTTGAACAGCTTCGAGTCGAGGCTGGTTGCCTTCTTCAGAGCGCTCTCGGCCTTGTCGAGTTGCTTCGCCTCCAGGTACGCCTCACCGAGGTCGTAGTGGAAGTTGGCATTGTCGGGGCTCTTCTGCACGGCGTTCTCGAACGCGTCGGCAGCCTTGTCCCATTTGCGTTGTGCCTGGTAGACCTTTCCGAGGTTGTAGTACGCCTTCTCGTACGACGGGTCGGTCTGAATCGCCAGGCGCAGCTCCCTCTCCGCAGCGTCGTACGCCCGGTTCGTGAAGTGCTCGACGCCTTTGTTGGCGATCTCGATGGCCTTGATGCGCGCCTGGCTACAGACGAAGGCATCGCAGGCCGGCAGAAGCACGGCTATGGCTATGACTGCATTCAGATAACGCCGCATGGGGGATCCTCCTGTTCGGACCTCGGAGGTCCTTATTCGCCTGAACCGCCTGCCGTGAAGTTGAACGGATAGGAGACGATGACGATACCGCCGCCCATCGGCTTCGGGAACTCCCAACGACGGACTGCCTGAACAACGCAGTTCTCCACGCGGATGTTACCCATGGTCGAGCTCTGGAGCACCGACGCGATGACCTGACCGGTTGCCGCGATGGTGAACTGGACCGAGACGCGGCCAGAGAGGTCGGCCTTCTTGGTGAGCTCCGTCTCGTAGCAGTACTTCACCTCGTTGATATGGCGGCGGATGATGCGACGGATGATCTCCTTGTCGAGGGAGCCGCGCACGTTCGCCTGGCCGGGGATGACGTCTGGAGCCCTGGCCCGACGACCACCGAGACCGCCGGCGCCACGGCCGTAACCAGACCCGTTGCCGCCGCCGCCGCCCTTGCCGATCGTGCCGAAGTTGCCGAGACCGATGGTGCCTTCACCGGTACCACCGCCGCCGGTGCCCGTGCCGACGAGGCCGAGACCGCCGACGCCGTAGGCCTCGCCGATTTCGTTACCGATCAGACCGCCGAGGACGTTGACCGCGTCGCTACCGGCCGCGGTGTCACGACCGAAGATGGACGCCAGGTGCGAGCCTTCCGACATCTTGAGGACGCCCAAGATACCTGCGTTCTTCGCGTTCTCTTCGGCGAGCTTCTTCGCGAGGTGCGGATCCGGGTTGTCCTTCGGACCCTTGAGGCCGTACAGACCCTCCTTGTTCTTGGAGGTCTTCTTGCCCATCTTGCCTTCCTCACCCTTGTGGCGCTTGCCCTTGCCCCCCTGCTCGTCCGGTCCCTTCTTCTTGAGCCACTCGGGAATTTCTTCTTCCTTCTCCTCCGGCGGCTTGATGAGGAAGTTGACGAACCGGCTATCCGCATTGAAGAGGTCGAGGGACAGCGACTTGGGATCCGGGGGAACCGAGAAGATCATGAGGAGGAACAGCAGGAGGGCGGCACCCGTGCCGACGGTGTACGCCTGCTCGCTCCAGCGCCAGATCAGGAAGGGAACCGGAATGGGCCGCGGCTTCGGCGTCGCACTGACGAGGAAGGTCGTGGCACCGCAGTCGATCTTGGCGCGACCGCGATCACCGAGCGAGAAGCTGGCGCCACGCTGCTGCACGAACTGCTGCAGCGGCATCGACTGACCGTCGAGGTTGATCTCGCCGGCCATGTTCGGTGTGACATTGACCATGTAGTCCGCGCCGGTGGTGGAGACCAACGTAAACGCCGGGGTTCCGATGTAGTCGGGGCCCACCGGGGTGTCCGCCGCCGCCTCGGAGCCGATGATGTAGTTCGGCGTCGTCTTGGTGCGGCGCTTGAGCCCCATGTACACGAAGGACAGACCGAGTATCAGGCCACCAAAGACGGTGGCGTCGAGCGCGGGAGAGTGGTGGGCCCACTGGAAGTTCTTCGACTCTCCGCCGTCGGCCATGAACTTTTCGTAGCGGGCCTTCTCATGGCCGGCCGAAAGCATGGTGCTGAGGAACACGCCCAAGGCCACGATGGTGGCGGCGATACCGGCAGCGATGAAGAGCTTGGACTTGCCGGCTGAGCTCTTGCCAGACGGATCCGTGAGGTGTCGGGTATTGATGACGACGCCGCGGTAGAGAGCTTGGACCTCGATGGCCTTGCTGCCGTCGAGAACCTCGACTTCAGCTGCCACATGGCCGGCCGAAGCGCCAAAACCGGCGAAGGCAGGCTGTGCCGGCGCGGCGGGAGCAGACGCGAACTGCGGCGCCGCGGGCGCGGGCTGGGCGGGCGCCACGTATTGCGGCTGGGGCGCCGTGGCCGCCGGTGGGGGCGCGTACTGGGGCGCCGGCACCACTGGCGCCGTGGGCTGCGGCACGTACGCCATGGTCTGCGCGATGGGGTGGGCCGGTTGAGGAGCGGGCACCGGTACCGGGGCAGGCGTGGCCTGCGTATCGGCTGCGCCAGCGGCGAACGACACGATCACCCTGGTGTCGCCAAAGTGGATCTGATCGCCAGACTTGAGGATGGCCTTGTTGATCCGCTCGCCGTTCACCATGGTGCCGCGGGTCGAGCCGAGATCGATGAGCTGCAGTTCTCCCGGGCCCGTGACCTCGACGACCGCGTGCATACGCGACACGGTCTCGTCCTCGAGCCGCAAATGCGAGGAGGCGAGCTTGCCGATCTTGATGACAGGCTCGGTCAGCGTCTCCTCTCGCACGAGTTGATCCCCTTTGAAGATTTGGAACCTTATGGGGATGCTTGCGTTCGCCATGGCGTTCTCCTTGTTCTCCTTACAGAAGCGGCGGCCCGCAAGCCGCCGCCAGCGCTGAAGACCTGGGTTGTATGGGCCGCCTGGGGAGGCCCGGGCAACTCTAGATGTCTTCGAGCGACTTGAGCATCTCGGGAATGAAGTCTTTTCGGATTTCGATCAGGCTCTCGTGTTGTGCCTTGTTGATGGAGTTCACCAACTCACCGTCAGGGCGCTGCAGATCGCCTTCAACGTTGTCGTCTTCGAAGTCGTATACGGTCTTGGACTTGTAGGTAGCGTTATCGTCTTGCGCGAGCGCAGCGCCAACCCCGGTCAGGCTCAAGATCGCTATCATTGCGAAGGTTCTCATAGCGGTTCTCCTTGCTCGTTCGGGGCGGGCACCTTGGCCCGCCCGTACTGACAACTGGACCCGGACAAAGTTCCAAAGTTTTTTTGGATGACCGTCCAAGGGCAAGTCTACCTGTTATTTCTTCTTCTTCTTGCCCTTGGGCGCGTCAGTCTTGGCCTCGCCTTCGCTCTTCGCTTCGGCGGCTCCGGCAGCGGCGCCCTTGTCATCCGCCTTGGCGGCGCCCGCGGCGTCACCAGCCTTCTCGGCGCCAGCTTTGGCCTTCGCCTCCGCATCGGCCGCCTTCTTCTCCTCGTCCGCCTTCTTCTTGTCCTCGGCGGCCTTGATCTTGTCCTCCTCCGCCTGCTTCTTGGCTTCCTCCGCCTTGATCTTGTCCTCCTCGGCCTTCTTCTTCTCCGCCTCCTCCCGTGCCTTCTCGTCCGCCTCCATCTTCTTCATCTGCTCTTCCATGGCCTTCTGCTGGGCCTCGGCCTTGCGCGACATCTCCTCGGCTTCCTTCATCATCTTCTCGGCTTCGAGAAGAGCCGCGAAGGTGTCGTCGATGTCCTTGATGCGCTTCTCGGCATCCTTCTTCATCTTCGGCGACTGCGAACGGCTGAGGTAGTCGCGGTAGTAGGTCTGCGCCTTCTGCAGCATCGGCTTGTCGCTGCCGCCCTTGTACTCTTGGTACAGAACGCCGAGGTTGAAGTACGACTCCGGACGCTCCGGATTCTGCTGCCGCGCGCGGTTGTACTCCGCCTCGGCCTCGTCGAACTTGCGCTCGCCGCGGAGGGCCACACCGAGGCCGATGATGGCCTCGTAGTTCTTGGGCTGAGCCTTGAGCACCTCGCGTAGGTTGGACTCGGCGATCTCATAGTTGCGGAACTTGAGAGAGAGCGCCGCGAGGTTGAGACGCGCTTCGAACAGGGCCGGATCCGCCTCGACCGCGCGGGTGTAGTTCTTGATCGCCTCGGTGTAGTTCTTCTTCGAAAGGGCGATCATGCCCAGCGTGTTGTAGACGACCGCGACGGCTTTCTTCATCTCCGTCGTGTACCCGGTGCCGCCGACGCTGTCGTCTTCGGCCTTGGCGCTGCCCTCTTCCTTGTCCTCGGCCTTGTCCTTCTTGGCAGCCCGGCCCTTCTTGCCCTTCTTTGCCGTCTCTTCGGGGGCAACGGACTCGTCCTCGAACTTGCCGGTGGCAATCTCCTTGGCGCGCTTGATGGCTTGGGCACCGACCAGCTTGGCAGCGTCGGGCAAACCGAGGTCGAAGTAGATGTAGGTCAGGCCTGCGTAGGCCTGAAGGCTGTTACCGTCGAGGGCCAAGACCGTACGGAGGTGGCGAACGGCCTGGTCATTGAGCGCCTTCTTCTGCTCACCGCTGGCGGTGCGCGCCTGCTCGCGCATGATCTGCGCGAGGTTGACGCGGGCGAAGATCGAACCACCGAGCGGGTCGGCCTGCACAGCGCGATTGAACAGCGACTCGGCGTTCGCCTTGTTGCCGCTCTGCCAGGCCAGATACCCGAGGTTGGCCAACGCCGGTGCGTATGGCTTCGAGTCGTTGGCCAGCCTGTTCCAGATGCTGATCGCCTCGTCCTTGCGGCCACACTCGAAGTAGATGGTCGCCTCGTTGTTACGGGCCTCGAGCAGGACCGGGTTCTTGTCCGCCAGCTTCTTGAACGTGCTCGCGAGCGAGCTGCAGTCCGACGGGCTCAGGGGGCCGTTCTTCTTCGCGGTCTGGTAGTCAGCCGCCGCCTTCTCGAAGTCCGCCTTCACGTCTTCCGTGACCTGGCGGCCAGACTTCTTCTTTGTGATCGGTATGTCGGCCGCGCCGATGTCGGCCGAGCCACCCGAGGTCTTCTCCCCGGGCTGCCAGCCTTCGCCTTCCTCGTCCGGAAGAGGAGTCCTGCCCTGCTTCTCGGCTCCCTTGCTACCGGCGCAGCCGCCGAGCAGGAGTCCGAGAGCAGCGGCACCGATGACGGTCTTGAGTGACCACATTTCGATTCGTCCACGCATGGTCATTCTGGCTCCTACTTATTTCGTGATGATCTGGACGTCGTCCGGCAACTCAGACACGACGGCTGCTGGGGTGATGGGGGTCGACACGTAGCCAGGCTCGGGCTTGGCTTCGGCTGCGAGTGGATACTCGGCGGGCTTGAGCTGGTTGAGCTCGACCTCACACATGGTCGACCACTCGTTGAACCAGGACTCCTTGGTCGCTGCCTTCAGGCAGAGGTCGTACCCAAAGACGGCCTTGTTCTCGATGGGCTCGGCCTTGTCGACCAGGGCGTCGCAGAAGATTTCGCGTGGTCGGTTACCCCACTCGTCCTGCTCCTTGAGGTCCTTCGGAATCTCGGCCGTGTAGAGCTGGTTCACGAAGTCGGCGTAGACCTGACCAATGCGCGCCGAAGCGGCGATCGTCCAGTGCGCCACCTTGTAGTCGAGCACGAAGTCGTACATGCCCTTCTTGTCCGCCGAGGGACCGGTCAGCTTCTCGACCAGCTTGGTCTTGTCGGTCAGGTAGGCCATGAACTTCTTGTTCGACTCTTCCAGCTTCTTCTTCTTCGCTTCGGCCACCTTCGGGCGGTCGAACTGGGTCGGCTGCTGGAAGTCGAGTCCCTGCGGGAACTTGACCTTGAGGAACTGCTCGTAGATCTGCTCGGCCTGGTAGAAGACCGCGCCGGCCACCGCGAAGCGCATGAACACGTCGCGCGCTGCCGCCTCGCCCGGGTTCGAGACCTGGCTTTGCAGCTTCCTCTCGGCGTCACCCTTGGCCCACAGCTTGATGACCTCGTTGAAGTGCTTCTGTCCTTCGGCGGCGGTCTTCGGGTTGCGGTCGAAGACGGTGATCTTCGAGCTGGTGGGCGGCCCGCACTGGGTGCGCAGCTTCTCCTTCAGCTTCTTCTTCTTGTCCTTGATCTTCGCGTTGATCTCCGCGAGGACCTTGGCTCGGCCGCCCATGGTCACACGCTCGATCTTCATGCAGGCGCCGTTGATGCCCTCCTGTGGGCAGGACTTGTTCCACGCCAACTCGCCCAGCTTGAAGTGCGCGAGGATCTGCTTGTCGATGCCGCCCCTGGCGCCCCACTTCTTGAGGTAGGCGTCGAGGTGCTTGGCGAGCTCGTCGTTCTTCTTCTGCTTCTCGAAGACCTCGCTCATCTGGAACACGACGTTCGCCGCGTCCGCCGGCTTCTTGTCGCCGTAGTACTTGACGAAGGCGTTCATGTCCTCGATGGCCTTTTCGAACTCGCCCAAGCCGATGCGGAACGAGTAGGCGTTGCCGAGCGCCGTGAAGGCCTGCTTTTCACCCGGGAACTTGCCAGCGAACTCCTCGTAGCGCTTGGCGGCTTCCGAGTAGTACGCGAGCTGGTGATAACCCGAGGCGATCTGGAAGAGCGCGCGTTGGGCCAGCGTATCCTTGGGGTGATCCTTGATCAGCTGCTCGCGGGCCTTGATGGCCTGGCCGATGAGGCGAGCATTCTGGAAGCAGAGGCCGGCGTTGTAGAGGCGCAGAGCGTGATCCTTGTGCTCGGGGATCGTCTCGGCTGCGGCGATGAAGGAAATGCCGCACTCCTTGTAGTTCTTGTCCTTCTCGTACTGCTTGGCCTCGACCACCAAGCTGTCGGTCTTCAGCATGACCATCTGCTTGCGGAACTCCTGGTCCTTCATGAGGACCGGGTTCGCCAGGTACTTCTCGACGGTAGCGAGCAGCTCCTTGTAGCGCTTGAGGATGTTCAAGCAGTCGAGGAGGAGGTTCGCCGAGTAGATCGCCAGGTCGTCGTTGACGTGGTGATCGACGATGTCCGCGAACAGCTTGATGGCGTCGTCGAAGTGGTTGTAGTCGTAGAAGACGCGCGCCTTGCGGTACTTGATCTTCACCAGCTCGGGCGCATCGGGCACGTACTTGATGTACGTGTCGAACGCGTCGATCATCTTCTTCTGGTACTCGGGGATCGGGCGCGGCTTCATCGCGTTCTCGCCGCCCTTACCCTTCTCCTTGTCGACACCCTCGCCGCTGTCGTCGATGTTGAGGGCGTTCTTCCACGCGAGCACGGCCGCGTAGGCGGCATCCTTGACGTACTTGCCCTTGGGATCCAGCTCGACGACCCGGGTGTAGGTCTCGGCGGCTTCCTTCCAAGAGTTCATCTGCCAGAGAATCTCACCGTAGTAGAAGGTGATCTCCGGCGTGTCCTTCTCCTTGTCGAAGTGCGAGAGGAACTCCTTGTAGACCATTCCGGCCAGCTGGTAGGTGTCCGAGTTCTTGGTCCGCTGGGCTTCCTTGTGCCAGATCAGCGCCAGCTCCTTGCCGGTGTCGTGGAAGGTGTTCTTGCACTCGGTCATGACGTCCTTCTTGACGTCGGTCTTCTTGAGCATCGCCTCGTAGACGTTGCCGAGGCGCTTGAGCTCCTGGACCTGATCCTTCTTGTTGCCGCCCGAGAGGGTGTTGCGGAGGATCTTGTTCTGCCACTCGCACAGGCGGGGCGAGTTCTCGTTCAGCGTGATGATCTTGCGGTAGATCTTCGACGACTCGGGGAACATACCCTGCTCCCAGTAGAGCTCGGCGAGAGACTCCATCATCTTGGGGGCGTAGTCGCCGCCCATCCTCTGGAAGAAGTCCCACGCCTTGTCGGGGCTGGCGCCAGGGGTGCGGCCGTAGGCCTTGACCAAGTCCTTCTTGGCTTCCTTCTCGAGCGGGCCTGCCTGATTCTTTGGAATCTTGCCGTTCTGGCAGAGCTGGATGACCTTCACGAAGATTTCGAGGGCGCTCTTGAAGTTGCCCAGGTTGATCTCGACCCAGCCCTGCTTGTAGAGCGCGAAGCCGAAGACCGAGGACTGCGGGAACTGCTCGACCTTTTGGTAGAACTTCCCGGCATTCTCCATCTCGCCCTTCTGGAAGTAGAACTCGGCGAAGGAGAGGTAGGCGTTCGGTACGTACTTCGAGTTCGGATAGTCCTTGATCAACTTGTGGAAGAACTCGCGGGCCTGGTCCTCCTTCTTGATCATCTGGAGCAGGTAGGCGAGGCGGAACAGCACCTCGTCCATGCGGTTGTACTTCGGGTACTTGGACGCGGCCACGTAGCTCTTGACGGCCTTGAGCGAGGCGTCCTCGGCGGCCTTCTCGTACTGCTGCTGCTTCTGCTTGAGGCTGGCGGCCTGGCCCGAGTTCTTCGCCTCCTGCGCCTCGAAGATCTTCTGGTCGAGGCCGCGGGCGTTGAAGCTGAGGAAGCGCTGCTTTTCGGAGTAGAGCTCGCCCAAGCGGAACAGGTAGTCCGGTTTCTGCGGATCATCGTCCGGCGCCGTCTTGATCAGCTGCGCCATGTAGTTGATCTGCTTGTCCGTGATTTGGTTGATCCTGTCACGCTGCTGGCCGACGAACTGATCGACGGTGAGCGTGGGGCCGGTCTGCTTCTTCTGCTCCTTGACTGGCTCCTGCGGCTTGGTCAGCGCTGTCTGCGCCCCGCCGGCGACCTCGATTTCCTTCTTCTTGAACTTGGCGTCCGCAGCACTGGCCGATTGGCTGCCGAACGCTGCGGCGACCAGGAAGGCGCCGATGGAGGCGCATCGTACGAAGAGTCGATTGCAGGTCATGACTTGTTCCTTGTCCTTGTTGCGATCCCCATCCCCTACTGCGCCATCCCGCCCATTTCAGGCTCAGGGGCTGTCGTGGTGCCCATATCATCGCCACCAGCGGGCGCTGCCGGCGCAGCTGCACCGTCTCCCGCTGCAGGCTCGCCCTCTGGCGCGGGCGTGGTGCCGTCGCCGACGGGTGCCGCCGTCTCCGGGGCGCCAGTCCGGCCGCATTTGTTCATCAACTTGTATCGGTAGTACCCGAGCTCGTCGCGCCAGTACTCGCCGGTGAACGGCCAGAACTGGTGTTCGTCGTCGACCACGATGGTGCCGATCTGCTGGGCTCGGTGCGAGTGATCCTTCGCCATCTCGCTGCGCAGGTCCTCTTCCTCCTGCCGCTTCTCGCCCTCGAGGATTTCGAACTTGATCTTGATGACGCGGGTGTGAAGGGCTGCGAACTCGCCCACCAGGCGCTCGATGCGCTTGCGAGCCAGCTCGCCTGCCTCGTTCACCATCAGGGCCCGGCTCACGCCGATGTCCGAGAAGATGTTGTTCGCCACCGCCGTCGTCTTCCACGACGGGTCGGCCTTGTCGTGCGCCGTCATCTCTTTGTCGAGCTCACGGACGTACTCGAAGCGCTTGGCCAAGCTGCGGTCCGTGAGCACGGCGCGGGCGGCACGCTCGACGATGGCCTTCATGCCCGACTTGCCCGCGCGGATCTTGACCGCCATGTCGAAGAACTGCGCGTTGTCGCCCTGGGTCTTCTTGAGCAGCTCGTCGAGGCCCTGCTTCACGGTCGGAACGGTCTCTTCGAACTCGCTGATGGCGTCGGTCGCGCGATTGAACAGGCAGTTGTAGAAGTAGATGGTGGCCTTGACGGTCAGCGCTTCTGCGGCCGACTCGGGCTTGATGAAGTACTCGAAGAACGGCGCACGCAGCGTGTGGATGTTACCGAGCGCCTTGGAGTAGCCGGCCTGCTTGAGCATGAAGTTGGCCCAGGACGACTCGAACAGGCTGTTCGGCCAGTCGTACGACTCGGGCGAAACGCGGTCGAAGTACTTGGTGGCGAGGACGAACTGCCCCGTCGAGTAGAACACGCGCGCGAGCGACAGGTTGGCCAGATCCTGGAACGGACGCACCTTCGGATCCGAGCTCTCTTCGGCGACGCGCAAGACCTCTTTGAAGGCCTCGACGGCCGGCTTCGCGCTGTACTCACGCACGTGCGTCGCACCCTCGAAGAGCTTGGACTGGACGTAGAACGGGCTCTTCGGGTTCACCATGTTGAAGAGCTCGACCGCGCCCTTGAAGTTGTTCTTCTGGTAGTTGAACTTGCCGAGCAGGAAGTACAGCTCGTCGCGCACGGCGGACAGCTGCGGGTTCTCCAGCTCAGACCGGTCGTACTTGCCGATCTTCTCGAGCACGCCCGCCGAGTCCGGCACGTCCCGCGTGAGCGCGGCGAGCCACTGGAGTGTCTCGTTGTAGTGCGGGTGCGACGCGCCCTTCTGTACGATGCGGTCGAAGTAGCTGATGGCCGCCGAGTAGAAGTGGAGCTTGTAGAGCGTCTTGCCCATCTTGAACTCGGCCGTCTGTCGGCTGAGCTCGTCGCTCGACTGGTCTTCGATCGCTTTGTTGTACTCGATCGAGGCCATGTAGAAGTCGTTACGGCCGTAGAACTTGTCGCCGCGGTCGATCGCTTCGGATCCGCCACCGGCCGACAGAGCCTCCGCCGCTGCTGCGTTGCTCCTCTTGCTCTTGCCCGACGTCAACGAAGGCGTGTCCGATGGAGCGGAATCTCCCGCACCCGACTTCTTCTTCTTCGCATAGGCGTCGGTCGCGACTGCCATGGTGACAGTGAACACGAGGAACAGAGCGCAACCCTTTTCACGGCTCATGGATGGACCTCACTCGATGGGCGCCCGCCCCGGCCAACTGGGCGGACAAATGATGGAATTGGCCTGCTGCTTACGGGACTGTGCCGCCTACCGGAACACAGAAAACCAAATCGAAATCAAGTCATTGATGGCTCTGCGACCATGCATAGCACACCCGACTGGCGTCAGGGGAGTGATGAAATGCTCGTCGCTGATAGGCTAAAAAACCGAGCCATCCTAGGCAGGGGGATCTGTAGTGTCAAGGGAGAACGATAGAACGAGAGGGTATCTAACTAAGCGGATCCTCGGGGCAAAACCTGTGACAATTGATCTGCGATTCCCTGTTGACAGGGTGCCATCACTGACTAAGATGGCGCTCCTTGGCGCCTAGCCGTGCTTGAGTTTCGTTCGCGGCCCAGCCGGACAGAAGGAGTCCTTTGATGAGCCAGACACTGTGTGCCAAATCTCATAAGCTACGTCCCGTGTTTCGGATGTCTTTGTTGGCAGCGTTCGCGCTGGCGATCGTAGCTCTTGGTAACACCAGTTGTGAGGACAAGGGCATCGGGCGTCCGTGCGACGTTCTGACCGATGCATCAGCATCGCAGGGCGTATTCAACTCGGAAGCTCTCGAGTGTCCGAGCCGAATCTGCCTCAAGCCAGTTCAGGATCCCACCAAGAGCGAGCTGACGCCTCCAACCGGGCCTTACTGCTCGGCGAGCTGCAGCCAGGACAGCGACTGCAAGGACGCCGATCTTCGCGACCCCACGAACGCCGCCGACCGGCGGTGCAAGAGCGGCTTCGTCTGCGGCATTCCTTTCGTAAAGGGACGCCTTTGCTGTCAGAAGCTGTGCTTGTGCCGCGACTTCTTGGGTTCCCAGGGAGCGCAGACGCCAAACGGCTGCTTGGGTGAGGCGGCCGCGACCTGCTCGAGCCCCGAGCAGTAGACCGAACCCGCTTCGCACGAAGCATTTCCTGACGGCCGATGGCGAGCGGTGTATTGAGCAAGCGCCTCGCCCTGGGCCAGCGCGCCGAGGCTTTGGCCGCGACCTACCTCGAGGAGCGAGGCTACACCGTGATCGCGCGCAATTGGCGACGTCCAGAGGGCGAGCTCGACTTGGTGGTGACCCGCGACGGGCTGTGTGTCTTCGTCGAAGTCCGCTCCCGCACAGGGGTAGAGCGTGGCCATCCCCTCGAGACGGTGAATGCCAGCAAGAGAGCACGGGTGCTCCGCGCGGCTCGTCTTTACCTGGACGAGGAGAAGCCGCCAGCCGCCGTGTTTCGCTTCGACGTGGTCGGGGTGACATTCTCTCTGGACGACACGCCACCCGAGCTCATCCACATCGAGGACGCCTTCCAAAGCAACTGAGGAGCGGTCCCGAGAGAGGGAGTGAGAGGCGCTCAGCGCGAGCCCCGCGGAACGGGCCACAGCAGCCCACGAAATGCGCAACGCGAGAAAGACGCAAGCGCCTTCCTCGCGAAGTTGCCTCAGCAGATCGGCTACGCCGACGGAGCAGCAGGTGCCGCGGCAGCAGGAGCGGCAGGAGCAGCAGCCTCTGCCCCGTTCCCGCCATCGCTCCGCTCACCCTTGATACGCGCGGCCTTGCCTTGCAGCTGGCGCAGGTAATTCAGACGGGCGCGGCGAACGCGGCCACGCTGGACCACCTCCACCCTGTCGATGCGGCTCGAGTTCAGCGGAAACACGCGCTCGACGCCGACGCCGTACGAGATCTTGCGAACCGTGAACGACGCGAGAGCCGAACCACCACGGCGATCGATGACCACGCCCTCGAAGACCTGGATGCGCTCTTTGTCGCCTTCCTTGATGAGGGTGTGCACCCGCACGGTGTCGCCGGGACGGAAATCCGGGAGATTGTCCCGGCGGTAGGAATTCTCGATTTCTCGGATAAGGGGGTGGGTGCTCATGGCTCCGCTCTCTATGAGGGGCGTATTTACTACGCGGAAGGAGCCCCTTAGTCAATAGCCGCGTGCATTTTCCCGCGGCCAGACGGGTCACCCCTTCGTGTTTCTCTTCCTTCGCGAAGGCTTGGGACGGCCTTCGAGCAACCAGGCCTCTTCCTCGGTGAGAGGGTACTGCACCAGCAGGTCGGGGCGCCTCGCCACGGTTCTGCGCAGCGATTCCACCTTTCGCCACGCGGCGACCCGCGCGTGGTTTCCCGACAAGAGTACCTGCGGCACGGCCAGTCCGCGGAACGATGGCGGCCGCGTCCACTGCGGGTATTCGAGACGCTTGGCCGAGAACGACTCATCCGTCGCGGACTCTTCGCACCCGAGGACGCCGGGGACCAGACGGGCCGTGGCCTCGATCATCACCGCGGCCGCCATCTCTCCCCCGGCGAGCACGTAGTCGCCGATGCTGACCACCTCCGGGGTGAAGAGGTCTACGATGCGCTCGTCGATCCCTTCGTAGCGACCACAGATGAACAGCAGTCGTCCGCGTGCCGCGAAGGTCTGGGCAAGCGATTCGTCGAACGGCCGCCCCGACGGCGCAAGCAGAACGCGATGTGCTGGACCGCGCTCGGCTTCGATGGCCTCGATGGCCGCGGCCAGGGGCTCCGGCATCATCACCATGCCTGGCCCGCCGCCGTAAGGAGCGTCGTCCACCTTCTGGTGGCGCCCCTTCGCGAAGGCACGGGGATTCGTGCGCCCAACCCGAACGATGCCGGCCTCGATGGCCTTGCCGAGCAGGCTCGCGGCCAGGAACGAGTCGAAGATCTCCGGGAAGAGCGTGACGATCTCGACGTCGAGAAGCGGTGCCGGCGCTTCCGCGGATGCCTTACTCATGCGGGTCTACCGTCACTCGACGCGCGCCTGCATCGACGCTCAGGACGAAATCCGGCAACGCAGGCACGAAGGATTCTTGTCCATCCTCGCCAACGACCGACATGACATCGTGCGAGCCATTCCAGAAGGTTCCCCGAACCTTGCCAAGGCGCCTCCCGTCGGGAAGGCAGGCCTCGAAGCCGACGATGTCCTCCACGTAGAATTCAGCGTCTGCAAGAGCGGGCAGCCGGTGCCGCTCGAGCTGCACCTCCCCGCCCACCAACTCGGCCAGCGCTTCGCGACTGTCCGGAGAAGCGAATCGAATCAAAAGACCGTCCTTCACCGGACGGCTGGCGACGATCTGCAGGTCGAGCATGCGCCCGAGCTTCGCCCAGCGAACTTGGACCGGAAGAGTCCTGGTCCACGCCCGATCCGCGTCGGCATTGTAGGGCACAAGCAAAATTTCGCCCCGCATCCCGTGTGGACGCCGCAAAACGCCGAACGGCAACCACTGCGCCAACGCAGCTTTGGGCGATGGTTCGCGGCCGGCAGCTTGGCGGCTGGCCCCGCCGTCCATCTAGTCCTCGAGAATCTCGAGGATCGCCCGCCGCTTCATCTTCGCCGAGGCGGCGGACAGTACCGTACGCAGCGCCTTGGCTGTCCGGCCCTGCCTGCCGATGACCCGGCCCAGATCCGTCTCGGCGACCTTGAGCTCGAACACCGTGGCGTCAGGCTCCTCGATCTGCTCGACGACCACCTCGTCCGGGTGTTCCACCAAAGCACGCGCCAGGTACAGCACGAGCTCCCGCAAGGCAGGCGCCTTGTCGGACGATACGGCAGGGGTCGAAAGATCGCCCTCGGTCACGGATTATGCCTTGGCTGGAGCGGCGTCGGCGGAGCGCCGGGCCTTCTTGATTAGCTGGCCAACCGTCTCGCTGGGCACGGCCCCGCAAGACAACCAGTGATCCAAGCGCGCCATATCGAAGTTGACCTTCGGAGGATCCTGGCGCGGATCATACGTTCCGATTTGCTCGATGAGCCGGCCGTCGCGCGGACTTCGTTCATCAGCAGCAACAACACGGTAGTGAGGGGACTTCTTGCCTCCGCATCGGGTGAGTCTTAGGGTGACGGCCATGTTTCTAGCTTTCCTTGTGAGCTCGTCGTGAGCCAGCGGGTGAGAGTGATTATAACGCAGCCAATTGTCAAGGCGAAGCTGCTTCTTTCGACTATTTGTGTTTCTTGGTGATTTCGTGCTTTTAAGGTTCTTCGCGTCAATCTGCCTGATCTCGCCCTGATATTGGTTTGAATCTTAACCTGATCCTGGGTCCGATCTCGTTCGAGTTTGCCTCCGGCCCGCGCTATTTCAACCCCGCCAGCGTCGAGTCTGCCGCAACGTCGTCGCTTTCGACATTAGGGTCGAGATGTGGGAGTTTCCGTCTCCGATGCGCGGACAGACCCTCTCTTTCGTCTTGGCTTTGGCGACCACGCTCATATCTTCGGCGGGCACGTCCAGGGCCCAGAGTCGCAACGCCAACGAGCGACGCGCCGTCGTCTTCTACACCGCGGAAACCCACGGCACGCTCGAGCCCTGCGGCTGCACCAGCGACCCGTTGGGGGATTTCGCGCGCGTAACTGCGCTGGTCCGCAAGGCCGCCGGAGCCAAGAAGAATACCCTGCTGGTCGACGCCGGCGGCCTATCCTTCCCAGTCGGTGACATCGCGCCGTCACGGCGAGAGGCGGCGCGACTCAAAGCGCGATTCCTGGCAGACCAGATGGCCAAGTTGCCCTCCGCCGGCTTCGCCCTCGGTGCAAACGATCTCGCGCTGGGGCCTGCCGCCGTCGCACCCAAGCGCCTGGCGGTGAATCTCGCGGACGCACCGTTCGTCGAGCCATCGCGGTTGGTGGAGGTAGGCGGGATCAAGGTGGGGGTCTTGGGCGTCGTCGACGCGGAGACCGCGGCCAAGGCGGGCGTCGGCGTACGAGATGCCGCGGAGGCTGCCCGTGCCGAGGTCGCCCGACTGCGTAGCGTAGGCGCCGAGGTCGTGATTCTGCTCGCGCCCGTCGAGCGGCCGCTGGCCCGCACCCTGGCGCGGACCACGGGGGCGGATTTCGCCATCGCCGGCAAGAACGTGGGCGCCGGGATGGCCCGAGCAGAGGCGGTCGGCGCCGCGTTCCTCATGGCGCCGGCCGACGAGCTTCAGCGCGTGGGCAGGCTGGAGATCGTGCTGCGTGGACGAGGCCCACGCGGGGCAGGCGAGCCGCTCTCGGACGCCGGAGGGCCGACGCAGGCCCGTGCTCGCCGGACCGAGCTGGACGCGAAGATCGCGCAGCTGGAACGCGACCTCGCCCGCTGGAAAGCCGACCGGACGTCGGACGCCGCCTTCGTCGAGGGCAAGGTCCGCGAGTGCGACGAGCTTCGCGAAGAGCGGCGCAAGCTGGGCGACGGCGCGTGGCAGCCGCCGGCCACCGGCTCGTACTTCATGAACGGCCTGATCCCGATCCGTCGCAGCCTGCCCCGGGACGGGACGCTGTCATCCGATATGAGGAAGCTCGACCGCGCCGTCGGCCAGGCGAATCTTCGCGCCGCCCTGCCCCCCTTCCCCGCCGAGCCGGGACGGGCCTCGTACGTCGGCGACAAAGCGTGCGTGTCTTGCCACAAGCCGGCGGCGCGCTTCTGGAAGAAGACGGTCCACGCTCAAGCCTGGAAGACGCTGGTAGATGTGGGCAAGGAGGCCCACGACGACTGCGTGAGCTGCCACGTCGTCGGCTTCGGAGAGGTCGGCGGATCGAGCCTCGGGCACACGCGCGGTCTCGAGAACGTGCAGTGCGAGGCGTGCCACGGGCCTGGCTCCATCCACGTCGAGAAGAAGGGCAAGGAGACGCCGTTCGCCGGGCGCTTGCAGACGCCGGAGTCGGTCTGCGTCCACTGCCACAACGAAAAGCACTCGGATACTTTCCAGTACGAGGCGTACCTGCGCGACGTGCTCGGCCCTGGTCACGGGGAGGACGCGCGCGACAAGCTGGGCGAGGGGCCGACGGGACGCGCCCTGCGGCGGGCTGCCGAGGCGCGAGCCAAGGCGCAAAGCCGCCTCTCCGACGCCGAGCGATAGGGATCGCGGCAGCTCGTAGCTTCGGCCGGCCGACACTGGTAGATCTAGGCCGATGTTTGACGTCTCCATCGAACGCCTGGTGCAAAGCCACCAGGTCGAAGCAAGCCGGGCCGAGCGCATCGCGTTTCTGTGGCGTGAGATCCGACGCCTGAAGCAAGAGAAGAAGGCCTACATCCCGGCGCACAACTACCAGGTCCCGGAGGTGCAGGCCATCGCGGATACGGTAGGGGACTCGTTCGAGCTGGCGGTGCGGGCACGCAACGTGGACGCCAACTTGGTGGTGTTCTGCGGCGTCCGGTTCATGGCCGAGGGCTGCTACACGCTGGCGCCCCACTTGCCTGTGTATCTGCCGAACCAGCGCGCTCTCTGTTCGCTGGCCGAGGTCGACGTCGACGAGCTCGAAGAGCGCCAGGATTTCTTGCGCAGCCTCGGTCGCAAGTTCACGACCATGACCTACGTGAACACCTACGCCGACGTGAAGGCGCTCTCCGACTCGTGTTGCACCAGCTCGAACGCCGTGAAGATCGCCGAGCGGCTGGGCGCGCCGGACATTCTGTTCGTCCCCGACCAGAACCTGGCTTACCAGGTCGCCATCAAGACGCGCAGGATGTACCTGCCGCCCCCCGATCCCCACGCCTTCCACCCCAAGGAGTACCTCGAACGCATCGAACCGCTGTTGCGGGAAGGCGAGCGGCAAGGGCTTTTAGGCAACGTGTTCGCCTGGGAGGGCGCGTGCCACGTCCACCACAACATGACCGCCGACGACATCGGCAAGATCCGTCACGAGGATCCGCAGGCCGTGGTCATCGTCCACGGCGAGGTCAAGCCCGAGCTGCAGAAAGCCGCTGACGAGGTGATGTCGACGTCGCAGATGGCGAAGTACGTCGCGGCCCATCCCGAGAAGACCCGCTATGCCATCCTCACCGAGTGCGGGTTGGTGGTCCGCATGGAGCTGGAGTATCCCGAGAAGCAGTTCTACAAGCCGTGTCGGCTGTGCGAGCACATGAAGGCCATCGATTTGGAAAACGTGTATGTCACGCTCCGGGACGAGCCGGCGGAGAGCCGCGTCACCTTACCGGAAACGGTGCGTGCGGGGGCGGCGCGGGCGATGGAGAGGATGATCGAGCTCGCGAGCTGAGCTCGCATCTCAGGGAAAGTAGAAGACCTCCCGGGCCCCGTAGCTCTTCACCAGGTCGGCCACGTAGGTCTTCACTTCGTCACGACGGGTGATTACCGCGCGAATCTCGGCCTTGGTGAGGAGCTCGTAGTCGCCCTCGGAGGCTTGCGCGAGCAGCCTGCCCAGCCCGTCCTCGGACACTCGATCGAGGGCCTGGAACAGTCTCTGCGAGAAGCGCTGGCAGCGGTGGAGCGCGACGCGGGCCTTCTCGCTCCGCTCGGGCTCGATGAAGAACGACATGGTGTTGTCCATGAAGTAGAGGCGGCTTCCGTGTTCCCCGGTCATCAGGTTGCCGCCGCTGTAGCGGTCCGGGTTCGAGATCAGAAAATCGAAGACCAGGAGGTCGGAGAGCTGCGCGGCCAGGCTGTGCTTCTCGTCGGGGATGGGCTGCCCGTGGGTGAGCCACCGGGTGCTGGTCGCGATGCCCTCGGGGCTGTCGAGGCCGGCGTCCTTGATGGCGGGGATCCAGAACATCATCACACCGGCGGTGTTGCCGCGCGGATCGAAGATGGTCTCGGCGCGAATGCGCGGCAGCATCGGCGCTGTGTCGGGGTGCAAGTGCGAGAAGACCTCGGCCCGGCTCAGCATCCGGGGCGTCGCCGGTGCCACGGCGTTGAGGCCGAGCAGCCGGTTGATCCGATACGCCGCGACTTCCTTGCGCGGCATGGTTTGCAGGTTGGTCTGCGCGGGCTTGAAAGCGGCCCGCGAGCCGTCCGCGAGCTCGACTCGAAACGACAGCGACGAGCCGCCCCGGTTGAGCTTCATCCGGGTCACGGGCTGGCTGCGCATGCGGGCGATGAGCATGTCGTCTTCGAGGCCCATGAAGCTGCCGGCCGCCTCTTGGCTCACCTCCGGGGTCGGTACCCACGGCTGGCCACGGCCGCTGCCCCAGGCGTCGCTCCCCGGCCGCGCTTGCGCCAGGTTCTGGGTCAGCGACGCACGCCTCGCCACCTGCAACACGGTTCGCGTAAGCAGCGTGGCACCCGCGATCGCCGCCGCCAACACCAGGCATTCGGCGAGGAGGTAGCGCTGCAGCCGCATTTCAGAATTCTATGCCTTGTGGCCGCTGCCACAAGTAACGCGGGTCATTCGCTTGCCGCGGCCAGGGCAGCTTCGATCTGCTCGCGCCCCACCCCGCCGACGAACACCCGCGCGATCTTGCCGTCCCGACCGACGACCACCAGGTGCGGAATCGACGAGACGCCGTAGGCCCCGCCTGCGTTGCGGTCGTCCACCACCACCGGATAAGGGAAGGGGTGCCGCGCCAGGAAGTCACGCAGATCGTCGCGGGTCGCCATGGGGCCGTCCGAATCGATGCCCACGAACTCCACGCCGCGCGGGTGCCACGCCTGGTAGAGGTCGTGCAGCATCGGCATCATCGCCAGACACGGCGGGCACCAAGTGGCCCAGAAGTCGAGCAGCACGACCTGTCCGCGCAGGTCCGACAGGCGCACGTGGTCGCCCTTGCCGTCGATGCGTTCGAGCACGAAATCGGGCGCCTGATCGGACCGGCCCAGGGGACGCAGCTGCTTGTAGTGCTGCGCGCTCCACACCACGTTCGTGGCCAGGGCGACCGCGGGCAGCGCGAGCAGCGCGAGCCCCGCGAAGAAGCCACGCCGAGACGGCGACGAAGGCGCGCGGGGCTTTCGGACCACCCAGACCGAAACCGCGACCAGGGCAAGCACCCAGGCCCAGGCCAGCACCCGCGCCACGCGCCCGACCACCGTCGGCACATAGCCGAGCCAGGCGTCCAGATCGAGCAGCCGGACCGGGGCCCAGACCACGAAGTATGGGACGTAACAAGCACCTCCCATCTCCAGCGCCACCGACGGGTCCCGACGGCCGCGGCCCGCGAAGACCACGATCGACAGCGCGGAGATGAGCGCGACGAACGCCGCCGTCTGCAGCTCGCCACCGAACACGCCCAGCAATTGCCTGAGCGCCACACTCGGGCCGACCCCCGAGAACGAACGGACAGCGCGGATGAGGTCCGGCAAGCGAAAGACCAGTCCCGACAGCGCGACCAGGATCAAAGCATCGCGCACGCCTCCGGTCTTTCGCTGGGCGATGCCTGCGAGCCCGCGCACGGGATCCGCGATGACCAGCCCGATCCGCGTGGAGAAGGCCGGCTCGCCGGGTGTCTTCACCTCAGCTTCCACCGGGCTTCTCGCGGATCTGGACCAGTTTCTTGGCCGCCGTCGCCAGCGCCCCTGGAATGTTTCGGGAACGGGACAGCGCCTTGAGGTCGTGCGGGTGCAAGTAGCTGATCAGGCGCAGCGACGAGGATAGCGGGCATTTCGGGTTGTTCACCAGCGCCTGCTTGACCGCATAGTCCTTGGTGTACTCGCGGCTGTTGGCGATGTACCGGATCACGTCGTCGCAAACCGCGCGGTTGGCCGCGGCCGCGACGACCTCCATGTCGGTGATCGCAGGCGAGCGAATCACGGACATCGCCACCAGACGGTTGCTGTCGCGGATCAGAACCGAACGGCAGTACGCGTTGCCCACGGTAGCCAAGCGGATCTTCTCGAAGATCTTGAGCTCGTCGAACTTGATGACGGAAGTGCTCGTCTTCTTCTTGCCGCCGTCGGCGGCATCGCCGTCCGACGCCGCCCCGGTCGCGTCGCCCGCGGGCTCGCCCGGCGAAGGCCCTTGCTCCACCCCGCCGTCGGCGAACGCCGCCGAGAAGGTGTCATCGCTCACCGAGGGAACCACGGCGTTGGGATCGTTCATGATCGCGGCGGCGATCTCGTCGAAGCCCGGGATGCCTTCCGGGCGCACGTTGTTGCGCGCACAGAGCTCGAGCGCGCGACTGACGGAGGACATGAGCGCTTTCTTGTTGAAGTACAGCGCCTCGATCAGGGCGGTCGAGCGCAGCAGCCGGACCTCGTTCTGGAAGATGATCTCGAGCCCCGCCTCGTCGAGGACCCTGGCCAGGTACACGAAGGTCTCGTCGGCGGTGGCCCGGTTGTAGAGGATCTTCTCGATGGCCTGCCGCCGGTCCTTGGGTAGTCGCTCGGCGAAGAAGTGCAGGACCTGCGGTGGCAAAGGCTCGGCGAGTGGAGCCAGGAGGACCTTGTCCGGCAGGACGCCGGGCGCCGACTCGGCCGCGGCCTTCACGGTCGGGTCTGCGTCGAAGGACAGTTGGTAGGCGGTGATGAGGAGCTCCGCTGGGCGCAGCGGCGCCATTCCGCGCACCGCCATCAACTTGGCCGGCGTCGCACCGCCCACCACGCCCACGACCGCACGCGGGAGCGCTTCGGCCGCAAGGGGTTCGAGCTTCAGCGGCTCCACGATGGCCCCATCAGCCTCGGTTGCGCTCGTGCAGGATCTTGAGCCCCCGCAGCGTGAGCAGCTCGTCGTATTCCTCGATGGTCGCCGACTCGCGTGCGACCGAAGCGCCGAGCCCGCCCGTGGCGACCACCTTGGGCGAATAGGTGACCTCGGCGCGGATGCGATTCACGAGCGCGTCGATCATTCCGGCGTAGCCGAAGACCAGGCCCGATTGGATGCTCGCCACGGTGTTGGTGCCGATGACGGCCTTGGGGCGCGCGATTTCGACCCGCGGCAGCTTCGCCGTCGCGCGGTACAGGGCATCCGCGGAAATCAGCAGTCCTGGCGTGATGATCCCGCCCGCGTATTCGCCCTTGGCCGTGACGACGTCCAACGTCGTGGCGGTGCCGAAGTCCACGACGATCGCCCCCTGGGGCCACCTTGCGTAGGCCGCGACCGCGTTCACGATGCGGTCGGCGCCAAGGTCGCGCGGGCTTTCGTACAGCACCGGCATGCCGGTCTTCATCCCCGGTCCGACCACCAGCGGCGTCAGCTTGAAGTAGCGGGCGAACAGACGCTCCATCGGCATGGTTGCCGGGGGAACCACGGACGAGATGATGGCCGCGTCGATTTGGCGCATATCGAGGTTTTCGAGCTCGAAGAGGCCACGCAACGCCGCCGCGTGCTCGTCGGCCGTCCGTTCGCTGCGGGTTTCGATGCGCCAGTCGAAGCGCAGCTTGTCGCCGTCGAACAGACCGAACGCGGTGTGGGTATTGCCGATGTCGACCACGATGAGCATGAGGGGTTCACGATAGTACAGAATTCCGAGAACGGAGGGCTGGACGCTGACTTTTCCGGTAGTTGCGCCTCGTGGTATGGGATGACTGACCAGTCGATCCGACAGGTGACGAATTGTGGCATCACCCGATTCGCAGGATCAGACCCAGAAAGCTCCACGACTTCATCGCACGCATCACTTCGAAGAGTTAAAATCCCAGAGGCTTCCCACCACGTATATCCATGAGCACGACGATCGTACCCGAAGAGAGTTCCGACGAGCTTGGCGGCGTGGGCCAACGACTCGAATACACGTTCAACCCCGATAGCCCGCGCATCCTGGTCGTCGACGACGAACGCGTGATTCGCGAGATCCTGTCCGACTTCCTGGGCCTGGAGGGTTACGTGGTGCGCACCGTGGAAGACGGCGTGCAAGCCCTGGAGGAGCTGCAGAAGCGCAGCTACAACCTGGTCATCTCCGACCTGAAGATGCCCAAGATGAACGGGCTCGACCTGATCGGAAAGATCACCGAGCTCGGGATTCCCGTCCTGACCGTCATCATGACCGGCTTTGGCACCGTGGAGACCGCCATCGAGGCGATGAAGCACGGCGCGTACGACTACATCCTCAAGCCCTTCAAGGTCGAAGAGGTCATCCACATCGTCAAGCGCGGCCTGGACCGCCAGCGGCTGCAGCACGAGAACCTGCGCCTGAAAGACGCCCTGTCGATCTACAAGGTCAGCGAGGCCATCGCGACCTCGCTGTCCGTCGAGAAGGTGCTCGACCTGGTGCTGGACGCCGTGCTGGACGCCGTGGACGCCGACATCGTGAACCTCTTGCTGGAACGCCCCAGCGAGGTGAACGACGGCACGACGGGGCCCGGCAACTTCGTCGAGCACGCCCGCAAGGTCTCGCCGCGCCTGGAGACGGCCGAGATGGCACCGCCGCTGAACTTCAACGAGGTGCTGCCGCTGCTCCAGGAAGACAAGCCCCTGCTCGCCCACAGCGCGCGCGCGTTCCGCTATTTGTCGGGGCCACCCGAAAAGCGCCTGGTCAGCTTCTGCTCGATCCCGCTCAAGCTCAAGGGCCGCATCATCGGCATGCTGAACGCGTACAGCTACACCAAGGGCGCCAAGTTCAGCGAAGGCCAGCGCAAGATGCTGTACGTGCTAGGCAGCCGCGCCGCCGTGTCCATCGAGAATGCGCGCCTTTACGAGAGCCTCGTCGACGCCAACGAGGACCTGGTGCACGCCAACGTCTCGCTGGAAGAGAACTTCAAGCAGACCATCATCGGCTTCGCGCACGCCCTGGAGGAGAGCGACCGCTACACCCGCGGCCATTCCGAGCGCGTGTCCACCTACGCCCGCTTGATCGCCGTGGGCATGCGCCTGCCCAGCCAAGAGATCGAGACCGTGGTCAAGGCCGGCCTGCTGCATGACGTCGGCAAGATCGGCATTCGCAACGACCGCTTGAACAAGCCCGGCAAGCTGACCCCCGAAGAGCTGGCCATGTTCCGCTCCCACCCCGCCAAAGGCCGCCGCATCCTCGAGCCCATCCCGTTCATGCGCGACCTGGTCCCGGGCTGCTACTGCCACCACGAGGCGTGGGACGGCTCGGGCTACCCGCAGGGCTTGATGAACGACCGCATCCCCGTCATTGGCCGCATCGTCGCCGTCGCCGACGCCTACGACGCCATGACCACCGACCGCGCCTACCGCAAGGCCCTGCCCCACGTCATCGCCTGCGGCGAAATGGAGCGTTGCAGCGGCACCCAGTTCGACCCCGAGGTGGTGCGCGTGTTCCTGGCCCACATCGAGGAGTACCGGAAGGTCGAGGCGATCGCGGGGCGGGCCGTGCCGAGATAGCGGGGCAGCGGCGGGCGGCACACGGGCCGACCACGGAACTGACTACCTTGGGATGGGCAGTACGCCGCCCGGACGGCCATAATGTGGCACCACCTCGTCTCCGGGCCGCGGCTCGACGAACTTGCCCAGCGACGGAGAATAGTAGAGACAGCCGATCTCCTGCGGGTCCCGGGTGGCGAAGAATTGCTCGGCGCCATCCAGAGCAGCCAGCCACCGCAGCTTCAGCTTGGTTAGGTCGACTGGCCGCGCGAGGTGAAGGCGGACGAAATCCTCGGGACGGTAGCGACCACGGCGGCGCAAAAGGTCGAGCAACATGGGCGGCGTGAATCCAGGATCCTTCCCAGCCGCTGCCCAGCACAAAGCACCGAGAGGCAGTACATCCATCGCCTCGTGAATGTCGAGGTAGTCCCGGGGTTCGTCGCGTCCGACCAGTGCGAGCAGCTTGTTGATGGCGAGGTCGATGCTCGAGAGTTGAAAGCCGGAGCGCTCGGATCTGATCGTGGGCAAAAACCGCCACGCGGTATCGTGAGCCCACTCGATTTTGGTCGCGTCTTCACCCTTGCAGACGGTGGCACGCACAAAGCCCGGCTGTCGCATCAGGACCTCGACCTGGTAGCCGGCTTGTTCCAGCACTCGCGTGTCGTCGCGAACCGCGTCCGCCACGCGCTCCTCGGAATCGTGGAAGTAGTCGAGGGCGTTGCTATGCCGCTTGGAGTTGGGAGCAATGTGCAGCGCCGCTCCGCCAGCGAGGTAGCTGTCGGATGACCGGTTCACCGCGAGAAGCTCGGCTATTGCCGCCTGAAAGTCGGTCAGCGGCATAGCTTGGCACCGATCCGCCAGCCTTCGCGTCCCCCGTGGGTCATCAACTGACGGGCCACCCACGGCAAGTCTTGCGTCGTCACAAGGTAGTCCTTCGGCGACGACCAGAAGCAGCTCGAATGGAACCGCTTGAATGCGCGCCTGGCCTCTCGCAGACGAACCATCTGTCGAGCGGTTTCGGGCGCAAGCACACGCCGGCTGCGGCGGCCGCCGCGTCGCCCGATTTCGGCTAGATAGGATCGGACCGCCGGGTTCATCGTGTATAGCGTATCCCGCTTACGATGATTGTCGAGGCAATATCTTGGGTTGGCGTGGCCAGGGAGGAAGCGGATCACCGTCGGGCTCACCCGATTGCATCACGCTCGCGATCTGGATGGCCTCCATCTCGCCCTTTTCCCGCAGGACCTTCTTGAAGACCTCGTAGAGACACACCACGGGCACGAGGAGGTTTTCCGTGTCCTCGATAGCGCCGGCGAAGTGTTTCGCCCCTGGGTTATCCGTGAAGTACTCCAGCCAGGCGGACGAGTCGACGACGTTGGCCGAGCTCACAGGCGGTCGTCCTCGCGCTCGACCTCCGTGCTCATGCCCTTGAGGTAGCCGCGCATCTCCTTGGCCGACCGGGCCGGAATCAACTCGACCCTGTCACCATAGCGCAGAACGCGCAGCTTCTCCCCAGGCACGAGTCCCATCGCATCGCGGATGGCGCGTGGAATGACCACCTGGAACTTGGGGGAGAGGGTTACGGTTTCCATGTCGATGCCGTTGGTGTGGTGCGGCCTCCGCGTCGATACAATGTCTGGCGAGCTGGCCACGTGTGTCGTGGCGAACCGCGGCGGCCACCCGCTCGGCTATTGCCGCCAGAGACTCGGTCGCCGTGTCCTCCCCAAACGACCGCTCCCGGGCCAAGAGGCCGGGCGGAGCTGGTCGGAGGCAAGAGGCTGCGCTATTGGGGCCGGCGCAACACGGCGGACCTCGCACGCCTCGCTACGCTGGGCGACCTGGCTGCTGCTCACGCTCAGAGTAACGCCGCAAGAAACTGGTCGGCGGGGAGAAGGTGGACCGGGGTCTCGCCGATGGGCGGCGCCTTGACGTGTTCCTTGATTCCGAGGCCAACCCGCAGGGCCAGGACGAAGCGTGTGCGCTCGATCAGGTACTTGAAGCCGCCGCCCACCGAGTGGCCCGAGCCGCTCTTGGCTTCGATGGCAGTCCATGGTTTGCCTCGGCGAAGCAGGACGAAGTCGACCTCGTGCCCAAGGACGTCGCGAAAGTATCGCAGCTGAAGGTCCTCGCCGAGGACGTCGCCCGCGTAGTCGCAGAGCCGCGCCGACAGGAAGGGCTCCGGAAAGCCGCCCAAGCGCAGCAGGTCGGGAAGCAGGGACGACTTGAGCCCGGCCGGAGGGTCCGTCAGACGGCGCAACAGCTCGTCGACAGACGATGGCGGGGTGGAGCGCCCCTCCAACGAGGAAGACCATCTTCGCGGCGAGATCCTCGACGATGGCCGAGGTTTGTGCCCGATGTACTGCTTTCGACACCCGAGGCGCGGCGGGCTGCCACGCCCATGTTCGAGCCCCTCCCGCTCATGCACGACCCGGTCCCCGGGCTGCTGCTGCCACCACCATCGAGAGCTTGCCATTTTGCGGTGCTTCGACTCACAATGCACACCGTGTCGGGCCACCAACCGCCCGATGTCGGGGAGCATGCAGATGCGCGCGTTTTCTTTGGTGCTGGCTGGTTCGTTGCTTTTGGCCTCGCAAGCCCTCGCGGGCAGTCTCGACGCGAAGGAGCGCGAGGCCAAGAAGGCTTGCCTGAACGGCGATCCCGTCAAAGGGGTGTCGATTCTGACCGACCTCTACGTGGACACGAACGATCCCACGTTCATCTACAATCAGGGCCGCTGTTACGAGCAGAACAACCGCTACGAAGACGCCATCAGCCGCTTTCGCGAGTACCTGCGCAAGGTCGGACCGAAACACAAGGGCGATAGGGCGTCGGCCGAGAAGCACATCGCGGATTGTCAGAAGCTGATGGCCGAGCAGAGATCCGAGGAGGCCAGAAGCACGCCGGTCCCGGTACCGCCCGCGGCCGTCCCACCACCCGCCGCGCCGGTGCCCCCTGCCCCGCCGGCACCCGAGGTGCAACCCCCGCCGCCGCCCACGGTGAAGAGCCCGTCGGCCGCGGCCCCCTTGCCCCCACCCGTGGCTCCCCCGCCGGCACCGCCAGATTCTCAGGCCGAGCCCGCACCCGTGCTGTCGAGCACCGCACTGGCGCCAACGCCGGTCGCAACCCCAGGGGCCGCGCTGCGCACGACCGGTCTGGTGGTGGCTGCCGTTGGCGGCGCCGCCATCGTGGCCGGCGTGGTGTTCAACCTCGAGCACAACAGCAAGGTCAGCGACCTTGCGCCCGACTACACCAGGGACAAGGAATCATCCAGCAAGACCTACAAGACCGTCAGCATGCTCGGCTACGGCGTCGGCGCGGCCTGCCTGGTCGGTGGCGCAGTCATCTACTACCTCGGCTGGCGGGCTGGTTCCGAGACGCAGGTCGCCCTGGTTCCGTCCGTCATGGATGGTGGCGCCGGTGCACTTCTCGCAGGAGCTTTCTGATGGCGCGCAAAGTTCGTTCGTGGTCGGCCGCGTGGCTTCCCATCGCCGCCATTGTCGTCGGCGCCCCCGCCGCTTGCTACAAGGGCTACGACGTCTCGAAGATCGTCTGCCAAGTGGGCAACCAAGAGACCTGCCCTGAAGGATACGAGTGCAGAGCCAGCCGGTGCTGCAAACCGGGTGACACCACCTGCGGCGTGGCAGACGCGAGCAGCGAGGCGGGCCACATGACGCCGGCGCAAGACGGAAGCGCCACGGGTGACGTGCCCGGGTTGGATGGCGGCAAGGAGCTCGACTCGGCGACCGACCGAGCACGCATCGACGGAGCGGGAACCACGCTGGATTCCGAGATAGGCGATGCCCCGTCGGGACTTGGCGATGCGCCCATGTTCGCACTGGATGCCCAAGGTGGCGTCGCCGTCGATGGCAGCACGAACACCGACGACGCGCCCATCGGAACCGGCGGTGCGGGCGGAGCCGGCGGCGCTGGCGGAAGCGGAGGCCCCGACGACGCGCCCATCGCAGCCGG
>CAZYFU010000050.1:0-40965 GCA_964647025.1 uncultured Myxococcales bacterium | reverse complement strand
CCAGGTTCCAACGCGGCCGACCGGCCAACCCGTGGCAGCCGACGAGTCCGCCGATCCGAGGAGCATCCGACAGGCCCAGCTGGGGCTCGGCGAGGTGGATCCCGAAGCGACGCCCCTGCCGCCACCGAGCTCGTTCCCGAGCTTCGCTCCCCAGCCGCAGCCGAACCTGCGGCGCTCGGGGACTCTGCCCGCCGTCGGCGGAACCGGCGAGGTGCCGCGATCTCCGTTCGACCTGCCCAAGCCCACCTTCCGCCAGACGCTGATCGGTGGTCCGCAACTGCCCGGTGCGCCGCTGCCTGGCGGCACGATGCCCTTGGGGCAGCCGGTCGGGGCGCCCGCCTATCCCACGTATCAGCCGCCCCAGGCGATGTCGATGCCGATGCCAGGATTCCAGGCTCCTGGCTACCCGGGGGCAGCCTTCCCCGGCGCGCCCGTGATGCCGCAGTCGCCGCTGTACCCGCCGACGGAGATGTTCCAGCCGCTGTCGCCTGGTTCGATGCGGCAGCCGTCTCGCCTGAAGTACTACATCGCGTTCGTGGCCTTCATGATTCTCGGCGGCGGCGGAGCGTACATGTTCATGACCCGCCCGGGGAAGCTGCAGGTCGCGGTCAAGCCCGTGGATGCACGGCTTTCGGTCGATGGCGTGGTCATCACCAGCGAGCCTCCCTTCATGCTCGAGAAGAGACCGGGCGTGTACCGGCTGTCGGTCTCCCGCCCCGGATACGTGACCCGTGATCAGAGCGTGCAGATCGCCGCTGGCCAGGCCGGCCACATGGATATCGACCTCGAGCCGTCGCCGGAGAACGGGTTCGACCTCACCAGCCAGCCTTCGGGTGGATTGGTCTGGCTCGACGGGCTTCCGCTCGCCGTCGACGAACAGGGCAAGCAGGCCACCACCAATTTCCACGCCTCGCGCATCGCCCCGGGGCCACACGTCATCGAGATCAAAGGCAACCCGCTTTACCAGCCCTGGCGCCAGGAGTTTTTGCAGGAGCCGGGCCGCACGGTTCGCTTGCACGCGGACTTGGTCCCCGTGGCGGGCAACACCGCGAAGCCGCCAGTTCCGGGCAAACCCACGCCGACCGCGGTCGCGCCCTCGGGCTTACCGCCTTCGCCGGCCGGGCCCTTGCTGGGCTCCGACAGGGGGACCGAGAAGCCGGACAAGCCGAGAGAGGAGAGGCGGACCGTGCGTAGCGGTGGCAGCCGGCCCAGTGCCGCGGGCAGCGCCAGCAGCAGTGGCGAGGACGACGTGTTCGAGAACCTGAAGACGGCGATTGGCGACAAGAAGCCCAAGGCCAAGACCTCCGATTCCAGTGGCGACGAGGATATCTTCGAATCGCACGGCAAGTCCGCCAGCCCCGGTGGCACGTGCGTCGCGACCATCAGCTCGAAGCCGTGGGCCGAGGTGAGCATCGACGGTCAGCCGACGGGGAAGATCACGCCCCTGGTGAACTACTCGATGCCGTGTGGCAAGCACCGGATCACCTTCAAGAACGCCGACCTGATGATCGAGCGCAACGAGAGCGTCACCCTGAAGCCCGGTCAGCCGTTCAAGAAGATCTTCTCGCTGGTGGAAAACGACCTGTAATATCCGCGGACGCGCGCCCTGACGGAGCGCGAACCGGTTTTACATGGAATCCTCATCCAGCAAGGACAGCGGCCACGGCCTCACGCTAGAGTGGCAAGAGTATTACCGCCGGGCCGCCTTCACTGCGCCCGCCCACCCCGCGGCTCGGGACTTTCTCGAACGCGACCTGCGCGAGACGCTGGCGCGGTGGATCCCCGGGGATGCGTCGGTGCTCGACGTGGCCTGTGGGACGGGCGAGCTGCTGTCGGCGTTACCGCACCAGGTGCGCATGGGCTTGGCGTTGTCCGCCGAGGTGGCCGAGGAGGCCCGTCGCAGACACCCCGAGCTCGCCATCGAGACCTCGGAGCTGCGGGACCTGCCCGCCGAGCGGAAGTTCGACGCCGTGATCTGCAATCGCCTGTGCCACAGCGTGAGCGACATTCGCGACCTCTTGGTGCGCATGGGCGAACGTCTGTCTGCGGGCGGTCGCCTGTATCTGGTCGCCTACAACTACCTTTGGGAGCTCCCCACGCGGTTGGCCGAGCTGGCCGGCTTCAAGCTGCCCGCGCCCACGTCGAACTGGCTGTCGCACAGCGATCTCGAGAACCTCTTCCACATCGCGGGGCTCGAGAGCGTGCGCTTCGAGGACCGCATGCTGCTGCCGACGGACGTGCCCATACTGTCGCCGCTCCTCAACCGCTACGCGGGCAAGCTGCCCGGGGTCGAGCGGTTGTCCATGTACCGCATCTATGCCCTGCGAAGACGGGAAGCGACAGCGCCGAGCCCCAAGCTACGGGTCAGCGTCATCGTGCCCAGCCGCAACGAGGCCGGCAACGTGGCCGGGGCCATCGAGCGCACGCCCGTGTTGGGCTCGGAGACCGAGCTCATCTTCGTCGAGGGCGGGTCCACCGACGGGACTTGGGAGACCATCCAGAAGGCCATCGCCGAGTACAAGGGACCGCTCAAGCTCAGCGCCTACCGACAGGAAGGGAAAGGGAAGGGCGACGCGGTGAGGATGGGGTTCTCCAAAGCGACCGGCGACATCCTCATGATCCTCGACGCTGATCTGACCGTTCCCCCCGAAGAGCTGCCGGTCTTCTACGATGTGATCGCGCGCGGGCTGGGCGACTACGTGCAGGGCACGCGCCTCGTGTATCCGATGGATCCGGGCGCCATGCGGTTTTTCAACAAGATTGGCAACGTGGCCTTCTCCCAGCTCTTCACGTACCTCCTGCAACAGCCGATCAAGGACACCTTGTGCGGCACCAAGGTGCTTTGGCGGCGCGACTACGAGCGCATCGCCGCGGGCCGGAGCTTCTTCGGAGACTTCGATCCGTTCGGTGACTTCGACCTGATCTTCGGGGCGGCGAAGCTCAACCTGAAGATCGTCGAGGTGCCGGTGCGCTACCGCGAACGTGTGTACGGCGAGACCAACATCTCGCGCTGGAAGCACGGCTGGCTGCTGCTCAAGATGTCTGCGGTGGCGGCGCGCAAGCTGCGCTATGTCTGACCAGCCGGTCACAGTCGCGCTGCCCACCGAGGTTCGCGAACGAACGCTGGCCCGCTTCGAAGAGCACCGCCGGGCCTGGCATTCCAACCGTGCGCTGCGCACGTGCTACCGGGATTGGTATGGGCTCATCCGGGCGAACCTGCCGTCGGCGGCGCTGGGCCCGTGGGTCGAGATTGGCTCGGGACCGGGGCTCGGCAAGGCGTTCATCCCCGAGATGCTGCTCACCGACATCGTGCAGGCGCCCTGGCACGATCGCCAGGTGCTGGCCGAGTCGTTGCCGTTTCCGCCCGCGACCGTCGGCGCATTGGTGCTCTTCGACGTCCTCCACCACGTGGCGGTGCCGCCAGTCTTCTTTGCCGAGGCCGAGCGCGTCCTTCGTCCCGGAGGGCGCATCGTGCTCATCGAGCCCTACGTCAGTCCGCTGTCGTACGTCGTCTACAATCGTTTCCACGAGGAGCCGGCCATCCTCTCCGTCGATCCGCTGGCGGCGCCCAGCGTGGCCTCGGATGGGGCCAAGGATCCTTTCACCTCGAACCAGGCCGTTCCCACCTTGCTCTTTGCCCGCGACGGGGCCCGGCGCTTCGCCCGGATGTTTCCGAGCCTGGTGGTCACCCGCGTGCGAAGGTTCGCCGGACTCTCTTATCCCGTGACCGGGGGATTTGGCCGCCGGCCGTTCTTGCCGTTTCCTCTTTGGCGGGTCCTGTACTCCCTGGAGAGACTCCTGCCCGAGGTGGCCTTTCGGTTGTTCGGCTTCCGCATGCTGGTGGTCATCGAGAAGCGGTAGCCGTCAGTCTTTCACCCAGGCCGTGCTTTGATAGAGCGACAGCGGCACCGGGGCAAGCGGCGGCAAGGCCTTGCGGCGGACCGGGCGCAGCACGTGCGCGAGCGCGGCGTGGATGGTCGCAGGGGCGGTCACGTGGTGGCTCTCGATGGTGCCGAAGCCGATCAACTGGAACAGCTTGGTCATGAGGCCGTTCACCATGGGATAGCCGGTGACCAGGGTCCCACCTCTGGCCAGCGCTCTGGCGAGCGCTCGGGCGGCGCCGTGCGCGTCGGCGATGTGCTCGAGCACCGACAGACACACGATCACGTCGTAGCTCTCTGGCACCAGGCTCTCGTGATCGAGCAGGTCGGCGCGCAGAAACTGGGCGCGACACGATGGCGCCACCAGGCGGTCGAGCCCCTCGGCCAGCACCAAGTCGCTGCCGTGGTATTCGGGAAAGCACGACGAGAGCGTCGGGATCAGCACGCCGCTGCCGACGCCCACCTCCAGGACGCGGCGTCCGCCCGTGGGCACGAGGGCCAACGCCATGCGGAGGCGCTGCCGGAAGATCCACCCGACCAGCGGGTGGTAGTAGTACGGCAGAGGATCGTGTTCGTCGTTGGGCTTGAGCGTACCCTTGGGGGGAAGTGCGAGCTTCATGGTCCTGGCGTCGTCGCTTTCGGTTCTCTGAGGGTGGCCGTCGCGGTCACCCGCGCCCCGGTTATGACCGAGAAGGCTTCGGGAGCATAGGGGAACCGTTCTTCGATCATGCGCTTGTAGGCGTTGAGCCCTTCTTCCAGCTCGGCGGACGAGCGTTGCGCGTGCAGCGCGACGAGCTTGTTGCGGATCTGCGTGCGCGCCTCGGGATTGGTCGCGACGGCATAGGCCTGCTCGAGGTGGCGGACCGCCAGATCGTCGGCGCCCTGCTTGGTGAGCATCCGTGCCACCAGGTTCGGAATGTAGTACGGCACGCCCTCGTAGAGAGCCGCCTCGCGCAGCGAATCGACGCCCTTTTGGCGCCAGCCGGGAACGCGCGGATCGTCCTCGCCGGCGTCCTGAGGCAGCTCGAACAAGTAGTTGAAACCGATCTGGAACGGGTACTCCCAGTCGAACGGAAAAGCCTTGCGCCCGCGCTCGAGCACCTCGATCGCGGCCAGGACCATGTCGGGCGTGATGCGCTGGCCGTTGTAGATGAGCATGGCGGCGCCAGCCAGGTATAGGCGCTGGAACTTCGGGTCCAGGTCGATGGCGACGTGCAGGTAGTTGGCCAGCCACTTGGTCGGCACGCGCGCGTGCATCTGGGTGCCGAAGTACACGTTGGCGCGCGCGTGAATCAGGTCGGCGGCAAGCTCGGTGTGGCCTAAGCTCGCCACCTTGAGAGCCGACGACGGCGGCAGGTAGAACGTGTCGGCCTCGGGCGGCCAGCCCTCGCGAAGCTGGTTGGCCCGTGCCAGGCACAGGTGGGCGATCGCCACGCACGCGATGGTCACGAGCAATGGGGGCACCGCTGTGCGGAGCTTCGAGGACCAGGCGGAGTCGACGGCGCGCGCTGCCATGGACGGGCCTAAGGTTCGGGCAACGGCGTCCGGTCGGAGGCCTCGACGCTGGTGTCGACGCCGGTGATGCCGAGCTTGGACAGACGGTAGCGCATCGAGCGGAACGAGACCCGCAGAAGGCGTGCTGCCTCCGTGCGATTGCCGGAGGTCTTCTCCAGGGCCTTGATGAGAATCGTCCGCTCGTACTCTTCCAGGTGGCGTTCCAGATCCAGCCCTTCGTCCGTGATGGCGGCGGCGCCGTTTGGCGACGGTGCGGCGGCCTGCAATCCGACCAGGTTCGGGAAGGCATCCAGGCCCAGCCAGTCGGTGGCGGACAGGGTGACCGCGCGCTCGATCATGTTCTCCAGCTCGCGCACGTTACCGGGGAAGTGGTACATCATGAGGGCCGACATGACCTCGGGTGCCGCACCCACCACGTTCCGGCCGTGCTCGGCCGAGAACTTGCGGATGAAGTGGTCGACCAGGAGTGGCAGGTCCTCGCGGCGCTCGCGCAGCGGCGGCAGGCGTATCTGGATCACGTTGAGGCGGTAGTAGAGGTCCTGGCGAAAGGTGCTCTTCTCCACCTCGGTCTCGAGGTCGCGGTTGGTGGCGGCGACGATGCGCACGTCGATCTCGCGCTCAGTGATGCCGCCCACCGGCTTCACTTTGCGTTCCTGAAGCACACGCAGAAGCTTCACCTGCATCGACACGGGCAGCTCGGCCACTTCGTCGAGCAGCAGGGTTCCGTTGTGGGCCGCCTCGAAGAGGCCCTGCTTGTCCGCAGAGGCGCCGGTAAACGCGCCCTTGAGGTGTCCGAAGAGCTCGGACTCGAGCAGGCTCTCAGGGATCGCGCTGCAGTTCACCGCCACGAAGGCATGGTCGTTGCGGGGCGACAGCTCGTGCAGGGCGCGCGCCGCCAGCTCTTTCCCCGTGCCGGATTCTCCGATGAGCAAGACGCTGGTACGGGTCGACGCGACCTTGCGCAAGACATCGAACACGCGCTGCATGGGCGGGGACTTGCCGAGCAAGCGATCCAACTTGTAGCGCCCTTTGATTTCGTCGCGGAGCGTGACGTTGTCGCGCGCCAGGCGCCGCTTCTCCATCGCACGCGCCACCACCAGCCCGACCTCGTCGATCTTGAAGGGCTTGGTGAGGTAGTCGTGCGCCCCCGCCTTCATCGCGGCGATGGCGGTCTCCGTGGTGGAGAACGCGGTGACCACGACGACCTCGGTGTCCGGGTGCAGGCGCTTGGCCTCGGCCAACACGGCAAGCCCGTCCACGTCGGGCATGCGCAGGTCGGTGATGACCAGATCGAACGCTCGCGCCTTGAGCACCGCCAAAGCTTCCTTGCCGCCGGCCGCGGCCTCGATGCGGTATCCCTCGCGACGCAGATAGATGCCCAGGAACTCGCGCATCGAGCGCTCGTCGTCGACGATGAGAATGTCCCCGGTCTGGGTCGTCATTGCATCCGCTTGCGAGCTATCAGAATCTGGAAGCCGCCGAAGCTGCGCAAGAAGGGCATGTCACACGCGAGGCGCTCGGCCTTCTCCATGATCCCGGCGAGTACAGGTACCTGGAACACCTTCGACGTGGGCGTCAGCACGCGAACGCCGCGCATGCCCACATACTCGAGGCTGTCGGGGAGATAGCTGCGCGCCGTCTTCAGGCTGTCGTAGCGCGTGTACACGTCGCGATCCGTCGTCCCGTCGGCGATGGGGGCTGCGCCGCCCAGCACCTTCGCCAAGTAGCGCAGCGAGGTCGGGTTGTAGAACTCGAGCAAGAGGTGCCCGCCCGGGCGGGTCACGCGCGCCATCTCCGCCACGGCCTCGCGGATCGGGGGCACGTGTGCGAGCACCTTCATACTGTAGACCAGGTCCACCGAGTTGTCCGGCAAGGGCAGGGCGGTGAGCGAGCCCTGTACGATGCGCAGGCCGCGTTCCTTGGCGCGCACGAGCATGCCATGGGAAAGATCGAGGCCGATGGCCGACCGACCCACGCGCGTGGCCTCGGCGAGCAGAAGCCCGGTTCCGCATCCTGCTTCGAGGATGTCGAGCCCGGTCCCGTATCGGCGCACGAGGCCCAGCTCCAGCTCGTCGATCAGGCGATGGTAGCCACGATGGCGCTCGCGTTCGTAGGTGTTCGAGAATTTGTCGTAGTAGCTCTGCGTCGAGCGAAGCTCTTCCATGGACCGGCTGATTATGGAGTCAGCCGCGCAAAACCGCGAGTGATTCGTGCAGGTCCTAGAACAAATCGGCCCAGCGCACGAGCTCGATCTGGCGGTCCGCGAGCACCGCGCGCACGCGTGTGGAAACGAGGGCGAAGACCTCGCTGTTGCGAGGGGCGCTCGCCAAGTCGCCTTCGAGATCCGCGGCGAGATCGGGATGACAGATGAGCTCGTGGCTGCCCGGTCCGAGGCGTCCCAGGATCTCGAGGATGCGAACCTCGTCGAGCCGGTCGCTCTCGAAGAAGCCCCAGCTCTGCGGGCCGTGGCGGCGGGCGCCCAGATCGCGGCGGCTGAACCACGCCATGGCGGCCATCGCGGCGGTCTCCATGCCTCGTCGTGGCTCGGCGGCCCAGGCCAAGGTCGGCTTCTCGACCGCCACGCGCAAGCCCGGGATGCCGTGCCGGCGGGCCACCTTCTCTTGCGCCTGTGCAATGACGGGAAGAAAGCCCAGCCCGTCCTTGCTGCACAGGTGATCGATGGGCAGGCCGGTGTCGCGCAGGCGGGACACCTGGGCATCGAGCTCTTGCACTACCTCGTCTTGCTTGAGCGCGGCCTTGGCCCACGCCAGCACGACGTCGCGCGGCCGGGCGGCGAAGCTTCCGTCCGGCCCCAGCAGCGAAGGAACCGTATCGGCCGGAGCCACCGGGGCCCCCCCGACGAGAGAGAGCAGCACGCCGACGCCCAGGTTGGGCACGGCCGCCAAGGCTTGCTTCACCGCTGCCGGATCCGCAACGTTGCCGAGGATCGACGTGCTGGTCACGATGCCACGTCGGTGCGTCGCGATCACGGCGCGGTCGCGCTCGGCAGACGCACCGAACCCATCGGCGTTGACGACCAGGCGCACGGCGGGATTTGGTGAAGGCACGCGGCTGTCTAGCACGTCTCGGTGGCTTCTGTCCGGTCGTGTTCAGCGCGACGACGCACCTGCTCCGTTCCCGGATGCGGGGATGCCATTTCGTGCTTTGCGGGGGCGTCGCCGGGGAGCGCCGTGTAGTATTGGGGGGCTTCATGAAGTCTCAATCTCGGGCCCGTCGCGCACAGTCACAGAACGCGTTGATACCCTTTCCCGCCCAGGTGGTGACCGGTGAGCTGCCGAACGGGCTCAAGGTGGTCACCATCGAGACCCCCCATCTCCACACCGCGTCGGTGGGCCTGTACGTGCGCACGGGATCGCGTTACGAGACCCCCGAAAACAACGGCCTTTCGCACTTCGTGGAGCACATGCTCTTCCGCGGGTCGGCGGGGTATCCCAGCTCGTTCGCGCTGAATTCCGCCTTCGAGGACCGCTGCGGCATGCTGTCGGGCGAGACCGGGCGCGACTATTCGCTCTACCAGGTCCAGCCGAAGCCGGATGACCTCGACGAGGTGCTACAGATCTTCGGCGATCTGTTCTCGGCCCCGCTGTTCGTCGACATCGACCTCGAGCGCGCCATCATCCTCGAAGAAATCCTCGATGACTTCGACGAGCGTGGGCAACGCACCAACATCGACGACGTCGGACGCGGCCACGCCTGGCCCGGTCATCCGCTGGGCTTCTCCATCACCGGGCCGGAGAAGAACATCCGTCGATTCACCCGTCGCGACGTGCAGGCGCATTTTCGTCGCTACCACGGCGCGCGGAACCTGGCGCTCTCGGTGGCGGGACCCGTCGACAGCGCCGACGTGATGGCCTACGCCGGGCGCGCCTTCGCCAAGCTGCCCGCCGGGCAGTTGCGGTCGCCTCGGCCTGCGCCGAAGACGTTCCCCGGGCCTGCCTTGCATTGCGTGCGCACCGATTCCGCGCAGGTGGAGGTGCAGATCCTCTTTCGTGCGATTCCAGACGACCATCCGGCGTTCCCGGCGTTCGTGGCCTTCTTGCGGCTCTTGGACGACGGGATGTCCACGCCGCTCCACTACCGCGTCTGCGATCGCAAGGGGCTCGCATACCACGTGAACGCGGGGTTGGACCCGCTGGCCGATGCGTCGCTGGTCGAGATCTCGGCGGCCTGCGCGTCCGAGAAGCTGCTCGAGCTCGTCGGCGAGATCTTCAGCATCGTGCGCGAGCTGCGCGACGAGCCCATCCCTCCTGCGGCCATCGAGAAGGCCAAGCGGCGCTACGCTCGCGACCTCGAGGCCGGCTTCGACGACGTGGACGGCCTGTGCAACTGGTTTGGCGACAGTCTGCTCTTCGGCAGACCCTTGCGCAGCCCGAGTGAGCGCTACAGCCGCATGGCCGAGGTGGACGGTCCCAAGATCCAGGAGATCGCCCGGCAGGTCTTTCGCCCTGGGCATCTGGTGGTCACCACCGTGGGCAACTTCGATCCGTCACTCATCCGGAAGGCGCGTGCGCTGGTGCGCGCCTTCCGCTGACCAGATCATCTGCCGGGGCGCGCCGGGGCCGCCGCTTGGCGGAAGGCGCGTCGGCCTGCGATCAGCTTCTCGCGCTCCTGTCGTTCCAGACGGGAGAACTCGCCGTATCGCTGCTCGCCCAGGATCTCGCGCTGGCGCTTGGCGTAGGGCTCGAGATCGGCCCTTGCGCCGGCGTCGGGGCGTTCGATCTTCAGCAGCGTGGCGTCGCGGAAATCGGTGAGCGCCTGTCTGAGCCGGGACCTGTCGCTCTCGCCAAGCCCCATGGCCTCCGCGGCGGCCTCTTGCGACAGGCTGGTCAGCTCGAGTCGGCTGGTCTCCATCCTGCGCACACGCTGCGGCGTCATCTTGTTCTCTTCGCGACTGGACGGCTGCTGCATCCATGCGGTTCGTCGCCCTTCCAACTCGCGTGCGAGCTCTGGCGACGGGGCCGCAACCGTCGGAGCTGCATCATGGCGCCCTGCCGCGGGCTTGCTCGTCGTCGCCTCGGGGCGCGCAGCATGCATTCGTGCTTCGCGTCCCTTGCACGATGCGAATGTGAACGCCCCGACCGCGGCGAGAACGAGGATTCGTCTCATGGCCACCCGTGAGCGTATGTCGCAATCGCCGAAGCCGCAATCGTCATGGTGACAGACGTCATGGTGACAGACAGTGGTGGCAGGACAGTCAGTACGATTTCCATGCCCATCGCACGCCTCTCACTGTGTTTGGCGTACACGATGCGACCTGTACGTCGCCTCGATCGCAGCCAGTTGTTTACATTGCCGCCGTTGACAGTGGCGGGTGCCGGGCGGACACTGGATGCCCGTGCGCACCTTCAGATTGGCGACAGTCTTCTTGGGCGGGGTCTTTGGCGTTGCTTGCCCTGGTGGCAGCGACGACGGTGGCGACCTCGTTCATCTGGATGGATCCACCGGCCCGACGGATGATGCGGCTTCGGCTGCTTCGACATTCACCGTGTTCGACCTTCCCGAGTGTGGGCAGGCGGGCTTCCAAACCGTGGCTGCCGCTTCGGGGGGGAAGGTTGCCTTCGCCAGCTTGGCAGTGACCAGCAAGCAGGCCCCCTGCAACATCGAAGGTCGCACGGCCACGGCCGAAGTCTATGACATTTGCGTGGTCCTGCCCTCGGCCACCGGTTTTTCCGGGAGCATCGCGACCTCGCAGCCCTACGCCGTCAAGATGGGCGTTGGTATCGCGCTCGACCAGGGCGGCGAGCCCGTGCTGGCCTACACGGGAGGTCCGTCGGCAGGCTTCCGATGTGGCGCCTCGGACATGTTGCTCGCCAGCGTGAGCGGCGGAAAGCTGGGGGCTCCGCGCACCGTGGCGGCCGACTCCCGGTCGAGCGGTATGCCGGCCGACCAAGCGCCCAACTGCGCGGCTCAGGATGTCTGTAATGAAGGCGATGCCACCGGCTACTGGCCGTCGGTCGCGCTCGACCCCTCCTCGGGTGCGCTCGGCGTGGCCTTCCGCGACCTGCACTTTGGTTTTGCGGACACGGACTTCGCCAGCTCGGACGTGGAGCTCGCGCGCGGTGACGCCTATTCCGTCTACACGGTCGACGTTGCCCGCGGTGGCGGCACATACAACCGGTTGGCCTTCTCGCCCACGGGCAAGGCCGCGGTCGCCCACTACAGCCTCGACTACATGCCGTCCGTCTGGCTCGATTACGAGACCGCGCAAGGCTGGCAGTCGCAGAAGCTCTTCACCGGGAAGATCCTCGAAGGCATCGGGTTCGGCATCAGCGCGCAGGGCCTTTATGCCCTGGTGTACTTCGATGTCACGAGCAAGGTCATGATGTACCGCGAGTCTCTCGATGGTGGCGTCACCTGGACGCCGGCGGACTACATCGATCGCGACGGGCTCACGGGTTACTACCCGTCGCTGGCCTTCGACGACCAAGGCAACCCTGCCGTCGCCTACTACCGCTGCAATGGCTACGGCGCGGGTGATGGCTGCAATGCGGACAAGGACGGCCTTTACCTGGCCCGCCGCCGCGCTGGCGTATGGGAGACGCGCAACGTGGTGGGCGAGCCCGGCATCCTAGACGGCACCTACACCGCCCTCGCGTTCGTGAACGGAAAGGCCGTCATCGCCTTCCAGTCCTCGTACTTCGACCCGGTCGCTGGGACCAGCAAGATGGGCCTGCATATTGCCAAGGAGATGTGATGAGCCGAGCCTTGCCAGTCCTGCTGCTTGCCTGCGGTCTCGCCGCGTGCAGCAGCGAACCCAACCGTCTCTACGGGAGCATGTCGCAGATCTACAAGCTGGACTTCAACCGCGTGCAGATCATTCGCGTGGCGGACCAAGTGTCGATCGAATACCAGAAGGTTTCGGGCGAGACCGTCGAGGCCTGGGTGGCCAAGCTCACCGTCGTGGTCGGCGACTTGGCCAACATGGCGGGCAACGACATCCCGCTCACCGAGACGGTCAGGGGGCTGCCCCGCGGAACGCTACAGCGGATCGAGGCCAGCACGACCGACTTTCCCCTCGAGAAGGGCAACGTCCACTTCAATCAGGAGCCGGTCGCGGGCACCGACCTCGGCGGTACCTTCCACACCACGCTGTCCGAGCCCGCGGGCCGTACCCTCAACGGCGATTTCCAGGCCGTCGTCGTGGCGCCGTGAGGTCCTGCATTCTTCTCGCGTTGGTGATGCTGGGCGGGGCCGCCTGCAGCAACGAATCCTTCTTCACCGTCGGGCGCGACCCTGTGACCTGCGAGGACAGCATCCCCACCGCCTGCGGCTCTACGGCCCGTTGTGTGCTCGACGGGAGCCACTATCTGAAAGGAGACTTCCCGAGCGGACGCCGGTTCATCGTGCGGACCACCGGCGAGGCCGACCTGAAGTTCGAGGTGTACCTCGACGAGCGACACGCCCCCGGAACCTATCTTCGTCTGGAGGTCGCCGAACCGAGCTGCAACGAGAAGAGCCTCTACGACAGCGCCGGAGCCGACATTTTTCGGCTGAGCGGCGACGACGGCATCCTGGCGATCCCCATGCACACCGTCCGACCGGGCGATCACCTGGTCGAGCTCTCCAGCGACGCCTACTGTTCGTACGTCCTGCGCCTCTCCATATAGACGTGATTGAGTGGTCTGATTCAATCGGCGGGGCTGGCTCGTGGAGGGGGCCTTCTATCCAAAAGCAATCGATTTTTATCGTTAGCGACATCACTTCTAATTCGTGAGCTGTAATCTGGCGTACAAAAATCCGAGGTGCCGTAATGTCGTCTAACGTGCGAAAAACACTGGGAAATATTCGTCAACACATTCGCAAAAAGTGCTACTCTGAACTGGGAACTCAGTTCGCCAACAGTGTCGTCGAGCCTCGGAAGGAGATTGCGATGCAAAAGATGGTCATTTGCGCAGCAGTTGTCGTAGCGGGTGTTCTGTTGATTGCAGAACCTTCGTTCGCACAAACTGACGGTGAATGCGGCACCGGATACTGCGGAACACCAAAGAACAACGGCGGTGGAGGCGGCGGTGGCGGTGGCGCGATCCTCGTCAACAACACCGACATCGGCATTTCCTACTCGACCTCCGACGACTTCGATGGCGATGGGCACGAGGATGACTTCGACAACTGCCCGTTCCGGCCCAACCGCGAGCAGGCCGACGGCGATGGCGACGGCGTGGGTGATGTCTGCGACAACTGCAAGGCGGTCGTGAACGGGGACCAGCTCGACACCGATGCAGACGGCTTGGGCGATGTCTGCGATCCGGACATCGACAACGATTTGGTCGAGAACGGTCCCGACAACTGCGACGACGTTCCCAACAAGTCGCAGCTCGACACCGACGGCGACTTGCTCGGCGATGCCTGCGACCCGGACATCGACGGGGACGGCTTCCTCAACCACGACGACCCGTGCCCCATGCTCGCCAACGTGAGCACGGGTTGCGACGGTGACTCCGACGGCGACAGCCTGGCCGACAAGGTCGACAATTGCCCGCTGACCGCCAACGCCCGGCAACTCGACACGGACAACGACGGGATCGGCGACAACTGCGACGCGGACGCGGACAACGACGGTCTTTCGAACGCGATGGACAATTGTCCGCTGGTCGTGAACCTCGACCAGGCCGACTCCGACCACGACGGCTTGGGCGACGCGTGCGACGTCGACGGTTTCTGCCTCGTGGTGCCGAAGAATCCCGATCCGGCGGCCTGTCTGGATCCGACGACGATCTTCAAGGTGGTGGCAGCTCCGCGCGTCGTCGCGCAGACCGGGGAGAAGGTGCTCCTCTCGGTCTTCGCCAACCGAAAGGACGTGAATGTCGCATACAAGTGGAACGTCACCGGGGCTCCCGACGGGGCGAAAGACACCGTCAGCAACCCGAGCGGCAGCGCGACTTGCTCCGGTGGATACGAATGCGCGGCGCTCAATGAAGAGAAGCGCCCGACCTTCGTGCCACGGCACAAGGGACAGTATGCGCTGACCGTGAGCGCGGACTTGGTCGAGCCCGATACCCTCGAGCCTGCGGTTGGTCATGCCGAATCCACGGTCATCGTGACGGTCGAAGGTGAGGACATCAACGACGACGGCGGTTGCCAGTTCGGTCATGGCAGCGCGGGCCTCGGCACGCTGATCGTCGGACTGGGGCTCGCAGCATCCCGCTTGTTGAGGCGGCGTCGCTGATCGGTCGTGGGACTGGCAGAGGAGTCCCCGCGCTCCTCTGCCGGAACCTGCCTCTCGGTTCCATTCACTCGCCCTTCCACGACATCCACCGGTGAGGTGACTTCCTTCCACATGGCCCATCATCGCTGCTCTCGACACCTGGCCTTCTTGCCGGCAGTCGTCTCGCTTGGGGTGGGGCTGGGCTGTACCGAGACAGGCCTCGAGCCCGCCCGTAGCGAGTCGACGGTGTATGACGACCAGCTACGGCTGAGCGCCCAGGTGTGCCTGACCCCGCCCGCCGACGCCACGTTTCCCGTGAAGATCCTGTTCGTCGTGGACACGTCGGACTCGATGAGCGTCACTGATCGCAACGGGACACGCGCGCAGGCGGTGACCAAGGTCATCCAGCGCTTTGCTGCCCAGCCCGCGGTCCAGTTCGGCGTGATCGCCTTCGATTCGCGCATCGACCGGCTGACCCAAGGCTTTCAGACGAGCCCCGACACCAGCGCCATCGAGAATCGGTTGTCCCAGGCGGACCGGCTGACCGACTACCAAGGGGCGCTCGGGGCCGCCTACCAGATGATCTCGGAAGACATCGTGAATAGCTCGCCGGCCGAGCGCGCCCGTTCGAAGTACGTCGTCATCTTTTTTTCCGACGGAGCGCCCGATCCACAGTGCAGCTCGCAAGAGACGGTGTGTGGCGCCGGCACGTGCCCGGCTCACCAGCACTGCCGCGCCGGCGTGTGCAAGGCCGACTACCTGATCTGCAGCGTGCCGCGCAGGGACTGGGAAGATGCCTTCGATCCTCCGCTGTCGCCGGATCTGTATCCGGAGCTGGATCTGGGCGCTGACTACAACCAGATGGGGCAGGTTCTGCGCTCCGTGGACGACCTGATCGGCCTGCAAGACTTTTACAAGGTGGGCGAGGTGAGGGTGCACACCGCGTTCCTGTACGATCCCGAGGCGGCCAGCGATCCCTTGGCGATTCCGTTCGGGCTGGACCGCGAGGGGGGCGTCGAGCTCATGACCGCGATGGCCGAGCACGGATTCGGTACCTTCACCGAGTTCAGCAACGCGAGCAGCATCGACTTCCTGAAGATCAACTACGCCTCCTTCAAAGAGGAGAACGGCCTCGCCATGATCCTGGCGACCAATCTGAATGCGCTCGACACCGGGGCCGGCATCGCGGCCGACACCGACGCCGACGGCATCCCGGACCTGGGCGAGGTCGGGCTCTCGTGCGTCGGCGGTGGCGCTTCGTGCGCCGATCCCGCGGACAGCGACGGCGACGGTTACACCGATCTGTTCGAGGAGCGGAATCGCGTGTCCGGCTTCGATCCGAAGGATGCCAAGAAGCCGCTGGCGCCCTGCGAATCCAAGATGGACGGTGACGGAGATCTTCTGCGCAATTGCGAGGAGGCGTTCCTCAAAACCGACCCCGCCGATCCGGACAGCGACGGCGACCGCATTCCCGACGGCATCGAGTTCCGGCTCGGGCTCGACCCGAACAGCGCCAGCGACGCCTACGACGATCCGGATCGGGACGGCGAGCGCAACCTCGACGAGGTGGTCGCCCACACCAACCCCATGGCCGCATCGTCGCCTTCGCATCCGGTGGTGCGGTATCTGTACGACGTCGCGCCCTTCACCAAGACCACCGGCGAGTCATGTTTCCAGATCGACGTTCGTCACATCACGCTGCTCACCACCGGCAAGGGGACCAGCTCGCGCAGCGGGGCGAACCGTGTGTTGCTCTACTTCACCGAGGCTCCCCTGGACCGCGCATTGGACCACGGCCACGTCCGCATCGCGTGCGCGGATGTCCGATACGTGGACGCAGTGCTTAAGACGCCAGCCAGTGGCGTCGTCGCGTTCGTGGAGACCGACTTCAAAGAGGCGATGGCGTTCGATCCGAACAAGGACTGCAAGGTGCCGGCGGACAACACGGATGCCGGCGCTGGCGCGGGGAGCCCGTAGATGCGTTGGTCGCTGGTCTTCGCCACACTGGGGCTCGTGGCCTGCACCGAGGCCTCCCTCTATCCGCTCAATCCCAAGGCCAAGGCGCGTGACGATCGCCTGACCGTACGTGGGCAGTTCTGTACGGAGACGCCCAGCCCCACGGAGTTCCCGGTGCGGATCCTGTTCATCGTCGACATTTCGCAGAGTATGCGGGTGACCGATCCCGAGCCGGTTCCGTGCCCGACCGGGGCCTGCTTTACGCGAAGGGCCAGCGCAGTCGAGGACATCCTGAACACCTATCCACCCGGAAATGGCGTGGAGTACGGCCTCATCACCTTCCAAAGCAGCGTGGCCATCCAGACCCGCGACGACTCCGGCTTGCTCGGCGGGTTCACCGCTTCGTCCGATGAGGTGAAGCTTCGTCTGCCGGCACTGAACTCGGCCGTGGGCGAGACCAACTACGTGGGGGCGCTGGAGACCGCTTACGAGATGTTGCAGCAGAACATGATCGTTCTGGACGCCACGGCGCGCAGCCGGGCTCGCTACGTGATCGTGTTCATCTCCGACGGGTTGCCAGCCCCACGAACCGTCGAGCACGGCATGCCCGAAGAGATTCGCGAGGCGGTGGACAACATCGGAGGCCTGCGCAAGCAGCAGCGCTTGGCCGAGGTGGCGCTGCACACGGTGTACTTGGCCGCGCCCGACACGCCAGATTCGGTCCAGCTGGAGGCGAAAGAGCTGCTGGCCGGGATGGCCCAACTTGGCAACGGGACCTATCGGTCGTTCGAGGCCACCGAGCGCATCAATCTCTTCTCCATCGACTTCACCTCGTTCATTCGCACCTTCGCCTTGAAGCAGTTGGTGGCGATGAATCTGAACGCGCTGCCGCGGGACGGCCTGTCGCTGGTGGACACCGACGGCGACGGCTTGACGGACGCGGATGAGTTCCTGGCCGGGACGTCGCCCTTCGTGGCCGACACCGATGGCGATGGCTACTCCGATCTCATCGAGGTCCGGCAGACCAACGCCGGGTTGGATCCCTTGTTCTCTGGCGACGCGGACTGCGCCATGGCTACCGACCATCGCGACGACGACGGCGACGGGCTCTTCAACTGCGAGGAGCGTCTGTTCGGGACCAACTCGCGCCTCATCGACTCGGACGCCGACGGCTTTCCCGACGACGTGGAGATCCGCATGGGGACCAACCCCTCTGCGGCGGACACCTTGGCGGACACCGAGCTCGATGGTGCGCTCAACGGCACCGAGCTGGCCGCGCACACCGATCCCACGCACAACGACGTGATGGACTTCTCCCGCATCGCCTACCGGAGCTCACTGCGTCTACTGCGCGACTTGGAGACCCCGCCGGGCCGTTTGTGCTACGACTTCACGGTCTCGAACGTCACGCTCGTCCCCACCGGCGCTCCGGCGGCGCTGCCCGAAGGGACCAACACCGTGCTCTTCCGGGTGGCCTCGGCGCCCGCCGATTCTCCCGACGACTTTGGCAACCATCAGGTCGCGTGCGTGCGACCTCGCTACCGGAGGGATCCCGAGGTGAAGACACCCTCGTCAGGACAGATGCTCCTACCCATGACGGCGTTCAAGAAGGCGTGGGCCCCGGCGCCCAGCCCGGAGGTTTTCGATGCGGATCGCGACTGCGTGGTTCCTTAGTGCTTCCGTCGCGGCTTGGGGCTGTGGCAGCTCCAAGTCGGACGATACGATGCTCGACGGCGGCGACATCCCCAGCAGCGGGTGCATCACCGATCCGTCGACCGGAGCCGCGTCGGCGGTGCCCCTGGCGATCGGCGAGAAGGCGCTCGGCATGGTCTGCCCGCGTGGCGATCAGGACTTCTTCGCCATCGAGGTGGCGGCTGGCGCCAACCTCCTCGATGTGAGCCTTTCCTATCCGTCGGCGCTGAGCAAGGTGGCGCTGCAGGCACGACTGTACGAGGCCGACGGTATCACCCAGGTCCCGAACGCCACGGCCAGCGATACCAGCAGCACCGATGGCAAGAGCGCCGTGTCCACCACGTTCGCGGTGCCGCAGCCAGGTGCGTACATCCTTCGGGTGGGTGATGCCGGCGACGCCAACACCGACTCCGTCAACGGCTACGTTCTACAGGTCGCGACGGAGACGGATCCGGACAGTCACGAGCCGAACGATACGGCGGTCCAGGCCAAGGCCGCCGATGGCCTGCCGGGGTACTTCTCGTCGGTGGGCGACGTCGACATCTACCAGATCAGCATCGCCAATGCCGGCAGCTTGCTCGAGATGAAGGTCGCGAACCCGGTGGACGCGAAGGCGAGCATCGCGTACGAGATCATGGACGCCTCGCTCAATCCTCTCGGTACCGGCGAGGTGGCGCCGTCGGCGACGCCCGTGGATCTGACGCGAGCCGCGCCGAAAACCGGCACGCTGCTCGTGGCGCTTCACTACCCGACCGGCGCGGCGCCCGACCGGCGGGCCGAGGCTGGCTACACCATCGAGCTCGGCGAGATTCCCGAGACCGACGTCAACGACCAACCGCCGCGCAACGACACCCCTTCGACGGCGACCTGCCTCGGGGGTGCCGGGACGCCGTGCCCGGCGGTCTTCTCCGGCACTACGGTCAGCTTCAAGACCCAGAGCGGAAACATCGGGTCGCGCGGGGACCGCGACTACTTCATGGCTCGCGTCACGGCAACACCTCCCGTGGTGGTGGCCACGCTGCGTGCACCGGCGACCGCGATGGATCTCGCGGTCGATGTGTTGGTCGCGGATCCCGCCACCTCGTGCAAGGCCGACTCAGACTGCAAGGTGCTGACCGGCTCGTGTACGAAGGACGACGACTGCGAGCTGTCCCATCACTGCATCGACGCCAAGGCCGGGGCATGCACCTCGACGAGCTGTCGGCAGTGCGCGGCCTCGGGGATGTGCCTGCCTTTGCCGGACAACTCGTCTCAAAAAGCCTGCGGCGTGATTATCTACACGGCCCTGGACACAGACGGCGGAGCGAAGACCGGCCCGGACGGCTTCAACACGATTCGTCTTGCGCAGCCCGTGTTCTCGGCCGGTCCCGTGTTCCTGATCGTGCACGACAACAAGGACGACCAGTACGATCCGGCGCTGTCATACTCGCTCGATGTCCAGATCGCTGCCGAGCCAGACGCCATGGACAACAGCACCGACGCAGCCTCGCGGAACAACTTCTACAACCCGTACCCGCTGCAGACCACGGAGCTTGGCCGTAGCCAGAAGCGCGCGAAGGACATCAGCGCGCAGATCGCCGCCGGGACCGCGGTGGAAGGGTTCATCTCGTACCAGTCGGACGAGGACTGGTTCTGGTTCCCGCATCCATGCCCGGGCGAGAACTGTGGCCTCGTCTTCGAATCGCTTCAGCCCGGACCATCACCCGTGCGACCGGTCTTCTTCTTGCGCCGAAGCGATCTGTCGTTGCACGAGAGCTGGACCTACACCGGCACCGTTCCGACCGAGGCTCCGCTCACCTACGTGTTCGGCGACGGCGACTGCACCGAGTGCTCGTTCGCATCGGCGAAGCACACGGCGAGTGGAACGACACCCTACAAGTACTACCTTCAGGTGCGCGATGCGGGGGCCGATGATTGGGACTTCACCGCCAGCGGACGCTACGAGTTCCGTCTGAAAACCGTCACCACCGGTTGTCCCGCCTCCTGCTCGGAGGGGGGCGCGGGAGTTTGCGAGTGCTACTGCAAGGCAACGAACCAGTGCCCCGCGAGCCCGGTGTTCTAGGTCCAGCATGCGCATAGGTTCTTGTCTCCCGATGCTCCTGGTCGCTTTCGCGGCCTGCGATCGCGTGACCAGCCCGTCGCACAGGGACGCTGGCGACGACGGCGGCGTGGTCAGCTGGGAGCAGGTCGATGCGGGGACGGTGAACTACAACGCGGTGGCGGGCAGCGCTCCCGACAACGTGTTCATCGTCGGCGACCAGGGCACGATCCTGCACTGGGACGGGATGGCCTTGGTGCCCGAGGCGAGCGGGACCCTGGCGAATCTTCGCGGCGTGGCCGTGATCGACCAAACCCTGGTCTATGCCGTCGGAGAGCAGGGGACGCTGCTTCGACGAGACAACGGCGTCTGGCTCCTGGACGTACCCGTGAGCACGGCCGCCCTGAACGCCGTCGACGGCACCTCGACCTACGCGGTGGCGGTGGGCGAACAGTCGACGATCCTCTCGTACTCGGAGGGGACATGGGGCCCCATTGCCGACGCGCCGGCGAACAACTACTACGACGTCTCCTTCGCCAGCGATGGCTGCCACGTCGTGGGAGGACAGGGCATCGTGGTGCGCGTGGATTGGGCCAAGCGCACCGTGGTCAGCACTCTGCCCATCTCCAACGCGAAGCTCGCGTACCCGAAGACGGTGGCCGGCGCGATGCCGTATGGCTCGGCCTCGTTGTTCGTGGGCGTGGACGGAGGCTTCTTTAGCTGGGCGAACGGCAGTGCCACGCGCAAGGCGACGTTGCCCCAGAAGTTCTTGCGCGCCATCAGCGTCGTCGACGGAACGGCCTGGATCGTCGGCCACGAGGGCTTCGTCGTCTCCGGTCCCGTGGACGGCACGTTGACCGTGGTCCCGACGCCCGACGACCGCTGGCTGACCGGCGTGTACGCGGCGGCGGCCAACGACGTGTGGGTCGTGGGCCGATCGGGGCTCATCCTGCGCGGACCGCCCGGGGCACGCCAGCTCGACGGAGGTGTCCCGTGAAGCGTGCGGGCTTCTGTCTGTTGCTGGCTTGCGCCGCTTGCACCGAGGCGAGCCTTTACGGGAGAAACTACACGCCCAACCAGGCCGACCGTATCTCGTTCGAGGGCAACCTGTGCACCGACGACCCGGGGGCCATCGCCTTCCCGCAGAAGACGCTCATCGTGATGGATGGAACCGGCGCCTTGGCCGAGGCCGATCCGGCGGGCAAACGCGCCGACACCCTGCGAGCCTTCATCGGGAGGCACCGGGGGCCAAGCCAGTCCGTGTCGATCCTGCTCATGGGCGCGACGGCCCGGCCGCTCATCACGGGCTTCACCTCGGACCCGTTGCTCATCGACGCCGCGCTGGAGACCCTCGCGGCTTCCGTGGGACAGGCGCAGCGCAACTACGTCGACACGCTTCGTATGTTGACCACGATCATCGAGGACGACTTGCTGGCCACCAATCCCGGGCTGCGCAGCAGGACGCGCTACGCGGTGATGTTCGTGGCTGCGGGGCCGCCGGATCCTGCTTTTCAGACACCCTGGTGCATCGCCCAGAACCTGACGGTCGGCAGCAGCCAGTGTCAGAACGCCTTCGCGGCCGCCTTCTGCGGCAAGGCATCTCCCACCCCGACCGACTGCGAGCGGTGGTGGTACGGCGACGCGGTGACCGGACTGCGTTCCTACGTTCGCACCAACGGCGCACAGGACTTGATCTTCCACAGCTTCTCGCTTGGCCAGGATTCGCGCGCGACCCAGGTGCTGGGAGACATGGCGCGCGCAGGGCAGGGCGAGCACGTCCAGCAGACACCGCTTGGCCTCGACTTCCTGGCCGTCGACGTGGACCGACCGGGCAGCCGACTGGTCCTTCGTCAGGTGGTGGTGATGAACAACAACGCACTCTTGCGAGGCAAGAAGCCCGAGGCCGACAGCGATGGCGATGGGCTGACCGACGCAGAAGAGATCATGCGCGCCACGGACCACCTCAATCCGGACACCGACGGCGACGGCGTGGGCGATGGCATCGAGATTCGCCTTGCGGCGCCGGACAGTCAGTTCGATCCGCTGGTGCCCGCGCTGTTCAGGGAGTGCCTGACCTTGACCGAGCCCACCGCGGATCGCGATCTCGACGGACTCACCGACTGCGAGGAGGCTGTGCTGCGCACCGATCCCTATCTGGTCGATTCCGATCGCGACGGCATTCCCGATTGGGTCGAGGTCCGCCTGGGAGGAAACGCCCTGGTCGACGACCGTCTGGTCGACAGCGACATGGACGGAATTCCCAACGGCGAGGAGGTCGCTGGCGGTCTCGATCCATGGACCAACGATTCGAGTCGCGACCTCGAATACCAGTACCAGTACCGAACGCTCGACGATGGCGCCACGGTTCGCCTGGAAGCTTCGCCGAATGAACCGTTTGGGGGTGTGCGCATCACGGACGTCAAGCTGGGCACGGGCACGGTGTGGGCCCTGCGCCTGACCGGAGATCGGCCGGCGCGCTTGGCCTTCCTCGAGAACGAGGCGGTGCTGCCCCCGGGTGCCGAGAACGATCCCAGCATGGCCATCGAGCTGCCCGTGTCCGGCGACTACATTCTGGTCTCTCCGCTCGGGGGGCAGCTTACGGTCAGGGTCGACGTCGAGGCGTTGCCGGCCGAGGGCTTGCCACCTGCCGATGCTCGCGCGACGATTCGAACCACCACGCGGACCTGCTTTCACATGGACGTTCGCAACGTCACGCTGGTGGAGACGCAAGAGAGTCCGGCCGGGCGGCCAGGCAAGGGCTGGAACATGATCCGAGTCTACGTGGGCGAGGTGCCGCTGGACTCGTCGGTCTCGGGACAAACCATCGTGAAGTCCATCACGGTTCCGGTGCGCTTCGTGGCACCCAACCAGAAGACGCCCAATCTTGCTTTCATTCATCTCACCGACGACGATCTCCTTCTCCTTGCACCCGAGTGAACCATGAAGCTGCATAGACGAATCCTCGGCATCGTGATGTGCGTTGTCCTTGCATCGGGATCGGCTGCTTGGGCGGCGGGAAAGCACAAGCCTGGCAAGCATCGGAAGGCGCCGGCACCGGCTCGCGAGACCCAGACCACCGCCGGATCGCCGGACACCGCAGCCACGAAGAGCGGCGGCGGTGGGCAGCCAGAGGCGCGGCCTGTCGACAATCGCGCGCCCTTGCGCGAATCGGTTCGGCAAGAGTCGCGCATCGAGTTCGACGAGCGCATGCTGCGTGGACAATCCGCCGCCGGGGTGATCTACCTGTTTCAGCGGACGCCCAGCGACTGGAAGAGCATCGTCGAAGTTCCGGATAGCTTCCGGTCGAGGACCGTGAACCTGGTCGCGCCGGCCGAGGAGAAGAAATGACAGGAGGCCCCGCCAAGAGCCGAGGCGCCCTCGAAGTCATCCTCTTCGAAGACACGCGCTTTCGCGGATCGATGATGTTCACCTCGGCCGAGGTGACCATCGGAAGCGATCCGGGGGTGATGATCCGCCTCGACGATCCTCGCATCTCGCCGTGCCACGCGGCCCTGCACTTCGACGGGGACGCCTGCTCGATCGCCAACTACGATGCGGTCGAGGGAACCACGCTCAACGGCGTGTCGATCGCGGAAGAGGCGATCGGCCCCACGGACGAGATCCAGATCGGTCGCTTTCGCCTGCGGATCAACGTCCACAGGACCGATGCCACGCCACCGCCGGTCGCGGTTCGGGCACCTGGGCGCCCGGTCGCCGCGGGGGCCAGCCCGGCGGCCTCGGCACCTGGCAAGGTGCTTCCTCTCCCCGTTCCCCCGGTGCCCCCGGCAGCGCCGGCGGCGAATGTCGCACTGCCTGCGCCCCCTGCGACCGGGCGAAGGCCCCCCCCGGCTGCGCAGCCGCCATCTGCTGCGCCCCCAGCGTCGGCGCCCCAGGCCCCGTCGCCTGCTGCCAAGTCAGCCGTGCCGTCGCCGGCCGCGCGGCCATCGTTGCCGTCCACGCGCCCAGCTTCGCAGCCGGCGCCAGCGACGAAGTCGACAGCACCAGCCGCGCCTGCCCCGAGGCCAGCTCCGCCGCCAGCCGCGCTCGCCCCGAGGCCGGCTCCGCCGGCAGCCCATGGTGTTCGCCCAGCCGCGCCCGGCTCGCGCGTACCGGCAACGGCGAACGCGCGGTCTGCGCCCCCGGTTTCCAGCAGCAGCCTTTCGCCCGGCCGGAGGAGCGGAACCTCGCCCATCGCGCTCGCGGTCGAGCCGGAGGTGGCCATCCCACCGCCCAAGGTGGAACCCGTGGTGGTACCTCCGCGGCCTTCGCTGACCTCGATCCCGCCCGAGACCAAGCCAGCGTCGCGAAACTCCACGCAGCCCATCGCCTCGCGCTACACCGAGAATCGCGTCGATGCCGTGCCGCTCGCCGAGGTGTTCGAGGTGACCACCGAGCGTTCGGAGATCTCCACGTCATCGTCCGCAATCCCGGTGTGGTCGGACGACGACGATGACGACGCACTCTTCGAGCCGACCTTCTCCCTGTTCGACCGCCTGCGCGAGTCCGGCGTCAGCGCCCACCAGGCGTCCGCCGTCGAGGTGGTGCGCTTTCGCCACGGCTGCATCCTGAAGCTGCACCACTTGCGTCGCGGCGAGAAGCTGCGCCTGCACGGGCTGCGCAAGCCGCTCGGGCGTTGTTCGGGGGCCGGCGGCTTCCTGTTCCACAGCGAGGCCCTGCCGGACAGCATGGCCGTGAGTACGCGCGGCCAGCCCGTCGACGATGGCTCTTGGCGCAAGCGCGCCGACAAGCGGGGACTCATCCCGCTCGAGCCCGCGACCCAGGTCGTGTTCCCGCTCCCCAGTGGGGAGGGCGTGCTCGTGCACCTGGTGCCCGCCGCAGACGCTCTTCCGAAGGAATCCTGGCGGCCGCGCCTCACCAAGCTCATGCTGGTGCTCGGCGGGATCTCCGTCGTCGTCCACTTGGTGGTGTTCGCGATTCTGGGGATCGCCAGCCTGGTCCAGCGAGACTACATCTCAGACAACAAAGAGGGACGCTTCGCTCGCATCGCACTCAAAGAGATCGAGCTCGAGCCGCCGGCACCTCCGCCCAAGCGGGAGAAGAAGAAGGCGAAGCCCGAGCCCAGCAAGACCGCCAGCTCCGAGCCGACGACGAGAACCGCCACGCCGCACCTCCCACGCACGCGGATGCCGCAGTCGGCGCAGACCCAGTCGACGGCCACCACGCAGAAGCTGCTTTCGGCGCTGGGGGGGCTGTCGGCGGGGCCGAAGCCCATGTCGGCAACCGCCATGAGCAACCTGGACGCGGTCGGTCCGGTGCGCGGCGGTGGCTTCAAGGTGTCGGGCGCCATCGGCAGGCTGCCCGGCGACTCCCTGCGCCTGGCCGCCGCGGGAAGCGGGATGGGGCGCCTCGACACCAAGTCGGCGAACGACGTGGGCAAGAACCTGGGCCGCGTGCTCGGGCGCGGGCCGACCGGGCAGGTGCGTGCGCAAGTCACCGCGAGGCCGAACCTGATGAAGGTCGAGGGGCACCTCGACCGCGGCGAGATTCAGAAGGTCATCAACGCCCACATTCACGAGCTGCAGGGCTGCTTCGAAAGACAGCTCATCATGAATCCGAACCTCGCCGGCAAGGTCACCTTCGAATGGGTGATCGGACTCAATGGTGGCGTGACCGTCGTGAGGATCAAGGCTTCCACCTTGTCGAGCAACGAAGCCACCAGCTGCATGCAGGCCGCCATCCGCCGCTGGCAGTTCCCCTCCCCGTCGGGTGGTCAAGTCACCGTCATCTACCCCATCGCGCTGGCCAGCTCTGGCACCTAACGTATGGAGACTCGCATGAGACGCAACCACGCCTTCTACCTCGGACTTCTCGCGCTGACCCTCGCGGGTGCTTCACCGGCGTTCGCCGACGACGAGCTCGACGAAGAGCAGGTGGCGACCTACGCCGTGCAAAGCCGACTGTTTCGCCTCGGCGGCGAGCTCGCCTTCGCGGGCGGCATCCTGCCCATCAACGCCTTCAACAAGGGGCTCACCGTCGGGGGCTCGTTCACCTACCACTTCAACAACGTGGTGGCCTGGGAGGTCATCAACGCCAGCTACGTGTACAAGCAGCTCGACACGGGGCTCAAGACCGAGCTTCTGGAGAACTTCGACGTGCAGCCCACCGAGATCGCGGCCATCGACCTGCTCATGTCCACGAACGCGGTGTTCAAGCCCTTCTACGGGAAGCTGGCGTTGTTCAACCGTCGGGTCATCCACGTGGATCTCTCGATCCCGGTGGGCCTCACCGTGGGCCGCTACATGAACCCGCAGAAGTACCTGCCGGGCCCGAACGTCGGCATCATCGCCAGGGTCTTCCTGAGCACGCACACCGCCCTGCGTGTGGATGTGCGCGAGAACGTCCTCATCAACAGCAACTGGAACACGCGCAACGAGCTGCACGTGAGCCTGGGCCTGTCCTTCGCCTGGGGAGGCGACGAGCGATGATGCGAACCGCGATCGCGCTGCTCTGGCTGGCGGCGAACCCTGCGCCAGCGGCCCCCGGCGCGCAAGGGACACCTGCCGCCGCGCCAGCAGCCCAACCCACGCCTGCGGGCAAGCCCGCGGCGCCCACGCCGCCACCCGCACCAGCGGCGGAAAAAGCCGCGCCGGCCGATGCCGATGAGCGCATGGACCGCGGCCTCGAGTACATCCACGCGGGCGACCCGGGGGCGGGTGCTGCAGAGCTTTACAGCCTCTACGCGGCGCTGCCCGAGAGCGATTTGCGCAGGGACGCTTCTGCCTTTCACCTGGCCGGTGCTCTGGTCGACATGGGCTTCGTGCAGGCCGGGATCGAGTACTACCTCGAGGTCCTGTCGGGGCGGCGCTCGCCTGCGCTGCTGGGCAAGACGCTGACCGCGCTCAAGCCGCTCTACGAGCAGGGGCTCGTGGAGGAGTGGCGCTTCCTCGATGGCGTCGTCTACAGCGCCCAGTACGGCGATCTCGAACCCGAGGTGGCGGACTTCGTCGAGTATCTGCAGGCGCTCGGCGATTTGAGGCTGGGCTTTTCGTCCTGGGGGCGGGCGCGCCTCGAAGCCTTGGCGGCCACCGAGCGCGTGTACGGATGGCGTGCTCGTTACCTGCTGGCCGTGGAGCGGATCCAGCAACACAACGAGGAGGGCGCCGAGAAGCTGCTTCGGCAGATCCTGGAGGCCTCCGCGGCGCCAGGCGCGGTCCGCACCGTGGCGGCATTGGCGCTGGCTCGCATCTTGTACGAACGAAAGAGCTACGACGAGGCCTTCACCTACTACTCGCAGGTCAAGCTGCCACTGGTAGAGCAGGACCTCGTGTTGCTCGAGCGTGCCTGGGACCGCGTGGGGGCGGACGACCACCAGCGAGCGCTTGGCATGGTGGTTGGTTTGGGGGCGCCGATCTTTCGGCGTGTGTTCGCGCCCGAGCGCGAGCTCATCCGGGCGCTGGCCTTGCGCAAGCTGTGTCAGTACCGACTGGCGCACTTGGCGGTGCGCGACTTTCACGAGCACTACGGATCCTTGGTGCGCAAGGCACGCGAGCGCTCCGGTCTGCGTGAGGACCCGAAGATCGTGCAGTGGGCGTCATGGGGCACGCGCTTGGCCGCGTTCGCGCGTATGCGCACGCGCCTGCACACCGAGTCGGCTCGGGTGAAGAAGGTCTCCGACAACCAACTCGAAGACCACTTGGAGATGCTGTATGCAGCCCGCCTGGCCTTCATCGAAGGCAACTTGCGCCGGGGCCTGCCGCGCGCGATCGAGCGCGTCGTCGACGAGCTTCTGCGCGTGAACGAGCAGATGGACCTGATCGACTACGAGATCGGCGCTGGCTTGGTCAAGCCTGGTGCCCGGCAGGGCGCGGCCAAGATCACGGCGCGCAGGGGCGCCTTACCCTACGGGTCGCCCAAGGTGTACTTCGAGTTCGACGGCGAGTACTGGTCCGACGAGCTCAATGACTTCGCCGTTCTGGCGGATGACAGGTGCTTGCGATGAGGTCGGGCAGGCTCTTCCAGTTGGCGGGGATCCTTGCTCTGGTCGGGTGCGCGTCCACGCCTCCCCTGAAGCCGCCGCCTAGTGATTCCACCACCCAGTGGGTGCAGGCCGGACGCAAGGTCGACTTCGCCATCGGGCAGACCAAGAGCATGATCCAGAAGGCGCGCGGAGCGACGTACCTTCCGGATCTGCACATGCGCCTGGCCGAGCTGTATACCGAGCGGGCGCGCTATGCATGGCTCGTGGTCTACGAGCGCAGGCGCGCGCGCGGCGACGATTCTCGGGCGCTGGAGGCTCCCGAGGCGCGGCTGCTCAAGAACCTGGCCATCGGCGTGTACAGCCGTTTGGTGCGCGAGTTTCCGTCCTATTCCCGGGCCGACGAGGCGACCTTCTTGATGGCGCACGAGTTTCGCGAGCTCGGCGAGTTCGACAACATGAAGGAGACCTACGAGAAGCTGATCGAGAGCTACCCGAAGAGTCGCTACCGGGCCGAGGCATACCTGGCCCTCGGCGACCACGCCTTCGATGCCAACGACCTCGGCAAAGCCGAGCGTTACTACAACCTCGTGCTCGCCGCCCCCACGAGCCATGTGCACTCGCTGGCCCGGTACAAGCTGGCGTGGGTGCGCGTGAACAGGCAGGACTGCAAGGGTGCCGTGCGGCTGTTCGAGCAGGTCCTGCGCGACAAGGGCAAGCAGACCAAGGAGTCGAAGGTCCTGCTCTCCACGCAGAAGAGCTTGAACGTAGTGCGCGAGTCGCTGGTGGATCTCGCCTACTGTTATCCCGACGTCTTCCCCGACAAGCCGGCCGTGCCGTACTTCCGTGAGCTGGCGGCTTCGTCGCTCGACTACCTGGCGGCGATGCGACGCCTGGTGAACCGTTTCACGCTCAAGGAGATGAACGTGCAGGCGGTGGCGGCCCTGCGCGAGGTGATGAACGCCTCGCCCGGCGACGACGACGCCATCGAGATGGCGCGCCGACTTTACGACAGCATGGTCAAGGGCAAGGTGTTCGACCAGCCGGCGGCGGACGTCGAGCGCATGGTGCGCGTGCTCGACGCCAGGTTGGTGGACTACCGATTGACCGCCGACCAGCGCAAGAATCTGGAAAACGAGGTCGAGGTCTACGCCCGGGACGTGGCCACGCGGGCGCACGTCGCGGCCCGGGACACCAAGGACGGCCCGAACGTCTCATGGGTGGCCGACGCTTACCGCGCGTACCTCGACCGATTCGACGAGAGCCCCGCGCGCCGTGAGATGGAGCAGAACTTCGCCGAAGCGCTGCTCGCGGCCCGCAGGCACTACGAAGCCGGCCGCGCGTACGAAGAGGTGGCCGCGCATGCCAGCCATGCACGCGGCGCGGAGGAAGCGCGCCTGAATGCGTTCGCGGCGTTCCAGAAGGCGCTCGAGGATTCGAGCCTGGGGCGGCTCGAGCGCGCGATGGCGTGGGCCGGAATTCGCAACCTGGGCAGGCAGGTCATCGCCGCCAATCCGAACCACCAGACCGTGGTCGGGATCAAGCTGTCCATCGCCCGCAGCTACTACGAATCCGGGGACTACGAGCGCGCCGCGCAGCTCTTTTTCGCCGTCGCCACCCAGTACCCGACCAGCACCGAGGGCACGGCCGCCGCGCACCTGACGCTGGACTCGCTGCGCTTGGCGGATGACCTGGAGGGCATCGGCACGCTCGGCCGGCGTCTCATCGAGGACGCGCGGCTCGGAAACGAGAGCCTCAAGGCCGAGCTGCGCGACATCGTCAGCAAGGCCGCGCAGCGCCAGGTCGCCGAGGTCACGGTGACCGACACCGGCGACCGGGAGGCCCAGCTGCTCGGCATGGCCAAGCGCCACAAGGGCAGCGAGCTCGGCGAGCAGGCCTTCTACAACACGTTGCTGGTCGCGCGCTCGAATGGCGAGATCGAGCGCTTCTACGAGCTCGGCGACCAGTTCCTGGTCGAGTACCCGCAATCGCCCAAGCGCATCGACGTGCTGTCGGCGTTGGCCACCGTCGCGTCCGACAGCGGCGATCTGACCAAGGCCGGTAGGTACATGGCCGCCGCGGTCGCCGCCAATCCGAACGGCAAGGAGGCGTCCGAGCGTTTGTACACGGCTGCTTCCATCCACGCCGTGCTGGGCGAGGCGGTGGCGGCGAAGGAGATCCGCAACTACGCGGCGACGGGTAACCCGGATCGCGTGGACGAGCTCTTGCTGCTGCTTGCCCGATCGGGGAACCTGGCCGTCCTGGAAGACGTACTGGGCGGGAGCACCCTGTCGAGCAGCGTTGCGACCTTCTTCCGTGGCTACCTCGCGTACCAGCGAGGCGATCACGAAGAGGCGGGGCGCACGTTGGCGCGCGTGGCCTACGATCCCGCGACGTCGGGGCCGGCCGCCGAGGCGGCGGCACGGGCGCGCTACTTGCTGGGCGAGATCAGCTACGCGCAGTTCCGCAACCTCGCCGCGAAGCCGGACGACGTGGTCGGCACGGTCGACGCCAAGGTCAAGCTCCTCCAGGTGGTCGATCGCGCCTTCGCCTCGGTGATCGGGTCGCGGGACGCGCGCTGGTCGATGGCTGGCATCTCGCGGGTCGCCGATGCGTATGCGAAGTACGCGGTGTTCCTGCGAACACTCGAGTTGCCCACCGCCCTGAGCGCGGACGACGCGAAGCAGTTGCGGGCCGTCATCGAAGGCCAAGCCGCCGACGCCGACGCCCGTGCGGGTGAAGCCCGCGCCCTGTGCAGCAAGAAGGCCAAGGACGCCATGATCGTCACCGAGGCCGCGCGCTCGTGCTTGCTCGGCGAGGCCATGCCCGACGTGATCGCGATGTATCCGCAGGGCAAGGGCCGAGCCGGCGGCGATCCACCGGCCGCGGCGCCGCTGCGCAAGATCCTGCTCAAGAACCCGAAGGACGTGTCGGCGCTGGCCAAGCTGGCCGAGCTTCACCTGGCCGCTGGCGAGCTGGGCGTCGCGGTCCTGCTGCTCGAGCGCGCCGAGAGCCTCGCGCCCAAGAACGCGGAGGTTCACAACCTGCTCGGCGTGACCTTGCAGAGAATGGCCGAACCGCAGGAAGCGGCGGATGCGCTGGAGAAGGCCGTGGCGCTCGACGGACAGAGCCGCACGGCTCGGCTGAACCTGGCCGCGCAGTATGCGTCCTACGGCCACCTCGACAAGGCCAAAGCCGAGATGGCCAAGGCGGGCGGTCCGCCGGCCACGGTGGGCGGGCCCGCCGACCACCCCGAGCTCGGGCTCCTGCTCAAGCTCAACACGACCGAAGCCAAGCCGCTTCCCCAAGGAGGTGCCAAGTGATTCGCCTGCAACCTTGGCTCGCTGGCGTGTGCTTGCTCGCGGCGTGTGGCAGTACGGCGCCATCGCTCTCACGCGCCGAGCGCGAGCGCCTGCCGCTCGACGGAAGGCAAGAGATCTTCGACGCCGAGAACGACCTCATCATCGCCCGCAATCGCGCCGATCTGGCCAGCGACCACCTGCGCAGCATCGAGGGGACCATCTCCGGCCTCGACGACGTAGAGACCCGCTACGAGCGGCGGATCGCGGCGACCCCGACCGCGTCCGTGCGGACACCGCTGCTGCGCAAGGTGGCCAAGGCCGAGCGCGACTACCTCGACGCCCGTCGTGACGTCGCCGTCGCCGAGGTCGTGGTGGCCAAGCAGGAGATCCGCATCGCCCAATCGCGGGTGGACTTGGTCAAGCAGCGGCAGCTCGTGCGCATCGGAAAGGCGCCCTTTGCCTCGCTGACCACGTTCGAGCAGGCGATCGAGATCCAGGAGGCCAAGGGTAAGGAGACCCGTTCTTCGTCGCTCGACCTTCGTACCAAGGCACAGAAGCTTCTCGATCTGTGGAAGTACATGCAAGCCGACTACGCCAGGCAGACTGGCGATTTCGATTCGGGGGTATGGCTAGAATGATTTCGCTGCGCGCCCGCTCGAGCGACACACCACTTGGAGGACTTCGATGTTCGTGATCTTTGAGCTTCTGCTGGCTGGAGGCATGTTCATGTTCGGGATCCTGGCGACCTCGTTGGTCGCGGTCGGGATCGTTGCCCAGCGCGTGTACACCTTGTGGATTGGCTTCCGCATCAACGTCGAAGGGCTGCGCGACAAGGTGCTCTCCCACGTCGACGACGGCGACTACGGAAAGGCAGCCCAGCTGTGCGACGGCAAGCACCCGCTGCAGCGGATGATGTTGTCCGCCATCGAGCGCGCGAACCGCAGCGAGAAGGAGATCCGACGCAGCATCGAGACTTGCGCCGTCACCGAGCTGGCGCGCTTCCGACGGGGCACGGCCGCGCTTCCCCAGATCTCCAACCTGGCGACCCTGCTGGGGCTCCTCGGCACCATCCACGGTCTCATCATCTCGTTCTCGGGTATGCAGTCGGTGGACGCGGCGGCTCGGCAGGCGGCGCTGTCCAAGGGCGTGGCCGTGGCCTTCTACAACACCTTCTTCGGTCTGACCGTGGCCACCGTGACCGTGGTCGCCTACCTGCTGATCTCGGCCAAGCAAGGCCGCGAGATGACCCGAATGGAGGCAGCGAGCTCGGCCTTGATCGACCGCCTGGTCACCGCCAGCGATGCACGCGGCGCAGCCCAGCGCGGGGCGGGAGGGGCCAAGTAGCCCATGTCCGGCGGGGCAGAAGCGGGCGAAGAGGAAGCGGGGCCCCGGACCAACGTGTTCGGCGAGGCGCCGGTCGCGCCCGTGCAACTCAACCTCACCGCCCTGATGGACATCCTGTCCAATCTGCTGTTCTTCCTGCTCGCGGCGTTCGGTGCCACCATCGTCATGGTCATCAACGGCACGGTGCCGGTGCAGTCCGCCGACGAGAGTGGCGTGGCCGACACCAAGCGCGCGGTGACCATGAACGTCTCGGTTCAAAAGGACGGCTTCCAGGTGTCTGCGCTGGGCAGTGCCTTCGCGCAGGACGAGCTCGACGGCATGGGCCGAGCGATTCCGTTGCGGGGGAAGGCGCACGATTTCCAGACGCTGACGAACCACCTCAAGGGCATCAAACAGAAGTTCCCCAAGTCGGACACGGTGATCCTCACCCCCGAGCCAGGCCTCAAGTACGAGGTGCTGGTGCGGACCATGGACGCCGCCCGCGAATACGAACACAAGGAAGGCGTGGCCATGAAGACCGTAGCGCTCTTTCCGACCGTCGTCGTTTCAACGCTGGTGAAGTGATGGCATTCGGCACCCATAGCGTCTTTGGCGGCTCGAGGAGCGGCGGCGGCACGCCCGGCGTCGCGCTCAACCTCACCGCCTTGATGGACATCCTGTCGAACCTGCTCTTCTTCCTGCTTGCGGCCTACGCCGCGCAGGCCACCGAGGTCGAGGACAAGGCGGAGATGCGCCTGCCGTCATCGTCCAGCCAGGTTCGTCTGCAACTGCAGCTCACCGTCTCGATCACCCAGCACTTCATCCAGGTCGCCGACGCGCCGGTGACGCCCATCCGGCAGGGCAGGCTGGTCGAGCCCGAGGACGAGGAGGGCAGGATCCCTTCGCTGCTCGCCAAGCTGCGCAGCATTAAGGACCGTCGGGCCGAGTCCGGCCGCGAGCAGACCGGCGAGGCCGCCGGCATCCTGCTCCTCGCCGACAAGGACACCGATTCGGACGTGGTCAGCAAGGTGCTGAAGACAGCGGGACACGCCGGGTTCGTGAACGTGCGCTTCGGGGTGATCGCGCAGTAGGCGCCCGGGGGCGCGGGCTACTTCTTCTTCGCCTTGCTCTTACCGGCCACGGCCGGCGCGTCTGCACTCTTCTCCGTGGCGTCGACGTTGATGGTCAGCTTGGACTTCACCGGCTGGCAGGCGCTCTCCTGGCAAAGCACGAAGCTGGCCTCGGCGTCGAGGTTCTTCTTGCCTGGCTCGGACGCGGTGAACGCCACGTCGAAGCGGGCCTGCGTGTCGTTCGAAAGGGCCAGGTCCGCACGGCCGAGCTTGGGCTTCTCGATGTCCAACCCAGGGGGCGTTCCGAGCTTGAGCGTCAGCGGGGCCTCGGCGTTGAGGTGCCAGCCTTGCTTGGCCGCGATGGTGACGCTCGCCGTGCCCTTGCTGCCGACCGTGACCGCGGCATCCGTCTTGCTGACCTGATAGTTGCCGTCGGCGTACGCGGGGAGGGCAGGGGCGAAAAGCGCCGCCCAGGCGAGTGTTCTGCAGATTCGGTGCATGGTCGCAGTCTAGCAGCCCGTGTCGAAGGCCGCATGTCCCGTTCCAACGTCTTGTCCAGGGCGACCCGCAAAGTCATTCGCACCGGGACGCGGAATCGGGTACTTTAGGGGGCATGCCTCCGTTGATTGACAAGCCAGAACGCGCGCGTCAGTTCGCCCGGGCCATCGCTTCGGATCTCGCCATGTACAACGAAGCGAAGCTGGTCCAGGGCATCCAGAACGACACGCTGTTCGAATCGATGAAGGAAGAGATCGAGGAAGGCCGCCAGCACTTCCGTTCGCGTGTGACGCCGGAGATCGCGGCGACCAACCTGTTCGAGCGCGCCCTGGTCGACATCCTGCTCAAGCAACGCGGCCAGAACATCAAGTCCAAGATCTGGTGAGGTGAGGCCCGTTTGGGGCAACTACGGGAGCGCGGAGGTCCGCCCTTGGCAGCGCCGTGATTCCGAACCTGGACCGGACCTTCGACCGGGTGGGGGCGCTCGCCAAGGCGTTGTCTCTGCCCTTCGACCGGGACGCCCAGCGGGTGACAGATTCGTTGACCCGTCAAGGGGCGACATTTTCACTGACCTTCGACACGAGTCCCTCGACGACTTGCATCGCTACGCCACCCTGTCTAAGGTCGGCCATGCTTCAGCTCTTGTCCGTCCTCTTGCTCGCGGTGCCGGACGCGGCCACTGCAACACCCAACCAGCCGCGGACGTTGACCTCGCCCGGGGCGATCCGGGCGCTGGGGTTCTCGCCCGGTGGGCACGAGTTGGTATCCGGAGAGTCCGATGGTCTGCGGGTCTGGAACCTGCAGGCGGGGACGTCCCGGTGGCTGCGGGGGCCGAGGGGGGTCGTGCGGGATGTCGTCGTGCTGGGGGATGGCCGCATCTTCACCGGAAGCGACGGTGGCGCGTACGTGCTTGGCCCCGCCGACGGCACGCGGCGGACCTTGATGGCCAAAGAGGTCTGCTCGGTGGACACGTCGAGGGACGGTAAGACGGCCGTGCTGGTGGCGATGGACGGCTTCCACGTCTTCTCGTTGCCAGGGTTCGAAAAGATCCGCACCATCGCCGACGACGCCCAGCTCGCGAACTGTCGCTCCGCGGCCGTGTCGTGGGACGGCAAGCACGTGGCGGGGCTGTCCCATCGGCCCGATTTCCAGGTCCGCGTCTGGGAGTCCGCAAGCGGGCGGAAGGTCGCCGTCGCCGGGCTCGAGCGCGAGCGCAACCCCGGCACGCTCGCGGCCTTCGCGCCCGACCGTAGCCTGCTCGCGGTGACCGCGGGCGACACCGAGATCCGGCTGGTCGACTACCTGGCCGGCACGCTGGTGGCGAAGCTGGTCGCCCATCGCAAGAGCGTGACGGCGCTGGCCTTCTCGCCGGAGGGCCGCACGCTGGCCGCCGCCTCCGAGGACGGGATCCGGCTGTGGGATCTCGCCACGAAGACGACCCGGACCAAGCTCATGCCGGGGGACTACGTGGTGGGGCTGGCCTTCTCTCCCGACGGCAAGACGCTGGCCGCGGCCCTGTTATCGAGCGGCACGATCAAGCTGTGGCCCGTGGAGGGCAGCGCCGGCCCCGGCCCGACCCACGCAGCCAGCGCGCCAAAGCCGGCCGGCGGCGAGACCGCATACATGGTCATCGTCGACGGCTCGCCCGATCTCACGGAGGCCGAGGCCAAGCTGGTCGCCTACGACAAGCAGGGCTTTCCCCGCTACGGCGACTATCCCAAGCTGGTCGAGTCCGCCTCGGTCGAGGGCTTGTCGCCAGGGTACTGGGTCGTGGTCGCCGCGGTCGCTCGCGACAAGACCGTCGCTCGGCGCCTGAACGCGTTCATCGGCGCGCTCGGCGGCAAGCCCTACGTGCGCAAGGTCCAGGTCGGCAAGCCCGACGACCTCCGCCTGCTGGCCATCGGCGGCGGCAAGCTGCGATGCGAGCGCAAGGGCAAGCGCACCATCACCGGCCGCATTCGCGGCTTCCATCTCTTGCAGGAAGAGGAATGCCACGGCGAGTGCGAGGGGCAGGGCGGGGTGCCCTTCATCACCGCGCGCGCCAGCAAGAACGGCGGAGTGGTGCTGCCGTACACCGCCGACCAAGTGCCGAGGACCGGGGTCCTGCACATCGGTTGCGAGCACGAGCCCGCCGACTTCGGGGAAGCCAGCGTGGCTTGCACGCTACCGGGGCTGCAGGGCAATGCCACCGCGAGCTTCGACGCGAACAAAGAGGCGGTCACGGAGATCGACGCGGTCACGGCCGAGTGCTTCGACTACGACGAGCTCAACGACTGGCTGCAGGGGCGCGGCTCGGGCGAGTGAGCGAGCGCGACCGCCGCGAGATCACGGCCATGCTGCCGCCCGCGGAACCCTGGCGTCGCGCCCGCCTACCGCTGTATGCCTTGGGCGATCGCCATGATGACCAACGCGACGAGACCATCGCGCTCTTCGACGTGGTCGCGGTCTCGGCCGGCATTCGCGGCACGCAGATGCTGGTCGCCCCCGCCGACTACCTGCGCGCCACCGCCGCGACGGTCGGTGCGATCGCCAGCTTCGGGCGGGCCAGCCCTGCGATTGCTGAGGCCCCCAAACGACGCTTGTTCTTCCTACGGGCCGGATATCGGGGCTAGGGTCAACCCGACCGTCGGGCCGGGATGTCGGATCCAGCTCGGCGGGCCGCGCCCATGGCCCCGGCTATGTCGGCCAAGATGGCGCGGGCGCGCGGCAGTAGCGTGGCCCCGGCGGGCAAGACTCGCACGCCTCGCGGGGTGCGCTCGAAGAGCGGAACGCCAATCTCCTCTTCCAGCGAGCGGATTTGACGGCTGAGGGGCGGCTGGGAAAGGTGCAGGCGGGCGGCGGCACGACCGACGTTGCCCTCCTCGGCGACCGCGACGAAGTATTCCAACTGGGACAAGCTCACCAAGGCAGCTTAGCATCCGGGGCCAGATCGAAAAGGTATTGGATAGGCTGCCAGTGGGAAGGCACAGTCGCGGTATGCCCATCCACTTACTCTCGGGCCCCGAAGCGGGGGCCATGCGGCGCGCTGGTCGGGTGGCCGCGGACACCCTAGCGGCGATCGGGAAGCGGCTCGCGCGAGGCGTGTCGACGGCTGATATCGATGCGTGGGTGCGCCACGACACCAGGCAGCGTGGAGGCCGCCCCAGTCAGCTCGGCTTTCACGGCTTCCCAGCGTCGGTGTGTACCAGTCGCAACGCGGTGGTGTGCCACGGCATCCCGAACCGCGACGAGCGCCTTGCACCTGGCGACATCGTCAATGTCGACGTGACCACCGAGCTCGACGGCTTTCATGGTGACACGTCGGCCACGTTCTTCATCGGCGAGCCAGGCCCCGATGCACGTCATGTCGTCGAGACCGCGCGCCGTTGCCGAGACGCCGGCATCGCGGAGGTTCGTGCCGGTGCACGTCTGGGCGACATTGGCGCCGCGATCGAGGAGCTGGCTGAACGGGAAGGGTGCAGCGTGGTTCGCGAGCTGGGAGGGCACGGCATCGGCCGCGCGATGCACACGCCCCCGACCATCACCTACGTCGGGCCCCGCGGGTCTGGACTGCGTCTGCGGGAGGGGATGGCCATCACCATCGAACCCATGATCAACCTGGGCGCCCGCGACGTTCTCCAGCTCGACGATGGATGGACCATCGTCACCGCGGACGGCTCGCTTTCGGCTCAGTTCGAGCACACCGTGCTGGTCACGCGCGACGGCTGTGAGATCCTCACGTTGCCGTCGCGCTCCCCGTGATTCCCAACGACGAACAGCCTGGGTCACGCCGCTCTCCACCCTCACTTTGCCCCGTCCCCTGGCACGCTCCCCCAACTCGGTTGTTTTTGCAGCGGCCGGGGCGGAAGACGCTTGCCGGGTTGCCCCGAATGCGATCCCAACGCGTGGTGCGCCCGTGCCGATCCCCAAGCCAGCGAGCCGGTGCTGTGCATCTGCCGGGAAGGATTCGGCGGCGTTGGCCACGCGTGTGTCGACGTGGACGAATGCGCGGAGGGCACCGATGCCTGCGATCGCCAGCATGGCACCTGCACCAACACCCCGGGCGGATACCGTTGCTCGTGCATGGCCGGTAGGAGCTTGGCCATGGACGGGACAACCTGTGTGCGGCCGGTGGCTTCGGCTCTTGCGCGATTCGCACCGACGGCTCGCTGGTCTGTTGGGGACGCTGCTGTCCCGGCGGCGAGAGGATTTGCTCACCTCATGAGGGGACCTTCCAACAGGTGTCCATGGGGTCCTTCGCGGGCGAGGATCACAACGCGTGCGCGCTGAAGGCCGATGGCTACGTGATCTGCTGGGGAGGCAACACCTGGGGGCAGACCAATGCGCCGAGTGGAATCTTCAAGCAAGTCTCGAGCGGCCACTCCCATGCCTGCGCGCTCCGGGGCGATGGCCACATCACGTGCTGGGGGCTAGCCGCAATGCCGTTCGGTTAGCGTGGTCGTCGACCTGCAACTCGATGCCTGCCGGCTCCGGCGCGAGGGGGCCTGTCAGTTCGGGCGGTGATCTTGGGACCGTCGAGACCTGGATGAAGTCCTTTTGCGCCTCAACCGAAACGTCCGACAGCATCGGGTCCAGACCGCGTTCGGGCCCATCGTACTTCGCGGAACGCGGGAACTCCCGACGTCGAAGCGGGCAACGACGTGCAGGTGACGCGTCGAGGTCGACCGGTGGCCCTGTTGCCTTCAGCACAGAGGTACGAGAAGCTCGAGCAACACGGACACTACTGCGCGATCGCCGCGCCGGTCTGGTATGAGCTCATCTGTGCTTGTCGTCGCCTTCCTTCAGGAAGCCGAAGAGGCGCATTGGATGAGTATCTCCACGGGGGGGAGTGCACGCTGCTTCCCGATCCTGCCCTGCGATGACGTCGCGGCGGAATTGCACGGACGCGAAAGAGCCCGCCTTGAAGAGGCTGGCAGGACACCACCCTTCGTGGATGGCCAAATCGCCGCCACTCTGCGGGCAGCTGCTTCGGTGGGGGATTGACATCGGATCCGATCGTGGTCTCATGTCGGCATGAGCCATCTTCTAGCCGGACGCACCGTGTTCCCCGCGATCTGTTGCGTGGCCACGATGTGGCTCTGTGGAGCCACTGGTTGCTCGGACAGTTCGGCCTCCCATCCCAAGAGCGATGGTGGCGTGGTCGGCGATACTGGGTCGATAGACCAAGCCGGCGACCACTCCTCCGCGGCGCTGGATGCTGACGACTACCCTCTGCCCTCGGGTGCCGGTCAGGGCGGCTTCGTGACCTGGACCTACCATGGGCAACCCGTGGGTCTTTACCTGCCCGTGCCGACGGACAAGCCCGTGCCCATCGTCATGTTTTTGCACGGGTGTGGCAACGACCCCGTCGTTTCCAACTGGTGGATCATCGCTGCTCTCAATCAGATCGAGCCGTGCGCCGTGCTGCTGCCCTTCCGACCCAAGGACGAGAGCCCCACCTGCTCGGCCTGGGGTGGAACCTATGATGAGGATCTGCGCGCGTCGATGATCGATGCCTTGGCCGGGCTCGACAGGGTGGTCGCGGAGTATGGGCTCGACGACAAACGCCAGTACCTGTACGGCGAATCCATGGGGGCCGAAGGCGTGCTCAAGCTGCTGGTGGAATTTCCCGCCCGCTTTGCCGGCGCCGTCTCGGTGGCCGGCTACACCGTGGACACGGGGGCGCAGCAGATGGCCAAGACACCCTTGTGGCTCATCCAGGGGGGGGGCGACACCGTCAACAAGCCCGAAAGCATCACCACCATCTATCAATCCATCGTCAACGCCGGCGGCTCGTTGGTGAAGCTGACCGAGTACCCGGATCTCGAGCACAACCCGTCCATCCTACGAGCCCGAAGTGAGTCCTGTGTGCTCGATTGGCTGCTCGCCCAGCGCCACGACGGCATCGCACGTCCGGGCCAGGGGAGCTGTGACACGCCGGATGGCGGGGCGTCCGCGGGCAACTTCAGACTCGATGTGAAAGGCTTCGATGCGGCCTACGAAGGCAAGCCCGTCCGCGTGGCCCTGCTCCCAGGCGCCGTCAACTGCGCCCCGAGCGCGAGCGCGCCGACCTACTCCGGTGAGGGGGCCGTGGTCGCCGGTGCTTGCACGCTCTCGATTCCCAGCGTTCCCAACGGTCCATACACCGCCTGCGGCTTCGTGGACGTCGACGGCAACTCCATGGCCGGTCCGGGCGATCTCGCCTCCCAGATCTTCGTGGTGGTGTCAGGCGACACGAAAGCCAGCTCAGCCGCAGTGGACTGGTCGAGCATCTGAGACGGCCCCACTTCGTTCGTCCAGCTCAGCCCGGCGCCGCTTCGGTGGGTGCCAGCTCGGTGAACTGCTCGGTGCCGCCCTCGGCGGGCACGTTGCGATAGCGCTTGCGTTGGCGGAACATGCGCAGAGCCAGGTACACGATGGGCAAGATGCCGCCGACGATGAAGAGCAGATCGCCGGGCAGCCGCGCCCACTCGAAGAAGCGAATGACCGGCCGCTCGAAGAACTCGGGCGAGCGAGCGTGCCAGTAGCCGTTCTGGAAGCTGTCGAAGAGCTGGTACATGCCGACCGGCACCAGGTTGCAGAACAGCATGTAGCCGAGCCCGATGTTGA
>CAZYFU010000049.1:0-41478 GCA_964647025.1 uncultured Myxococcales bacterium | reverse complement strand
CGCGACCTCGGTGGCGGCCTGTCCCGCAGCCACGACCACGGCTCCGACGGCTAGCGCCACCATTCCGTACTGCACGGTCAAGGTGCGGTTCGCCCCACTGAGCAAGGGGGCGAAGACCGGCAGCGTGACGGCCACCGCCGCTGATGGCGTGACCACGGGCACGGCGACGTTCAAGGGCACGGCGGCGGGCCCGCTGTCTGCCAATCCGTCGTCGGTGACGTTCCCGGCGGTCGCGCCTGGAACGGCTGGAACGGCCACCACCATCGAGGTCTGCAACAACGCAGCCACGCAGGCCACGGCCGGCCAGTACACCATCACGGGGACCAACGCTGCCGCCTTCACGGTCACGAAGGACGAGCTTTCGAACGTCACCATCCCGGCCAAGACGTGCGTGGATCTGGCGGTCAACGTGCAGGTCCCAGCCGGCGAAACCGCGACGTCGCTCACCGCGACCCTCACCGTGAGCGCCGTGATCGCAGGCGCGGCAGAATCGGACACGGTGGCGCTCAGCGGATCGACGGCCGGCGGCCCGGCCCTGCTGGGAACCGTCGGGACCTTCGCCGACACGCCGATCACCGCAGTCAGCGCGCCGGTCACGGTGACCGTGAGGAACAGCGGCGCGCTCTCGTCAGGCGCGTTGGCCTTCAGCATCCCGGCTGGAAGCGAGTTCACCATGACCCAGGCCGGGCAGGATCGTGGTACGTGCGCGACGACGTGCGCCTCGGGCCTCTCGTGTACGGCAGCGGCGCTGCAGGCCGGTGCCAGCTGCACCATCAGGCTGTGGTTCGCTCCGACGTCGATACTCGGCGTGGGCGGCCGCTCGGACACCCTCAGGATCGCTGGTGCCGAGGGCGTGCTCACGGTCGTTCCGCTGAGCGCAACCGCGCTGAGCCAGTTCACCGTGACGCCGGATACGCTGGACCTCGGCCCGGCCGCGTCGGGTGGCCTCGGTGCCGCGGTCAAGACCGTCACGGTCAGGAACGTCGGTGGCGCCGATGCCGACATGGCGATCAGCTTCAAGGACTTCGGCTCGCAGACCGGCAACAGCGTCGAGGCCGGTGGCGTGTTCGCCTTCGAGCCCACGCCTCCTTGTCAGGGAGGAGCGCTGGCGGCAGGCGCCGCTTGCACCATCGGCGTGCGAATGGTCCACAGCGCGGAGGTCCACGGCCCGTTCGCAACGACCTTGCTCGCGACCAATTCCAGCAACGGTCAATCCGCGTCCGTGTTGGTGCGAGGCACCGCCGGAGAAGCCTCCCTCAGGTTCACCCCGGCCACGGACATCGATCGTGACTTCGGGACGATCCGGAGAAACGGCTCGTCCGGCGCGATCACGTACACGGTGACCAACGTGGGTGACGTGCCGTCGGGGGTGATCAACTTTGGGCTGTACGACAATCCGCTGGCAACGACACCCGTGCTGCACGCGGGGGACTTCGCGGTCGCGACGGGCACGAACGCCTGCGTGACCAACTCCACCACGTTGGCCCCCGGAGCATCCTGCAACATCACCCTGACGTTCAATCCGGTGGCTGATACGGACCTCGAGTTGGACGAGACGCTGATCGTGACGGCGAGCCCGGGTGCAACCGGCGATGGTTTGCGCCGGGTCGTCAAGGCCGCCACCACGGCGACCGCGACGGTCGCCTACCTAGGCACGAGTACCACCCCGGTCGCGGGGGTGTTCGACTTCGGCAGGACCGGCCAGACTGTGACATTGGCCGTGTACAACGCTGGCACGGCCGCGTTCTCCCTGCCGACCGAAGCGGCGACCATCACGAACCGGGCGCTGCCCGGCACGGTGCCGCCCCAGGCCGAGGAGTTCTCGATCATCACAACGAATCCGCCAGCTGGAACGTGTGGCGGTTTCGGTGGAGGCTCGGTCGCGAGCTTGGCCGCCGGCACGCCCGCCGACCCGACCAGCTGCACCTTCAGGGTGAGGTGGAACCCGGGCGAGACAGTGGGCACGCGCGGAGTGACCTTGACGGTGGGTACGCTCACCATGGTGATCCATGCTCGCGTCGGAGGTCCGGTCCTGGTTGCGGCGCCGAGCAGCCTCAGCTTCGGCAACCTCAGCATCAACAACAACGTGTCCGTGACACACACCGTGACGGTCCGGAACATCGGTGATGTGGCCACGGGCACCACCGGAACCACGAGATCGAGCACCCCGGCGGGTGACGTGACCCGCACCGGTTGTGCTGTATCGTCGCTGGCTCCGGACGACACGTGCTCGCTCGCGATCACAATCGATCCGAGTGCAGCAGGCGCCGGTTCGGGCACGGTCACGGTTCAGTCGCCTGCTCCGAGCGCGCCTGCGCAACAGTCGGTTGGCATTGACGTGGACTGGGTCGGCGTCGACACCACCCCGGCCGCCATCAGCATCGCCCCGACGGGCGTCGTGGCATTCGGATCGATTCCGGTGCTTGCCTCGAGCTCGCCCAGCACGCTCACCTTGAGCAATCCCGCGAAGGGGTTGCCCACGGGGCCACTCAGCTTCGAGGTCGACAACCCCGACTTCACGGTCGACACCGGGACTGGCACCGGCGCTTGCGGAAGCCTGGCCCACGTTCGTGATGGCCTCGCGCCGACCGCGACGGCGGCGGACACCTGCACCGTGACGGTCACCTTCACGCCGAGGTCGCTCGGTACGGGCGCCGCGACGACCAAGACCGGTACGCTGACCGTCAAGGCACGCTACGCCACGACGGTGACCAAATCGCTGACGGGTACCGCGGTCCCTGCGCTCTCGGTCTACGACGACAATGTGGCGAGCACGGCCGAGGACCCGCTGGTGTCGGGAGGCTGCAACTTCACCGACGCAACGGCGACGGCGAGCGCATTGTGCGCGTTCGGAAGCAGGCCGGTCACCACCTCGGCCACGACGACCTTCAGGTCCGAGACCATCACCTTCGCGAACGCCGCAGGCAGCCCGACCACCGGCCGGCTCGTGGCCGACCTCACCCTGGCAGATGCCGGACAGTACAAGATCGTGAACGACACCTGTACGGGGACGATGCTGGCGGGTGGGGCCACCTGCAAGGTCACCGTGCGCTTCGCACCCACCAGCGCGGGAACCAAGAACGCCGCCAGCTTGGTGCTGAGCGGGAATCCCGGCGACAGCGTAACGGTGCGTCTGAGCGGCAGCGGAACCGCACTGTAGAGAAACCTCAGAGCAAGTGACGAGCGCCCGGGCATCGGTGGCAAGCCGAACCCGGGCGTTCGCGTATGCGGGCAGTGCGTCCGACGACCTCCAATCCTTGCTGTGAACTTCACCCCTCGATCCGGTAGTCTCAATGCTCTCCAACGCATCAAACAGGAGCATCGATGACTACGAACGGGGCCATGCCTTCTCTGTTTCTCGCCCTGGCTGTGCTTTCGAACGGCGCCATCGCCGTGGCTGGAGGCCCTGCCGCGAATACGTCGGGCTACAAGACCTCGACGATCAAGCTGGCCTCGGGGGCGAAGACCGCTTCGTCCGCCGATCCTTTCGAGGGTGGTCCCAGCCTGACCAAACCAAGCGGCGCTGCGCTCACGCCGCCGAAGCCGGCGGGCCCTCCGGTGGTTCCACCCGCAGAGAACGTCCCTTCGAAAGAGCTCGAAGCCTTCATGAAGGGACTCGAAGGCAGCTGGAAGTGCGACACGAAGTTCGCCACGGGCTCCATGGGCGCGGGCTCGCAATCGCTGACCGCGAGGACCGAGCTGACCATCAGGAGGGAATTCGGAGGTTTCTCGTGGCACGGCGAATTCAAGCTGGCGAAGACCTCGACCACGGCTGCGACCAGCGGCATGTTCCAGATCGGCTATGCCGCGGGCGTCAAGCAGGCGACCTTCCTCGGCTATGACAGCGTGGGCACCGCGATGATGGGCGCAGGTTCCCTGGCCGGCGATTCGGTCACTTTCATTGAGGAGGGCTTTCTCAAGGGCGCGAAGGTGAGGGCTCGCGAGACGCTGACGGCCAAGGGGCCGAGAAGGCTCCTGCACAAGGTCGAGATCGACTACGGCAACGGCTACCAGACGATGGCCGAGGACACCTGCTCCAAGTAGTCGCGTGAGGCGTTACGAGCCGATGGCCGAGTCGAGAGGTGAGCCGGCCTCGATGTACATGGGGGCGGACTCTCGGCGGCGCGGCTTGGCAGCGCTCGTACAGGTGCGCGTGATGGCGGGCCCGACACGGCCCCACAGCGCAGCTCCGATCGCGCTGACGATCGCTTGTGTCGATCCCGAGAACTTCGCCGACGCGAAGTACTGGCCGGTCACGCCGCTGCGAAGTCTGATGAGCACGGTTTGATGGGCCCCTTGGCCGATGAGCTCGCCGTCGATGAACACCGCCAGGTTCGACGAATAGGACATCTCGCGGTATTGCGCGGGAGTGTCGGCCGGCCTCAGCGCGGCGGTCACGCTCAGTCGTTGCTTGCGAAGCGTTCGTACCACCGCGGCTCGCACCGGCTCGAACACGTCGTCTCCCTTGAAAGTGAACACCGCGACCCTTCCTCGTGTGGCGGCGCCGGGCTTCTCGGGAGGATCCTTCAGCCAAGATTGATCGGGCGGCGCCGCGTGCACGCGCGGCAAGGGACACGGCACTCCCCACGCAGCCTCGGTGGGCGCGGCCATCGCGATTGTCGACGCCACCGTCAGGGTGACGAGCCAGGCTTTCGAGCCTGGGTATTGACGACCTGTCGGGCGACGCGAGGTTGCCCCGGTCGGAGTTCCAGTTCGCAACATCTGCGCAGCCTTACTCAAAACAGACTGGAGGGCCACGGAAAACTGTGCCCTGCCGCGCACGACGGCAAAGACTACGCACTGGGATAAGAGTGACTCTGTTTGGAAGCAGATTGTTTGATGGATACGAACGACCTGTGTCCCTAACGACAATTCCGCGGGCTGCTTGGCCCGCGCGATGAGCACAATCTCGCTGTCATGGTCGCTCAGCCGAGCATGGTAGCGTTCGCGGTGGTAGCGCGGGCAGGTTCCAACTCTTCACTCTCTTCGCCGTGAGGAAAGAAGGTTCGCCAATGAAGCGCACGCTCGTCATTGCAGTCGCGTTTGTAGGTTTGGGTTGCTCGAGCTCCGGGAAGCCGGGTGGGGGCGCCACTGGCGGCTCGCAAGGTTCACAGTCGGAAGGCGGAAGCGCATCCAGCTCGACCTCCGGCCCGGACGCCGCCGGTGGCAGCGCGGAAAATGGTGGCGGTGCTGGAAGTCACGCAGGCGGTGGCCCGAGTAGCGGCGGCGGCACGCGCACGGGGGTGGGCGGCGCAGCCGACGGTGGAGGAGGCGGCACGCTCCCTTCCGGCACCGGCGGTGCTGTGGTTGGGCAGACCGGTGGCCGCGTCGGCACCGGGGGCAACACCGCAGCAGGCGGAAGCTCGGGTGCCGGGACCATCGTGGCGACCGGCCCCACCGCGAAGGATCCCGTTGCGGCAGCCGCGGATCTGACGAAGTACTACATCTCCAACAACGGCGACGACGCGAACAGCGGGACCAGCCCCGAGGAGGCCTGGGCGACGCTCGGCAAGATTCCAAGGAACAAGGCCGTCGCCGTCTTCTTCGAGAAGGGCAGCAAGTGGACGATCACCATCGGCGGCACCAGCAGAATGGGACTGTCCATCGCCGCTGGCAGTGTCTACGCCACCTACGGCACGGGCGACAAGCCGCTCATCTTGCTCGATTCGTCGGACCAGAAGACCACGGCGATGGGCGCCGTCCAGCTCGGCGGGAAGAACCTGGTCGACGGTCTCAAGGTGAAGGGCTGGGCATCGATCGCCTTCCCGGTCAGCAGCAATGACAACATCGTCCAGAACTGCGAGGTCGATGGCACCATCGATGGCAGGGAGAACGGGACCATGCAGCTCGGATTCTCCATCTCGGGACAGCACAACTTGATCGTCGGCAACTACGTTCACGATCTGTCGGGCTTGAGCGGAGACACGGGAAACGTCAACACCTCGGGTGGCTCGGAGGCCTTCGTCATGAACGCGGGGAACAACGAGGTCGCCTACAACACGGCGATCAACTGCTGGGTTCCCAACACGACGCTCAATGGCGCGGAGGGCGGCTGCCTCGAGATCATCGGCAACAAGGCAGGGCAGCTCATCGAGAATGCCTTCTTCCACCACAACTACTGCGAGCGTTCGGTTGGGCTCTTCGAGGCGTGTGCCGGCAACTTCAGCGGCGACGGGCAGAACATCATGCTCAACCACGCCAAGGTTCGCAATTCGACCGTCTCCTACAACGTGTCCGTCGATGCCATGTGGCTTTATCTGTTGCAGCCCACGAACACGGACTTCGAGAATCTGGTCTTCGAGCACAACACGCTCATCCATGGACCCGACAACACCAAGATCCCGCAAGGGGGCGCGGCCATGTTCGGGTTGGCCTACGACACGGATCCCGCGTGGACCACGGACAAGCCACCCGCCTACATCCCGTGCACCACGGACGCGGACTGCACCGGCGAGAAGCAGACCTGCGTCGAGAAGCAGGGCGCCGGGAAGATCTGCCAGTACCAGTTCAAGCTCCAGCCGGGGACGGTGACGGTGCGCAACAACCTGTTCGTCGTTCTCCCAGGCGCGGACGCCGCGATGATGGTGCTTCCGCCCGGTCCCAACGACGTCATCACCAACATCTTCGTGCCCAAGGCCCCCATGGGTGTGAAGACCGGGGCCGGCGTCATCGTGGTCTCGGACGTGGGGTTGGTCGAAACCTACAAGCTCTCGCCCACCAGCGCGGCCATCGACAAAGGCGACCCGGGTTCCTTCCAGGCCTGGGTGGACTACCACGGAAACCGGGTCCCCTGCGGCAGTGCCCCGGACATCGGCGCCGTCGAGTACTGTCCCTAGATTACCCGTGCGGGCCGCAGGCGGCGGCTGGCAACCAACGCGCATCGCGGACCGCGCCGAGGTCGACTCGGTTCGCGGAACTAGGCCCGAGGAGCACGGTGGCCGTCTCGCCGTCGACGACGAGCAGGTAAGTGCCGTCCGGGCTGAAGGTCGGTTTCGCCCCCTTGCCCAGCGACGTCAGCGCGCGAGCTTCGAAGTCGAAGACGCGGAGCTCAGCAAGCCCGGCATCGAACGCGAGGAAGCGCCCTGAAGGCGACCAATCGAACCACATGGTCGGGCCATGCGGAAAAGTCAGCGTGCCGGGGCGTGCGCGTGCCGCAAGCTCGGACAGGGCAGGGGAGCGACCGCCGTCTGGGCTGACCACGTCCACGAACATCCTGCCGCGCGGGTCTTGGCCTTGTTCGGGATGGGGAAAAGCCAGCCAGCGCCCATCGCGGGACCAGCGCACCTCGCGGTCGTCGGCGATGCCGGCACAGAAGCGCCCCACCACCGCGTGCCTGACGCCGCCTCGGGGGCGCAGAAAGACCGAGCATTGGGGCGGTGGCGTCGAGGTCGGCCGTTCTTGGGTCCACGCGACGGCCGAGCCCGCCGCAGCAGGGATCTGCGCGGAGCCGGGGCCTTCGACGGTCACCGTGCCGGATTCTCGGCTCCAGCGAATGCGGACAGCACTCGAGTGTCCGCCCTGCGCGCCCTTGCCGCCTCGACGAAGCTCGGTCGCGCGCAGGTGCTGGCCATCCGACTCCCATAGCGGGTCTAGCCACGTGCCAAGCTCGACCAGCTTGCCGGTCCGCAGCTCGAGGACGTAGCTACGTCGTGAGCCCAGGTCGTCGTCGGCAGATGTCTCGACCTCGTACGCGAGGGCAGTGGCGTCGGGTGAAAGACGCGCGGAGCGTACGCCTCGGGCCAGGATGCGCGGCTTTGCCCCTGGCGCCACCAGGAGAAGCTCGTCATCCGTGTCCTCGCCCGCGCGTCCCGCGACCACGAGGCCTTGCTTCCACGCCACGTCGAGGAGCCGTCTCACGTGGATCTCGGGAAGGCTGATCTTCGCCTGCGCGCGCGTTGGCAAGCACACGATCTTTCCGGCGCCGATGTTGTCGATGACGAGCAGCGCGGACGCCTCGCTGGCTCCCGCGGCCGTGCCGTTCCAGCCCATGGCCGCCTCGTTCGAGGTGCGCCCCCGGCAGCCGCATGCCAGCGTCGCCAACCCGACCGCCCACCAGACACGGCGCACACTCCGTCTGCGTGGGGGGCTGCGCCCGTGCATTCAGCGTCGGCGGAAGTACAGCCACGCCGCCACCACGAGCAGCGGCGCGCTTGCGTAGACGAGGTAGAACCACCGCGACGAGGCCGGCCGGATCTGTCCTTTGGTCAGGCGGATCATGCCCTGATCCTGGGGGGTCTCGGACATGCGCGTGTCGACCTTCAGATCGGTCACGCCGATTTGCGAGCCGCCTGCGCTCAGGGTGACGTAGACGGGGTACTCGGCCGGGGTCGCCTCGGTATTTCTGATGAATGTCAGGACATAGTCCGCGTTCTGTCCGGGCAAAAGTCGCGAGACTACCGTTGGCTTGACCTGGATGGTCGCGCCCTCGCAACGGGCTGCGAGCGTCAGATCGTTCATGGCGTGGCTCGACACGTTGGTCAAGGTGACCGGCATCTGCCCCATCATTCCGCGCAGCCTGCCCATCATCACGCTGTGAACGGACAGCCCCCTTTGCTCGAACGACTCGATGCCGGCGGTTTCCATGGGCGTGCGACCTTTGGGCGTGCGGATGCGAATGTCCGCCTTGTGGTCGATGAGGGCCCTGGCCACGAGACCGTGGCGGGCCGTGTGTAGCGGCGTGAGCCCCTTGCTGGTCAGCGCGTTGACGTCCGCGCCGTTGGCTGCGAGGACGCCAACCACCTTGTCGTTCGCGGCGAGGTGCAGGGGCATCATCCCCGAGGCGTTGCGAAGATCGGTGCGCGCTCCACGACGCGCGAGCAGGCCTGCCAGCTCCGGATGCGCCAGCATGGCCGCGTAGTGCAGCGGGGTCATGTCTCCTTCGGCCCGGGCATTCGGGTCCGCTCCGTGATCGAGCAGCAAGGCCGCCGCTTCGAGCCGACCCGTGACCGCTGCGCGATGCAGAGGCGTCATCGCCCTCTCGTCGCGTGCATCGGCTGCCGCGCCAGCGGCGAGCTCGGCCTTCATGGCCGAGACGTCGCCCCGTTCGGCAACGCCGTGAAGGCGCGTCGAGCCCGCTCTCGCATCGGGGACCGCGTCGCCGTCGTCCTGTGCGTGGCTGGCGGGGATGATGCCAGCCGCCGACAGGATGGCTGCGGCCGCGCCCGCTAGCACTATCGTGGCTCGGTTGCGCACTACATCTTCGCGGCGATCGCCTGGGCGAAGCGCAAAGCCTCGTTCTTGAGATCCGGGTGGCTGGGCTGGTAGTCGGGTTTCGGGCCGTAGGACGGGAAGAGCATGACCTCGACGTAGTAGACGCCCTTGTGGAAGTTGATCCACCACTGCGCACCGGTGTCCTGGATGCGTCCCTCCGTACCCAAGGCGGGCGAGGGCGGCTGCCAGTCGTTAGGGGTCCCCTCGAGGCGCGTGTAGTCGGTTCCGGGAGTATTGACCAGGTCCGTATAGAGCCCCTTGGCCTGCTCCGCGGACGGCATCTGCAGGATGTACAGCATGAGCGAGCCGGTCGTCGGCGGTGGCGCCTCAGGCAGCGTCTCGTTGGCGTAGTTTTGCCACATGAAGAGCTTCGGAGCGTACGGAGCCCGGTAGAAGGGGGCGGCCCCGCCGTCGATCATGTCCACGGCCTGCTTCTCGTTGGACGCGGTCTTCGCGCGCGCGCTTCCCGATTTCGTGATCGAAGAATCGACGGTCCATCCGGACACGTCGTTGTCGAGCGGGACCAGCTCGAGGGGATCGCCGTCGGTCGTGGCGTTGCTACCGCAGGACAGAGCGCCAGCGGCCAGGGTGGCACAGACAAGAATTGAGCACGAACGAATCATCGATTCCTCCTTCGGAGGTCCCCGGCGTCCGCGACGCCGTGCCTCAGGTCCACATGCATTTTCCAAATCACATCCACGGGCATCGAGCGTCAGCGGCGGCGACGAGCGAGCAGGAGCGCGAGGCCGGCCACAACCAAGAACGACAGCGCTGGCGTTCCTGGCGTCGTGCCGAGCCGGCACCTGCAGTCGCTGCCCTGGTCGGCATGCGCGGTTGGGCCACTCGACGTCGTGCTGTCTCCACCCGAGGAGACGGCACCGCCTTCGCCGTTGCCGCCAGATCCGCCGGAGACGGGGCTCGAAGCACTGCTCGCTCCGCCGGAACCCTTCTCCCCACCGGCGGCCTGACCGCCGCTCGCGCCAGCGGAGCTCGACGAGCCGCCCATCGACATGCCTGTCTCTCCGGCGGTCGCCCGACCACCACTGCCCCCGGCGCCACCCGCCCCGACGTTGCCGCCCGAACCGACCGCGCCACCCTTCCCGGTACTCCCGCCCGAGCCCGTGCCCGACGCGCCGCCAGTTGCTTCGGCGGTCTCTCCGTAGAACGTCACCGGGCCTTCGGCGTTGCCCCGGAAGACCCAGCCGCGGCGATCGAACGCGACGATCTCGAGGATGTGCGCCGAGTACATCCCCTTGCCGCCGTCGCTGGTGCCGCCCAGGTTGTCCGGCTCGATCCACTTGACCTCGGGGATGAGCGTCGAGTTCACGGCGGAGTCGTCTTTGTCGACGATGCCGAGCGCACCGGCACAAGCTACCTTCACGAACACCGAGCTCGACTTCAGGCCGGCTTGCACGGCGGACTTCTGACTGGTGTCGCCCATCAAGTAGAGCGCGGCCTTCGCGATGGTTCCGATGTCGCCGCTGGTGCTCGATTGGGTTTGTAGGAAGGACTTCGCCGAGGCGTCTTCGCCCAGGTAGCCGAGCACGAAGAGCGTATAGCCAGCGATACCCGTGTCTCCATCATTCGCGCCGCACTTGAGTCGTTCGCGTACTACGGGCAAGCGGGCGCCGAGCGATGCCTTTCGAATGCCGAGCGCGCCAGCGGCCCACAGGTGCATGTAGTCCGAGCGCGAGCCTGGCGAGCTGGTCACCCTGTTCGCGCAGACCGAGCTGGCGGAGTCCTTGCAATAGGTCGGGGTCACGCCTTCGCCGACCGTGCTGCCCACCGGTCCGGCGACGCCCCACGAGCCGCGGCCCGCGCAGTAGATGTGCATGAGGGCGTCCAGGCCCGCGTCCACGTCTTCCCAGTCCGCGATGGTCTGGTCCTGCAACGAGCCCCCCAGCCCGACGTCGCCCAGCGAGCAGCCGCGGGCCGTGTTCGCCTTGGGGTTGGTGATGCCCTTGATGGCGGTCGGATACAGGCTCCCGTCCCTCTTCACGACCATGACCGGGCTTGCATCCATGACCGGGTAGCACGCCCATTGCTTGGGCGTGGGCCCCGACGTGTCGCCGAACCTGACGTCGAAGGTGATGTCCTCGATCTTGGCCGGGTTGCCCGCCGTGATCTTCCAGATGCCCTTTTCGCCGGGCAGCAGGGTGTTGGGGATCTTGAGGGTGGTCGGAGGCGTGAGCGTGATGTTTCCCCCGCTCGACGAGGTCGCCGTGAGCTTGAAGTTGGTCAGTTGGTAGCCCCAGCGGTTCTCCACGAAGAGCTCCTTCGGCGAGGTGTCGCTGTCCGGGCGAACCACGATGTCGTAGGCGGAGCTCCACAGGTCGTCGCACCAGTGCGCACGTGCATCGGTTGCGGGTAGCGCGAGAAACAGAGCAATAGCCAAAACGGGTCTGCTTAGCTGAAATCTCATCTGCGACCTCCCGGCTGACGTTCGAACGTGGTCCTTAGCCCACGCGTGCAGCGAATGGGCGAGTCAGGGCCTTGGGATGCACCCAGACATAACCCAGTAGCGGCGTTTTCAGAAATCGGTCCAGAGAAGAATGAATTGGGGCAGGGGTAGCGATCGCGGCTACCCCCGCAGCTCGGTCAGGGCGCGATCCGCAGCGTCGCCCACCCGTGGGACGGAACGTCGAGCTGGTACAAGGTCTGCGACAGCGCGCCGCCCACGCCGATGGTCGTGGACTTCGTCGCGGAGGCCTTGTTGTAGACCTGCACGATGATGGCGCCATCGGGGTTCTTGAATGCCAGGGCATTGACTCCGTTCCAGTTGGTGCTGCTCAGGCCCTTGTAGGCGTCGCCGCTGATGGTCGCGCCGATCCTCGTGGCGCCCGGCGTGATGTAGGACGAGAAGTGCCGGAAGACATGGTACGCGGGGGTCACAATCAGCTTCTTGGCTGAACGATCGACCACCAGCGGGGCATTCTGGGGCCAGTTGTCCAGGCTCTTGCCCACGGTGTCGAGCACCATGTTCCACGCGCTGTACGAGTTCACGCCGGCGACGATCCAGTCCCGGATGAGTTGCCAGCTCTCCTCGCCGTACAGGTGATCGTTCTGCGGCTTGCTCGAGCTGTAGCGGCTCTTGTCCCAATAGGGAGCGTCGAACGTGTAGTTGCCGCAGCGGTGTTCTGTCTGCATGACGGCCGCCTTCTTCGCCAGGGTGGATACCGCGCCGAGTGGGTTCCACTGCACCCCGAAGCCCTTGACCACCTTCATGGCCTCCGCGTCCTCGGCCGTCGCCAAGGCGATGTTGGTGTCGTCGGGATCCTTCGACATGGTTCCGCACCAGATCTCGGCCGTGAGGTTCCGCTTGGTGAAAGTCGGGCCCAAGTAGGTCTTGACGTAGCTCGCGAAGAGCGACGGGGTCCAGCCATGGACGCGGCCGTAGCCGGGCTCGTTCTGGGGGTGAATGGCCTCGATCGTCATGCCCTCCTTGGCGTATTCCTCGACGAACCGTGCCAAGTAGAGGGCATGGGCATTGAGCGTCTGCGCGTCGGTCTTGATGTTGCTGCTGCTCATCATCCACGAGGGAATGACCCACGGGCTGGCCCACAGGCGGATGTCCGACTTGGCCTTGAGGGCTGCCTTGATGAAGGGAATCAACTTCTGCTTGTCGCGCTCGATGGAGAACTTGTCCATCGCGTAGTCACCCGCCGTGTCATTGAGGGTGTACCAGCTCATGGAGTAGTCGCTGGCGCCGAGCGGGATTCGCCCGTACACGAAATTGGCGCCCTCCTTGGCGTCGAACATGAGCTTCATCGCCTGGGCCACGTCGTCGGCGGACACCGCCGAAAGGGCATCCCATCCCATCTCGTTGAAGCAACCGCCGAAACCATCCCACCTCTGGTAGGTCGTGTTCTTGTCGACGTTGACGTCTGCGGTGCCGCTCGTCACCTGGGTCGCCTTACCCTTGGTCCAGTAGGCGGTCGCCGCGGAGGTGACGACCTCCAGCTCTCCGGACCCACCGCCTGCCGCGCCACCGGCGGCCCCGGCTGCGCCCGCCTGACCGCCCGTGCCAACCGACGTGCTGCTGCCCGCCGCCCCGCCGCTCTGGCCACCTTGGCTGCCACCGGCACCGCCCGCGGCTTCTCCGCCGGCGCCACCGCTGCCGTCGCTGCCACCACTGGCACTGCCCCCGTTGCCGCCATGGCCCCCACTGCCGCCGAGGTCGCCGCTACTTCCACCGCTGGCGCTGCTGCCGCCGCTGCCGCCACCGGCGTTGCCGCCGCCGCTTCCACCGCTGGCGCTGCTGCCGCCGCTGCCGCCGTTTCCGGCGCTACCACCGCTCCCCCCGGGCGGGTTCCCCGACAGCGCCGACTCGATGCAGGAACCGTAGTTGGTGCACTCTGTCGCGCTCATGCACCCTTCGATCGCCCTTTGGGCGTCGCTTCGTGCGGAGTCCGACATCGCCCCCAAGGCCGCTCTGATCTTGTCCCTGCACTGGTCGACGGTGGTGCTCGACAGCGAGTTGCACGTATTCGCCCTATCGCAGGCATCCGAGGCGAGGTCCTTGCCGCCGCCTCCACCTCCACCTCCGCAGCCGCCCGTGCCCAGAGTGAGCAGCCCAACCGCGACGACGATCCGCAACGTTCTCGACATGTTCGATTCCTCCAGGTCACGCGCCATGCCCATGGAATTGCGCGCCCTTCGGGGGGTTGTTACGCCAAAGGCATGCAAAATGCTGCGTCTTCGGCAGGAGGATTGAGCTGGCCTCTCCACACTCGCGCCCCGATCCGGGTTTGCGACGGGGTGTGGTAAGAAACGGGCGGCCGCCCCATGAAACCCGACCTTCGGCATCGCCTGCCATACCTTGCCGCCGCCTTGGGCCTGGTCGGGGGCTTCGTCTTGGCGCTGCGCGGCTTTCTGGTCGGGGAGCTCTTCCCAATCTGGGATGCGGAGTCGCTGCTCGCGCCCTACTACATGCTCATCAGCGATTTCGCGAGGGCGGGCAAGCTTCTGTGGTGGAACCCCTGGGCCAACGGCGGTCAACCCGACTTCGTCGATCCGCAGTACGGCGCCCACAACCCGCTGGTTCTCGTGCTGGCGTGGCTGTTCGGGCCGTCGTTGCTCGGGTTCGTCGCCTACTGGTTCTTCATTTGGCTCGTCTTCGGGGTCGGGCTGCTGGCGCTGGCCCGGCATTGGCGCATACCCGCAGCCGGTGGTTTCGTGGTGGCGCTCGGGCTCACGTTCTCGGGCTTCTTCCTCGGCCATGCCCAGCACACGCCCATCGTCTTCTCGTGGGCCTTCATTCCCTCCATCCTCTGGCGAATCGAGGTGGCACAGGTCCGTGCCTCTTGGCGGCCGGCGGCGCAGGCGGGCGTGTTGTTCGGCTTGTCGGCGCTTGGCGGATACCCGGCGGTGCTCTTGACCAACGGCCTGTTCCTGGCCGGTTGGATCGCCATGCGTGCGTTCGTCCGCGAAGACGCGACGCCAGCACCTGAGGCGTGGTCGCGACGCCTGGCGGTGACAGCGACGATCGCCGCCGTTGTCTTCTCGATCGCGGTGGTCATCGCGCTGCCCACCTTCCTCCATTTCTTTCACGAAGGGCGTCCGTTCACGAACCGGATCAGCTCACTGCCGCGCGCAGTTGCCACCTCGTCGAATGCCTTGCATCCGCTCGCCCTGCTGACCTTCGCAAGTCCCTTTCTGGCCAACCTTCCGCCCGACCGCCTCTGGACCTATACCGACTGCTCGTCCGTCAGCTGCTACATGGGCGGGCTGGTCTTCTCGCTCGCGCTGTTCTCGATCCTGGCCCGGCCGCGCAGCCTCTTGCGGTGGTCGTTGCTCGCCGCCGCGACGTTGGCGACGGCCACGGCGCTGGGAAGCGAGCTCCCGATCAGGGGGTGGCTTTACGACTGCGTTCCCTTCACCCGCTTTTTTCGCCACTCGTCGCTGTTTCGCGGGTATCCGATCTTCCTGTTTGGCGTCCTCGCCCTCTTCGGGATCCGCGACTACCTACGCGAGGTGCCGGGGCGCAACCTGCATCCGAAGCTGGTGGCCGCAAGCGTGACCTCGTTGGCGGTGGCCGTCTTCGCCTACGTGTTCTTGTTCGCGCGGGCGCATCCCATCGAGCCCGGACCCATCGAGCACGGCCTGGCGGACACTCATCTCGCGATCGCTTGGCTCGGGCCAGCCCTGATCTCGACGGCCGCGCTGTTCAGCCGATTCGGCCGGCGGCGGGGTTGGGTCATCACCGCGATGGTCGCGCTCGCGGTCACCGACGCCGCGATGGGCGCTGGTCTGGCCTGGACGCTCGGCAACCGTGCCAAGGAGGCCCGATCCGAGTGGGCGGCGGTCGCGGCAGGGCACCGCCGCAGCCTCGATCTGTTGCAGCTCGACGGTGCCGACCGGACAGCCGAGCCGTCAGGTGACAACCGCCGCTTCCACGTGCGCAAGGCGGCTCTGCACAGCTACAGTGGGCTCCGCAGTCTCTTCCACGATCAGTGGAACCGTCATCCCACCTTGGTCGCGGCCGCGACTGGCGCGGATCGTTTTTGGTTCTCGTCGGATGCCGTGTGGCTACCGCTTTGCGAATGGTCGTTCCGCGCCTTCGCGAGTCGCACGGACGAGCTCGGCGCCGCACCTCTCGTCCTGCACGACCGCGCTTGGATGGGAGGCGTCGGTTCGTGCGCGGGAGGGGATCTGCAAAAGCTACGGCAAGCCCCAGCCGCGGTGCGGATTGCGGTGTCGCTCGAGCAATACACGCCTGATGCGATGACACTGCGGCTCGATGCACCCCAGGACGGCTGGCTGCTCGTGACCGATCGCTTTGCCCCGGGATGGAAAGCTCGGGTGAACAGCAGGTCGACGCCGGTGCAGGGTGCGGATTTCCTCTTCCGGGGGATTCCCGTGGAAGCTGGTATCAACCACGTCGAGCTGACGTATGAGCCCTTCGGCTATCCGTGGGCGCCCGTGCTCATTTGGTTCTTCATCGGGGCCGTGCTCTTTGCGAGCTGGGGGCCTCGCGGATCCAGAACGCCCGTCTGCTCGCAGTGACGCCAAGCCGGCCTGGGCCGCTCTCTCATCCCCGTGCACGGGATGTCCGCCCTTGGCGGATGCCCCGTGCGTCGTCGAATATTGACGAATTTGAATATTGACGGTAGTCGATGTGTGGATCATCTTCACCGGGTGCCGAAACGCCTCGCCGTCGCAGAAGCTCCCGGGTCCTCGCGCGGTTGCTGTACCGATGTCGCACAGCCGCAGAGCAAGGACTTCGCGGGCTATGCGACCCTGTTCAAGGCGCTCGGTGACGAGACCAGGTTGAGCATCTTGCGGCTTCTCGTCGCGAGGGCCGGCGGGCTTTGCGCCTGTCACATCGAGGACTACGTGAAAGACCTCTCCCAGCCCACGATCTCGCATCATCTGCGCCTGCTTCGCGAGGCGGGCTTGGTCACGGCCGAACGGAAGGGCACGTGGATCTACTACGCCATCAATCCCGCCGCGCGCCAGCGCCTGGCCGAGTTCGTGGCGCTCCTCGGCTGAGTCTCTTTTTGATCACTATATTGAAGAAAATCGATAGATGGAGGAACGCAAGATGACCAAGTCCAAGCTTCTCTTCGTACAGCAATCTGGCAGCGGTTCTTGTTGTGGAGGCGGTGGTGATGAGCCGCCGGTGACGGGCGACATCCACGAGGTGGTGAGGGAGCGCTATGGCAAGGCGGTGAAGGCCGCAGTTCGCGGCGGGAAGGCGTCGTGTTGTGGCTCCATGACCGCCGATGGCCTCGGAGGGACCGATCCGATCACGCGCGACCTGTACGCCGACGACCAGACCGCGGGGCTGCCCGAAGACGCGCTCAAGGCATCCTTCGGGTGCGGCAATCCGACGGCGCTCGCCGAGCTCAGTCCGGGCGAGACGGTCCTGGATCTCGGCTCGGGCGGAGGTATCGACGTCCTGCTGTCAGCCCGTCGGGTCGGCCCCACCGGAAAGGCCTACGGTCTCGACATGACCGACGAGATGCTGGAGCTCGCCGAGCAGAACAAGGCCAAGGCGGGTGCCACCAACGTGGAGTTCCTGCGCGGCACCATCGAGAGCATCCCTCTTCCCGCCGGTGCCGTGGACGTCATCATCTCGAACTGCGTGATCAATCTGTCGGCGGACAAGGACAAGGTTCTGCGTGAAGCCTTTCGCGTGCTCAAGTCCGGCGGCCGGTTGGCCGTGTCCGACGTCGTCCTACGGCGCGAGCTGCCCGATGCTCTGCGCGGCTCGCTGAACCTCTGGACCGGCTGCGTGGCGGGCGCGCTCGTCGAGAGTGACTACATCGCCAAGCTCACGGCAGCCGGCTTTCGAGACATCTCTATCGAGCCGACCCGGGTCTACACCAAGGAAGACACCGCGGAGATGGCCTCGACCTCCTCGTGTTGCGGGAGCGACCTGTCGGCGACGCTGGCTGGTCTCGACGGCGCCGTGATGAGCGCGTTCATTCGGGCGAAGCGGCCGTGAGCGCGCAGCATGGCTGACATGCCCGGGCTTCCGTCATGAAGACGGTTCTCTTCGCGTGTGTACACAACGCGGGCCGATCGCAGATGGCCGCCGCGATCTTCAATCAGCTGGCGAATCCTGGGCTCGTCCGTGCCATCTCGGCGGGCACCCAGCCCGGTGACCATGTGCATCCCGAGGTCGTGGCGGTCATGCGCGAGGTGGGCGTGGACCTTTCCGATGCTCGACCTCAGTTGCTGACGTCGGAGCTCGCGAGACGCTCGTCGCTCCTCGTCACCATGGGATGCGGCCAATCTTGTCCCGTCGTCCCTGGCCTCGAGCGCGACGACTGGCCCCTGGAAGACCCCAAAGGCAAGGCGCCCGAGCGCGTGCGCGAGATTCGCGAGGAGATCCGCAGGCGCGTTCGGCTGCTGCTTGGCGGTCGGGGCTGGGCCATGCCGGCGGAACAAGATCTGGCGCGGGCCAGGTGAGGAGGCCCCAGGCGGGCGGCGATGCTATCGCTTGCCGGGCTTGGACCGCTTGCGGCCGGGCCAACGATTCGACTTGCGCAGGTCGGGCATCGCCTCGGTGGGCGACCGGAAGATGGAGTTCGGTGTCACGAGGACCCCTTGCCGAATCTGCGCAGCGCGCAGGACCGGGAACTTCCTGCCCGACACGACGCAAGGGTTGCCGTCCGCATCTCCGGCGAGGATCTTCCACCAGTTCTTCCTGGTTCCCTTGCCCGTCTTGGCCCACTCCTCGATGAGCTCGTCGATGAGGTCGGCCACCTCGTCGTACTTGTTGTCGCGCAACCACTGTCGGGCGGTGATTCGGTCGGACATGGCGTCTGCGCTGCTTGATACATCCACGCGTGTGGATTTGTCACGGGTTCTGTGCGCGTCATCTCCTACAACTGGGCGCTGACTCTGGCCGCCCATCCGGTATAACGGCAGGGGTCAGACATGCGAACGCAGGAAAAGGTGCGCGCACGCGGCCGAATCGGCCGAGGCATCCTGCTGTCCGTCTTTCTGCACGCACAAGTCCTGGTGCCGCTGGTGGCGTGGCTTTTCTGGTGGGGGCAGTTCGACGATGGCGAGGTGGGCGTGACCTTCGAGAACGTCGAGGACGACGAGTTGCCCCCCGACCTGCCCGGGGTGGACAAGCCGCCGGAGCCGTCCAAGTCGCCCGCGCTGGTGGCCAAGCCGCCAAGGCCCGAGCCGGAAAAGCCGCCCGAGCCCAGGACGAAAGCCGAAGCGCTCGCCGAATCGCAGCAGAAGGAGACCCCGCCGAAGCAGTCGCCCGAGGCGCCGAAGCCCGAGGACAAGCCCAAGCTCGACGAGTTGGAGCTGTTGCACCAGAAGATCGTCGATCTGGATCTGGGCAAGGACGTGGAGGCGCCCGAGAACGCGAAGTACCTGGCGCAGCGGAACAACCGCACGGACCGCGAGACCCGCGCCAGGCACACCAACTTGGATCGTGCCGAGGAGAGCAAGGTCACGGAGGGCGGGGACGACGAGGAGAAGATCGCCCACGCGCAGGAGCAGGAGGAGAAAGCGGGCCGCCGAGGCGATGAGCCAAGCGCGGATGGGCAACCGATGTCGCCCGAGGCGCGTCGGGCGCTGTCCATGCGGGTGCCGGGCAGAAGCCATGTGGGCGAGCATGGCGAAGCGCTACCGGAGTCGGCCGATGGCTACCTGCCGCACAAGCGCCCGGGCGAGCTCGGCCGGAAGGGCGATCGCAACGCGGGCCGGGCCGAGGGACCGTGCTCCGCACCTGACCCGGAAGGGGTACGCATCGGCGTTCGGCGACGACTCTGCCGCGGCGGCTGCTTTCGCCAAGCAGGAGCAGTCGAGGCGCAAAGGGAAGTTCGTCGTGCACATGGAGAAGGTCCGTGCCGCGCTGGAGAACTTCATCAGCGAGGTGAGGCCCGACAACCAGACCGAGCTCAACACCCGTGCCGCACCCTTCGCGCAGTTCATCACGCACATGCACCGGCAGATCCACGACAAATGGGCCTTCGGCTTCCTGCAGAGCTTGAGCCTGCAATTGAAGAACACGCCGTTCGACGACATGGGGCTGATGGCGAAGCTGGAGATCGTCCTCGACAAGACCGGCAACGTCGACAAGATCGCGATGGTCCGCACGTCGGGGAACACCGGCTTCGACGCTGCGGCCATCAGCTCCGTCTATGCGGCGGTGCCGTTCCCCACACCGCCGGAGGCGATCCTGTCAGGGAATGGCAAGGTGTACTTGCACTGGAAGTTCCATCGCAACGGCGACGCCTGCGGCACGCCCGGCGTGTCGTACTTCATCCTCGACAACGGCGCGGACGCGAGCGGCAAGCGCAACGCTGGCAAGCCCCGGTCGCCGCGCGGGTAGTCGCTCAGCGCAGCGTCTTGGCGATGATGTCGGCCGCGGTCGCGACGAAACGCGCGCAGGGCCGTTTGGCGTAGTAGGCGTCGGTCCTCTCCGAGGGATCCGGCGCCGCCTCGCACGCCGCCAGGCGGAGCAGCTCGCCGCAATTGGTGGTGCCGTGCTTGTCCTGGAACGCGCGGGTCATCCGTTTCACGGTGTCGTAGAGCGCCTTCTTCGCCGCCTTGTCGGTGGGCGGGTAGTCGCCGGTCAAGGCGCCGGCCGCGAAGACCATGGCGCTGACCGCACCACAGGTCTCGCGCAGGCCGCCCATGCCGCCGCCGAAGCCCGCCATGACCCGAAGGACCGTCTTCTCGTCCATCTTCATCTCGTCCGCGAACGCGGCGGCGGTCGCCTGCGCGCAGTTGTAGCCTTGCTTGAAATAGTCGACTGCCTTGTCGCTCGGGTCCATTGCGACGATGCATACCTCATCCACAGCGGGAAGCGCATCGCAAAAGTGGCCGATCATACCGCGCGCGACAGTGGCAACACGCGAGCCAACCGCGACGCTGCCTCGGCCTCGCGGCTGCGGGCCCCTTCGCGTTGTAGCTCGGCGGCTCGGCCGCGACGGGCAAGTAGGTAGTAGAGCAGGGGAACCGCGAGGCGCGACAAGAGCGTCGCCGCCACTTGGCCAGCCATGAGCGCGATGGCGAGGCCCTGGAAGATGGGATCCGCGAGCATGACCGCGCTTCCCACCAGCACCGCCGCTGCGGTCAGCAGCATCGGTCGGAAGCGCACGACGCCAGCTTCCTCGACGGCCAGCGCGAGGGGCATGCCCTCACGCAGCTTGAGCTCGATGAAGTCGACGAGGATGATGCTGTTGCGCAGGATGATGCCAGCGCCTGCGATGAATCCGATCATGCTGGTGGCGGTGAAGAAGCTGCCCATCGCCCAGTGTGCGGGGACGATGCCGATGAGCGACAGGGGGATTGGCACGAGGATCACGAGTGGCACGGAGAAGCTCTGGAACCAGCCGACCACGAGCACGTAGATGAGGACCAGCACCGCCGCGAAGGCGAGCCCGAGGTCGCGGAACACCTCGAGGGTGATGTGCCACTCGCCGTCCCACTTGATCGATGGCTGTTCGGTTTGACTCGGAAGATCGAGGCCGAAGCGGGGAACCACCTCGCCCGTCGAGCTACGCAGCAGATCGAGCTTCTTGTTGAGCACGGCGAGCGCGTACACCGGGCTCTCGATGCTGCCCGCCAGGTCGCCGAAGACGTAGGAGACCGGCATGAGGTTCTTGTGGAAGATGTCGGCATCGGCGCGACCTTGGCTCACTTGCACCAGCTCGGACAGCGGCACGGCGCCCTTTTCGCCAGGGACCGTGAGCTCCAGCAACTGGTCGAGACGTGTGCGCTGCGCGGGGGCGAGCTGCAGAATCACCGGGACCTGATTGGCACCGCGCCCCGCGTGGAAGGTGCCGAGCCTCACGCCGTGGCCCGCCGCTGCCAGTGTCTGAACGACGGCCGCGGGCGCGACGCCGTGGAGCGCCGACTTCTCGCGGTCGACCTCGAGGGACAGCTTCGGCGAGGTAGGGTTCAGCGTGGAGTCGATGTCGACGACGCCGTCCGTGCTCCGGAACGCCTCCAACGTCTGGGCCGCCAGACGATTGCGCTCGGCCGCGGTCGGTCCATAGACCTCGGCGACCAGCGTGTCGAGCACCGGGGGACCGGGCGGAATCTCGACCAGCTTGAGCCGGCCACCCGTCGCGGATGCGATGGCCTCGAGCGCTGGACGCAGGCGCATGACGATGTCGTGGCTTTGCGCCTTGCGGGCGTGCTTGGGCACGAGGTTCACCTGCAGATCCACTTGCTCGGCTGCGTCTCGCAGGAAGCTGTGGCGAACCATACCCACGAAAGTGAAGGGCGCGGCGACGCCGGCGTAGACCTGAACGTCGCGCACCTCAGGTTCTTCGAGCACCCGTCGGGCAAGGTCCTGCCCGACCGCGAAGGCGGTCTCGCGCGGCGTGCCGGCTGGCATGTCGAGCTGGACCTGGAACTCCGCCTTGTTGTCGAAGGGAAGCATCTTCACCTTTACCGTGCCGCGACCCACGAGCGCCATGGCACCACCCAACATGCCGACCAATCCAGCCATGAAGGCCCAGCGTACCCACGCCTTGCCGAGGAGCCAGCGAGTGACGGTACGGTGCATACGCGTCCAGATGGTCTCGCGGCGCGATTCGGGATGGGCGCTTTCGTCGTCGCTGTCTGGCGATGGCGGGTCGAAGCTCGGATCCGCCGGGTGAAGACCACTCTCGTCGGTGTCGCCCATGTGCGCCTTCTTGCGGAAGACCTTCATGGCGGCCCAAGGGCTGACGATGAAGGCGATGGCCAACGAGAAGATCATGGCCACGCTGGCTCCGATGGGGATGGGGCGCATGTACGGCCCCATCAGCCCACGCACCAGCGCCAGTGGCAGGATGGCGGCCACGACCGCGAAGGTCGCGAGGATGGTCGGATTGCCGACCTCGTCCACGGCGTCGATCACGGTGCGCGCGAAGCTGCGCTTCGGCCCTGGCAGGTACAAGTGCCTATGCACGTTCTCGACCACCACGATCGCGTCGTCGACCAAGATGCCGATGGAGAAGATGAGCGCGAACAGCGTGACACGGTTGAGCGTGTACCCGAAGAGGTAGGTGAGAAGCAGCGTCAGTGCCAAAGTCACCGGCACCGCCACCGCGACGATGATGGCCGAGCGCCAACCCATGGCGAGGAAGATGAGCGCGATGACCGACAGCGTGGCGATGAGCAGGTGCTCGATGAGCTCGCCCGATTTCTCTCCCGCGGTCTCCCCGTAGTTGCGCGTGACGTCGACTTGGATGGTCGATGGAATGAGCCGCCCCTTCAGCGCCTCGACCTTGTCGAGCACCCTCCCGGCCAGCAGGGTGGCGTTGGTTCCAGGCCGCTTGGCCACCGCGATCGATACCGCCTGCGTGAAGCCCGGCTTGTCCTTTTTCGCCGTGACCGCGATGGCAGGCTCGCGCTCGGGACCGTCGGTGACTTGCGCGACGTCCTCCAGGTAGATGGGCCTGCCGCCGCGGGTGGCGACGATGACACGCCGGAGCTGCGCCGCCGACATCACGTAGCCCTTGGCCTCCAGCTCGACACGTCGGCCGTTGTCCACCAGCGCGCCGGCGGGCAGCTGTGCTTGCGAGGCGCGGATGGCGGGGTCGAGCTCCGCCAAGGACACCTGCAGGGTTCGCAGCCGCTGGGGATCGGGCTCGATGAGCAAGGCGCGCTTGGCCCCGCCGAGCACCTGCACCTGGGCGGTCTGTGGCACGTCGGCGAGCTCCCGGGCGACCTCGTCGGCCACGGCGCGCAGGACTCCTGGCGCCGAGTCGTCGGAGTGCAGCGTGAGGTTCAAGAACGGAACGTCGTCGATGGTCAACAGGCGTACCACCGGCTGCATGGCGCCCGCGGGGAGCAACTCGGGATGGGCAGCGAGCTCCTGGTGGACCTTGACCAAGCTGGGTTCCAATGGCTCGTTCACCTTGAAGCGAATGGTGAGCAGCGCGGCCCCCGGCCGGCTCGTGCTGTACAGGTACTCGACGCCGGGTAGCCCCCACATGCGCCGCTCGAGCGGCGTCGTGAGCTGACTTTCCACCTCGGCCGGGGACGCGCCGGGCATGGGGACGATGACGTCCACCATGGGCACGACGATCTGCGGCTCCTCTTCGCGCGGGGTGAGGAGGACCGCTGCCACCCCCAGCAGGATGGACGCCACCACGATGAGCGGGGTCAGCTTGCTGCGCAGAAAGGTCTTCGCGACCCGGCCCGAAAAGCCGATGTCCCGTGCATCCGTCATCGGAGCCCTCCCGGGAGGATCTCGATGGGCTGCTCGTCCAGCAAGGCGCCGGGGCTGTCGATGACGGCCTCGCCGCTCGCCAAGCCGGCGCGAACCAGGACCTCGTTGCCGAGGACGTCGCCCACGGAGAGCCAGCGCAGGCGGGCGCGGCCGCCATTCGCCACGAAGACGCCGGTCAAGTCGCCGCGCTGAACCAGCGCGCTCTGTGGGACACGCGTGGACGTCGCGACCGCGGCGCCCGGGACCGCGATGCGGGTGAACGCGCCCGAGCGCAGGTTGGTCACGCCTGACTTGATCTTCGCCCGCAGGCTTCGACGGTGCGAAAGCACGTCGGCGCCAGGCGTGAGCGCGGTGACGATGGCCTCGCCTTGCTGTCCGTTGGCCTCGAATTCGACCGACTGTCCGATGGCGAGCCCATGGGCCTCGTCCTCGGATAGGGTGGCCTGCAACTCCAGCTGCGTCCCTTCGATGTCGACCAAGGGCTGTCCGGGGCCGACGAAGTCTCCGGCGCTCACCCGTCGGGCTTGCACGATCCCATCGAACGGCGCGAGCAACTGCGCGTATCCGAGGCTGGCCCTGGTCGCCGCCACGGCGGCTTCGGCCTGCGCTCGCTGCGCCTGTGCGGCCTCGAGCTCGACCGGCGTCGCCGCACGGTTGCGCAAAAGCTCGACGATCCGCCGCTCGTACGCTTCCGCGTTGGCGAGCGCGGTCGAACCGGCGGCGAGCTGGGCGCGTACGTCCTCGGCCGAAAGCACGACCAGAAGCTGGCCGCGCCTGACCTTGGCGCCCTCGTACGCCAGGACCTTCTGCACCGATGCCGCCATTCGGGTGGAAATGGTGGCGCGGTTCACCGGTGCCACCGTCGCCGCGATGAGGCGCCTCTCCGTCGCCGGTCCCGTGTTCACCAGCCGCACTGGGACCGGTTTGGACAAGGACGGGACTTCCGCGAGCGCGGTGCTGGATGACAGGGCCAATGCGACGAGAGCCGTTGCTCCCAGGATGGTAGACGGGACCATTACTTCACTCCTTCGATGGGTTGACCGAGCGCGAGCTCGAGCCCGGCGGCTGCCACGCGCGCGTCGAACTGGGTACGCAAGAGAAGGGCACGTGCGCCGGCCAATGCAGCCTCGGCGTCGAACACGTCGGTGAGGGGAAGCAGCCCTTGCCGGTGGCGCTCGATGCGCAGGGCACGCGCCGACTCGGAGGCCGACACCGCCTCTCGGGCCGACGCCAGCATCGCGTGCGAGGTTCGCAACGAGCGCCAAGCTTCATCCACCTCGTGTCGCGCCTGCTCCTCGCTCCATGCTCGGGCTTGGCTGGCTGCCTGGGCACGGCTTTCGGCGGCGTGGGTGGCTCGCCAGTCCGAAGCCGAGAGCCGCCACCGGGCGAAGACGCCCACGGTGAACCAGGTCGCCCCCTGATCGATTGCAGAGCGCAGAGTCTCCACCGACGCTTGTGCCATGACCTCGGGCTTGAGTGAGCCCCTGGCGACGTTCACCATCTCTCGCGCCGCCTCGGCCTGCATGCGCGCCGACTCCAGGTCGGGGCGTTGCGCGAGGTCTGCCGGCGGTGCGGCCTGTGAGGGCGGCGTGTCCGTGTGGACCGGGGTGGTCAGCTCGGCTTCACGGGCTGCGTTGCCCGACAGCAGCGCCAGAGCCGCGCGCGTCGAGGCCAGCCGTTCGCGCGCCGATTCGGTCTCGGCATCGGCCTGCGCCCTGAACGCCGTGGCCCGGGCGAGGTCCGCGTCGAGGGCGAGGCCCTGCTGGTTGCGCGCTCTCGTGAAGGCCTCGGTTTCTCGTGCATGGGAGAGCACGTCCTCGGCGTAGCGAAGACCTTCGGCTGCGACCTGGGCTCCGAAGTACGCTTGCGCCACCCGAAAGGCGATCTCCTGCTTGGCGCGCTCGTACTGTCTGGCCTGGGCATCGGCATGGATCACGGCAGCGCGCGCGCCGGCAGTCAGCCGGCCCCCCATGTAGATGGGTTGCACGAGCGCGGCGCCCACGCCCACGCCACCCGTGATGTTGGGGGAATTCAGCCTGGCTGGATCGAAATCGGCCATGGTGATGCGCTGCTGGTCGAGCTTGAGCCCGAAGGCCGCCATGGGCTCGTTGGTGGCCAACGTCTTGGCAGACAGGATCAGCGATGGTAGGCGTTGGTCGCTGGCCGCGTTCGCATCGATGCGAGCCGCGCCGACCATGCTGTCGCTGCTGCTGATCCCAAGGTTATTTCGCCAGGCCGAGCGGATGGCGTCCTCGACGGATAGCGGCGCGGCCATGCCGGGCGTCGCTGTGGATGCGAGGAGGATGACGAGGAGGCGCGCGAGGCGATTGCCGCGTACCAGGGGTTTTGTCGGGAATGCTGGGCTACTTCTCACATCCGCTCAGAGCCGACCGTCCGGGAAAGGATTCCCAGAATCCATTTCCGTGGCAGCAGGCTCGAACCCACCGAAAGGAAATTTCACGTCGCGACGACGGGCGCGGCTGTGCAATTCTCTCGGGAACTAAAACGTCATGCAGGCATCTACAAGCAGCGATTCCATGGTGAAAGACATTGGCACAGGCGAATTCCAACAGGCCGTCATCGAGCGCTCGTGCTCCGTGCCGGTGGTGGTCGACTTCTGGGCCCCTTGGTGCGGCCCCTGTCGCACGCTTGGACCGGTGATCGAACGCGAGGTGGCGGCGCTTTCTGGGCGTGTCGAGCTGGTCAAGGTCAACACGGACGAGAACCCGGAGTTGGCGAGCAAGTTCGGCATTCAGAGCATCCCGGCGGTGAAGGCTTTCAGGAACGGAGAGGTGGCGAGCGAGTTCGTGGGCGCGAAGCCGGCGGCGGCCATCCGGCAGTGGCTGCTGGCGCTAGCACCGTCCGCCGACGTGCAAGCGGTCGAGCGCGCCGAAAGGCTCATCGTCGCTGGCCAGCCCGGGGATGCGGAGGCGCCTCTTCGCACGCTGACCGCGAGCCCCGAGGTTCGTGACCGCGCGCTGGTTGGCCTCGCACGTGCTCTGCTCGATCTCGGCCGGACCGCGGAGGTCGAGAGCCTTCTCGAGGCCGTGGATCCGAGAAGCCCGTTCTCCGACGGGATTTCGTCATTGCGTCGTCGCATCACCTTCTCCGCGGACGCCGAGGCCTTCGGAGGCGAAGCGGCGGCACTTGCGGCGGCACAGCGGGAGCCAGGCGATCTCGATGCCCGTTGGGCGCTGGCGAGCGCGTATGCCGCTCGCGGCGATTTTGCCCGCGCCCTCGCCGAGTTTCTCGAGCTGGTCTCGCGTAGCCGGAAGTACCGTGAAGACGGGGCGCGGCTCGCCATGCTTGCCATCTTCGAGCAGCTTGGCGATGGCGAGATGACCCGCGACTTTCGGCGGCGCCTTCAGATCGTGACCTGACGAGGCGGTCCGCCCAGCCGCCCTTCGGGGCTGCTGGGGCAAAGATGACCTGGTCGTGACAGAAGGGTGACGGAAGATCTGCGCTAATCCAGGGATGAAGGTTCTCTGCATATGGCCGCAGTTTCCGGAGACTTATTGGGGACACGAGTATGCCTTGCGACTCATCGGCAAACGTGCGCTCCTTCCACCGCTCGGCCTGCTGACGGTTGCGGCGTTGTTGCCGCGCGACTGGGAGGTCCGTCTTTGCGACATGAACGTGCGTTCGCTCGACGAGGGGGACCTGGATTGGGCCGACGTGGTGTTCCTGTCCGGGATGCTCGTGCAACGAACGTCCATGCTGGACGTCGCGGCCCGGGCCCATGCACGGGGGAAGGTGATCGTCGCGGGTGGTCCGCACGCGACGGCGACGCCAGACGCCCTGGCGCCATTCGTGGATACCATCGTGGTCGGCGAGGCGGAAGAGCTCATCGGCCCGCTGTGCGTGGCCTTGCAGGGCGACCCTGCGAAGCTGCCTTCGCGTTTCGTCGCGCCCGGCAGACCGGACTTGCGGAAGCTGCCGCCGCCGCGCTACGACCTGCTCGACATCGACGCCTATCACCTCATCGGGGTGCAGTGGGGGCGCGGATGTCCGTTTCGTTGCGAGTTCTGCGACATCGTGGAGTTGTTCGGCAGACAGCCGCGGACCAAGACGCCCGACCAGCTCTGCCGCGAGCTCGACGCCTTGCTGGCGACCGGCTTTCGCGGCTCGCTCTTCGTGGTGGACGACAACTTCGTCGGCAACCGGTCCGAGACGATGAAGCTGCTCGATCCGTTGGCGGCCTGGATGCGCCAGCATCGCTTCCCGTTCCAGATCATGACCGAGGCCAGTATCGACTTGGCGGGCTGTGACGAGCTGATGTCCAAGATGGTCGCCGCCGGCTTCGACGCTGTGTTCGTCGGCATCGAGACGCCGTCCCCAGCGGCCTTGCGCGAGACGCACAAGACCCAGAACCTCGTGGTCGATCTGAACGTCGCCGTGGAGAAGATGATCCGGTCCGGCCTGGGTGTCTCTGCCGGGTTTATCATGGGCTTCGATGCCGACGACGCCGAGGCCTTGGAGCGGCAGCGCGAGTGGGTGCTGCGATCGCCGATCCCCAGCGCGATGATCGGGGTCTTGACCGCGCTGCCCGGGACGCAGCTCGAGCGGCGGTTGTCGCGCGAAGGTCGCCTCATCGAGCGCTCGACGGGTGAGACCTTCGGCAGGCCGAACTTCAAGACCAAGCTCCCCGAAGACGTCTTGCTTCGGATCTACGCGAGAACGCTCGAGCAGATCTACCAGCCAGAGCAGTACTTCGCGCGTTGTTCGCGAGCACTCGAGCTTCGCCCGCGTGGCGGCGCGGCCATGAGTCTGCCTTGGTCCTATGCCATCGCCTGTCTGCTGCGGTCCATCTGGCGACAGGGGATCCGGGGCAGCTACCGGCGATCCTACTGGCGCTTCTTCGCGCGGGTGCTGCGCCGCGCGCCCCGGCGAATCGCCAGCGCGATCTCCCTGGCCATCGCGGGCGAGCACATGATCCGCTACACGCGCGAGGCCGTTCTGCCTCGCCTCGTCCTGGCGATCGAGGAGGTTCGCCGGGAGGCCCAGCAACGCCCCGCACGCGAGGCCGTCGCCGTCGCTCCCGAGCGCGTCCGACACACGCACGGCTTGGCGGTGTCGTCCGTCCAAGCTGGCGTCGTCTGACGATTCGGCCCGGGGCGCAGCAATTGCCCGATGGGTCAGGGCTTGCCGACGAAGCTCGTGACGCTTTGAGGATCCAGCGTGGCGCTCACGCGGGCGTTGCTGACCGTGAGCGCGCTCTTGGATGCGAGGTCGTCGGCGGCCGAGGTCACCCATGGGGTGATGCTGCACGGGACGACGCCGGAAACGTGCAGCGACAGTGGGGTGGCCGAGGTGTTGTTGTTGATGGCCACCACGACCAGCGTTCCATCGGCCGGGTTCTGGTAGGCGCTGACCAGGACCCCGGACGGCGCCGCGCCCGAGGTGGCGACTCGCATGTAGCCAGGCCGCACGAAGCGCGCGTAGTTGCCCAAAGCCCAAAGACGCTTGGTCCACTTCTTCGTGGTCGTGTCGTATAGGCAGCCGCCGTTGCCGCTGGCGTTGTACAGCCACCAGATGTGCCAAGCGTTCAGGTTGGCTTTGGTGAGGTCGTTGTGAAGGGTGGTGACCATGGGCAGCGCGCTGGCAATGCCGTCGCCCGTCGAGTCGCCTTTTCCGGTTCCCGTGTCGACCTCGGTCTCCCAATACTCCTTGCCGGCGGCCGCGATGGACGGTTGGGCGGGTAGGGTGCCGCACCCATATTCGTGGCTGGCGAAGATGTCGACCGCGTCCCAGGCGACCGGGTCCGCCTTGATGGCATTGAAGTACTTGGTGAATCCGCACGCGTTCATGGTCTCGGGTGCCATCAGCTTCACGTCGATGGCGGCCATGGCAGGCCCGAGCACGTCGATCCAAGCAGCCAACTGTTCGGCCGAGTACGAGGTGGTCTGGTTGATGCCGCAGCTATCCGGCTCGTTCGCGGCCGACACGGCGTAGATGGGCACGCCCTTGCTCTTCGCGTTTTGCACCCAGGTGACGAGCGTGCTCGCAAAGCCCTTCAGATCCGTGAGCACCGGCATGCTGCCCGAGGTGCAGCCGTTGGGGTTGTTCTGGCTGGTGGTGAAGGGGCCGCCCGGAGAGCCGTTCGAGCCCGTTCCCCACGGCGTCATCCACACCGTGACCCCGGCCTTGGCGGCGGCCTGGGCGATGGCGAGCCCGTCCCCGTACCGGATGCGGAGCAAGGACAGCCCCGCGCCGGTGGTGGTCGACCACAGATACTCGGGATCGGACGCGTTCGCGTAGCTTCCCGCCCAGGCGGAGGAAACGCCGAAGCCGGAGATGCGCTGCTGGAGAGCGGAGAGATCCACGGTCACGTCGCCGGTCTGGGCCGTGCCCGTGCTGCACGCCGTGGGGGTGAGCACGACGCCTCCGTCGGGCGCGCTCGCGCCACCGGTTCCCGTCACTTGACCGCCCGCACCCCCCAGGCTGGTGGCGCCGCCGGTGGCCTTGCCGCCCGAGCCTGGGCGTCCGTCCGCGCTCGCGCCCGCATCGCGCCCGAGTCTCCCACCGGTCGTCGGCGCTCCGCCAGAGGTGAGCCCGCCCGAGCCCGGCTGACCGCCGGAGCCAAGTTGTCCGCCCGAGCCATTCTGCCCGCCCGAGCCGGTCCGTCCGCCGGTTTCCGGCTGTCCGGCTGCTCCGCCGGACGCTGCGGAGCCCCCCTGTCCGACTCCGTCGGTAGGTGCGGGGCTCGTACACGAAGCGAAAAGCAGGGAAGCGGCCAAGACGATCAGAGAAGTCCGAGGCGTGCGAAGCATCCGTTGTCTCCTTGCGAGCAGACCACTATCCAGATAGTGGGCCCTGGCCGCCGGAATCACTTCCTTCCCGTGGGGCCTATTCGTTCGAAATTGGATCCCTCTGTGCACGGGCGCTCGCCGGGGGGCGCACGCTCGACGCGGGGACAGCTTTCGACGTGGTCGCTCAGGGGCGAGCGTGGCTTGGCGTGCTGGCGAGCTTGGACGCGGGGGCCTTGATGCGCGTCCGAGCCAATCGCAGGGCGGACAGTCGCTTTTCCACCAAGTAGTAGAACGCGAAGGACGCGAGCATGCTGAGCGCCCAGGCCGTCGCCATGCCGAGCAACGACAGCCACGGCTTCGGGGGAAAGTGGCTCGACCACCACGCGTTCAGGATCAGGCAGGTCGGGAAGTGGATCAGGAAGAGGCTGTAGCTCGTGTCGGCCAGGGCGCGCAGGGCGCGTGGGCTCGACAGCCGGGGCAGCCGGCGCTGCCCTTGCGCGACGAAGAGCACGACGGCGGTCACGAGGGCGACCGCGATGCGTGGGCGGAAGTCCACCAGCAGGGCCGAGGTGACGGCGCCCGCATAGACCCAGAAAGCCGACTTCGACAGTTGACCGTGCTTGACCCACGCCGCGGCCATGCCCAGCACGTAGCTGGTCAGGAAGTAGATCGCGAAGCAGTCGAGCCCGGGCATGCGGTTCCAAGCGAACGCCGAGAAGAGTCCCGCGCCGAGCAGGGTCCAGCGCGCGATCGGCGCGCCGTGTGCGTTCGAGAGGCGAGCCCCGATGGCATAGACCAGCGCGACCAGCGCGACCAGTTGGAGGTCGATCGCCACGTACCAGATCCCCGCGGTCAGCGAGTCGTAGCCAAGCACTTTGTGTAGGAGAAGCACATGGGCCACGAGTTGCCCTGGCGTGGGCCGCGGCGAGATCGACGGGTGCTGCATGTACGCGGCCGCGATCTCGTTGGCGATCAGCGCGAGGCCGAGCGCGAGCAGGTACGGCAAGCCAATCCGGAGGTAGCGATCCACGATGATCCGGACGGCGTCGCCAAGTCCGGCGGGCGGCGTTCGTTTCAGCCGGCCGAGGGTCAGGCAGTACCCGCCGAGCACGAAGAAGACTTGCACGGCGAAGCGCCCATACTCATACAGCCAATCGATGGGGCCGGCGGCCACGGCATAGGCGAAGTCCGACAGGGGGCCGTAGTACGCAAGGTGGTGCCACACGATCATCTGCGCCGCGAGCACGCGCAGTATGTCGAGGAAGGCAGACCGAGAAGCCTGGGTCATGTTCGGGGAGAAGACACCATCCGGCCCTCCCTTGGCAACTGGAGTGTGGGGGGCGACTACAGCTCTAGCTCACCGTACTTGCGGCAGGTAGGCCGCTTGACCTGCTCTGTCGTGTACTTGAACGTGAATATCGTCTGAGGAGAGCCCTCCTCCTCGCTGACCAAGATCTTGATAGGGACGGCGCCCTTCTTCGGCGCCTTGAGGTCGCCTGGGATGTCGACGAAGCCGAACGACTGGATGGTCTGGCTTTTGTCGCCCAGATACAGTTCCAGCTTGTCGTTCTCCTTGTTCGTCTGACAGCTCAGATTGAACAAGTAGCTGCCGTCCTGCTGTTCTCTACAGTTGGTGGGGCTGCACGTGAACGCGATGCTGCCCCCTTTGCCCTTCAACGTGTTCACCGTGTAAACGGGGCTGTTCTTCTCGGGTTTCTTCGCCAGCGAAACCGAGGACATCAGAGAGAACGCGACGACGATGCCGACAACTTTCATCTTGTGCACTCCTTGGCAGGTCTTCAGGGCAAAGGCATGCGCCCTACGGGCTGTATAGCAAGCCCGAACGGCCGACCACAATACCGTCCGCGGCGTGCGCTGCGCGACTCGGGGCCCGCCTCGGGTCAACGGTGCCGATGTTTGCGACCTTCTTTCGCGGCCGCGCGCGTGACCTCCTGGGAAGGCGGTGGCTCGGAGGCGGGGACCGGCGATGCCACGACTTGTCGGGGTTTCGGCTCAATCAGCTTCGGCACCGGCGCGGGCAGGTAGGGTCGCAAAAAGCTTGGCGCTCGAACCGCCAGCCATTCCATGCCGACCTCCACGCCCGCGTCGACATGGCCGGCGATGGCGCGTCCCGCGAATAGCCCGCCCGCGATCGACCATAACGCCACTGCGGCAATCCACCGCCCGATTGGCCGCTGCTCGGCCCCTTCGGTCCCCGTCTGTGCCGGTCGTGCGGGTCGCCGAGGCGCTCTTTGGGGTTTCTTCTTGGTCGCCCACGCGCTGTGACTCGACTCGTTCTCGGCCCATCCCGACCATCCGGACGACTGGGGCGGGTCGGAGTCTATAACAGTCGTCATCACCTTGCGATTCGACCAAGCGTCGTTTGGGGTCGCCATCAAGTAAACACCAGCTTTCGGCTGGCGCTCCTTACAGAACCGTACGTGCCCGATTTAGGCATACGGCTCTTCGGTTTGTGTTTCCTCACAGCAACATGCTCCGAGGAGATTTCTATCAGTCCTGGGCCCCGAGGCGGGCGCGGCAGTGGCGAGAAGCGCAGCCGACGGAGGAATTGCTCCCAGGTATAGGAGCGCTTCTGCGAGCGCCTCGCTTTGATCCGGTCCTTGAAGTTCTGCGCGGCACGGGCAAGGCGCTTGGGGATGGTTTTCACCTTGAGGCGCTTGCCCTTGCCAAAGTGCTGTCCCCAGTAGAGCTCGAAGCCCAGGAGCGTGATGGTGCCCTTGGGTGCCGAGGCTGAGAACGGCACGATGCGAGTCTTGTCGAGGTTGAGCTTGAGCCCGGCCTCGATAAGCCGCGCGCCCAGCGCTTGCTGGAAGGCGCGCGCATCGTCTTCGTCGGTGAAGACGAAGAGCGCATCGTCTGCATAGCGGACGAATTCCCCCTTGTCGGCCCAGTCCTTGGCGAACCAGGTGTCGAGGAGGACGTGGAGACAGATGTTGGCCACAACGGGACTCGCGGGCGAGCCTTGCGGCGTGCCTGCGAGCTTCTCGGCCAGCTTGCCATCCGCGTGCAGGGTCGCGTTGCGCAACAACCGTGGTGCCGGCTTCCTTGAGGATTGCCGGTGTTGCCTTCGCTGCTCCATACGTGCTCGGCCACCACGGAAGAGAATGTGTTTCGGGGCTCGACACCTTCACGCTTGTCGCATTACGGCCTGCATACTCCCTGTCTACGCTTCGTGGCCTGCCTCGCGACAGGACTTCACGCAAGACTCGGTACCGCGAGGACGTGCGTTGGTCGCAGCCATAGGCCGCTCCCACGGGAGCCCTGTTTCCGCGGACGGGACTTTCACCCGTTGGTTGATGCCAGCTTTGCCTGGCGCACATGCGGCGAGCCTAGCCCAATTTTCACGCCATGGGCTATCTCGAAGATCGGTCGAAGGTACACGCACGGTTCGACATGGGATCCCGTGTGCCCAACTTCGAAGTAGAAGAAAGGAGTACAGGTATCCGCCAATGCCTTGGTCGTTTCGCTTAGTGCTTCTGCTTACCATTGCAGGGGGAGGCTTATTCCTCTCTCGGAAGTACCCGTTCATCGGGGATGCCGAGAAGGTCTGTCGAGTAGTTGAGCTGTCAGGATGCCCGGCGTCGGGAGCGTCGCTGATAAGCGACACCTGCAAGATCGTACTGCCTTGGTGTAGGGTGGCAGCAGGTTGCAGCCAATCGGACTCGCAGCTGACTATGGACGGTCGGCATTGGCACACGGACCAGACCAGGAGGCTCGACATTGGACCCGAGCGAGAGCGTGGACCCAAGAGAGATTGCGGATCGGCTCATCACGGTGGGAATCAAGGGCCTTGAAAGCGTCGATCGTCTAAGGGAAGAGCCGAGGGGGCCTCTCTTCCATTTCACGACCGCCCCTGGACTCATAGGTATCCTGAAAACGAAGTCCCTCTGGGCGACTCGCGCATCCTGTTCGAACGACGCGGGAGAACTTGTCTACGGAAGGGAACTCGCGAGGGAGTTGCTTACGACCCGCATGCAGAAGCAACCAGCCTCGCAATTTACGGCAATCTGGCGGGATGCTCTGACTCATCTCGAATGCCCGTCCGATTCGGATTTGGAGCATGATGCGTTTGTCGTGTCCTTCTGTGCGGAGGCGGACGCTAGCCTCCATTGGTCGACGTACGCGAATGGCGGCTGCGGATACGCAGTGGCAATCGACTTTTCTGTGCTCCATCGTTCGGGCTAGTCTCTCTCCTGGCCATCGGGTGTCGCAGTTTCCACTGAAGACTCAAGGGTGGCGAAGGCTAATATAGGTATCTACCAATGAACCACGCGCGAATTTGGACCTTGGCCTTGTTTACTGCGATGGGACTCTCGCTCTCGCCTGGGCTCGCCTTCGCGGATCCCATGGTGCTCAGGCTCGCGACCTCGGTTCCGCTCGGACAGCAACCGCGTCTCATCGTCACCGCGAACCAGCTCCTCGACAAGGTCGAGGTGGCGCTGACCCGCGACGACGGCGAGGCCGTCGAGGAGAGCTTTGGCCCCTTGGAGGCCGGCACCAGTCGCGACGTCGTGTTCGATGGCAAGGCCGGCAAGCGGCACTACCAGGGCCGCGTGACATGCGCGGTGGGCAAGCGCACGTGGACCTCCGAGGTGTCGTTCGACACCATCGTGGCCGGGGTCTTGCGGGTGACGCTGGACAAGTCGCACGTCGATCTGGCGCGCGGCCGGCTCGACCTGCTGGCTTCCATCCCCGACGGGAAGATTCAGCTGAAAATCGTGTCGGCCACCGATGGCAAGACCCTGGTCGAGCGAGAGCAGCCGTTCGCCGAGCACGACCCGAGCGTGCCCTTGGTGGTGACTTGGGATCCGCCGGGCAAGGACGCCGAGATCGGCCGCATCGAGGTTCGCGTGGTCGACCCCAGCGGGGCCTACCATCTGACCACGCTGGTGCCGTGGTCCGTGTACATCCCGCACAAAGAGGTGACCTTCGCCAACGACTCGGCGGCCATCGCTGCCTCCGAGGTTCCCAAGCTGGAGGCCAGCCTGGCCAAGATCGCCGAGGCGCTGGCCAAGTACCAAGCCGTCGGCCCCATCAGGCTGTACGTCGTCGGCCACACCGACACAGTCGGCTCGGCCAAGTACAACCTCGGCCTCTCGCTCAAGCGCGCGCAGTCGATCGCCGCCTGGTTCCGCACCGGAGCCCCCGACCTTCCCATCGCCTACGAGGGCTTCGGCGAGCAGGCCCTGCGTGTCCCCACGCCCGACAACACCAGCGAGCCTCGCAACCGCCGGGTCGACTACATCCTGTCCGTAGAGGATCCCGTGCTCCCCGCCAGCGATTTCCAGCCGACCTGGAAGACGCTGCAGTCGGGCGATCCGGTTGGCGGACGGCGGGGCGAGAAAGGTCAGAACTCGGCACGGGACAGCATATCGAAGTAGGTCTTCTCGCACTTGCCCAAGGGGCCTTCCTTCTTGCCGGGCTTGGGGCAGACCGCGGCGGCGCGCAGACCGAAGTCCTTGGCGTCGCCCAACTGGGTTGCGTAGACGATGAGCGTGCGCTCGCCTTTCTTGGTCTTCAAGGTGACGTCCTTGAGGATGAGGTTCTGCCCCACGAGGCCGCCCAGTCCGACGATCCATTGGCCAGCGGCGATCTGGGCGGTGGTTTCCTCGACCGGCAGAAGCTCGACGATGCCTCTGGCTGCCACCCGTCGGTGGACGACGAAGCTCTCGTACTTCTTGCAGACCGGGCCGACGAACATCTCGAACACGGGCCGGATGCCTTTCTGACTGTCGGGCGATGTGATGACCGCCAGGTCCGAGCGTTCGAGCTCGACCTTCCATCCCTTGGGCACGTTCATCTGGAAGCCGCCGTGCGCGAGTCGAAGGCGGTGCTCGTCGGTGTCGTACTTCAGATCGGGAACCTTCGCCGTGGTGCAGTCGGTGCCGGGCATCAGATCCGCCACGGCCGCGGGGGCCTTCGGCTTGGGTGCGTTCGCGGCTGTGTCGTCCGGTCGGGGCTTGGTCGGTGGGGGCGTTCCCGGGTCGTGGCTCGCTTCTGCGGGCGCCTGCCTGCTTGGTGTCTTCGTGGTGGCGCAAGCGCCGCACACGAACGCGACGCTCAGGATGACCATGCTCGACTTCATCGCGATTCCTCCATTCCGCTCAGCTCGATCTGCCGACGGCTGGCGTGTCGGGACCTCGCCCCGCCACGTGCGTCTGCATGAACTGGGACAACTCGCGCAGCGAGAAGGGCTTGCCGAGGCTGGCCGTGAAGCCGAAGTCCGCGGGCGTGGACATCACGGGATCCTCGGAGTAGCCGCTGGTCGCGAACAGCGGCGCCGAGAAGCCCGCGTCTCGAAGGGCGCGCGCCGTATCCTTGCCACCCATTCCCCCGCGGACGGTCAGATCCAGAAAAGCAGCGCACACGCGTCCCTCCTGGGATCGAAGTGTCGCCCACGCGGCCAGCGCCGCCTCGCCGTTCTCGGCCTGCACGGTCTCGTATCCCATCCGCCGCAGACTCTGGCAGATCACCTCCAACAGGTACTCCTCGTCGTCCATCACCAGGACGATGCCCTGGCCTGCGTGGTGGACATGAGCCTCGCTGGCGACGAGGTCGGGGACGCGCTTGCTGGCTCTCAGCCTCAGAGTGAAGGTCGCCCCCGCGCCTGGGGTCGAGCGCACGTCGATGGCGCCCCCGTGTCGCTGCATGATGGAGTGACACGTGGCGAGGCCGAGCCCCGAGCCTGTCTGCTTGGTGGTGAAGAAGGGATCGAAGATGCGGTTCACGAGGGACGGCGGAATACCCACCCCCGAATCGGTGATGGACACCGACACGTACTCGCCCGGCTCCAGGAGCTGCGTGGGATCGTCCATGCGAATGGTCTCGTTGCACGCCTTGACGCTGAGGATGCCCCCGCCGGGCATGGCCTGGACCGCGTTGATCACGAGATTGTCGATGACCTGTCCGAGCTGGTTCTTGTCCACGTCGCAAGCCCACAGGTCAGCGGGGATCTCGATCTGACTGGCCACGCTCGTGCCCGACAGCGCGAACGCGATGCTCTCCCTCACGATGGGCGCGATCGACATGCTCTTCTTGACGGGGGTTCCGCCCTTGGCGAAGGTCAGCAGTTGCTGCGTCAGATCCCGGGCCCGGACGAAGACCGTCTTCGCCATGTCGAGCGAGGACTTCACCTCCGACTCCGTGCTCTCCTGCTGGGCCAGGTCGATGTACCCGAAGATGCCGCCCAGCAGGTTGTTGAAGTCGTGGGCGATGCCGCCCGCCAGAACGCCCAGCGCCTCCAGGCGATCCGAGCGAACCAGGCTGCTCATCATTCGGCGTCGTTCGGTCTCGTCCCTGAACACCAATACCAGGCCCAGGGTGTTGCCCTGGCTGTCGCGAATCGGCGACAGGCTGTCGGTCACCGCGCGCTGGGTGCCGTCCTTGGCGACCAAGAGCACGAACGCCTTCGACTCGACCACCCTCCCGGTCTCCAGCGCTTGGCGCCACGGCGCGGATGCGGGCGAACGGTCTCTCTCGTCCACCAGCCGATACACGCGGTCCAGCGGCAGCCCTCGCCCGGCCTCGACGGCGACGCCGGTCAGCTGCTGCGCCACCGCGTTCATGTTGGTCACCAGGCCCGCCTCGTCGGTGGTGATCACGCCCTCGCCGATGGAGCGCAGGGTGGTTGCCAACCGCTCCTTCTCGGTGATGAGTGCCCGCTCCGCCGCCACTCGGGCGGTCATGTCCGTGCCCGCCGAGATGGTTCCCTGCGGCTTCCCATCGGGTGAGCGTTCCACCCGATTGACCCAAGCGATGGTGCGCGTGCCACCCGTGCGGGTGACGATGTCGTTCTGGTAGAAGTGGGGAAGCTCGGCCTGCCCGGCCACTGCAGCTCGAAAGAGCTCGCGCATGCGTTCGCGGTCTTGTTCCGGAACGGCCAGCGAGAACCAGTCCGCCCCGACCACCTCTCGTCGCGGCCGTCCCAGGATTTCGCATCCTCGGTTGTTGATGACCCGAGCCCTTCCCGCCGGGTCCAGCTCCACCACCAAGAGCTCGGATACCTCCAGCACGAACTCCGCGCGCGCCCGGTCTTCGACCGCCTGCCGCTCGGCCCGCTCTCGTTCCGCGACTTGCTGGCGAAGGGCCAGCGTGCGACGCGCGACCTCATCCTCCAGGGCCCGGCGGTTCTCCTCCATCCTCGTGCGTTGCGCGGCCCGCTCCAGCACGACGGTCACCATGAAACAAAGGTTGCCGACGAAAGCGGCGTAGGGCGCGAAAGCCTGGCGGTCGCCTAGATCCAGCACGAGCGAGCACTGCCTCGTGCCGTCCACATGGACAGGCCATTCCATGGTTGCGTCAGCGTTCAGCGCGGATACGTCCTGCAGGAAACGCACGCGCGTGACGCCAGGCAGATCTGTGAGTCCGTGCGTGAGAAACTCCTCGATGGTCGTCCGGTCCGGCAGTTGGCCGACCATGTTCTGCAAGAGGAGGATCTTCGCCAGGACGTCGGCTTGCGGCTCGGTCATGGAACTAGCAGGTCGCTAGGACGTCTTCCGGCGAGAGGAAGAAGGGGTTCTGAACCACCATGTCCCGAACGACCATCAGCGGGTGAACCCGCAACACGTCGAGGATGGTCGCCCCATCGAACGAGCGAGCATCGTACTGACACATGGCCGTCACAGGGTACTGTCGCAAAAGGACGCTCACCCGCGCCTCGTATTCCATCAGGCGGTTTCCCCCGGGCGTCGACAGCACTTCGCGCTCCATTTCGCCAATCACCCGCGCCCCGTTGAAGCCTTCGGCCAGCGAGCTCTCGTGAAACTGGGTCAGCAGCGCCAGCATGCGCTCGGGCTCGAACACGCCTCCCTGGAAGTACACGTCTTTCGATCTGGCGCGATGGAAAGCGCCGTCGGCCCTCAGCTCGGCGAGAGAAAGGCCGTCCTTCTCGACCAGGGCCGCAAGCCGATCCTCGGCGAGACTCGCCGAGAAGCAGGCCGCCTTCTCCCGCATCACCAGACCCGTTCGCAGGAACTTCACCATCGCCAGGTCACGCTCCTCGTCGTCCGAGAATATCTGGCACATGTGCATGCCCGTCGGCACGCGCGCCCCCGCGAAGCCCAAGTCCGTTCCGGTCCCGATCTCGGTTACGCTGTCCATTGCCATCCTCCTTGGCGAACCCGAACCCAAGCGTAACATCGCTGCACCAGGTTGTCTGTCCGCCACCGTCGGTATTGTCGAAGGCGCGTCGTTGCAGGCTCGCAGGTCGGGCCAAGTCCGAGGAGGTATGACAGCTCATGACCCGCGCCTACCGACGACGGCGTTACGTCGGCGAAACACTCCTTCGCGTCGGAGCGAGTCGTGTTGAAGACGGTGATCGTGCCTACTACGCTTCCGCTCGCACAATCGCCTTCAACCGCTTTCCTAGAATGGTGCTGCATGATTCGCCACTTGCTGTTCGCTTGTTCGTTGATCACTCTCACGGCTTGTTCTGATTCCTCCGGTTCGAAGCCCGACGCCGGCAAAGACGCGAGCTCATTGGAAGTCGGGACGCCCGATTCGATCGCGTTCGACCTCTCGTCGCCCGATACCCTCTCTGACGCTCGTGCCGACGACGGTGGCGCGCTCGATGCCGGCGCGCCGGACACGAACGCGCCGGATGCTCCGACAATCGAGCCCGTGCTCGACGCCGCTGGGCTCGACCTCGCCGGCCTGGACTCGGGCGCGCAGAGCTCTCCCCCCGACGGGGCGGCGTCCGACACCAGCGCGCTCGATGGAAGTCCCCGCGACGTGGCGGCGCTTGCGTGCGACGAGGCGACGCACGATCCGATCCTCGGCACGGCCAAGCTGGCGGCCTCCTACTACGTCGTCGACTCGACGGTGTTGCCCACCAGCGCGTGGTTGCCGGTCGCTCTGGTCGACGAGGCGCAGGCTGACGGACGCGTTGGCCAAGTGGTCTATGGCTACTCTGGCGATGGCCGAGTGCACCGGCTTGGCGTGTGGCCGAACATCGTCGCGCCCGACGCCAGCAACGTGGCGTTCGACGCAATCTCGCCCGCGGACCGTGCATCCCAGTTCGTGACTGCGTCGTTGCTCGTGACGACGCGCGGGCAGTTACTTGCTTCGTATCGGACGCTGCGAAGCGCTGCCTTCGTCGGAGGCGGCATCTCGATCTACGATACCGTCAGACCGGAGGAAGGCGTGCGACGGATGGCGGCAACCGGCGTCGAAGGGGCGCTGGGCCTCGGCAGCTACTTCCTGGTGGGCGGCGACGGGGTGGGGACCGCTGCCAGCGGACGCGGAGTGTACGGCGTGGACACCGACGACACGATGCCGCTGCCGGGGCTGGTGGCGAAGTACCCGGTCCTGCCCGGCGAAAACGTTCGCCCCGGGCTCATGGCCCTGGCGGCGAACGGAGTGGTCGTGATGGGCTACTACCTCGACATCGCCGACCGTCATTCGTTGCGTATGCCAGAGCCGTCGCGGCTGATGGAGGCGCTGAGCGGTGGCCCAGTCATCGACCTCTCCGAGGCGCCGGAGCTCACCTCCGCGAACGACGTCGCCAATCTGGCGGCCTTCGGTCAAGGTGTCGCCGTGCTTCACTCCAAGCAGGCGCGCGGCATCCTCCCCGCGCTCGGCCGTCTCGACCACTACACGCTGTCGCGAGCCGGTGGGGACGCGGGGACCGCCGTTGGCACGCCCGTGACCATCCTGTCCGCCGACGATGACGCCTGCACCGCGGTCAGCCAGCTGGTTCCCGTGACCGGCGCCATGAACCTCGTCGTCGGCTTGTGGGATCGCAACGGCCAACGCCTGGTCCGCCTGGCCCCGCGGTAATACGACCCGGTCGTGCTGTCCGCCCACCACTCGTTCGATCGCCGTCACATCCGGGGCGCGTGTGGGCGCCATGGGTTG
>CAZYFU010000048.1:0-41966 GCA_964647025.1 uncultured Myxococcales bacterium | reverse complement strand
GGCGACACTCTCATGTCACTCGGCTCATGTCACCGGGGTGGGCCCGGATAGGCTCGGGAACACGGCTCGGCGAGAGAGCCGCGGGAAAGAGAAGCGTTCTCACTGGCTCGCTGTTACACGGACGCTTCGGCATTCAATCAGAGACCGTCAGTGCGCCCACCCGCGATTGACTGAGGGCGGCGCGCTCTCTAGTCTGTTGCGGCAGAGCCGCAAGATTGCCCACGCCGATCCGAGGTGCAGGTCGAGCGCCCGCCGTCGCGATTTTCGGGAAGCGGGTTGTGGGCCGGTCCCCGAAGCGTTCCGTGGTACTGTGACATCGCTTCTGACTGATCGCGTTCTGGCTTCTCAGATGCTCTTCTCTGGCACGTCGAGGTTTCGACCCATCCGCCTGCTCGGCACCGGCGGGATGGGAAGTGTCCATCTGGTCTTCGACGAGCAACTCGGCACAGAGGTCGCTCTCAAGACCTTGAACCTTGCCTCCGGTGGCGATCTCTATCGTTTCAAGCGAGAGTTTCGCGGGCTGGTGGACACCCGCCATCCGAACCTGGTGCGGCTCTACGAGCTCGTTTCGGAAGGGCCCCTGTGGTTCTTCACCATGGAGTACGTGCCCGGCATTCCGTTCGACCAGGCCGTCTCGTCCTGGGTGAGCAGGCCGGACGGCGCGACGGTAACGAAGGCAGATCCGCAGCGGGTGATGAGCAGCGTGAGGCAGCTGTGCTCGGGCGTGCATGCCATGCACGAGGCGGGCTGCATTCACCGGGATCTCAAACCGACCAACGTCCTGGTCACGGCCGATGGGCGCGTGGTCATCCTCGATTTCGGTCTCTCGAAGCGGCGGGGCAGCGCCACCATCTCGGGAGACGGATTCTCCGGCACCCCGGCCTACATGGCACCGGAACAGGCGATGGAACGCCCCACGCTGCCGTCGGCGGACTGGTACGCGGTGGGGATCATGATCTACGAGGTCCTGGCCGGCAGATGTCCCTTCGAGGGAAGTCTGTTCGACGTGTTGCTCCGCAAGCAGAACGAGGAGCCGTCCTCCCCCAAGGCGTGGAACCCACTCGCGGACGAGCTGCTCAGCGAGCTCTCCATGCGTCTCATCCATCGGGAGCAAGCCTTTCGGCCAGGGGGGATCGAGGTCCTTACCCGACTCGGCGTGGACGCGACGAACACGCGCCCGCCGTTACCGCATCGCCACACCCCGATCTCGACGCCTACCCTCGACATCGTCGGGCGGGAGCATGAGCTGAAGACACTGCTCGACGCCTATGCCAGGGCCCGCAAGGGCAGCCTCGCGGTCGCTGCCGTGCAGGGCAGCTCGGGCATCGGGAAGACGTGCCTGGCCGACGCCTTTCTCGCCGGCATCTCCACGAGCGACGCCGCAGCACCCGTGCCGCTCGTCCTGCGCGGTCGATGCCACGAGCGCGAGACCTTACCATTCAAGGCGTTCGATACCGTGGTCGATGGGTTGAGCCATCGTCTCGCCGCGCTCGGTCCGGGGGATCAGGCGTACGTGCTTCCCGAGGGTGTCTCGTACTTGTGTGAGATCTTTCCGGTGCTGCGCCACCTTCAGCTCACCCGAGACCAGCGCTATTCCCTGCCACCATTGCGCGAAGCCAAAGAGCTGCGCAACCAAGCGTTCGTCGCGTTCCGCGAGCTGATGGTGCGTCTGGCGAAGACCCAGCCCGTGGTCGTCTTCATCGACGATCTGCAGTGGGCCGATCGCGACAGCTTCGCGTTGCTGTCGGCGTTGATGCGTCAGCCGGGGGCGCCGGGGCTGCTCTTGATTGCGACTTGTCGCCCGAACGCCGACGACGGCGTCACGGGGACACTGCTGAAACAGTTCCTCGCACAGCCGGCGGTCGAGGTCCTCCAGCTGGGTCCGCTGGAAGTCCCGTTCACGCGCGTGCTTGCCGACAAGCTGCTCGACGGGCAAGACCTGCCGGCGACGGTCAAGCAGCGGGTCTGCGATGCCGTCGTTCGCGAGGCCGAGGGACACCCGTTCTTCGCGGTGGAATTCGTCCATCACCTCTGCTCGGTGGTGCTGCCCAAGGGGGGCGTCGCCGCCGTCGGTGATGCCAGCACGCTTCGTCTCGACGGCATGATCCTGGAGCGCGTGAGCAGCCTGCCCGACGAGAGTCAGCGGCTCCTGCGGGTGGTCGCGGTGGCTGGCGATCCGTTGCCGCAGCGGGTGCTGGCGAGCGCTGCCGAGGTGATCCTCGGCTCGGAGGGGTGGGAGCGCGGCATTTCGTCGCTGGTGGACGAGTCGTTGATCCGGCGCAAAGGGCGTCGTGGCGAAGATACCGTCGAGGTGTACCACGACCGCATACGTGAAGCCGTGGTGGACGCGCTCGACGCGGCGGCCCTGCACGCGGTGCACGTGCAGCTCGCGAAATCGGTCGAGCAGTGGGAGCGCGAGAGAACCGATATGCTGGCGCGCTATTGGCTTTTCGCTGAGGATCACGACAGGGCAAAGCGCTACGCCTGCGAAGCGGCGCTGGAGGCCCGGACCAAGCTGGCCTTTGATCGCGCCGCGCAGCTTTACGAGGTCGCGGCGAGGCTCGAGTCGCAGAGCGAGCGAAAGGCGGAGCTGCTGCAGGCCCTGGGCGAGTGCCAGGCGAGCGACGGCCACGCCATCCTCGCGGCCGACGCCTTCGAGCGAGCGGCGTCTTTCTGCGCCGAGGACCAGGCCGCCAAGCTGCGCCACCTCGCCGCCGAGCAACTCTTGCGTGGCGGGGAGATCAAGCAGGGGCTCACCGTGCTCACGGACGTTCTCGGCAAGGCCGGCCTGCGTTTGGCGAAGACTTCGAAACTGGCGCAGTGGTCGGTGGCTTGGCGATTGGCGTGGCTACGCATCCGGGGCTTGAAGTTCCGGGAGCGTGCGGAGGCGAGCATCAGCGCGAGGGACAAGCAGCTTTTGCATGTCTACTGGTCGGTGAACACCGGCCTTGGCGTGGTGGATTCGGTGAGGGCCGTGGACTTCTTGCTTCGCTTCGTGCTCTTGGCCCTGAGGACCGGCGATATTCGTCGCGTGGCGCAGGGCCTGTCGGTGCTCGGCGGGCAGCTCTCGGCGTTTTGGGGACTGCGTTTTGCCTGGCCGCTGCGACTGGTGGCGGTCGGAGAGGTGCTGGCCCGACGCTCGTCGGACGCGGCGACCATCGGGCTTGCCAGGATGAGCCGCGGGATGGTGCGATACTTCGCGGGCGAGTACGAAGCCTGCACGAGTGAGCTTCTGGCGGTCGAACAGCATTTCCTTGCCCACTGTCGCGGCATGAGCTGGGAGCTCGCCACCACCCGGGCGTTTGCGTGCTTCGCCCTGCGGCTCAGCGGACGTCTGCGCGAGCTGTGCGAGCGATTCGACCGCTACACCGCCGACGCCGATCGCACCGGTGACCGCTACCTTGGCACCAACCTGCGCACCTACCAGTCGGTCGTTTGGCTGATCCGCGACGAGCCCGAGCGCGCACGCAAGGACATCGAGGGGATCCTCGACGCGTGGCCGGCCGACATGTACCAGGTCCAGCACTTCTTCCACCTGTACTCGCGCTGCGAGCAGGAGCTCTACTGCGAGCGCCCGGAGGTCGCCTGGCAGCTCATCTCCGATGAGTCCGAACGGCTGCGCCGCTCGACCTTGCTCAACGTCAGCGGCTTGCGTATCGAGAACGCCGCGATCTGTGGTCGAGTCGCGCTGGCTGTGGCCGAGACGCGCGCTCCTGGCGACAGAAGCGTGTTCCTGCGGCGGGTGCGGCAGAGCATTCGGGTCCTGCGCAAGTCCGAGCACCAGACTGGTGTCGCGATGGGAGCTGCGCTCGAGGCAGGGCTGCGTTGGCTCGCGCCCGGCGCTGCGCCGTCCGTGGCGGTGGCTGCGCTCGAGCGCGCGGTCGCGACGGCGGAGGCGTCGGGCGCGCTTCTGCTCGCGGAATCCGGGCGCCGCTGGTTGGGCGAGCTCGTCGGCGGTCATCGGGGGGAGGAGATGCGGGCCCGATCGGACGCCTGGATGGCCGAGCAGGGCGTGCAGAATCCGGCTCGGCTGGCGCACCTGATCGCGCCCGGCTTCAGGCGGTAGCGCGAGCTCGACGACGGTCTGGCTTTTTGGGGACGCCCACGATGAGGTGTTGCACTGCCGAGCTGGTCGATGAACAATTGGCCCCCCACGCAATGCAGGAGTTCCCCCGTATGCCCGAGCACGAGCGACTGGATGCCATCATTCAAAACGACTTGCAGACGCTGCGCGACTGCGGGCCCGACGTGGCTTGTGGCGGGTGCTCGCAGAAGATCTGCGTGAAGCTGGTCGCAGCCGCGGATTTTCCCACCGATTACGGCAACTTCCGCATCCTCGGTTTCCTGAACAACAAAGACGGGAAGGACCACACCATCGTCCTCAAGGGCGATGTCGGCGACGGCGAGAACATGCTTTGCCGGATCCACTCCGCGTGTCTGACCGGCGATGCGTTCGGCAGCCGTCGCTGCGATTGTGGGCCCCAGCTGCACACCGCGCTCGCGGCCATCGAACGCGAGGGGCGCGGGCTCATCCTGTACCAGCAGGCGGAAGGGCGCGGGATCGGCCTCACCAACAAGCTGCGCGCGTACGTCTTGCAGGATCGCGGACAGGACACCTTCCAGGCCAACCAGTCCCTCGGCTTCCAACCCGACGAGCGCGACTACGCCGTTCCGGTGGAGATGCTGCGCCGGATCGGCGTGAAGAGCGTCCGCCTGCTCACCAACAATCCCGAGAAGGTCGCGCAGCTCACCGACATGGGGATTCGCGTGGTCGAGCGCGTTCCTCTGCAGCTGGCGGCGCATCGGGATAACGAGCGCTACCTCAAGACCAAGAAGCACCGCTTCGGCCACTGGCTGTATTTCTAGCGAGACCTCAGCTCGTCGCCGCCTTGGCCCTGGATCGCAGGACGATCTCCGTGATCTCCGCGGGTGCGCCGAGCCGCATGGGCGGGCCCCAGAATCCCGTTCCGCAGCTGACGTAGAGCTGCGTATCCCGGATGCGGTGCAACCCGCGAACGAAGGGCTGCTGCAATCGCACCAGGGCGCCCCATGGCCAGATTTGTCCGCCGTGGGTGTGCCCCGACAACTGCAGGTCGACGCCATGCCGAGCTGCCTCGTGGATCGCGATGGGCTGGTGGGCCAGCAACACGACGGCACGAGCCGGATCTCGGCCGCGCATGGTCAGCGCGACGTCTTCGCCGGGGCCATCCTCGGGGAAACGTCCGGCGTGGTGGTCGGGCACGCCCGCCACGTCGAAGCTTGCTTCGCCGGTTCCCACGGGGACGCGTTGATTGCGAAGCACGCGCATGCCGATGCGCTCGAGCTCGGCCGTCCAAGGGCCGACCCCCGAGTAGTATTCGTGGTTGCCCGTGACGAAGAAGGTGCCGAACCGCGCCCGCAGGTTGGCCATGGGGGCCACGGCAGGGCCAAGCTGCGCGACGCTGCCGTCGACCAGATCGCCGACCACGGCGATGACATCGGGTGAAAGCTGGTTGGTGGTTTGCACCACCTCCTCGACGAAGTTCTTGCTGAGCAGCCCCCCTACGTGCATGTCGCAAAGCTGGACGATGCGCATGCCGTCCGCGGCGGGTGGCAGCCGATCCAGGATGATCTCGACGCGCTTGACGGCCACGCGCCTTCGGGCGGCACGGACGGCCGCGGCGGTCACGCCGGTGACCGTCGCGAGCGCAGCCCCAGCGAACACCCTCGCGATCAAGGTTCGGCGGCTCGGATCGAAAACGGCGTGCCCCGACACGCGGCCGAACAGCCAAGCCAGCAGTCGCAGGAGATCGGTGCCGAAAAGGGCGACTGCCAGGAAGAACATCATGCCCAGCCACACGAAGCCGGGCCATGCCATCGGACGGCCGATGCCGGGCACCCATCGGCTGAGGACGGGGGCAAGGACCAAGATGCTGGCGAGCGCGATGAGCGCGGTGGTCGCGATCTGTCGGGCCGGCGTCGGGAGCTGCGTGTCCCGCACCAGGCGCACCCAGAAGTAGTAGTGGAGAGCGCCGACGATGGCGCAGGCAACGGCGATGAAGAGGGTGAACCCGAGAACGCGTGTCAAGGTGATGCTCGTGACTGCGGAGTGGAACCAAGCATAGTAGGCGAACTGCCGAGAAGCCAGGCTCCGGCCGGGCTTGGCGATTCTTCACCAGCGTTGCCCAAGCCAGGCCGCAGCCACCCCAGCGCAAAGCCCGAACAGGTGCGACTCCCACGAGGTGCCGCTGCGAGCGGGCTTCAGCCCGGCGAGCATCGATCCGTACACGACCAGCACGGCAACCGCGATGGCCACGTTACCCGTGCCTCCCCGCAGGAAGGCCAGGGCGACCAAGTGGCCGAAGAACCCGAAGATCACGCCGCTCATCCCCATGTGTGCGGCCTTCCGCCCAAGCAGCCAAAGCAGAACGCCGCTGCCGAGAACGATGGCGAGGCAGGCACGCACGTAGGTGGCTTCTCCCAACCTCAGCATCAGCAACCCGAGCACGACGAAAGGGGGAAGGTTGGCGACCAGGTGGGCGAGGTTGCAGTGAAGGAAAGGCGAAGTGACAATGCCCACCAGGCCACCCGAGGTCCTCGGCACGACGGCCAGCGTGGCGGCGCGCTTGCCCAGCAGCGCGCGCAACGAGGTGCCGGCGATCATGGCCAGGGCCGGCCAGGTCACCAAGGTCCAGGGCCGGTGGCCGAGAAAGCGGGCTACTTGATCCACGGACTTTCGAAGTCGTCTTCGACCGGTGTCGCCGGCTCCGGCGTCGAGCCGTCACTCGCTTTCGCTTGCGGCGCAGGCGTGGGAGCCATGGGCTCCGCAGGCTGGTTCGTGGGCTCGGCGGAGGTGTGCGCGACGGGCGGATGCGCGGCCTTCCACACCGAGGCGAATCTGCGCATGGCCGACTGCAATTGCGGGTCGGTAGCTGGCAGCGCACGCTGGGCCTTCTCGAGGATCCCAAGCACCTCTTGGCTGGCGTTGCGGCGGTGTGGCTGAATCAGCGCCCGCAGCATGGTGCGATGGTAGACCTGCAACTTGTCGTCGGGCAGTCTGGGTGGACGTTGTTCGACGCGCGCTCGGTTGGCTTCGATATACGCCTCCCAGTCCGGTGCCGTGAAGGTAGGCTCGAGGGCATCCACCACCTGCGCTTCCATGGCGATCCGAAGCTGACCCAAGTGTTCGAGGAAGATCCTGAACGCCGGTCGCATGGTCGAGGAGACGTCAGGCGGCAAGCTTTCGCGCAGGAGACGTAGCTGTCCCGTCCACACCGCGATTTGTGCCGCGCAGCGATCGGGCCCGAGCGTTCCCAGCTTGGGGACCGCGTCTTGAATCTCTTTCTCGAGGGCACGCAGGACATCGCCAGGCGTCGACGGCCGCACCGGTTCGTGCGGGGGCACGACCGGGGCAGGCGCCGGTGGCGGCGGCGCGGCTTCGTGGGTCGCTGGCTTGAGCAACGCGCGCAACCGCGCATTCTCGGCGTCGCGTTTGACCTGCTCGGGGTCGAGCGGCGGCGGCGCTGGCTTGACCGGTTTTCGGCGACGGCGCGGCTGCTTGCTCGCATCTGCGGCCACGCCTGTCGACTTGGCCTGTGCGGCGCGCTCGCTTCGCTTCTGTGCCAGAACCTCCTTCGCGTGTCCGCGCATGCAGCGCTCGATGGCGACGACCAGCTCATTGGTCAGCAGTCGAACAGTCCGGGCCATCTCCCGATCGGCCCGGTTGCGGGCGCGCCTCTCTCTTTCAGTTCGCGGCTCTGCCGACATGCTCGCGAAGAGCTCGTCGATGAGTTCCTTGCCGTGTTCTTGAGTCGCTGTCTCGACGGCGCCGAACATCTGTCGGGTGAGATCGGCTACCAAGTCGTTTTCTGAATCGGACATTGCTTCTGACGTCGGGGATGGGCGCATGAGCGTTGCTTGCCTAGTGTGGGCGGTTGTTTAACACAGCAACAGGGCGAACGCAGCCGAAGCAGAACTCGATTAGAATTTCGCTATGAAATCGCCGAGTCACGGCTACGACGCAGCGACACTGGTTTTACTGGTTACGGTCGGGGTACCAAGCCCAGTGTTCGCGACGCCCGCGAAGGGCTCAGCCAATTCCACTTCGATTCCGGCACTCGAGACTCCGACCGTCGAGCATTTCCCGACGGCGGCCGCGGCCCTCGAAGAGGTCCTGCGGGTCCCAGCTCGCGTGATTGCCATCGGCGAGTATCACCAGACCAAGGCGACCGCGGCGATTCGCTCGTCGGTGTCGCGATTTGCGGACGAGATGTTGCCGGTACTGTCTTGCTCGGCGACCGACTTCGTGGTCGAGACCTGGCTCTCCACGGGATCGTGTGGCGCAACCGAAACGAGAGTCACCCGCGACGTCGAGGTCACGACCGAACGCCCGCCCGAGACCGAGAACGAAATCGTGACACTGCTCAAACGTGCCAAGGCGGTCGGGTTGGCGCCGCACGTGCTCAGCATGTCCTGCAAAGACTACCGTTACGTCACCGACAAGTCCGGCCAGACCGACTTCACGAAGATGCTCAAGCTCACCCGTGACCGAATTCAGGATGAGGTGCTGCGTTGGTTGAACGACCCACCCGTGCAGGGCGAGCGCGCGGCGCGAACCGTCGCCGTCTACGGTGGCGCCCTGCACAACGATTTGTATCCGGCGCGCGGAGACAGAGCCTACGCCTTCGGGCGCTCTCTGTTCGCCAAAGCCAAGGGTTCGTATCTGGAAATCGACCTCTTCGTTCCGGAATACATCGCGGATGACCGGCGGCTGGCTGGCGAGCCATGGTTTCGGGCTTTCCGCGAGAGCTCGCCGGCCGGGCGCGCCTCGTTGATTCGGCGGAGCGCGCGATCCTTCGTGATCCTCTTTCCGCCTTCCGGCAACAGCGACGAAGCCGGAAACCACAGCGTCACATCTTCGTCACAAAGGAGAGTCGAATGAACGCGCATAATGCAATCCGACCATGAAGCGTCTCGCAAGGCCCAAGGCCAACGACACGGTCATCGCCGCCATAGACGTCGGGGCCAACGCCGTCCGTCTGGAGATCGCGCGGGGGGGGCCCGACGGAAGCATCGAGGTCTTGCACCAGGAGCGCGATCCGGTCAGGCCCGGCGAGGGGTCATTCCAGACCGGCGTGATGCCCAAGCACGTGGTCGATCGCCTGGTGGGAGCCTTGCGTCGCTATGCAATCATCTGCAAGCGTCACCATGCTCGTGTTCGCGCCGTGGGGACCAGCGCGCTTCGCGAGGCGAAGAACCGGGAGGACATCATCCGTCGGGTGAAGCGCGAAACCGGGCTCGTGCTCGAAGCCATCTCGGGCAAGGAGGAGGCCCGCTTGATGTGCCTCGGCGTGCTGTCCGGTAGGCCGCCCAAGGCGCGCTCACTGTGCATCGACATCGGGGGGGGCTCCACCGAGGTGGCCGGCGCCATCGGGGAGAAGCCGACGAAGCTGTGGAGCGTCGACATCGGTTCGGTCCGCCTGACCGAGCTCTTCGGGAGTCATCGCGAGGTTTCGCCCAAGCAGCTGCGCCTGCTGCGCGAGTTCGCGCGCGAGGCCGTCGAGGATTCCTTGCCGTCGGGCCTGCCAAGCTTTCCCCGCATCGCTCTCGGCAGCTCGGGATCCATTCGCGCCATCATCGCCAGCGCTGCCACGGAGGGAACAGCCCACGCCGCCTCCGAGCAAATCACGAAGACCGTGGAGAAGCTGGCACGCATGGATCCGGAAGAGCGACGCAGGCACTTCGACGACCGCCGGGCCGAGGTCATCGTGGCGGGCGCGGTGATCCTGGAGGCGCTCGTCCGTCGCCTGAAGCTGCACGCGGTGACCTCGGTCGACCGAGGGTTGCGCCACGGCGTGCTCGTCGATCTGGTGCGACGTCGCTTGCGGAGCGCCGACGATTCTTCTTCGCTGGATGCTGCCCGCCTCCTCGGCCGTCGCTTGTTCTTCGACGAAGCCCACGGCAATCAGGTGGCGGTGCTGGCGGGGGCGCTCTTCGACCAGTTGGCCGGGGTTCACCGGCTGCCCATGGCGGTGCGGCCGTACCTGGAGGTCGCGGCGGTGCTGCACGACATCGGTCACTCCGTCAGCTACCCGCGGCACCACCGCCACAGCGAGTACCTGATCCGCAACGGGGACATTCCGGGCCTGTCGGACCACGAGCGCGATCTCGTCGCGCGGATTGCGCGCTACCATCGTCGCAGCCATCCCGATCTCAGCCACCCGGGGATGGAGAACCTCTCAGTCGGCGAGGCGCGTGTGGTGAGGAAGCTTGCGACGCTGTTGCGGGTTGCCGATGCCCTGGACCGTAGCCATGCCCAGCCCGTGGCCAAGCTGCGCGCGGAGGTCAAGCGGGGATGGGTCGTGCTGCACGTAGCGGCGACCGGACCCACGGACCTGGAGCAGTGGGACGTGGCCAACGAGGCGCTTCTGTTCAGAAAGGTCTTCGGAAGCAAGCTCGTCTGCTCGAGACGCTGACGCGCGATGTGCTACTTTGTGCCGACAACGCGTTGTTCGAGGTCCCATGAGCTTCTTCCGATCCTTCGCAGCGATTCCTGGTGCCGTGGTCCTGCTGGCCCTGTCGGCTCTCGGTCCTGGCTGTTCCGACGCCGGCACCGCCGAGGCGCTCGACGCTGGCGTGCGTGGCTCGTCCGACCCGGTCTACGACGAGGTCTTCGACGATGCCGTGCCCCACGAGTTCATCATCGAGATCAGCCAGGCGGAGTGGGAGGGCATCACGCAAGACATGCTCGACTACGCGGCCAGGTTTCCCGTCACCCCGCTTTACTCTGGCGATGGTCGCGAGTACCGCACCGACAAGTACCGCAAGGCCGACTTCATCTACCGTCGCGCCGACGGGACCGAGGTGAAGCTCGGTCAGGTCGGCATCCGCACGCGCGGCAACGAATCGCGTCGCCTGCCCTACCAGGGCGGCCAGTTCTACAAGTCCCATTTCAAGGTGAAGTTCGACGAGACCTTCGATATGGCCGCGAGCGACCCCAACTACGCCACCCTCAGGAAGCGACGCTTCGCCGGGCTGAAGGCGCTGAACTTCAAGTGGAGCCGATACAACAGCTGGGACAGCTACGCCAACAAGTCGAAGATCAACGAGCTGTTCAGCTACAAGCTGCTCGCCGGGGCCGACGTGGCGGCGCCGCGCATGTCCATGGGCGTCCTCAAGTTCCGCATCGCCGGCAATGAAGTGAACTATGGCGTCTACGGCATCGTCGAGCAGGTGGACAAGCCCTTCCTCGCCCGGCACTTCGATAGCAACGATGGCGATCTCTACAAGTGTCTGTACCTCGAGGCCGGTCCCACGCTGACCGAGTCGTCCATCGAAGGCGAGCACGTGGGCGTGAAGAACGTGGATGCCAACTACCGCCCCATCTACGACCTGCAGACCAACGAAGACACCAGCGACCATGCCGCGCTCAGGGACTTCGTGCACAAGCTCGGCACGCTCAGCGACCAGGCCTTGGTCGATTACCTGGACGCCCACTTCGACGTGGACAGCTTCATCCGTTACCTGGCCATGGGCATCTACATCAACAACCTCGATGACTACCGATTCCTGGCCAACAACTACTACCTGTACTTCAACCCCGCGGGGAAGATCACGTTCATCCCCTACGACTTCGACATCTCGCTTGGCACCAACTGGCACGGCGACTTGTCGTACGACGCGTTCATCGACCAGGACATCTTCAACACCGTGAACCTGCCCGCCGCCTGGGGCGACGATTCGCCGCGCCCACTCGTGGACAAGGTGCTGGCGGTGGACAAGTACCGCGCGCGCTACCTCGAGCTTCTCGAGCAGGACGCCTTGGCGGCGAACGGGCTCTTCGTCTTCAGCCAATACAAGGCCAAGTTCGATCAGCTCTTCGCCCTCTATGGCAGCAAGACCGACAACGACACCGTGGACCTCGATCCCATGGGCCTGGCCGGTTACGAGCGGCAGTACTTCGTCGACAAGACCAAGAACGTTCTCACCCAGCTCGAGGTCGGCTTCGCGGGATACGAGGTCGAGTGACTCGGGGCCGCCCCTCCAGGCGGCCGCCCAGCCGATTCCCCGCGGTTCATCTTCCGGCCATCCGTGCCGATGACTGAGACCATGGACAAACACATGCAAGCCGCCATCGAAGAGGCGCAACTCGGGCTCGCCGAAGGAGGAATTCCAATCGGATCGGTCATCGTTCACGACGGGAAGGTGGTCGGCCGCGGGCACAACCGACGCGTGCAGAGGAAGAGCGCGATTCTCCACGGCGAGATGGATGCCCTCGAGAACGCCGGACGCTTGCCGGCCTCGGTGTACAAGGGCTGCGTTCTCTACACCACGCTTTCACCCTGCTCGATGTGCTCGGGCGCGATCCTGCTTTACGGCATCCCCAAGGTGGTGGTGGGCGAGAACAAGACCTTCCTCGGCGAGGAGGCTTGGTTACGCTCCCGCGGCGTCCAGGTCGAGGTCTTGCAGGACGAAACCTGCGTTCGCATGATGGAGCGGTTCATCCAAGAGAACGCTTCGCTCTGGAACGAGGACATCGGCGTGGAGTAGCTCATCCGCTCGGACGCCCGAGCCGAAGCGCGCAGGCGAAGACGTCGCGGAATTGTCACATGACAAGCTGCGAATCAAGGCCCAGAATTCGAGGTCTTGGGACCTCGCGCTTCGAGAAAAGACAACGCTCCGGCTGATCCGAAGTCCTCGGAGTCGCGGCCAGGCAACTTCTTCAACCGCGAGCTGTCGTGGCTCGAGTTCAACGCTCGCGTGCTGGAGGAGGCTTGCGACAAGAGCGTGGCTCTTGCCGAACGGATCAAGTTCCAGGGCATCGTCGACAACAATCTGGACGAGTTCTTCATGGTTCGCGTGGCGGGGCTCAAGCAGCTTCACGCGGGAGGGGTCGAGGACGCGAGCGCCGACGGAATGCCGCCCGCCGAGCAACTGTTGCGGATCGGCGCGCGGACGCACGCCATGGTCCAGCTCCTCTACCAGAACTGGCGTGACCACCTCGCCCCCGCCTTGAGCAGCAAGGCAGGCATCTCGCTTCTGCGCCCCTCGGAGCTCAGCCACGAGCAGCGGGCGACGCTGGAGCGGCGGTTCGCGCGGGATCTTTGGCCGGTGCTGACGCCGCTGGCGGTGGACCAGGGGCATCCGTTTCCGGCCTTGCGCAACCGCAGCCTGAACTTGGCGATCCTGCTGCACAAGGAACGCCAACGCGTAGCGCGACGGCATACCATCTTCGCCGTGGTCCAAGTGCCGTCGGTGCTGGATCGTCTGGTCGAGGTGCCCACGGGAAAAAACGGACAAGCTGCCTTCATCCTCCTCGACGATCTGATCGCCATGCATGTGGGCGGCTTGTTTCCCGGCTTTCGCGTGGTGGGGTGCAGCCCCTTCCGGGTGACCCGCGATTTCGATCTGGCCATCGACGAGGACGAGGCCGACGACCTGCTCGAAACGATTCAGCGCGAGCTGCGCAAGCGGGAGCGCGGACAGGCCGTGCGGCTGGAGATCGCGGACGACTCGCCCGCCGAGGTGGAGAGCTTCCTGCGCGACGCGCTTCGCCTCGAGCCCGCCGACGTGTACCGAATCCGCGGCCCCTTGCGATTGAACGACCTGACACCTCTGGCCGCGCACCCGCAACTGCGCGAGCTTCAGGCCGAGCCTTTTGCCCCACAACGCTCTCCGCAGATCCGGGAGGGCGAGATCTTCAGGACCCTCGCCGAACGAGATGTTCTCCTGCACCATCCTTACGAGTCCTTCGACCACGTGGTTGACTTCGTCTCGGAGGCGGCCGACGACCCCGACGTGCTGGCCATCAAGCAGACGCTGTACCGGACCGGCGCGGATTCACCGATCGTGCGGGCGCTCATCCGCGCGGCGGAGAACGGCAAGCAGGTCACCGCCGTGGTCGAGCTGAAGGCCCGCTTCGACGAGGGCCGCAACATCCTGTGGGCGCGTGTGCTGGAGGAGTCTGGCGTTCACGTGGTCTACGGCCTGGTCGGCTTCAAGACCCACTGCAAGATCTCGTTGGTGGTGAGGCGCGAGCAGGGCTCGATCCGACGCTACGTGCACCTGTCCACTGGCAACTACAACCCGGCGACCGCGCGCATCTATGGAGACATCTCGTACATGACCGCGCGGGGCGATTTCGCCGACGACGCCGGGGCGCTGTTCAACTTGATCACCGGATACTCGGCGCCGCCTTCCTGGCAGAGGTTCGCCGTGGCGCCGCTGGGCCTGAAGGAGCGCATTTTGGAGCTCATCGCCCGCGAGGCGACCTTCGGCAGCAAGGGGCGCATCATCGCCAAGATGAATTCGCTGGTCGACCCCGACGTCATCCGCGCGCTCTACGCCGCCTCCGGGGCAGGCGTACGCATCGACCTGCTCGTGCGTGGCATCTGTTGCTTGCAGCCGGGGGTGGCGGGACAGAGCAAGACCATCCGCGTGACCAGCGTGGTGGACCGCTTCCTCGAGCACGCACGCATCTTCTATTTCGAAGCCGGCGGCCTGCGGGAGGTGTACCTGTCCTCGGCCGACTGGATGCCGCGCAACTTCGTTCGCCGGGCCGAGGTGATGTTCCCCATCGACGACGAGACACTTCGTGGCCGAATCGTGAACGAAATCCTCGACACGCAGCTCGCGGACAACGTGAAGGCTCGCAGGCTTCGCCCTGACGGGACCTATCAGCGGGTGACGCCCGACAAGGGTGCTCCGCTGGTGCGCAGCCAAGAGCATTTCGCGAAGCTCGCCGCGCGGACGGCCCGGGCTGTCGCGACGGTGGCGCCCCAACTCGATCCCGAGACCCACGGCGCTCCGGTCCACTTGGTCACCCCTCCGCCCGACCCAAACGCCCCGACAAAGCCCGACGAGCCGTCTCAAGCTCGCACGCCATCGCCGGTGCTGCTCACGGACGGCGCTTTCACCCGTCGGTGAATCCAGGCGCAGTCCAACTAGAAGCTGTACACGCGGACGTAGTCCACCACCATGTCCATCGGGAAACCCTCGGGGTCGATGGCGCCACCCATGTTTCCGCCCACGGCGACGTCCAGGATGATGTACTCGGGCGTGTTCGCAAACGGCGAGGACGCCCCGTAGCTCGTTCGCATGATCTCGTGGCCATCGACCTGGAAGACGACGTGGTCGCTGTACCAGTCCATCGCGTACACGTGGAAGTCGCGGCTCGCCGTCGTGTCGTTGGGGAAGTCGTAGCGAACGTTGCGCTGGTTGCCAGAGCCTGGCGCATCGTCGGCGTATGCGCTCGAGTAGAACCAGCTCTTGTCCTGCCCGTACTGCTCCAGCAGCGCCAGCTCTCCGCATTGCGGCCAGCCGCCTTCGACCCCCATGGTGATGATGCCAGGGAACGAGCCGATGCCGGCTGGCAGCTTGGCGCGTACCTCCAGGCGTCCGGTCTTGAACTCGAACTTGCCCTTGGTGTGGATGCGGCCCGAGGTGTACTGCGCGCCGAGCTGCGGGCCCGCCTTGAGCGCGCGGATCACCAGGTTTCCTTCGCCGTCCAAGAAGACGTTGTCCAGGCTCGTGGTGTACTGCTGCTTCTCGTTGTTCACACCGCCTAGCGGTCCCCAGGTCGCGTAGCTCCACTTCGATTCGTCGGGCGGCGTCCTCTTCTCGCCCTCGAACTCGTCCTGCCACAACAGGGGAAGGCCCACCTCGGGGCCGGCGTCGGGTGCGACGTCGGGCCCGACGACATCGGCAAGGTCCACGGGCATCGGTGGGAGGTCGGCCTCTTGGTCGACGCCGAGGTCGGGCGAGGGCCCCTGATCCGCGGCGACGTCGGTGCTCGGGCTGTCCGCAGAGACGTCGGGTTCGATGAGCGTCATGTCTGCTGCCGAAGTCGTGTCGAAAGCGGCGCCGTCGAGAGGGATCCCCCCTGCGTCCGGGATCGCCCCACCGAAACCGCCGCTCGGGACGACACCGCCACCCGTACCGGTGATGCCTCCCATCGCACCGCCGGTGCTGCCTGTCGCCGGCGCGAAGGCATCGATGCCTGGCGCGCCTCCCGACGAAACCACCGGTTTCGTAGCACCGCCTGTGCCTCCCGCGCCAGGCACGATCCCCGGCCCGTCGATACCAAGCCGTGCATCGTTGCCGAGCGCGCCACCCGCGCCTTGTCCACCCGCGCCTTGTCCACCCAGCGCAGGGCCAGCGCCATCTGGAGTGGTCGTGGTCGAGTCGGGCGACGACGCCGTGCTGGCATCACCGGTTAGCGCCGCGAGGCCCTCGGATTTGACTTGGCAATTGATCGACGTTACCGCCGCCAAGAGCGGCAACAGTCGCCTCATGGTGGGACGGAGGAGGGAGCTGGCCATGGTAGGTCCTTCGGGAAATGCCGCGCGAGCTTAGGCCAAGAGCGGTAAGGCAGAGCTTGCTTACGACTTTACGTTTTGTAGCCGTGCCGACAAAGGAAATTGATCGAGTTCCGTCGGCGTTTGTGCACGCCGCGCTGGAAACGGCGCAGAAGCGTCAGGCGGCCGAACGTGTGCTGCGGCCCGGCTGAACGGCGGAGATGAACTTCACGTTGCGGTTCTCGTCCTCGGCGCGGCGAAGCAGCCACTCGGTCTCGAACAGCACCAGGGGGCGCTCCTCGACGTCGATTACGCAGCTCTGTCGGCCCGGCAGCTCGAACTTGTCGTAATTGATCTCGAGTCCTTCCAACCAGCGCGCGTATCGGTAGGGCAGGCGGTCGTAGCCGATGCGGACGCCGTACTCGGTCAGCAGCCGGTGCTCGATCACCTCGAACTGCAGCACACCCACCGCGCCCAAAATGGGATCGCGCTCCAGGCGCTTCCGATCGAAGAAGAGCTGGACCGCGCCTTCCTCGGAGAGCTGGTCGAGCCCCTTCTTGAGCTGCTTGCGCTTGAGCGGATCGTTCAGGCGGACGCGCACGAAGTGCTCGGGCGAGAAGCGCGGGATGCCTTCGAACTCGACCGGCGCGCCATTACACAGGCTGTCCCCGATGCGCAGCACGCCCGGATCCCACAGTCCGACGATGTCGCCCGAGTAGGCTTCGTCGACCACGGTCCGCTCCTGCGCCATGAACTGCACCGAGCGCGACAGCGACAAGGTCTTGCCCGTGCGTACGTGCTTGACTTCCATGCCACGCACGAACTTGCCGGAGCAGATGCGCAGGAACGCGATGCGATCCCGGTGTTGCGGATCCATGTTCGCCTGAATCTTGAAGACGAAGCCGGAAAAACTGGGCGCGTCCGGATCCAGCGTGCCCACGGTGGTCAGCCGAATGCGTGGCGGCGGCGCCAGGTCCACGAACTTGTCGAGCAGCGGCGCGAGCCCGCAGTTGGTCATCGCGCTGCCGAAGAACACGGGGGTCATCTGTCCGGCGAGAAATTTCTCGTGGTCGAAGGCGGTGCCCGCGGTTTCCAAGAGCTCGACGTCCTCGCGGGCCTTGTCCAGGCGAGGGGCACCGACCCACTCCACCAGGTCGGCGTCGTCCCAGCTGGTCTCGTGCATGCCCACGCGCTGCGAGCGTGCGCCGTCTTCGAAAAGCAGCAGGGCTTTGTTCCAGCGATCGTACACCCCGGCGAACAGGTCGCCCGAGCCAATGGGCCAGTTGGCCGGGCTGCACGGGATGCCGAGCACGCGCTCGATCTCGTCGAGCAGCTCGAACGGATCTTTGCCGTCGCGATCCATCTTGTTGATGAACGTGACGATGGGGATGCCGCGCATCCGGCAGACCTGGAACAGCTTGATGGTCTGCGGCTCGACGCCCTTCACGCAGTCGATGAGCATGATGGCCGTGTCGGCGGCCGAGAGTGTGCGGTAGGTGTCTTCGGAGAAGTCGTTGTGCCCCGGCGTATCGAGCAGGTTCAGGTGGCAGCCTTTGTAGTCGAACTGCAGCACGCTGGACGACACCGAGATGCCACGCTGCTTTTCGATCTCCATCCAGTCGCTGGCGGTGTGCCTGCCGCCGGCTTTGGTCCTGACCGAGCCCGCCATGTGTAGGGCGCCGCCGTAGAGCAGGAGCTTCTCGGTCAGCGTGGTCTTGCCAGCGTCGGGGTGCGAAATGATGGCGAAGGTCCGCCGACTGGCGACCTCCGCGCTAAGTCGTTTGTGCTGCTCGTCATCCATGCGCTGGGCCCGGTAAGGTAGCAGGTCAATCGGCATTTTGCGGAGTTTTCCGCACCCTCAAGGAAGCCGTGGATCTACGCGGATTTCCAGCTCGGGCGCGAATCACCCGCTCTTTGCCAGGGCCTAGTAGCCTTCGCCCTCGGGCGCCTTCACCTTTCCACGATGAAGCCGGAACAGGAAGATGGCGTAGCCGACCGCGATCGGGAAGCCGAACAGCCACCACTTGAGGCCGGTCCACAAACCATGCGAGCTCGTCGCGCTGTTGTAGGCGGTGAGGCTCCACGCCGGGTCGAGGCTCGACTTGAGCATCACGGGGAACACGCTGCCCGCCGTGGCGGCCAGGATGCCGATGATGAAGGTCAGGCTGCCGGCGAAGGCCAGGCCTGGGCGCCGACGAATCTGGCCCCAGAAGATCGTCGCGAGACCGAACAAGAACACCGCGAGCCCGAGCCACGCCAGCGGCGCGTGCGGAAGGTTGGCGTAGATATCGGGGTTCACCTTGCCGGTGGCCAGCGTCGCGAAACCACCCAGCACGGCGGTCATCACCGACAGGGGCAGCGCCATCTTGCCTGCGCGATCGTGCACCGGGCCCTCCGTCTTCCAGCACAGGAACAGCGCACCGTGGTTCGCGACCGTGACGAGGACGAACACGCCCATGAGGACCGTGTACCAGTCGAGGATGCCCACCGGATTCTCGGTGCCGAAGTGGGTGAAGAGCGGGATGTTGAAGTAGCCGGTCTCGTCGAGCGGCACTCCACGCACCACGTTGCCCAGGGCCGCGCCGAGCAGGATGGGCAGCAACACGCTGGCGACGGTGAAGACCACGTCCCAGAACGCGCGCCACATGCCGTCGGCGACGTGGCTGCGGAACTCGATCGAGATCCCGCGCAGGATCAGCGTCCACACCACCATGAACATGGCGAGGTAGTAGCCGGAGAAACCCGCGGCCAGCACCTTCGGAAAGGCGAGGAACAAGCTGCCACCGGCGGCCAGAAGCCACACCTCGTTGCCGTCCCACAAGGGGCCGATGGCGGCCAGCACTTGCCGGCGCTCGCCGTCGTTGCGCGCCACGAAGTGGTGCATGATGCCTGCGCCGAAGTCGAAACCGTCGAGCGCGGCATAGATCGCCACCATCACGCTGACCATCCAGAACCAAAGCATCTCCATGGTCGAGCTCCTTTACTTGTCCGAGGCGGTGGCTGCGTGGGGCACGGGGCCGTGCCCGATCTCGCGCAGGATGAGGTAGAGGAACAGGAATCCGAGGACGACGAACAACCCCGCGAAGCCGAGAGAGGTGAAGACGGTCTGCCCGCTGTGCACGAGGTGGCTGGTCCCATCGGCGGTGCGCATGAGGCCGTACACCAGCCACGGCTGTCGGCCGAGCTCGGCGGTCATCCAACCCGCCGTGGTCGCGATGTACGGGAAGGGGAACGCCAACATGAGGACCCAGAGCAGCCAGCGCATCCGGTCCAGGCGTTTGCGCCAGACCATGAGGGCGGCGAGTGCCATGATGGCGATGAAGATGGTGCCAAGGCCCGCCATGATGTGGAAGCTGTAGTAGAGCAGCTCGATGCTGGGTGGCCAGGTCTCGGGCGGAAAGTCGGCGAGTCCCTTCACGTTGCTGTCGAACGAGCCGTAGGCGATGAAGCTGAGCAACCCCGGCATGCGGATGGGGTTGTCGAGTCGACGGTTGCGTACGTCCGGCTGACCGATGAAGTTGAGCTCGGCCCACGAGCCGCTTTGCCAGCGTCCTTCCATCGCCGCCAAGGTCGTCGGCTGGTGCTTCGCGACCATCTTGCCCTGGAGGTCGCCGGTTGGGAAAGCCACCAGCACGCTGGCCGCCAGCCCGACCAGAACGCCGGTGCGCAGGTAGATTCTGGCTTGCTCCGCGAAGCGGGCCTTCAGGGTGTAGTACGCGCCCACGGCGGCGACCACGAAGGACGCGGTCACCACCGACGCGATCATGTTGTGCAGATACTGGACGATCGCCCACGGGTTGAGCAGGAAGGTGAGGAAGCTGTCGATCTGAAACGTCCCGTCGTCCGCAATCCGGTGGCCCACCGGGTGCTGCATGAACGCATTGGTGGCGATGATGAAGTACCCCGAAAGCCACGAGCCTACGAAGAGCGCCCACGCGGCCAGGTGGTGCAGCTTGCGGCCGAACCGTTTTTCGCCCCAGAGCAGGAGCGCCAGGAAGCTCGATTCGAGGAAGAAGGCGAACATGCCCTCCATGGCCAGCGTCTGTCCGATCACGCCGCCGGTGCGTCGACTGAACTGCGCCCAGTTGGTACCGAACTGGAATTCCATCGGGATGCCGGTGACCACGCCCACGGCGAAGTTGATGCCGAAGATGCGAATCCAGAAGCGCGCGGCCTCGCTGTAGTTCTCGTTGCCGGTGCGGCGAGCCAGCACCTTGAACACCACGATGAACAGCGCGAGCCCCATGGTGAGCTGCGGGAAGATGTAGTGGTACGCGGCGGTGAAGCCGAATTGCAGTCGGTGCCAGAAGATGGGATCGGTCATGTGATGATTTCGCCTAGTTGGTGGTGGGTGCAGGAAAATTCGCGACAGGCAACCTAGCGCTGACCAGATAGCCCTCGACCCAATTCCCCGCCTCCTTGCGCAGGTGCACCTCGTGGAAGGCGAGGTCGGCAAAGCCCGCGCCTTCGAGCGTGGTCTCCAAATACTCGCGGCCGTGAACGTAGCGTCCGCTCGGCCTGATGCAGTAACCCGCCTCGGCGTCGGCCCCAGCGGCCCGCTCCACCGTGAAGGCGAGGATGCCCCCCGGGACCATGGCGCGGGCGGCGGCCGGCAGGACCTCCCCCAGGTCGCCGAAGTAGACCAGCGTGTCCGCCGACACGACGAGATCGAAGGTGGCCTCGTGCTTGCGCAGGTAGGCCGTCAGCTCGTCCACGACGAGCTCGTCGTAGACCTCTCTCTTGCGCGCGAGCTCGACCATCTCAGGCGACAGGTCCACGCCCCAAAGCCGCTTCGCCCGCGCCCGAAGGAACGAACCGCACAGCCCGGTGCCGCAGCCCGCGTCGAGCGCCGCGTTCTGGGTGCGATGCTCGCCCAAGAGTCGACCGACCTCTCCGGCGAGGAGCGTGGGCGCCTTGTATTCCAGGCGAGCCAGGTTGCTGTCGAAGGTTGCCGCGAACCCGGCGAACTCGGCGCGGACGTAGTCGTCGGAGGCACGCTTCGGCGGCTCCTGTCCGGTGCATGCGGCGAGCATGTGCGCAGCCCGTGGATCCTGCGGACAATGCTCGATCCACTTGCCGCAGACCACCCTGGCCTCGTCGAGCAAGCCCTGCGCGGATAGCACGGCCACCAGGTAGTGGTACGCCCTCGGCGACATGGGGGCCAGTCGGACCGCCTCGCGATACGCATCGCTGGCGTCGGTGGTGCGCTCCATGAGGATGAGCGTGTTGCCGAGGTTCTGCCAGGCGGCTGCGTGCTCGGGTGCGAGCGCGATGACTTCCCGGAACTTGGCCTCTGCCTCCTCCAGGTGGCCACGTTCCCTTAGCACGGTCCCGAGGTTGTTGAGCGCGTCCACGTCGCGGGGCCGAATCTCGAGCGCGCAGCGGTAGTCGGCCTCGGCGTCGTCGAGGCGACCCAGCTTCTTGAAGATGTTGCCGCGGTTGTTGTGCGCATCGAAGTGGTCGGGGGCCAGCTTGAGCACCCGTGCCAGGCGCGCCAGAGCGCCGTGGTGATCGCCCTTCTGGTGCATGGCGACGGCCGAGAAGTGCAGCGCATCGACCTCGTCGGGCGCGCTGCGCAGGATCTCCTCGTAGATCGCCATGGCTTGGTCGATCTCGCCTCGCTGGTGCGTGCGGATGGCCGTCGTCAGTCGGTTGACGACCGCTGGCGCGTACCCCTTGCTGGCTGCGCGTTTCGCTTTCGATGACTTCATGTGTTCCTGGGCCGGCTCGTGACAGCGCCCATGTTGTTGCAGCATCCCCGGGCTACGCAAGGGGTTTGCTCGAAGCATCGCGGCTTCAGAACGGCTGGGGAGGTGTCGATAGCGGAGGGGAAATGCGAGTTGTCGACCCAGCAGTCCACGGCGAGAGCTCGTCCATCCGTCCTGAGGCGGACATGAGCCTGGGCGAAGTTCTGGTCAAACGTGGGCTCTTGAGTCCGGGAAAGCTACAAGCCGCGCTGGCCGACGAGCAAGCCAAAGGGAAGCGCCTGGGCGCCTACCTGGTCGAGAAGGGTGTGCTGACCAGCGACCAGCTCGCCCTGGGGCTGGCCGAGCAATTCGGCGTTCCACCGGCGCTGGAGGCCGACTTCGTGCGAGCCGATCCCGCGTTGCGCAAGCGGCTGGTGGTCCACCAAGCCATCGAGCTGCAGACCATTCCCCTGTTCTTCACGGCACCCAAGCGCGTGGCGGTGGCCATGGCGAACCCCAACAACCTGTGGGTGCTCGATCGGCTGACGTTCATCCTGGGGGCGACGGTCGAGCCGATGGTCACCAGCGAGACCGCGCTGATGCGTCACTTCGAGCTTCTGTACAGGGTTCGGCAGAAGCGGAAGGTGCGTATCACGACCAAGGACGTCCCCATTCCGCAGCAAATGGCCAAGCGCCCGCCACCTTTGCCGCAGTCACCCCCAGCAAAGCCGGCTCCATCGGAGCCGCCGGAGATTCGCCCGGCGCTGCGCTCGCACCGCAGCACACCCAAGGGTCGGCCCCCAGCCCCCGATCCCACCCATCCCGTTCGTCTCGCGCCGCTCGATCCCAAGATCGCCGAGCGCGAGCCGGCCGCCCCGGTCGCCATCATGGAAGACGGCCTCTGCTTCACGCCGACCCCGATGGCCTTCATACCGCCGCGCCTTTGGGATCCGCCCACACCGTTGCGGGTTTTGTCGCGACACGTGCTCACCCCGGTGGTGGTGCCCATCACCAGTGCCGGCGCGCAGCTCGCGGTGGAGCAGATCCGGTTCGCCACGGATCAGCAGGACTTGTCGGACAACCTCTTCACGTTCATGCGGTCCTGCTTCACCGTCGGCGCGATGTTCTTGGTCAACGGCGCAGTGGCGCAAGGTCGGTTCGGCTTCTCCGATGGGCACGTACGCCCCGCGGTCGAGCAGCTGCGCTTCTCGCTCACGCTGCCTTCGTGTCTGCGCATTGCGCGCAGCCGACGCGGGAGCTTCCGGGGAGCCCCTCCGCCGGATGGCATGGCGGTGCAGGGACCTTTGTGGGCTGCGCTTGCCACCGACCCGCCGCGCGACGTGCTGGTATCGCCAGTCATCGTGGATTCGCAGGTGACGCTGCTTCTGTACGCGCAGGGTGATGCCGGTGGGCGCATCACCGCCATGGCCGCGAGCAAGATGGAGCAGGTGCGAGAGGCGCTGAGCAGCTCACTGCTCCGACTCGCGGTGTGAGCGACCTCGTCGCCGGTTTGCAGTGTCGATTCGCGGACCTGCGCGATCTCGAGACCTTGGCGTGACTTTGCTCGTGTTTCGCGCTCGGCACGTGCAATCGCTGGGGCGGCTTGGGTGTCAGCTAAAATGGAGAATCCGTGGTGACCGAGAAGCGCGACGAGAACATCCTCTTTCTCCCCGGCGAGGTCGGGGAGCGCGCCCTGCGTACCCGGCTCATCGCGGGCGAAGACGCGGCCTATCGCGAGTGCTACCAGCAGTACGCGCCCAAGCTGATGCGCCTGCTCCGCGGCATCATCCGGAACAAGGCCCGTGCGGAGGAGCTTCTGCAAGAGACCTTCGTCGCCGCGTTTCGTGGCATCGCGAGCTTCCGCGGCGAGGTGAGCCTCGGTACCTGGCTGGGGCGCATCGCCACCAACCGTGCCTACAACGCCATCCGCGACGAGGCGCGGGTCAAGCGGACCGCACCGCCCTTGGATGAAGAGCCGGTCGCGCAGCCGGTGCCCAACGTCGAGGGCCGCGACCTGGCTCGCAAGGTGCTCGCGATACTGGGGCAGATGGAGCCGTCGAAGAGGCTCGCGCTGCTCTTGCAGGCCGAGGGCTATACGGTGGCAGAGATCGCGGAGATCTCGGGCGAGCCTCGGGGGACCATCTTGGCGCGCCTGTCGCGCAGTCGGGCCGAGCTGTCCTTGCGGATGGCCCAGGCAGGGCTCGCAAGCGACGCCATTCCCATTCGGATGGAGGAGCGGCCATGAGTGAGTGTCTGTCCCTGCGCGAACGCTACTTCGTTTCCGGGCTCGGCGAGCCGAACGATCCAGTCTGGTTGGCCCATCTCGGGCAATGTCCGGAGTGTCGGGTGGCTTTCCAGGCGCTGCCCCACGTCGACTTGGCGCTGTCCGAGATCGCTCGGTTGCCGGTCGAAGCGCCGTCGTTCGATACCATCGCAGCCGCGGCGGCGAGCGCGGCGCGAAGTCAGCGTCGGCGTCGCGCGGTTCGCCGTTCGGCGCCGTTCATCTACACGGCGCTTGGGACGTTCGCGCTCGCTGCGGGCATCTTGGTGGCCGTGCTGGTGGGCCGGGCTCATCGGCTGGCGCCCGAGCTGCTGGTGCAGGGCGCGGAGATCCAGGCCACGAACGAGGCCAAGTCGGCCGTCCTGTCCACGGGCACGAAGATTCGTCTCGAGGCCGGGTCGCTCAAGCTGGCTTCGTCGAGCGATGGGAACCACGCGCTTCTGCTCGCATCGGGGCGTGTTTCGCTGGATGTCCCCAAGTTGCCCGCGGGCAGCACGCTGTCGGTCCGCACCCCGGACGCGGAGGTGCGCGTGCACGGCACACGCTTCCAGGTGATCCGCACCGGCAAGGAAACGCAGGTCAGCGTCGTCGAGGGACTGGTCGAGGTTCGCCCCGAAGGCATCGGCCGTCCCGCGCAGATGCTCGAGGCCGGCGAGTCCGCGACCATCGCGTCGGCGGAGGCGTACCGCGAGGGGTTGCGGCACGCGACGCTGGCCGCGCTCGACCGCGGGCAGTTCGCCGCGGCCGAGAATCAGATCGGCCAGCTCTTGGGGACGAATCCCGACATCGGCCAGCAGGCGGAGGCCCAGGCCCTGCTCGCGTGGTCGCTGTCGGCGCGTGGCAAGCGCAGCGAGGCCATCACGCGTTACCGCCAGTCGCTGGCGATGTTGCCCGAGTCGCTCCGGCCGCTTTGGGCCGAGAACGCGTGCGCCGAGCTCGCGATTCTTGTGCAGCAGGAGAGCCCCCCGAAGAGCGCGGACATTTGGGCGGAATGCCTGCGCCGCTTCCCGGACGGCGTGCACGCCGCCTTGGCGCGCGCCCGAGCACGCGCGACGAAATGAGCGAGCTCGCTGCAGCGGTGCTGGTCGTGCTGGGCCTGTCGGGCTCTTTGCAGACCCCAGACTTGCAGGTCGAGGTCGTGACCGGCGCGGGAACCCCGTTGCCCGAGCTGGCCGAGGCCGTGTCGCGTGCCCTGGTCGCGGGCGGTGCGCGGGTGGTCCTGCGTGGCCCCGCCAGTGGTGCCTGCGAGCACTGCGCGACGGTGAAGGTCATCGAGAGCGCGCCCGAGAGATTCGACGTGGAGGTTCGGCACGCCCAGCGTGGGGCGTCGACCAAGCTGCATCTGCCCGCTGGGAGCCAGCTCTTCGATCGCGCTCGCGCCATCGCGATCCAGGTCCGCCTGCTGATGACGTGGCAGACCACGCCCGAGGGCAAGGCGAAGGATGTGGCGACACGTCCACTCCCTCGGCACGAGGCGAGGGCGTCCGACGTGAGAGCAACGGACGCCGACGCGGGCAGTACGAGGCCGGCATCGCCTTCGTCGAAGTACGACCAAGTCCCCTATTTGGCCGCTCGTCGCGAACCCTCGGTCCCGCCGGCTTCCGTCGCTTCTTTGGCACATGCCTCGGCGCCCGAGCTTGCGCCGCTCGTGGCCCAGCCACCGGCACCTGCGCGTGTCGAAGTCAATCCGACGGGCTTGACCGAGGCCGCCCCCTCGTCGAGGTCCGAGGCCAAGTCCGCCAAGGCCGAGCCGGTACTTCGCAAGCCACCTGTCGACCTTCCCGCCGTCGAGCCCGCGGCGGAGGGACCGAGACCACGCTGGCCCTGGATCCCCACGGCGTTGGGCGCTGGGGCGGCCGTCGCGGCAGGCATCTGTGCGGCGATATCGCGCGGACACTACGACGCCCTCGGGGACCGCGGGCAGTCGCTGGAGAGTGCGCGCTCCGAGAAGTCGGCCGGCGAGAATTGGCAGACCGCGAGCTTGCTTCTCGCCGGCGTCGCGGTGGCGGCCGTCGGGACGGGCATCGTCGGTTTTGCCACCGGCTCGTCCGACGCCGGCTCGGTCACGGCGGTGGCGGCGCCGGTTCCCGGTGGTGGCATGGTCGCGCTCGCGGGGAGGCTGCCATGAGCACGCGCGCCGCAAGCGTATGGCACCTGCTCGTCGTCGCGCTGCCCTGGCTCGTGAGCTCGTGCGATTTCGATTCGGCTTTCGACCGCTACTGCGCCAACAACCCGCGCTGCTCCGACGCGGCCTTGGGGGCCGAGGCCGGGGCAGAGACCGCGATGCAGTCCGGGCCGGAGGTAGGACCGGAAGTCGGCCCGGAGGCGGGACCGGACTTTGCCCCCGATGTCGCGCACGATCCACCGTGGGGCCCCGATCGGGACGGCGGTCTGCCACCACCGCGGTTCGGACAGATCGTCGCGTGCGCGTCGGACAACGACTGCGGGCGGAACGATGTCTGTCATCCGGTCGGCAAGGTCTGCATGAACGCCTGCCGCTCGACCAGCGACTGCATGCCCACGGGGCTCGACGTGTGCGCCGACTTGATGTTGCCCGGCGGGAACCAGCGCAAGGTCTGCATGTGCGGCAGCACGACGGCGTGTCAGGAAAGGCTGGGCGCCAACTTCCGCTGCAATTCCCCCGAGCAGCTGTGCGAGCCGGCGTGCACAGCGCCCGAGCCCGACTACTGCGGGACCTTGTTCCAGCCTCCGCGCATCTGTGACGGCAACCTGCAAGTCTGCCAGCGCTGCGCCAGCAACGCAGATTGCCCTTCGTCGGCGCAACCGCACTGTGACCGTGACCGCGGGTGCATGGGATGCTTCGACGACAGCGACTGCGCCGGCCGCGCCGAGAGCCAGTGCAACCGCGCTACGGGCGCGTGCGAGGCGTAGGGCTCGGCGCAGTCACACTGACGCGAGGGCCGCTAAAGCGAGTTGACGATGGTGCGAAGCTCGGCGGCGTAGCGGCCCGAGGGGGCCAAGCGCAGGTACTGCAGGTAGGCTTCCTTCGCGGCCTTCCCGTGACCTTGGTTCTGCTCCGCGCCGCCGGCGTACACATACGCTTCCGCTGCGGCGGGATTGACCGCGATGGCCTTCTTGCTCCAGTTGTGCGCTTGCGCGAATCGCCCTCGGTCGAATTCGACCTTGGCGACGGCAATGGCTGCGTCCGCGTCGGTCGCGTCCTGTTCGAAGGCGGCCGAGCAGAGCGAGACGATGTCCTTGCCCTTGCGTGCGCGAATGGCCTGCCGACATCGGTCGCGCGCCTCGTTCTCGGCGGGCGCTGCTTGCGCAACCGGGGCCTCCTGGGTCTTGTCAGGCTCGGGCTTTGCCGGTTCGGCTCGGGCAACCACGGGCGCGGCCGGCTCGGCGGCGGGGGCTGCTGCCGGTTCGGCGGCCTGCACCGCGACGGCCGGGGCTGGTGCTGGGGCCGCCGGCGGAGTGGCGGCGGGTTCGGTCGGAGTGGGCTCTGCGACCGGCGCGGTTGGCGCAAGACCTTTCGCAGGTGCCGCAGCCGCGGGATCTTGGGCGGCCAGTGCGGGATCTTGGGCGGCCGGGGTGGGATCTTGGGCGGCCGGGGCGGGATCCTGGGCGGCCGGGGCGGGATCTTGGGCGGCCGGGGCGGGCACGGCTGGTGTGGGCGCGGCCGGCGCGACGGCCACGCCCATTGGCGCTGGAGGCGTGACGTGGGTGGGCGGCAGGGCGGTCAGGTCCGTCGAAGCAGGCGCGCTGTTGCGCCACAGGGCGATGCAGGCGATGACCGCGACCGTCGTGCTGGCGATGCTGATTCCCATCAGCGTTCGGTAGGGCAGCCAGCGCTTGATGCTCGGCTCGCCGTCGTCATACGTGTCGTTCGCACCGGGGACGCTGTCTTCGTCTCCCTGCTGGAAGAAGAGGTTCTCGAAGGCGTCGAAGTGCTTCTTGACGTCGCCATCGAGGGGCAGCCGGATCGGCCCGGCTGACGCTTCCCTGGTACTTGGCATTGGGGGTGCTTCGGTGCGGCTGCTGTCCATCTCCTATTAGGGACACTACGTGGCGAAATTCGATTGCCCACGTTGAAAATTTCCTAAACGCCGTGCGCGATCCTGGTCGTATCACGTTTATCGCAATGGTTTGCGGGGCTTGGGTGTCCATCCGAAGCGGGTGGCAATCGAAGAAGTCAGTCGCAGCCGGGAGGGACGGCGAAGCCCGCGTTCATGGTCGGGCAGACCGCGCAGACGAGCCTGACCTTCGTCCCCGCTGGCAGGGGTCCGGCGGCGATCTCGGCGGCCGTGCGCAGGATCTCGATCCTTTGCCCATTGCCTGGGCAGCGGCTCGTGTTCGCGGTCAGTTGCCAGCAGGTCGCTCCGATGCTGCCGCTGGTGGCATCTGAAGGGCAGCGGGGAAGGGGCGGCTGTTCGACGTAGCTCATGACGGGCTCGTCCGTCGTCGAAACGACCGGCGTCCGGAAGGCGACGCGGCAGTCGGCTTGGATGTCCGGCGTCGCGGGATCCAGATCGACCAGCTTCTGGTCGACGCACAGGTTCTGGATCTTGGGGCCGAACGTGCTTCCAAGGGTCTCCATCGACTTGGAGAAGTCCGCTTGGCAGACGCTGAACTTGTGGCCGTCGGCGTAGTTCGCGAAGGTGAGCTCATCGATGAACGCGGAAGCGCGCAGGCCTGGTGTGGCGCCCCACGCGGCGGCCGTGGCATCGAATCCTGTCGCTGGATCGGTCGTCGCGGGTGACGGCAAGTGGTTCGGGTCGTAGCAGACCGGCCAGGAATCGAAGAGCGTGGGATGGTCGGCGTCGGACCTGTCGGGGTTGGGGACCGGCGCGATCTTGTACTGCGCGGAGGCCATATCACCATCGAGCGGCCAGCCGAAGAACCCTGCTACCGTGACCTGCGCGGAATCGGTCTTCACGGCGAGGAGCCTTCGCGCCATCTCCGAGATGTCGCGCAGCGGGCTGCACGTGGTGGCCGCCGATGGCTCGATCGTCAGCGCCATGCCGAGTGCGCTCGGGCAAGCGTCTTTCCTGGCACGGCAATCCGAGAATGCGTGCACGTACGACGATCGAGTCGGATAGCCGGGCGTCAGGTCGGCGAGGTTCTGTCCGCCGCACGCGTGCGACCGGGTCGCGCAGCGCAGGCGAGCCGATTCTCCCAGCAACTCGGGCTTGTCGCCGAACACTTGGCCTTCGGGCAAGGCCGAGCAGTCGTCCTTGTCGGTGACGAAGATGAGTCCCAGCCGGGCTTCGGGGCGTAAGAACGCCATCTGCTGTGCTTCGTTGCCAGTGTCGTTCGACGCGAGCGCCAACTCGAACGCCGCGAGTGGCTGGGACTGGGCACACCCCGACGTCCCGAGGTTTCCCGCCAAGCACGAGAACACGCTGCTGATGTCCCCCGAAAAGTTCGCAGGCACGCCCGAGCTCGACTCTAGAAACAGCGAGCCCGGATTGAACGCGCAGGCCATCGGTGAAGCCGGCATCTGGAACCTTCCAGAATCGCCGAGGGTGGTCGTGCTTCCGTCGGGCAGTGTCTTGGGGCCACAGGGACCCGTGGCGTAGGCACCGCCAGTCCCGACGTCGCCGTCGATGATGCCGACGCGCAGGTCCGGCAGTGTCCCCTCGTCGGGATCCCTCATCTTCGCGATCATCTTCGGGAAGGCCTGGGTGAGCTTTTCGATCTTGGGCCCCATGGTCGGCGAGTTGTCGAGCAGGACAACCATGTCGACCTTCCGCAGCGGCGGCTTGGAGATGTTTGTCTCGTAGATCTCGCCGACCCCGGTGGCGTCGGCGGACAGCGACGGAGGCGGGGGCTGTGCCTGGCATGCCGGCGGGACGGGCGTGCCTTCCGGTTTGAGGAAGTCCTTGCACGTGCACAGCTTCCGGCAGGCGAGGGGGCCGATTTCGAAGGGGATGGCACAGGCGAACCCGGACTGACATCTGGTGTCCGATGGGTTGCCCAAGTCGCGCAGCTCACCCGCACAGTCACTGTCTTGGACACACTCGCCCGAGCACGTGGCAGCCGTGAGCGGGGCCAAGAGTTGCTTCGCGGGCCACTGCGCCGGCTTGAGGCAGACGTGGCTCGGACACTCGGCGGCGCCGAGGTTGTAGGCGACGTCATGTATCGGCGCCGTGAAAGTGAGATCGCACGGCCGGCCGATCGCCTGATCGTTGGCCAACTCGGCGTCGCCGCAGCCGACCAGCAACGGAGCGAACAAGACCGCTGTGAGAAGAGACTTGGTCGCCGAAGAGCTTCGCTTTGCCATGATGGACCTCTTTTCTATGGGGCCGGTGCATGATGCCCGACGGTGTCGGACCCGATGCCCACTAGAGGCCTGGCGGCGCCTCTTCGGCTCATGCGGTTCACAGCCTCGTTCCCAGCGACACGACCGTGCCGAGCCACGAGCCCTCGATGCCGATCACTTGCACACTGTCGATGCGCCCGCGCGCCGCGACCACGGTGTAGCCGCTTTCGACCTCGGCGTGCAGGAAGACGGAGCGCCACAGCGGAACGCTGATCGCCACGGCGAGGAAAGGCCCACCCCAGGCGCGGACGCTCGCGGAACCCCAGCGCCTGGGGCTCGACGGCTGTGCCGACAGCCTCGTCAACCCCATGCGCCAGCCGGCGCCCGCGGTGATGCCCACGTGCGCGATGTCGGCGCGCACGAACAGCGCGGGCGCGAGGGATGCGCTGGCCGCGCTCGCGTGGCCAATGCTGGGCTGGTCAGTGGTGCCGAAGCCGCCGTCCGCGTGAAGCCCGACGCCAGCGCTCGGGTAGCTGGCCAGCCAGCGTCTCGCGTGCAGGGCAGCCCCGAGCGTGCGCAGGCCCGAGTAGAACCAGCGCGCGGATGGCCCGACGGCGACATCCGTCCGTGCGGACGCAGGCTCCCGCGGTGTGCTCTGCAATCGACGCTGCGCGATCTCGGCCGCGTCCCGTCGAGCCTCGAACGCGGCGAGCGTCATCGTGGGCGACCAGACTTGCTCGTGGGCCAGGTGCAGCTCGAGCCAACTCGCCAGCACCGCCTCGGAGATCGCAAGCCCAAGCAAACGTGACCAGACCGCCCGCGGCTGCCCATCGAGCTTCACGTCTCTCGTCGAGCTCTTGCCCGTGACCGGATCGTCGATGGTCAAGCGCACGTGGCCGTCGCTGCATTCGGCCTTGGCCGTGGTCAGGGCGGAGGACTGGCGTTCGTCCGCCAAGGCGGCATCCAGCTCCATGGTCACCACGCGCCCGACCGTGGCTTGGTCCACGTCGGTGCAACCCACGAGCTCCAGGCGCAAAGGCGCCCGCCCCGAGGGCAACGCCGCCATGGCCAGGAAGGCGACGAGGCCCAAGTTCACCGGGGCAAGCCCCCGAAGTGTCGGACAGCACGGACTCTGCTGCCCGACGGCCAGGTCTCGAGGTACTCCGCCGCCAACGCGCGCGCGCGCGCCTCATCGCCTGCGCGATGCCTCGCTTCGATCTCCCTGGCCAGGGCATCTTCGGCCAAGGGGCCATGGGGCGCAAAGGCACGCGCCCTCGCGAATGCATCGGCGGCGCGCGCGGGATCGTGGACATCGGCAAGCAGGACGCGCCCCAGCGTGAAAGCCACGACCGCGGAACGCCCGTCGTCCGGGCGCAAAGCCAGCGCACGTTCCAGGTAGCGAACCGAGTCGGCCGCGTGGCCCGATGTCCGAGCCGAGTCGGCCGCAAGCAGAAGCTCGTCGACGTTGGCGAGACCATCGGCCCTGGCTTTGTCGGCGGGGCTGCGGTCGGCGCCGTGCCCGTGCTCGGCCGGGGAGCGCGAATCACCACCCCGGCGCATCGAAGCGCCCTGCGGCTGGGTATTCGGCGAGCCGCTTGGCCCGTCAGGTTCCGTCGGCTCGGCCGCGGCGATATCGAATGGTGGGAACACCCCACGCTCGCCGGGATCGAGCAGTTGCTCGCCGCGCTCCCAAGACACGCGGACCTTTCCGGCCTGCACGGCGACGACGGTGTGGTCGCCCTGGCGCTCGACCCGGAACTTGGTGCCCAGCACCGTGATCGCGACGCGGCCCGCGTCTACTCGGAAGGACCGCTCGCGGTTCGGCGCCACGTCGAAGCTCGCGCTGCCCGACAACAACTCCAGCTCGACCTGTCGCTCGGACACCGTCTTGGCCACCACACGACTCGCGGAATCGAGCGGGGTGACCACTGATCCGTCTCCGAGGGTAAACAGGGCTTCGCCATGCGACGCCGGCGTGGGATGTCCGCGATGCGTCCCCACCGCCCAGAAGACTCCCGCAGCGAGACCGAGCGCCGTCATCGCTCCACCGACCACGAGCCGGGTCGCTCGTCGGCGTTGCAGCTTCGTGCGCAGGTTCGCGAGCGCGCTCTCCGTCTTTGCCGCGTGGTACCCGGCGTCCACGCGCTCCCCGATGGCGTGCACCCGCTCCGCCAGATCAGACATGACCAATCTCCTTCTGAAGCTTCTCGTGGGCTGAGGCGATCCAACGCTTGGCCGTCGCCAGCGAGCACCCGCACTTGTCGGCGACGTCTTCCAGCTTCTCGCCGTCCAGATGCCGCAGCGACCATGCGAGTCGCTCGCGGGCCGGCATGCGGTCCAGGATGCGATAGACCTCGGCGGCCAGCGCGGTGTCCTCGGGCGACAGCCCACCGTCGTGCGCCAGCGCGACGTAGTCGTACGAGCCGTCGATGCCCAGTGCCACCCGCCATCGCCGCATGCGAAGCCGGCGCCAGGCGAGGCGAACGGTGACCTTCATCAGCCAAGCGCGGGCAGCCGAGGCATCGTTCAGCTTCGCCAGCCAGGCGCTGGCCTTGATGAACACGTCCTGGACCAGATCGTCGGCCTCATCGCTTCGGCCGAGGATCCGTAGTGCCGTGGTCGCCACCTGTGGCGCGTGGGCACGAAAGGCCTCCTCCAGGGCCGATTGCGGACCTGGATTGGTGACGCCGGCCGTGACCAGCCGTAGGGACGCCGAGCCAAGCATCGATGGCGACCAGTATGAGGCCCGACCCGGCTCGACCGGCTCACGAAATCTTCACCTTTTTCGCGCCCGCGGTGACGGTTCCGTTCGTCCGTGGTGTTCATCTGGCAGGGTCAGTTAGCTTAGTCCATCGGCCTGGCCGCGGGCGGACCCTCCTCCGGCTGCTGCCCCTTTGTCACCCCGAAGCAGCAGCTTGGTTCTGCCGCGGCCAGGTCGATGGCTCCTCCGTACCTCCGAAGCTCGGGGCTCGACAAAGCTTCGCGACGCTCTCGATGAAGGCACTTCGATTGAGCGTGCTCTGTCCGGCGCGTGTCCGCAGCGTCACCTGGTCGCCTGCGGCCTCCCGCGCGCCGACGATCGCTTGAGCCGGGATGGCGCGGTCGTGGGCCAGCGCGATTCGCTTGCCCAGGCTGTCCTCGGCCATCGTCGTGTGCCGGATACCCATCGCGCGCAGATCCCTAGCCAGTGAGCGGGCCACCTCGGCCTGCGCTGGGCCGACCGGCAGGATGGCCACCTGCACGGGTGCGAGCCAGCCCGGCAAGTGCGCCCCGTGATGCTCGAGCAGAACACCGAGGAACCTCTCGAGGCTGCCAAAGAGCGCGCGGTGAAGCATCACGGGCCGTCGCCTCTGCCCCGTGCTGTCGATGTAGACGAGGTCGAAGCGCTCGGGCATCACCAGATCGAACTGGATGGTTCCGCACTGCCATTCCCGGCCGCGGCTATCGGCCAGCACGAACTCCAGCTTGGGGCCGTAGAACGCACCGGACCCCGGCTGACTGACATAGGGCACGCCCATCCGCGCGAGCACGGACGACAGGGCGGCCTCCGAGCGGTCCCAGAGCGCGTCGTCGCCTGCCCGGTCCGCGGGTCTGGTGGAGAGGGCCACGCGAACCTGGTCGAAGCCAAACGCCCGGTAGAAGGGGGCGACCGACGCGCAGAAGCGCAGCACCTCAGCCTCGGCCTGCTCCTCCGTGCAGAAGATGTGACCATCGTCTTGGGTGAACTGCCGAACCCGCAGAAGCCCGTGCAGCGTCCCGCCCAGCTCGTCGCGGTGGACGACGCCGAGCTCGCACAGACGTATCGGCAGCTCGTGGTGCGAGGGCGGTCGGCGCTTCACGATGTAGATGTGTCCGGGACAGCTCACGGGCTTGACCGCGGCCTCGCAGCTCTGGTCGTCGACGCGAAACATGCCCTGGAAGAAGTGCTGCCAGTGGCCGCTCGCCTCCCAGACGGGCCTGCGCATGATCTGTGGCGTGCGTACTTCCTCGTAGCCGTGCCCGTGGCTCTGCTGTCTCACCGCATCCTCGAGCAGACGGTAGATGACCAGCCCGCGCGGAAGCCAGAAGACCATGCCGGGGGCCTCCTCGCGAAAGCAGAAGAGGTCCAAACGACGGCCCAGCTCGCGGTGGTCGTTCTCGTTGGGCTCGCTGTCGGACGAATGTTCGGGGTCGCTCGCGTTCATGGTTCTCTCCTGTGTGTCGGGCCTTGGGAACAGGAGCGGAACCTCACCGACTCCCGTCCTTTCGGGCGGGTCGTCGGTGGAGGGCGATGCTTACGCGCGCACGACCACGGACCCGCCGCTGCGGGTGGTAGTGGTCGTGGTGGTGAGGCGCATCGTCATGACAGTCATCAATGATAGCCGGGGCCGGCGCGGCGGCAAGGGGTCGTTCGGAAGCCGCTGGCCAGCATGTGCTATCGGGACGATCGTCGCTGGGATAGCAGCCAACGCACCACCTCGGGATCTCGGTAGGCGATGGTCCAGACGTCGTGGCCGTGGCCCGCGACCTCGGTGTAGCGGGGATTGCCGCCGACATCGCGCAGGGCCGCGATCATTTTTCGCGAGCCCCGCACGGGCACGGCCTCGTCTCTTTCACCGTGGAAAGCCCACACGGGCAGATCGCGAATCGCGGACGCTTGCGAGGGATCGCCGCCACCACACAACGCGAGCGCGCCAGCGAAGAGCTCTGGTCTGCGCGCCACGATGTCCCAGGTCCCGTACCCGCCCATGGAAAGGCCGGTGACCAGAATTCGGCTCGGGTCCACGGCGTATTCCTTGGCGAGCGCCGGCAGCAGCTTCAGGACCGCGGTCATGGGCTGGCTCGCTGGCGTCTGGTCGAGCGAATAGGTCCCCTTCTTCCAGTCGCTCGCCACCCACTGCATTCCCTCCGGGCACTGCGGATAGACCACGATGGTGGGGGTGTCTCTCTGGGGGCCGCTTTCCACGAAGGCGAGCGCGTCGTTGGCGAGCTGGGCGAGGTTGTCGTCGCCACGCTCGCCGGCGCCGTGAAGAAACAGCAGCAGCCCGCAAGGCGACGCCGTGCTGCACGTCGAAGGGACGAAGAGACGGTAGGGCAGAACCAAGCCCGTGTCGGGATCTGCGAAGACGGCTGTGCGGAGACTTGCGACGCGTGGATCGCTGTTCATGGCGGCTGCGATGGGTTCTCGCGCGGCCCGCGCCCCGACGCAAGACGAGGCGGCGAGGGCGAGCGCTGCGATTCGCGAGAGCTGGCTGTTCATGGCGAACGTCGTACCACCATCGGCCGCGCGCATGGCTGCCACAAGCACGTGGCCACACCTCGCAGTGACCCGGAACGAGACGACCGTTGACTCCGATGAGGATTCGGACCACATTTTGGCAGTCGAAGGTTTGATGAAGCCAGTCGTCCTCCATACGGATATTGCGTAGACAGCCAAGTGAGCGCGCCTTTCTTGGGCGCTGACGCTTGGCTTTCGCCAATCATCCACCACGTTTTCCGCAACCCGCCCGAGCGGGTTGTGCTTCGTGCGACTTGCGCGTGGCGCGGTCGCGTCTACGGAGGACACCGTGTACCAGCTTTCTACGTTGGGCTTTGACCCATTCTTTCAAGAACAGTTCGAACGCTTCCAGGAATTGATCCCCGCACGCATCGCAGCCGAGCACCGGAGCGGCTACGAGGTATGGTCCGAGACATCTTCCGGTCTGGCTCGCCTGTCGGGGAGGTTGCGCCACGAAGGCGAGACCGCCGCGGTTGGTGACTGGGTCGCGCTTCGTGAAGAGCCAGCTCCCGAACGAACAGCCCTGATCGAGCACATCCTCGAACGCAGGACGTTGTTTACCCGAGGCGCGGCAGGACGCGAGGCCCGACCGCAGGCCATCGCCGCCAACGTGGACCAGGTGTTCGTGGTGTGCGGGCTCGACGTCGACTTCAACGTGAACCGCATCGAGCGGTACCTGGCCCGCATCTGGGCCAGCGGTGCGACCCCGGCCGTGATCCTGAACAAGGCCGACCTGTGCGAGGACGTGGACGGCGCTGTTCGCGAGGTCGAGCGTCACGCGGTGGGGGTTCCCATCTTCGTGACCCGTGCCATCGCGGCCGATGGCTTGTCGCCCGTGGCCTCGACCATCCCGGTCGGTGCCACCGCCGCCTTCGTGGGATCGTCCGGTGCCGGCAAGTCGACGCTCATCAATGCGCTGATCGGCGACAATGCCATGGCCACCGGGGAAATCCGAGCCAGCGACGGGCGCGGCTGCCACACCACCACGCACCGCCAGCTGATCGTGTTGCCACGAGGGGGGCTTCTGCTCGACACGCCCGGCATGCGCGAGCTGCAGCTCCTCGACGAGGAAGGCCTGGACCGCGTCTTCGACGACATCGAGGCGCTTTCGGCTGGCTGTCGGTTTCGCGATTGCCAACACCAGCACGAACCCGGTTGCGCCGTGAAGGAAGCCGAACGCGCGGGCACGCTCGACTCCGAGCGGCTGGCGCACTACCGACAGCTCCAGCGCGAAGCCGCGGCCTACGAGCGCCGGCACGACGCGCACTTGCGTCGCCAATCCGAGCGCGTCTGGGGCCAATTGCACGACGAGGCTGCGCGCCTGCGCAGGTGGAAGGAAGGGGGCTGACAGCCGAGCACGCCGAGGCAGGGGAGGGGCCGTCACGGACGCGGCCCCTCCTCCGCGTCGACATCAGGTCAGCGGCTTCAAGTACTCGTAGCCGCCACCGAACAGGTCCTCCTGGGAGAGCCCGTCCTGATCGCTGCCGGGCATGAGGTACACGGCGTCGGCCTGTACGTTGGCGAAGTTGAGCAGCGGGAAGCTCGCCACCAACCGGCCCATGGTCGCCCGGGTGAAGTACTCCGACTCGGGCATCTCGCAGCGCTCGCCCAGGGTGTGGTCGCTGTTCGAGTCGCGCTCGACCAGGACCGCGGCGGTGACCAGCACGTAGTCCTTGTTGGCCGACAGACGGTTTACCTCGTCGGCCCGTCCACCCATCTCCTCCTGCTCACTGGCCAGCGCACCCTCGATCTCGGAACACCAAGTCTCGAACTCGGCTTGTGCCTTGTTGCCCCGGATCAGGTCCCAGTAGCCCATCTCGAACACCGGCATGCCTTCGTTGATCACGGCACACAGTCGCTTCCAGAACGCCCGCTTCTCGAACAGGGTCTGCTCGGCCGCGGACTCCGAGATGACCTTGCCCAGCCGGTGCCGGTAGTCGTCCTTGAAGAACGCCTTCACCGCGATCTGCAAACCGAAGAAGGTGTAGTCCACGTACTCTCCTATCCGCTGCTGCTGCCCCGGAAGCGCCCGAAGCTGCCACTGCGCCTGCTGCTGCTGCTGCCCGACCGGTACGATACGCGGCCGAAGCCACTTGGCTTCTGCTTGCCGACGCCCACAAGGCCACCGATGCTGCGCGACGAGAACATGGTCGGCCGCGAGGACGGCGTGAAGGTTCGTCCGTTCGACACCGACCGAGGCAACGAGCCGCTGAAGGTTCGCCCCGTCGTGCTGGGCGACGACCAGTGGTAGCTCGACCAAAAGAAGAACGAACCGTGCGGGTGGCCGCCGTAGTAGTAGGTTCGATCGGTGACGGGGACGTCGTTCTCGCGCAACACTTGCTCGGACCCGGGTGCGAAGTCCGCCAAGGCGACCATCTTCACGTCGATGGCCTTGTTGCGAAGGGCGACGAAGTCGTCGTTCAGGTCGTCCTGTTCGTGGATTTCCGCACCGAGGGTCACGTAGAGCACGCGATGGATCCCGAGAGCGGCAAGACCGTCGGCGCTGGGCAGGCGCGCCAGGTAGCGGTTGTCGAAGCGATTGCTCTCGTCCTTGTAGGGCCAAAGCCGCCGATTGTCGAGCACGAAGGCCGGCGGGGTGGGGGCCGTTCGCCGCGCCCTCGCGCCGAGAAAGTCCGGGCGGTAGTAGAGCGCGGCGGCCAGGACCTGGTGGCTCGGCACCACGCCCAGGGGGTGCGGCCAGTTGTCGTACAGGAACACCGGCGCGAAGACCGACGCCAATCCAGCCGCGGCCGCCACGCTGTCGGGCCCCGGCAGGTCCAAGACCAGCGCCGTGTTCTTGCGATCCTCTTCGTTCGCGAAAAGCGCGCCCAACGCCTGGGCCGCGTGGTTCGTGACGTCCATGGTGGCGTTGTGCATCGGCCCGAGCAGTGGAACCAGCCCGGCACCGCGTGGGTTGTCGAGAACGTCGAACAAGGTCGACACGAAGTAGGGCTCCAGGGCGGAATCGTGCGGCGACAGGTCCCGTCCGAGGGTGGCGAGCGAAGCGGCGAAGTTGCGGTTGCCCGCGCTGTCCTCTGCCACGCGATCCGGGAACGTCAGCGATGCGCCTTGCGCCCCCACCGCCCATCCTTCTTTGCGCTGCAGGTCGAGCGCGTCCATGGACACGGCCGGCCCGGTGAGCGCATTGCAGCCCGCGCGCAAGACGAGCGCCCCGCCGACCATGCCACCCATGCCGAGCAGGAGCTTGAGGGCGCTGCGACGACTGGGCGCCGCGGCCGCCGTGCTCTCGATGTCGTCGAACCACCAACGCGCGCCGAGCAGGTCGTCCCGTTGGATGAAGACCAGTCGCTCGAAGGACTTGCGGTCGCCCAGGCGCTCGAGGTCCCGCGCGCTCACGTCGACGTCTCCGAGACGATCCGGACCGCCGTGGACAGGGCCGTGGCGTCGGTGGGGCCCACCGATCGGCGTGCGTACAGCCCGCACGCCACGCCAGCGACGAGGTACACGCCCAGATTGCATTCGAGGCCGTCGTCACGAATTGGATTGAAGGCCTGCTGCGCGATCCACCGACCGGGTGCCGCCTCGGCCAGGGTCGCCTCCCAGATCGCTTGCGTAGTGGCGCGGCCGACCACAGTCTCTTCGCCTTCGCACCCGTAGTCGGACTTGAGCACCCAGTCCTCGCGCTCGCCGCGCAGCCGGTCGATCGGTTGGCTCTCCAGGCGGAAGGTCGGTGGCAGGTAGCGGACGATGGCCCGCCTTGCGTCGTCGGTGAAGCGCGAGCGTTCCTCCCACAGCAGGGCCAGGCTGCGCTTGTTTTGCGGCACGATGGCGCCAAAGGGATTGACCACCCGGATCTTGCCCTCTTGCTCGGCAGAGACCAACAGCACCAGGGATCTCGTAAGAGGCTCAGCGTCGGGGAAGGGGGCAGCGGTGGTCCAAACCGGCTCGCGTTCCACCCACCAGTCGGTCTTGTAGTGTCGGATGAAGATGTCGCACGGCTGACCCAGCAGTGCCACGCGTCCGTCGCTCGTGGGCAGCAGGTTGAAGGGCGAGCCCAGCACCACGCGGGCCCCGCGCGCCGCCAGCCAGCGCTCGTAGAGCAAGACCAATCCGAGATCCTCGGTGAGCTCGGTGGGGTAGAGAATGCCGACCGTGACGTCGGCCAGCTCTTTACCCAGCCGGCGCGCCTCGAACGACAGGTACGCGCACAAGCGCGCCTCCAGGCTCGCGTTGGGATCGCGTCCGGGCTGGTCGTCGAACAAGCTCGATAGTGTGATCGCCTCGGCCTGGCCACTTGGCGTGTCCGAGTTGATCTCGCACAGGGCGGGGCCGTCCTCGGTCAGAAAGACGTCCGCGCGGGCGATACCGTGCCAGCGCGGCGCCGCGCATTCCCACAGCGCTCGCCCGGCCGGCCCCAGCGTGAAGTACGCGTCGAACAGCTTCGCGTCGCGCAGCACGAGGCCCACCAGCTCGTTGTGCGCCTCCGCCATGGACTCGGCGGCTTCGGCGGACGCCCGCCAATGCGACTCGGGCAGCCCCAAGGCCGCGGTGGCGAAACGGGGCTTGCCTGCGATCCACGGGTCGGACAGCAGCCCGCCTTTGCGCAGGCGCTCCGCGAAGCTGGCGTAGTCGCCGGCCGGGTTCGCGATCATGTGAGACCCGTCAGCAAGAAAGCCGTGGCCAGGTAGCCCGCGGCTTCGACGCACGAGACGAGCCAGCTCTGTTCCTGCGCGATGGCTCGGTCGAACGGTCCACCACGGAAGGTGAGCGGCATCCCGAGCAGCAGGCGCGCCACGACGATCTGTCGGACCGGGTAGAGCAGGATCGCACACAGCAGGAACAGCCCGAACGACCGCAAGGCGGGAATCCATCCCACGAACGCGCCGTCGGCGGCGTGCCCCACCACCAGCGACAACGCGACCAGAAGCCCCGAGTAGCTGATGGCCGCGGCGACGTTCTCGCCCGTGATCTCCTGATCGTCGGCGTACGTGGTCAGCGCCCGGAAGAGCAGAGACAGCACCACCAGGGCGATCTCGGCGACGCCGAAGAAGACCGCACCCACGGGCAGGGTGGCCAGGCTATCGGCCGCGAAGCAGTGGGCCGCGACCGTGCCCGTGGAAACCGCGTGCGCCGCCGCGACGAGGCCGGCGGCGAGGTTGTTCCGCCTGATCTCCTTACGCAGGCGACCGCGCAGGAGCACATGGTTGAGCAGCGTGGTGGCGAGGAGGAACGCGACCAGCGCTGCGCCACTGAAGGCGAGCGCCGCACTGGCCCACGGCGTATGGTGCGCGCTCAGCGCGGGACGCAGCGCCGCCGGCAGAAAAATTCCGATGGCCAGCAGGTTGCCAGCCCACGCCAGCGACCGCGCACCAAGCCTGTTCTCCGTAGAGCCCCCGTCCCTCGCCAGGTCGTTTGCCATGGTCCTCCGCGCGCGATGGTAACACGACCCAAATCGCCGTTCGTGCCTCCGGAGCGACAGTTCCGGATCAGCAGGCAAAGCTGCCGACGTACAGGTGGCCTGAGCTTTCGGCTACGGCGTGCAGACGCCGGGCGTGCACTCGGTGTCGCCGTCTGAGCCACCGCCTGTAGGCATCGCTACGGGACTGTCGTCGCAAGCAGCGTTCAGCACCACCGGAGAGCCGCCCGCGCAGGTCATGGTCGTCTGGCCGTTGGCGTCGGAAGAGATGGTTCCCACGGTCGCGCCCGCGCCGTTCTTCAGGGTGATGGTCATGGTTCCCTCACCGCCGATGATCCCGATCATGGAGGACAAGTCCGCCACCATGGAGAAACAGACCTTGCTGCCGTTCTTGAACGTGGTCACCATGCCCGTCGCATCCATGGACGTGATCATCTTCGCCCCGTTGCTGAAGCAGATGTTCGAGGACATGGTCGCCGCGTCCGACTGCTCGACGCAGGTACCCGAGGGCGCGGCGCAGTCCCCATAGAGAGTAGACAAGCAAGAGGGCGCGTTGCAGCCATCGGGGATTCCGGTTCCTGTGTTGGTTCCCGTGCCCGTGCCGGTTCCCGTGCCTGTCCCAGTCCCCGTCAGCGTCCCAGTCCCGAGCCCGGTCCCAGTCCCCGTCAGCGTCCCAGTCCCCAGCCCGGTGCCGGTGCCGGTTCCTAGGCCACCGAGGTCTGACTTGTCGTCGCCGTCGCAACCCGCCAAGCCCATGAACGCGATCGCCAAAGCCGAAATCAGTGTTCGCATATGTTCTCCTCGCTCTTCTAGAGCACCGAACGGTTTGAAATCCGAGTCAAACCGGACGGTTGCGTAGCATGG
>CAZYFU010000047.1:0-42224 GCA_964647025.1 uncultured Myxococcales bacterium | reverse complement strand
CAATTACCTCCTGCGCTTGCTCACCGCGGAGGGCGCGTAGAACTCGATTGCCCTGACGCGCCCCTGCCCCTCCCTGGACAGTTTCTGTACACGCCTGTACCATCCGTGCGGGTTCGTAGCCGCATTCGAGCCCATCGAACGGGTGCAAGGGAGGCGCGAACATGGAGAGACCGTCGAGAGCAGCTACCATCATCGAGAGTATCCGGTCGGATATAGATGCCGGCCTCGGCATCGTCCCTGTCCTGGGCAGCGGCATCTCAGCTCAATCGGGAATTCCTGCCGGCATCGACTACCAGGCATACCTGTTTCACTGCGTAGCGCGACTGTTCGCTGATCGAGGAACAGGAGCGGCTGATCCCGACAGCACGTGGGATCCCAGCCGCCTGCGTTGGCCCCCCTACACCTCCGCGCAAACGTACCAGTCACTCGACGACGACATGGTGAAATGGACGGCGCAGCAGTGCGAAGCCCTATCCAAGATGAAACGGGACCACCCTCGGACACAGATAGACGATCCGGAGATGCGTGCCCGTTGGCAGTCTCTAGGCGCGGTGGCCGACTGGCGAGCCATGTTGCACCTGCTATCGCGCACCCGCATCAGGAATGGAAAGGTTCACATCGCCGAGCCGGATCCCAGGATCATCGACTCGTTCTTCATCAATCTGACCGAAGGCAAGCGTCCCAACACCGCTCATATGCTGCTGGCCCACCTGGCGGACGTGTTGCGCGTGCGGGTGATCCTGACCACGAACTTCGACACGCTGCTCGAAGAGGCCTTCCGACAGCTCGAGATGCCTGTCGCGACCTTCGACGTTCATTACGACGCTGGTTTTCCCGACGGCCGGTTCGCGCGGGCCCAGCGCTCCATCGTGAAGATCAATGGCGGACGCTACGGCTTGCGCGCCGACTTCACCCTGGACCGCCTGCCGGACGCGGCCGACTTGGAAAACTTCACCTCGTATCTCGTTCCCTTGGCCTCCACAGGAGAGCGGAGCGTGTCACCGGTATGGCAGCGCAACCTGTTGGTCATGGGGGTCTCCGGCCAGGAACGGAGAACCATCGCGCTCATCTGTCAGGCGATGCTGGCCTTGCCCAACCTCAACACGTATTGGCTGTGTCATCGCGAACGTGAGGTGGAAGGTGTGCGCGCGTCCTTCGCAACCATCTCGCAAGCCGTGCGCGCGCGGACCCAGGGCAGGCACCTTGGCGCTCCGGCGGAGCCGCTCAAGAACCTCGCAATAGCGGCGACACCAGACGTGGGGCTCTTCCTTCTACACCTCTATCAGCGCATGTTCTTGTGTCTGCCGCCTTCCGGAGTGCCTTTCAAGGCGGTCTGGCCTTTGCCGCCTCCGCCCTACGAGCTGGCTCGATTGGACAGCAAGAAGCCGTACGTCGATCCGACTGCCCGTGGACTTCTGCAAAGTGGAGTCGCGAAACTCGAGGAGGCTCTGAGGGCCGTCCTCGCAGAGTCGGAGCAGGCGAAATCCGCGACGGACAAGCCTTGGCGACGCGTGATCCTCGTGACGGGCAAGAGCGGCGTGCCGTCGGTCGCCGCTCAGGTCTTCTTGTCCGGGGACGATCCGCGCCACCGAATCTGGGTGGACATCGAGGAAGGCTGGCACGCGGTAGATCTGGCCGCCGCCGTGCTCGAGGCTGTTCGCCTCCGAGTCGGAATCGCCGAACCTCTGCTGCTCGGGCTGACCGCCGCCAGTCTCGCCGACATCGCCAAGGTCGGCAGGATGTTCAAGGCCCAGTTCGCGCGACTCGTGCGCTACTCCCGTCGGCACTTCCTGGTGTTCATCAATGGACGCGACAGCCCCCGCAAAGGCGCGGATGAAGACGCGCACGCCGCCGTTGGACAGGTCCTGTCCTGGCTCGCGGCCGAGGAGACCGTGACTGCCGTGGTGCTCGGGTGGGAGAGAGCTCCCTGGACGAACGCGGTTGAGCCGAGTTGTTTCCGCAGGATCGAGCTCGAGCCTTTGCTCGGCGTGTCTCCGGCGAACACCACGGTCAAGAGGCTGCTCGACGAGCTGTGGCAGCTGTCGGACGGTCGCGAACGCTTCCGCTTCGCGCGCTTCTTGGCGGTTCTTTCTCTGTTCCGACGTCCCTGTTATCTGTCGGTGACCAACGCTTGGCCGTTCGTGGGGCTCTCGTCGGAGACGGGCGATCTGACGCCGCTGATGAACGAAAATGCGGAAGAGGCCACCCAGAACCACTTTCCGGACAAGGATCAGCGACGCTTCGAGTACGTGGCCCGCGGTCAGCTCAAGGGTGCCCAGGACTCCTACCTGGACATTCTGCGCAAAGTGGGTGCCATCCGTGATGACGACGGGCAGGCCGTTCTCATGCACCGAAGGGTTCGCGAAGAGCTGCGCAGGAAGCTCGCAGAGGAGAATCTCTTGCCGAACCCAGATTGGGAGATTCAAGCGAATCAAGGCATCGCCGACTGGTACTTGAAGCTCTACCGGGCCTCCGGCGACGTGGCCGCGGCCATCGAGTCCTTCCACCATCGTCTCGACTGCATCCTTGCGGCCTGGGAGCACGGTCAGGAGTATCTGTGGGAGAGCGCAGCCACCGAGGCCCGGGTCACGTTGCGCCTCATGCGTCCGGCGTTGTCGCCCCCCGTACTGCAATCCTATCTGGCGCAACGGCGTCTGGTCGGCCTTTGCGGCGAGCTCGACCGCTTGAGCGATCGCATCGGAACGCCGAACTTACGCAAGGCCGCGACCGAGGCGCGGGAACAACTCGAACAGCTGCACGCGCAGTGGGAAGGGACCCGCACACCGGCAGCGCAGGAGCGCACCGGCACTTCCGATTCGGTCCTGCGGGTGGACGCGCTGGACGAGGTGAGGCGGCTGATCTATGCGCGCGAGTACCAGAAGGCGGAGATGCAACTCCGGGATCACTTCGAGGACATTGGTTTCCCCGAGCTCTCCCTGCGAGAAGACCACCCCGGGCAAGGCATCGTCCGCTATGACGCCTGTCGCAACAGCGCACGAACCTGGGCTATCTCCGTCGACCGCGATCAGTCCACGCTCGGCAAGGCCGTGCGCATCCTTCGGCGATACCACGGACTGTGCCTGCTTCGCGCCGAGCTGTACCAGCGCCTGGGGAATGAGCATCTTCGGCTGCTCGCCCTGACGAGCGCCGAGGCGATGTACGTGTGCGCGACGGAGCTCATGCGCAACATCGACGATCTCCGCTTCATCCAGAACGAGAACGCCTACCTTCGAGCCAACCAGGGCTTGGTGCTCTCGTGGATGAACCGATGCCGCGAAGCCCATCGTCGCTACAACGAAGCGTATGGCTACCTCAACCAGATGTTGACGCCCCCCATGTCGCTGAGGTTCGCCACCATCGACGCTCGCCGAGCAGAAACCTTCCTCTGCTGCGCGAGGCTGAAGCACGCGACGCCCAAGCAGCCCCAGGTGCGAGGCTTCCTCTACGACGCCATCGGCGCGGTCGAGCGCGCCAGCTACAAGTCGGTCGACCAGCCCTACCCGCGGTGGCACAGCTACCTCGCCGAGCTGACCATGGAGGTCTGCTGCGAGATCGCACGGCAGGAGCCGGACGCCCAAGAGCTGTACGCGCGCGCCAGGGATCGCAGCGGCTACGGTGAATGGTTCTACTCTTGCTTCGAAGCCGGATTTCACGCCGTCGGAACCGATCCCGTGCGTCTTCGTCACTATGTCACGATTGCGGATCAATTCGACGAGAGGACCCGAGACCACCGAAGAGACCACAGGACCGGGATATATCTGAGTCGCGATTGCTTCGATCGCATCGCGTCGCTCAAGGAGAAGTGCCAGGCGCTGCTGGACCGGGTCGAGTTGCCCAGCGACGCCGAAGTCTGCGAATACGTCCATCCCGCCATGAAGACGCCACCACCCGTGCTGGTCCCTGGCACACAGCCTTCTCCGACTGGTGCCTAGGCTTCGTCTGGGTCTCTCGCCAGGCCGGGATCGCTTAGACTGCGCCCATGGAAATGCGCACGATGAAGCTTCGACGGTCGCCGTCTTCCGCGGTGGCTGCCCTCATGTTCGTCTTTGCCGCCTCGCTGGTCGCTTGGGACACGACGGCCGCCGAGGGCAAGCCGCGCGTGGCGGTGATGGACTTCACCAGCCCAGGCGCACCCGCGGACTTGGCCGCGCTGGGCTCGGGTCTCCAGTCCATGATGACCACCGATCTCGCGCAGGTTTCCAGTCTGGTCGTCGTCGAGCGTGCCCGCCTCCAGGAAATTCAGCGGGAGCTTCGTCTATCGCACAGCAAAGCCGTTGATCCCTCCACGGCCGCGAAGCTCGGCAAGCTGGCCGGCGCGACCCACTTGGTCGTCGGTACCTTTGCCGTGGTCGGCAAACAGATGCGCCTCGACGGTCGGCTGGTAGAGGTCGCGAACGGAAAGGTCGTCGTCGCCGCCAGCGCCGAGGGGGAGAAGGACGCCTTCTTCGAGTTGGAGAAGACCCTGGTGGGCAGGTTCCTCTCCGCGATGGAGCTGAAAGTCACCGCCAAGGAACGTGGCGAGGTCGCGAAGATCCACACCACCGACTTCGAGGCGTTTCGACAGTACGCCATCGGCGTCAAACTGTCGGACGACCGGAAGTACGACGAAGCGATCGCGGCGATGAAGACGGCGCTGACCAAGGACGACGAGTTTCGTCTCGCCCGCTTGGCCCTGTCCGAGTACCAGCGTCTGGCCGCCGAGCTGCGCACCCGCGCCGATACCATCGCCAACGATGCCGTCAACCAACGCCGCCTCGAGCTGCAGGGCGCAGCCGCTGACCGGCGCAACGTCATCGAGAAGCTCTTCACCATCGCGCAGGAATCGTCGCGGCCGCGACGGGCAGCAGCCGCGTACATGCTGTCGTGCGCGTATGGCAGCTTCTCACACGGATCGCTCGACTACTGGGGCTTGGAGGACTTCTTTGCCAACCGGCGCATGGCCGAGGTCCTGGCTACCCGCTATTACGCGGACGCGCTGGCGTTGTGGCCGAAGATGCACCTTCACCCGCATTGCCTTTCGCGGATCGGGCCAGACCGTCCGCGCGGCATGGCGACGTTCGAGCAGGAGTTCAAAGAGATCTCGGAGCGCATGCAGCCACAGTTGCAGTACCTTCTGCGGACTCGAGAGGCGGCGAGACTCTTGCGCCTCGATGTGCAGGGAGAGGCGGATCTGGTCGACAAGTTCTATGAGCTCGGCATGAAGCTGGACCCACCGGTCGATTGGCAGCGTGAGATGCTGGAGAATCGCGCCCGGCTACGTCACTCGCTCCTGGACATCGAGCAGTGCACCCGGCTGCTCAAGAAAGCGGCCGATCTTCCCGAGGGCGCGTCCCGCCCCCTCGACGGCCAGTCGGGCCTGCTTCGCCGTTACGCCGACCAGATCGAAGCCAACGGTCGTTTCGCAGCCTTTCTCGCCTCGCTGCCCCAGGGCAGCCCCGTGCGCGAGCACATCAGGTCGAGGGAGTATCCCGATCGTTACCATCTGAATTACGCGAACGGCAGGTTCTCTACCCCGAAGGATTTCTCGAGCGTCATGCCGCAACCCGAGCGCCTGGCCAGTGCCCTCACGCAGGGCAGGCACATGTCGGATGAGTACGTTCTGATCGGCACTTCGCCGGTCTGGGCGGTTGGCTCGCAGGCATGGACAGGGCCACGCCGGGACCCTCGTCGCGCCGAAGAACTGCGCTATTTCAGCCTGCCGAGCAAGGCGGCCCGTTCAACCTTCCTCGTGGTCGACGGCTCCGCGAAGAAGGACATAGGCCTCTCCTTCACGCTCGACTTCCGGCGCCCCGCGGACTTTCAGCCGTCGCTGCTCGGGAATCCCGCCCCAGTCGATCCTTCGATGCGACCCGAGATCTTCGTGGTCTTCGGCGCGCGCTGCGTGCAATGCGAACGGCAGCCCGATCCGCGCACGGGGGCGTGGCGCTTCGAGGAACAGCCCATGGAAGCGTGGGCCATCGCGCTCGGGAAAGACCGGAGCGACCTCGTGAAGCTGTCGGCCTATTCGCTGCATGGACGGGGAAACAAGCTCGACAAGATCGAGGCCAAGGCAAGCCAGCCCCTTGGCAACGGCGGCGACGATCGTGTGACCGTCGCATTGCAGGTCCAGGGAAGCCGAGCCACCGTCACGGTCAACGGCAAGACCTTCGGATTCCAGGTTCCCACCGACACAGAAGCCGGATTCTACGGGGTGCTGATGCGTGGACCGGGTTTTGCCCTCGTGCAAGGCCTGCGCAGCAGCGAGGGTAGGCGGTGATGGCATCTGCCACAGGCTTGCGTGCCACGCACAGGCCCGGCACAATCACCGCCATGTTGCGTACCCTTGCTTGCGCGCTCGTGATCATGCTTGCGACCGCGACTGCGACCGCGGCGACACCATCCGCCAAGCCCCGGCCCACCGTCGCGGTGCTGGCGTTCGACTATGGTGGCAAAGACCCGGCATTCGAACCGCTCCGCGAAGGGCTGGCTCAAATGCTCATCACCGACGTTCCCTCGTTCGTCAACGTCAGCGTGGTCGAGCGTGTACGGCTCAAGGCGTTGCTCGAAGAGCAGAAGCTGGGCAAGTCGGGCAAGGTGGATTCCTCGACAGCGGCGCGCTTGGGCAAGTTGCTCGGTGCCAGGTTCCTCGTGCTTGGCAACTACTTCGACCTGGCGCAGTCCATGCGCATCGATGCGCGCATCGTCGAGGTCGAGACCGGCAAGATCGTGCGAGCCGTGGGCGTCAGTGGCGCCGGAAGCGACTTTCTCGCTCTCGAGCAGGATCTGGCCGGCAAGCTGGGGGATGCCATCATGGCGGCGCTGCCGCAGCTCGAGAAGACGAGTCCCCGTGCCCGTTCCAAGCCCGCCAAGGTGAAAAGCTCGACCGTCGCAACGTATGGACGCGCACTCCTCGCCCTCGACGACGGCAAGAAGTCCGAAGCGAAGACCTTGCTCAAGAACGTGGTCGCCGAGGCGCCGGAGTTCGAGCTGGCGAAGAGCGACTTGAACGCTCTGTTGCAGTAGCGGAACACCCCTTTTCGGGATGCTCGGGCGCTACCTGCGGCATCGGTCTCGCACGCGCTCGACACCCAGATCCGCGGCGCGACAGAACGCGGTGCCGGCTGCGTCGCGATCGCCGAGTTGCGCGAGTGCTTCTCCAAGCATCGCCCAGGCGGCGGCGGCCTGCGGGTTGGCCGAGGTGTAGCCGCGCAGGTCCTCGACAGCGCCTAGCTTGTCACCGGCGGCGATACGCACCTGCCCCCTCAAGAGGCGCGCGCCGCCATGCTTGGGCTCGACGGACAACACAGCGTCGAGCAGCGGCAACGCCTCGGCGTTGCGGGATCGTTTCACCAACGCCACGGCCAGACCGAAACGCGCGCTCTGGTACTCCGGGGCCAGTCTGGTCGCGTGCGAGAACTGCGCGATGGCCGCGTCGTCTTGGTCGAGGCGAGCGAGTGTCTTTCCGAGCAGGGTTCGCGCCGGGGCAAACTCGGGACAGGCGGCGACGACCTTTTCCAGCTTGCCGCGCGCCTCCTCGGGGGCGAGGTCCGGCATTCGTCCCTCGACGAGAAGCCGCTCGGTGCTGTCTTTCGCCACGCTATTCCAGTCGGCCCGTCCGGTCACCGCGTCCAGAATCGCCTGCCTTTCGCGCGTGCTCACGCAGCTTGCGGGGAACGCCGGCTCACCGGGACGAGACAGAGCGGCGGCAATGACCCCCGGGGCGACTGCTGGTGGGCGTCTGAAGAAGAGCCATCCGCCAACGCCAACCAGAACCACCAGCACGACTGCGGCGACGAAGATCACCTGTGCACGACGGGGCAGAGGCACGACGGCCGCTGCGACGGCCGGGGGGACGGCCGGCGGTGCGTGCGTGGGCGGCACCGGCGGCGAGACCGTCGACTCCGGCGACGAATCGGCTTTTCCCTCGAGAAGAACCTCGGTGCGGCTCTGCGTGGGCGCGACGCCCGGTACCCTGGGCGTCTGCGGAGGCGGCGTTGGCGCGGGGAGCGTCCTCGCCTGCTCGAGTTGGGGGCTCGTCGTGACGGTCACGAACGGCGCCAGCGTCGCGACGACGACCTCCGCTGACGCCGGACGCGCCTCCGGATCCTTCTCCAAGAGCGCCATGATCAGCCTCGCGACCGGCTCCGCCAGCCCCGGCACGAGCAGGCCAACGTCGGGCGGGCGTTGCGAGACGTGGTCCATCAGGAGCTGCGGGATGGTGTGCTCACGAGGGAACGGCGGCGTGCCCGTGGCCAATTCGAACAGCACCAAGCCCAGCGAATACAAATCGCTGCGCGCCTCGACAGGTAAGCCCTGGCACTGCTCAGGCGACATGTACGCCGGCGTTCCCAGGAGCATGCCCGTCTGCGTGTGAAGGGCGGATGCCGGTGCCCCCAGCGACCGGGCGATGCCGAAGTCGAGCACCTTGACGTAGTCGCGTTCCCCATAGCTGTCGAGCAGCATGACGTTGTCGGGCTTGAGATCGCGGTGAACCACGCCATGCTCGTGCGCCGCGCGCAGGGCCTTCGCGATCTGGATTCCCACGTTGCACAGTCGCTGCGGGTCGAAGGTCCCCGCGTTGGCCAGCACGGCGCGCAGCGTGCGCCCCTGCAGGAACTCGGTCGTCAGGAACGGCTGCCCGTCGATGTCGCCGAAGTCGTAGAGCCTGACCGTGTGGGGATGCTCGATGGTGGCGGTGAGCCGCATCTCTTGCATGAAGCGCCCTACCACCTCCGCGTTTCCGGTCAGCTCGCGATGGATCAGCTTGAGCGCCACCTTGCGGTTGATGGGCCGCTGCAGCGCCGCATACACCGTGCCCATGCCGCCCTTCCCCAGCACGCGTTCGACCAAGTATCGCCCCCCTGCCACCTCACGTCCGCACAGGGGATCGCTTGCTTCGTCGCAGCCGCCGCTGTCCATCTCGTTGTGCATACCTCGTCCGGAGAACTCCTCGCAAGGGAGACGTGCTGGGTGTGGTCTTGCGGGAGACATGGGGTGGGAGTCCACCCTGTCTGTGCTGTGAGTGCGATCATGGCGAGGGCGTTTCTTCCTGTGCCAGACCTCGGCCGATCCGGCTAATCTTGCCGGATGAAACGCTTTGCCCTGACGGGAGCACTCGTCCTACTGGGAGCCTGTGGTCGAACCAACGTGTCCGGCCGTGACAGCGCCCAAGAGATCTCGCCCTCGGACATGGGGGACGCGCAAGACGGGGCGAGCGATCTGCCGCCGCAGCCGCCAGCCCCGGACGACGTCGCTGCCGACCGCAGCCTCGATCTACCCGGCCCCGATGCTGGGGCCGCCGAGGTCGGCGCCGACACAGCCGCGCCGCCCGACCTAGCGCCTTTGGCCTGCCCACCGCTCGCCAACGACGGTGTGCTCAACCTCGGGTACATCAAGCAGGCGCTGTTCGCGGCGGACGGTCGTTCGCTGCTCGTGCGCATGGGGGCTGGCGACAGCGACGCCAAGGACGAAGCCCGGCTCATCCAGGTCCCGGGCGTTGATTCGCGCGTGTTGTGGCCCAATGCGCGCGACGTCGAGTGGCTGGGCCCGAGTCACGCCTTGATCACCACCACGGACAATGGACTCGTCGCCGCCACGCTCGACGGGAACACCGTGTACAGCACCCCAGCGTCGACCTGCGCCCACACGGCGACTCCCGACGGTCGGCGCGTGTATTTCACGTCCGGCGGGTGCGAACGCGGCGCAGGACCGCTCAGTGTCCTCGACGTCGCCGCGGGAACCGTCAAGCAGGTCGCTGCCAGCGTCTCGAACAGCAGCTTGGCGGTGTCGCCGGACAGTCGCTGGGCGGCCTACGTCGCGGGTGACGCGGCGGCCGACGCGGGCGCGCTCTACGTCGTGGACGCCACGGGCGCCGCCACCGCTGTGCCCGAGGTCTCCGCCGCCGTGCGGCCCACGTTCGCGTCGGGCAGCGTCCTGCTCTTCCAACTGCCGAACGGGCTGGCGGTCGGGCGCTACGATCTCGACAATCACGACATGCAAGCCTTGGTCGAGGGGGACGTGGGCATCGCGGGTTACGAGATGACCGCTGACGGTTCGGTCCTGCTCGTGGCCAAGCCCTCCAGCACCGGCAGGAGCGCCGAGCTCTACCGTGTCGCCACCAGCGGCGCGGCGCCCGTGCGCGTGGCGACCGATCTCACCGACTACCGGGTGTCCTCCATGATGTTTCGTGCCTTCGCCTTCGCCCCCGCCAGCAACCGGATTCTCTACAGCGCCGACCGCGCGGGCGACGCGGGCTGGTCCACGGGCATCTCATCGGTGTCCCTGGCTGGCGGTCCACCGATCGAGCTCTCCACGGGAAGTCTCGAAGCCGTGATGTCCTCGTATGCGGATCGCGTGGCCCTCGTCGCGCGAGATCGCACGCTCGGACGCAGCACGCTCAGCGTCGTCTCGACCAGCGGCGAACGACAATTCATCGTCGAGGTCACGGGCGACGTGAGCTTCGCCGGCTTCGTTCGTCGCGACCGTGGCCTGCTCTACGTGCAGACCAAGATGGACGCGGCGCTGGGCAACCTCAGCGAGCTGGGGCACCTGTCGTTCACCAGCGGCAAGGTGACCCGACTCGGAGTGTGGACGAAGAGCTCGCTGGGGCTCCCGAACTATCCCGCCGGAATCTCCGCCCACGAGTACCCTGCCGATCCCCACGGCTGCTACACCGTCGTGGACAGCGACATGGATCAGACCGCCGCACGCCTGGTGGCGATTCCGGAGTAGGGCCGAGGTTCATGACCACGTAGGCCGAGCAGGTTGGCTTGGCAGAGAAGCGCAAATCTCTTGCCAAGGCGTGTCGCGGACACGAAGATGTTTTCCGCTGCTTCGCACTCCGAAGCCTGGAATCGAGCACTGCGAATGAACCCGTGGAAATGCGTAGCTCTGGTGGCGTGGCCACTTCTGATGGCGCGTGGGGCACAGGCCAATGACACCGACGCGAAGGAGCGTGCCGCGAAGACGGCTTGTCTGTCCGGCGACCACGCCAAGGGTATCGCGCTCCTGTCCGAGCTGTATGTGAGCACGAACGATCCGGTGTTCATCTTCAACCAGGGCCGCTGCTTCGAGCAGAATCGCCGCTATGAAGATGCGATCGCCCGCTTCAGGGAGTACCTGCGGGTGGACAAGCGCGCCAGAGCAGCCGACAAGACCGATGCGCGCAAGCACATCTCCGATTGTGAGGACCTACTTGCGAAACAGGCCGCATCGTCTGGGGAGAGAGCCGGGGCGGGGAGCGGAGACGACAAGATCGCCAAGGAGCGGGCCGCGAAGAAGGCGTGCCTGACCGGCGACGCGGACGGCGGGGTGGCGCTATTGGCCGACCTCTACGTGGAAACCAACGACGCGAACCACATCTTCAATCAAGGCCGTTGCCTCGAGCAGGTCGGCCGGTGTGAGGACGCGATCATCCGATTTCGCGAATACCTGCGCAAGACCAAGGATGCCGGCAACATCAGCGACGGCCGTGCCGAGCGACACATCACCGAGTGCGAGGAGGTCCTGAGCAAGGCCAACAACGCCCAACCCACACAGACATCTTCCGCGCCCACCCCGTTGGCGGCCGCGGCGAAGACTTCCAATCAAGCTGAACACAGCCAGGGTGAAAGCGCATTGTCCGCGCCGGTTGGCGCGCAGTCCTCGGCGCCTCCGGGGCACGGCCTTCGCGTTGGCGGTGTGGCCGCATTTGCCGTCGGTGTCGCCGGAGTCACCGCCGGCTTGGGCTTCGCCTTGGCGGCCAACCACCTAGCGGACGAGCTCGAGGCGAGCCCCCCAAGGTATCAGCCAAGCAAAGAGAGCACGCAGGCGAGCTACGCGACCGCAAGTGCGGTCAGCTACGTCGCCGGCGGTGTTTGCGTCGCTGGCGGCGCGCTTCTCTACTATCTCGGCTGGAGGCAGGGCCGCAAATCGTCGGCATGGATAGAACCCATGCTTGGCCCTCACACGGCTGGGGCGACAGCGCAGGTGTCGTTCTGATGGGAGGAGAAGGCGGAATCGGGAGAGTCCCCTTCTCGTTCGCTGGAATTGCGGCCGTCTTCGGGGTGTTGCTGTCGGCGGGCTGCGCGCGCAAGCCGAGAATCGACGTCGAGAACTTCGTCTGTGAAACCAAAGCGGATTGTCCGCCGGGGCGCATCTGCAGTGACGGGCTCTGCGTGCTGTCCGGAGGCGCCGGTCGCGACGCCGCCACCGATTATTCGGGGGCAGGAGGGTCCGCAGGCGCAGAGGCTGGATCGAACGATGCACCTTTGCCGAGCGCCGACAGCTTCGTGCCGGACATGTCCGATGACGGTGCCAGCGATGTGGCACTTTTCTGGGCCGACGGGGCCCCAGGCTACGGCGAAGCGGGCACTGGCGGTGCGACAGGCGTTGGCGGTGGTTCGGCCACTGGCGGCGTGGTTGGCTCTGGCGGAATCCCGGGGGCCGGGGGAGCGGGCCAGATCGATACTCCCAGCGGAGCGGGTGAGACTGGCGGGGCGACCGTTGTCTCGCCTGGCAGCGGCGGGCTTGGTGGAGGCACGCAGGGCACAGGGGCCACATCGTCGTTCGGAGGGGCCACCAGCAGCGGTGGTATCGCCAGCAGCGGCGGTATCGCCAGCAGCGGCGGTATCGCCAGCAGCGGCGGAGTTGTCGGTAGCGGCGGCACTCCGTCGACTGGCGGCGCGGTTGGCAGCGGCGGAATCCCCGGCACTGGGGGAAATCCATCGACTGGCGGAGCGGTGAGCAGCGGCGGAATCCCCGGCACTGGGGGAAATCCATCGACTGGCGGAGCGACGGGCACGGGTGGCACTGGCGGGACAACGGACAGCGGTCTGGGTGGCAACGGCACAGGCGGTGGCGGATCGGGCGGCACCTCCGGCGGTTCGACGCTGCCCCCGATCACGGACTACTCGGCGCTTGGCCCATTCGCGACAACCACGGACACCGGCACAGGCCCCGACGGCCAATGCACGGCGTTTCGGCCCGCGACCATGGGAGAGAACGGTTTTCTCCATGCGCCCATCGTCTTTGGACCCGGCATCGGCATGGAGCCGACCGTCCTGCAGGACATGCTCCTCCACTTCGCCTCCCATGGTTTCGTGGTTATCGAAACCGGCGTTCTGAACGGTGGCCCCAACGCTCCCGCCAATCGCACCGCGATGCTCAATGCGCTGAACTGGATCGTCCAGCAGAACAGTCAACCAGGCAAGTACCAGGGCAAGCTGCACGTGAACCATGCCGTTGCCATGGGCTACTCGGTGGGCGCCGACGCCGCCGTGGAGATCGGCGGAGAGGCGGCCGTGGCGGCCGTCGTCTCCATCCACGGTCACACCGCAACAGCGGCCTTGCACGGGACGTTGTTTCTGACCAGCGGAACGGCAGACACAGTCGGACTGCCCTTGCAGCAGAAGACCTTCGACCAATCCCAAGTCAAAACCTTCATGGGGACGGTCATCGGCGCGAATCATGGGTACATCACCCAAGATGCGGGAGGCGTCGAGCGTCCGGCTATCGTCGCGTGGCTTCGCTATCGGATCTACAACGACACCGGCGCCACGCACTACTTCTCGGGCGACGATTGCGTGCTCTGCACGTCGCCCTGGACGAATCCTCAACGCAAGAATTGGCCGTAGTACCGTTTGAACCGCCCCCATACTCCGCGGCTGACGACCCGACCGATTCGCCCACTCCCGGGCCCGCCTTGGCATGGTTCGACCCCGGCCGCCAGAGCAGGTCAATATGCTGCCGAAAGGCGGAATGACGTATGGAGCGTCTGGGTGAGCTTGCGGGAAGTGGGTCCATCGTTGGCTGCAGCGGATCCAAGAGGAGAAGGGCAGCCGCGGAGTCGCGATGGCGAAGCGGATCTCTGCCCCGCGAAGGCGAACCGGGCGGGGCCGAGCGCCGCGAGCGGGTGACAGCGCCGGTAGTAGGAGCCCTCGTCGTCATCACCATGGCAGCCGCGACGGCACCGTCGCGCTTGTAGCTGATGAAGATCCTCGCCACATCCCCTCCAATCTCGACAAGAGCCAGACACGCTGGAGAGGGACGTAGGCTATAGGCAATGTGGGGCGGAGTCAAAGCCCGCCCTTCAGCGGGTTAGCGACTTTGCCGCTTCCATGTCAAAGCCCATCATTCGTCGCGTATCGGCCCGCCAGAGCGCCGGGGCGATTGGGAGCCGGAAAGTGGAGTGAACCCTCGCCGACCTGATAGACAAACACTGGTGAGCTCCACATCGCCGCTTCCACGACGTCCCATTGAGGGCCGCCCCACGCAACCTGGGTGGCGGCTGGAGCTGCACACCATCATCTTCGAATCGGACACTCCGGCGGGCAGGGCCTTCGACGTCGCCCTGCTGGTCCTGATCCTCGCGAGCATCATCGCGGTCTGTCTGGACAGCGTCGACAGCTACCGCGCCAGCATGGGACCGACGCTGCGCTTCGCCGAGTGGCTGTTCACCATTGTCTTCGCGATCGAGTACGTACTGCGACTCCTCTCGGTCCGCTACCCCTGGCGGTACGCCCGTAGCTTCTTCGGCGTCGTCGATGTGCTGACCGTCCTTCCCACGCCACTGAGCCTGCTGGTTCCGGGCGCGCAGTCCATGCTGGTCGTGCGCGTGGTGCGGCTGCTGCGTGTGTTCCGCATCCTCAAGCTCGCGTCCTTCCTTTGGCAGGCCACCGTGCTGATGGAAGCTCTGCGCGCAAGCCGCCAGAAGATCGCGGTCTTCCTGGGCGCGGTGCTGACGTTGGTGGTCTTCGCCGGCGCCCTCATGTATTTGGTCGAGGGCCCGAGCCACGGTTTCGACAACATCCCGCGTGGGATGTACTGGGCCATCGTCACCCTGACCACGGTCGGCTTCGGCGACATCACCCCCAAGACCACGCTAGGACAAACCATCGCCTCCGCCCTGATGATCCTGGGGTACGGGATCATCGCCGTGCCCACGGGCATCGTCTCGGTCGAGTTGGCAAATGCCTCGCGGCGGTTTTCCGTGAGCAGCCGCGCTTGCCCCGGTTGCGGCCACTCGCCGCACGAGGACGACGCCGTCCACTGCAAACGCTGCGGCTCGCTGCTGGAGGGCTGATTATCCTGGCGACGCGAAGTCTCATCCACCCGGTCGTGGTGCTCACGGTCGTCGCATGTGGCGGAACGGAGGGCAGGCCCCCGGGCGACGCGAGCAGCACAGGCGGCCGAACGATCGGGAGCGGGTCCGTGTGGCCGTTCCTGTACTATTGACGGCCGGCCGAACAGGCTTTCTCAGTTCCCGAGGACTGCGAGGGTGAATGTCTTGACGTATGCGAGCGCCGCGTCGGTTCGCGCGTCGACGGCCACTTCGACGAAGTACCGGCCGCCCCACCCCGTGCCTCGGTATGCGTCGGGCAGCCCCAGGTCGACGACGGCCTTTCCACCGGAGATATCGACGCGTGCGACCGGCAGGTCGACCTCGAAGATCTCTTGCGCGGCCGCCGCGGCGCCCATGTCGTGGACTGCCGCCTGCAACGTCATACTGTCGTCGGTGTAGGTCGCGTAGGCGCTCGCCTGCCACCCACGATCGATGTACTTGGGTGCGGCTCCGTCGATCAGGTTGTAGAGCTTGGTGTCGGTGTCGGCCACCGTCACTGGACCGGCCTTCACCCAACTGCCGATCTGGCCATCGGCTGGCATCCTGTCGGCCAGACTGTCTTCGCCGGAACAGCCCCCGGACAGGGCCGCGACCGCGACCAGCACGCCCGCTGCATACCGATGACCCCGATGCGCCGCACTCATGGCCGAAATGCTAAAGAGGCTCGTCAGGGCTGTCAATCGAAGCTGTCGATTTCCCTCTCGCCCAGAAGGATGGCCGCGCCGGGGTTTCCTGCGAACTGATACCCCAGAGCCAGCTCGGCCACGATCTCGTTGGCGTGCGGTTCGATGAAGACCACCGCATAGCTGGCGGAACGATCCAGAGGCCGTGCACCGATGGACCAAGACGTCGCTATGGATTTCGACAGGCGCTGCGAGAAGAAGCGGTCTTGGCACTCGCCTGGAAAGGGTTGGGCTGCGCGGTTGCAGTCCAGATGCTCGCGGTCACAGACTCGAAACGAGAGGACATCTTCGGCAAGATAGTGATCTGCTTCCGCGAGTAGGGCCAGGCCTCGCGTGAATTGCCGAGCGAGTGCTCGTGCGACGGAGCAGGTTTTCCACGATTCCGAGACTGCTGGTGGCGCAGCCACCTTCGCCTGTGATGCGACTGCGCTCGACGGCGTCGGCCGGGCGCAGGCAGGGCCACTGACGAGAAGGCAAGCGAGAAGCGTGTAGCGCATCATGGGACCGGTCTTCGATTTCTACCACCATCATCCACCTCCCGGCACGGCGGGAGCTGGGAGTCGAGCACACTACACCGCGCGCTGGCCAGTGATTGCGATGGGGCGTTCCTGGTCTGGCGGTGGCAAAGCATGCCCGCCCATGACTCGAGCAAGCACTTCGCCGACGGCCGGCTCCCCCGAACCCCGGTACCCGGGATAGAATCGCCGCCTGCAATCGTGGAGGGAGGCTGCTATGTCGACTGTCGCGCGGTTCGTGAGAGCTGGTTTCGTCTTCGTGTTGCTCTGCCTCGGAGCAGGCTGCTCGGGTGGCGGTGGCGATTGCACGCCGGGCGCCAAGGGCTGCGTTTGCACCACCAAGGATGCCTGCGCCGTTGGATTGACTTGCCAGGCGAACAAGTGCGTGGAGGGCGTGGTGCCCGGAACCGGTGGCACGACGACGCCAGCCACCACCACGCCACGAGGGACCGGAGGCGCCGTGGGGACAGGCGGCGTTGCCGGCGCGGGTGGAGCCGCGAGCACGGGCGGGACGATCGCAGTCGATGCGGGTATCGACGCGAGAGCCGACGTGGGGACGGATGCGGCGGCTGGCGATGTCCCGACGCCGCCCGACGCTGCGCCGATCGACACCACGCCGCCTCCGCCGACGGTGAAGGATCCCTACTTCACCACCGCCGAGGAGAACGACGGCATGCACGCCTGGTACCTGCCATGGGCGGACCGCTCGGCCGGGCCCACGGACATGGCGGACATGAACAGCAGCCAGGAGGTGGTGCCGCTCACCGTGGGGACCGACGGGCACCTCTATCGCAATGGCGCACGCTACCGGCTGTTCGGGCTCACGCTCATGGACTGCTCTCCCTCACGCGAGACCGCCGAAGTCCTGGCCGCGCGCACGGCCAAGCTCGGATTCAATGCCATCCGCCACGGGGGCTGCGACGGCTTCTATGGCTGGCCGCACGAGCGCAACCTCATCGACTACTCGACGGGCAACGGCGACACTCTCGACAGCGACCGTCTCGACCGTTTCGACCATCTGCTGGCGGCTCTGCGCGAGCGCGGGCTCTACTCCGAGCTGCAGCTGTTGGTCTCGCGGCGATTCCTGCCTGGAGACTCGGGCGATCCGGCGAGCCCGTTGCCGGTGCCGCCGCTGGTCGCCGGCGAGAATTGGGACCTCAACGACAGCGAGATGCACAAGGCGCTTGGCTTCATCCTGGATTCGGTGGTGGCAGCCCAGCAGCGCTACGCGCGCGCGCTCCTCACCCACGTCAATCCCTATACCGGGCTGACGCTCGGCGAGGATCCGGCCGTGGCGGTGGTGGAGATCGTGAATGAAGCAGGCCTGATTCACTACTGGATGTGGGACCGCCTGGACAAGCTCGATGGCCGCATCCTGACCGAGCTGCGCCGCAAGTGGAACGCCTGGCTCCTCGACAAGTACCAGACTACCGCCGCGCTCGACACCGCCTGGGGGGGCACCCCCGCGCCGATCGAGCTGCTCGCCAACACGGGTTTCTCCACCCCGCTTGCGCCGTGGAGCTTCAACGTGACCTCGCCTGCGGTCGGCACGGCCGCGACCGAGGCGAACGCCGACGGCGCCAATCCCGCCCTACGCATCGACATCACGACAGCCGGGACCGAGCCCTGGCACGTCCAGCTCGTCCAGGCGGGCATGAGCCTCGTGCCCGGACAGGCCTACCGCATGTCGTTCCGGGCCAAGGCATCCTCTGCTCGCGAGCTCAGCTACGGGGTCGGCCAGAACGGGGACCCATGGCGAGGGTACACGCCAGGGCAGACCACGCACCCCATGCTCGGAACCGAGTGGCAGGACCACGCCGTCTCGTTCGTCGCCCCCAGCGACGTCTCCACCGGGCCGGGCAACCGGGTCCTGTTTGACCTCGGCCCGGCCATCGGCACCGTGTGGATCGGCCAGCCGTCGCTCAGCACGGGCGGCCCGGTGTTGCAGACCGGCGAAACCCTGGACACGGGAAACATTCCCCTCATCCCATGGCTCGGCGACCGGTCCTTCCCCGGGGCGGCCCGGCTCGACTACCTCCGCTTCCTGCGCGAGCTCGAGATCTCCTACTTCAAGCGCATGACCGACTTCCTGAGAAAGGATCTCGGCGTCACCGCGCTCATCAAGGGCAGCCAGATCACCAACAGTCCGCCCACGGTGCAAGCGGCGATGGACGCGCTCGACAACCACAGCTACTGGGACCATCCGGATTTCCCGGACGATCCCTACGATCACGACAGTTGGAAGATGGTCAACCAGAGTATCGTCCACACCCCGCCGGGCCTGCTCGATCTACTTGGCTCCGCACAGGTGGCGGGCAAGCCCATCCTCGCCACCGAGGCCACACACTCCCATCCGAGCGACTTCGCGGGCGAGGGCCCGCTTCTTACCGGCGCCTACGCCTCGCTGCAGGACTTCGATGCCCTTCTCCAACACAACTGGGGGTATGTCGGCCACTACGACGCCAGCGAGATGCTCGACTGGTTCGATGTCAACCACCACCCGCCCAAGCTGGTCAGCTCGGCACTCGTGGCTCGCCTCTTCCGCTCATTCGACGTGGCGCCCGCCAAGCAGACCTTCACCGTGGCCATGGATCCCGACAAGGAGCTGGCCGCGCTCCTTGACAGGGGCAGGGCGTGGCGCGTGGCCGACGCCTCCACCCGCGACTTTCCCATGGCCGCGGCGGCCATCGGCCGGGTGCAAATGAACGTCGCGCCCGGCGCCACCGACTCGGCCTGGCCCTCTGTCTCGGCGATGACAAGATTCGTCTCGGACACGGGCGAGCTGTCCTGGGACAAGACGACCGGCCTCGTGACCGTCAACACGGCCAGGGCCCGCGCCGTCGTCGGCTTCGCGGCCGAGCAGGCCGTCATCCTGGGCGGGCCCGGCATCGACTGCGGCCTGGCCTCGGGTCCCTGCGTGACCATCAGGCCGGGCAAGACCATCACCGGCCACAGCACCATTCACCTGCAGCTCGTGGAGGGCGATTCCTTCACGACGGGCGTGGGCCGCGCGTTGCTCTCGGCCACGGGCTCTGTCCGCAACACGGACATGCAGTGGAACTTGACCAGGACCAGCGCCACCTGGGGCCGAGCCCCCACCCGCGTCGAGGTCATCGCCGCCAGCGTGATCTTGCCCCGGGCGGCGAGCGAGGTCGCGGTCTACGCCCTCGATGGTCGCGGCCAGCGCATCGCCCGAGTGCCAATCACCGGAACCAACACGGCCGCCTTCAACATCGGCGGCTCGGTGCCCACGCTGTGGTACGAGGTTGTGCTGGGCGCGGCGGTGGCCAAGGGCGAGGGCAACAAGCTCCTCGACGCCTGCGGCGCGTACTGCACCACTGTGACCACCAGCCTGCCCACGTGCTATGCCAGCCAGCTCGACTGCCTGGCAGACTGTGCGCGCTGGACAGGTGACGTTCTCGGCAACCGCTGCGACTGCAGCGCCGAGGTGGACGCCCTGTTCGCCTGCGAGAAGAGCAACACCACCCGCATCTGCGGCCGCCTTTCCCAGGGCGTGCCGCCCTCGAACGCATGCCTGCCAGCCTTCATGCAGGCCTTCAAGTGCGGCGGCAAGGTCGCGCCCTGCGCGGCGAGCCTGACCGAGGAGTTGGTCGATGACTTCGAGGACGGCGACCTGCGTGCGGCGCACTCGGGATTCGCCACTTGGTACTCCTTCTCGGACACTGGTACCGCCCTGACGCCCAGCCCGTTTCTGACATCCGCCCACGGGGCGAACGGCAGTGCCCGAGCGGCACACCTGTCCGCCACGGTAGGAGCGTCGGGCTTCTTTTTTCTCGACCTTTCCGTGGCCGCCAGCGCGGGCCTGGATCTGTCTGGACACATCGGCATCGCCCTGTCACTCAAGGGCAAGGGCCGCTTGCGGATCGGCGTGCGCACCGTCGACATGGACGCGGCCTCGAACCACGACGCCCATGGCCGGACCATCCAGTTGTCCCCCGAGTGGCGCCGTTACGTGCTTCGCTTCGACGACATGGATTTCGGCCAGGAGGGGTGGGGAGCCAAGGCCCCGTTCAGCCAGAACAAGGTCAGCGGCCTCAGATTCACCAACGTCGAGCCCGGCGCCCGCGACTTCTGGGTCGACGACGTCGTGCTGCTTAGGGCGAACTGACCCTGCCTGCGCAAGCCAACGCGGGCTCCGCCCTTTGCGACGAGGGCGCGCCCGTCCGCCTGTTTCAGCGCGCGGCCATGTAGACGTCGTGCCTGGCCGACGGGCCGCTCGGTCGCGGCACCCAGGTGGCCCCTGTCCATTCCCACACGTCGTCGAGGATGGCGCCACCTGGCCCATAGCCTCCGAGCATCAGTGCCCCCTTGCCCAAGGACGCCAGCGCATAGTTGCGCCGCGCGGGCGGTGGACCATCCGGCGCCACCTGGCTCCAGTTGGAGCCGTCCCAGCGCCACGTGTCCGTGTAGTAGACAGCGGACGAGGTGTTGTTGTTCGAGCCGCCGAACATGAGCGCACCGCCGCTGGTGGTGGCGGCACGCAGATACTTCCGGTCATCCGGGACCGTCTCGGGGCTACGCACCAGCCAGTCATTGCCGTCCCATTCCCAGGTTTCGGTGCCGGCGCCAAAGACCATCAGCCGCTCGTCGCCGACGTTCGCCGCCGCCTTCCCGTCTGTGGCCGCAGGCGCGTGCTCCGGCGTGCGCAGGGTCCAGTCGTTGCCGTCCCATTCCCAGGTGTCGCCCCGTGCGCTCCCGCCCCAGCCCCCGAACATCACCACCTTGCCGCGGAAGGTTCCCATGGCCGCCGAGTAGCGCGAGGGCGGCACGTGCGCCGGGGCCATCTTGGTCCAGTTGCTGCCGTCCCACACCCAGGTGTCGTTGCGATATCCGATGGTCGCGCCCGACGGGGTCTCGTATCCGTAGCCGCCGAACAAGACGACGGTTCCTCCCAGCGAGGCGAGCCCAGCACCCCAGCGTTCACCCGGGCTATCGATCGGGCTCCGCTCGGTCCACGTGCCATTCGCATATTCCCAGGTGTCGCCCAGGACCGAGCTGTTGGTGCCCGCATACCGCCCACCGAACAGAACCAGGGTGGGGTGACATCCTGAGGTGTCGATCATGCAGTCCGAGGCGCAGGCGAGTGCCCCGCCCGCGCCGAGGCCCATGGACGCGCAGGTCTTCCCGCCGAAGTCGGCGCCGTCGCACTGCTCGCCAGCGGACTTCACACCATCGCGGCAGCCGGCGCTCGTCGTTCCACCGGTTCCGACGAGGCCGCCGGTTCCGACGAGGCCACCGGTTCCGACGACTCCGCCGGTTCCGACGACTCCGCCCGTGGTGACCGTACCGCCGCTGTCGACGGTGGCGCCTCCGGTGGTGACCAGCCCGCCCGTACCAGTCAATCCTCCGGAGCCTACGACCCCTCCAAGGCTGGCATCGAGGCGCAGGCCGCCCCCTCCACCACTGCCGGATCCCGCGCCGCCGGTGGCGCTGCCGTCGACGTCGGCCCGACCGGCGTCGGACGAGCCCCCGGCCGCTGCCCCTCCGGCACCCATGCCACCGGTGGAGGCAAGCCCACCCTGGCCCGCATCCAAGCTCGCCGAGCCTCCCGTGGCCATGGTACCTCCGGCCCCCCCGCGGCCGCCGCTCCCGGAGATTCCGCCCGTGCCCCACGCGCCACCCACGGCGATGGTGCCTCCGGCACCCAAGGGCAGGTCCCTGGCGGAATCCGCGCCGTCGGTGCGAAGAGCCCCGAGGTCCATCGGCGTGCCCACGTCGATGGGCTGGCCGCCGTCCAAACCAGCATTGCCAGCGGCATGGCGGTCGTGGATCCCGACGATCTGCTGGCAGCCCAACCCTGCCAAGCCGAAGACCGCAAGCAACCCGAGGGAAGCTCTCACCACACACCTCGCAGCGTGAGGCCCGCCTGGCCACTGGCAATCGTCGGTGTGACCTGGACAGCGGTGGTCGTGCCTCCAACCTCGCTGGCCCGGCTCGATCCTGTGCGCAGCAAGAGGCAGGTGGCGACGCCGACAGCGACGATGCCCGCGCCGAAGCTGATGGTCGAGATGGTCGCGGCCTCCTTGGCCTCGTCGTTGAGGCGCTCGCCATCGACGCTGCACTGCTCGTTCGGGCACTGCTCGTCACTGTCGCTCTTCTTCGAAAATGCGTGTAGCCCGAAGACGCTGCCGGTGGCAATGGCACCGACTCCAACGGCGCCGACGATCAGCGCCGCGATGGTTCGCCCACGCCTGGACGCCGCTCGGGGGGTGGTACCCTCGGTCGAGCTCGCGACTGGTGCGACGGCCGCTGGCGAGACCTCGACCGGCCCGGGTGGGCTCGCTGGCGCCGGGGATGGCTCCACCGGAAGGGGTGTCACCGACACCACGGGTGCCGCGGGCACCACGGGCGTCGCGGACGCGGCTACGACCGGTGCCGGATCGAGGCGAATGTCGATGGTGCGTTGCTCTCGCCCCGACAGGCTGAGGCGCATTTCCCAGTTCTTGTAGCCCGGCGCGGAGGCATCGATGACGTGGGGCCCGGCGGCGATGCGAATCGGGGCACCCACAGGGGTACGGCCAATCTCGTTGCCGTCGATTCTCACGGCGACACCCGCCACCTCCGCCCGCAGGGTGAGCGAGGCGATCCGTCGCTCTTGCTCCGAGATCGTGTCTTCGACCTGCCGGCGCCTGCTGGCCTGGACCTCGGCGCCGCCCTCGACCAGGTATCGGCGAAGCGCCTCCACTGCGTATACCGGCTGCTCGATGGCGATGTAGGCCTGGCCCAGGTTGTACATCACGGTGAAGTGCGGGCTTATCTCGTAGGCGCGGTTGAACTCCACGATGGCCTCCGGATAGGCCTTCTGCTTCGCCAGCGCCAAGCCGCGCTCGAAGTGCTGTCCGGCCTCGATGTTGGGGGAACCCTCGGCAAGGGCCAGCCCAGGCCACGCGCACAAGAGAATCAGCACGGCGGAATGCTCGAAACCAATCGACCTCATCGGGAGCTCCTTCGGTGTGCCCGAGCTTAATACACGATCCGTGCCGACGGTTGGGCGCCCGGGACCGCCGGCTGCTACTTGTAGGGATTCTGCTCGTCGAACACCGGCTGGCCTTCGGCGGGCGGCTCTGGCTGGACGCTGGGGCGTTGCGGAGTGGGGCTGGGCGTGCCCTTGTTTCGACGGTGGCGTGCAGCCGCGCCGCCTGCCGGCTTGGACGGGTCGGGAATGGCGATGGGCTTCGCCGCCTCGGGCGCGACCACCTGCGCGGTGGGAGGCGGCGTTGGCTGTGCATCGACGTGCCGGTCCTTGCTATCCGCCGCGGACGCGGCAGCCCTTTGGGGTGCCGTCGACGGACCCGGCAGCCACGCCAGGGTGCCTGCGACGATCAACCCGGCCGCGCCCACTGCCAGCGCGAACGTTCGCCTGCCCGCACGTCTGGGCAATCCGCTCGCGGGGCCAGGCGGCGTGGTTGCGCTCTCGGTCGGCGCGCGCGCATCCGGGGCAGGTTCTGATCCACGCGTGACCTGCAGGTCGAACTGTGACCGGATGGGCGAGACCTGTTGCCCCGCGTGCACGGACAAGGCACGCGCAAGCTCCGCCGCCGAGGGCGGGCGATCCGCCGGCTCGAACGCGATGGCGCGATGGATGAGCGCGACGAGGTCGGCGTGCAAGCCCGGCCGCTTGCTCTCGATGGCCACCGGCGGCTTGGTCAAGATGTGGTACAGGATTTCGTTGTAGGACTCGCCCGGGTGCGGGCGGGCGCCAGACAGCGCCTCGAAGAGGATCACGCCCAAGCTGTAGATGTCCGCGCGGGCATCGATGACCTTGGCCCCGCGCGCTTGCTCGGGCGGCATGTAGAAGGGCGTTCCGAGCGTCGCACCCGAGCGGGTCACCGGCGTGAGCGGGCCCAAGGCTCCCGCTTGCGACAGCTTGGCGATGCCGAAGTCCAAGATCTTCACCAGATCGGTTCCATCGCCTCGCCGACACACGAACAGGTTCTCGGGCTTGAGATCCCGGTGGATGATGCCCGCGGCGTGTGCGGCATCGAGGCCGCGGCAGGCCTGGATGATGACGTTGACCGCTCGAACCACGGGCAGGGGGCCTTCGCGACGGAGCAAACCGGCCAGGTCCTCTCCGACCAGGAGCTCCATCACCAGATAGGGGACGCCGTCGGTGGCGGTCCCGAAGTCGACCACCGACACGATGTTCTCGTTCTCCAGCGCCCCGGCCGTCCGGGCCTCCCGACGAAAGCGTTCCAGGCTCTCCGGCTCCTTCGCCAACTCGGCGTGCAGGTACTTCACCGCGAATCGACGGCCGACGACGGTGTGCTGGGCTTCGTACACCGCACCCATGCCACCCTCGCCCAGAAAACGCGTCACGCGGTACTTCTCTGCGAGGAGCTCGCCCACGCGCGAGGTGGTTGGGGCGGTCCCCTTCACCGCTCCTCCTGCTTCTCGTCCGCTTGGCGCATTTCACCCAGATCGACGTCCTGCTTGGCCTGGATCAATCGATACGCCCGCTGCCGCGACAACCCGGTGTCCGCCGCCGCCCGCGATACGTTCCCCGCGTGGCGCCGGAGCGCGTTCACCAAGCGCGCGTAGTCGAACTCGTCCCGATCGACCTCTGCCGCGGGGGTCGCCTCGGCGGGCGCGCTGTCGCGCACGGCGGGATCGATGTCGGCGCCGCGCACGTGCCGGCCGAGCCGCGCCGGCAGGTGGTCGCGCTTGAGGCGACCTTCGTGACCATGCAGCACCAGGAGTCTGCGCACGAGCGTGGTCAGCTCGCGCACGTTGAGCGGCCAATCGTAGAGGCAGAGCTGCTCGACCAGCAGCGGATCCACGGCGGGGGGCCGACCTCCGCTCCCTTCATGCAGCATGCGCGCGAAGAGATAGGGCACGTCCTCGATGCGCTCGCGCAGCGGTGGCAACTTGACCGTCAGTCCATCGAGACGCGCATACAGATCCGCGCGAAACGTCTTCTCGGCCACCGCGTGCTCCAGCGCACCTTGCGCCGCGGCCACGATGCGGGTGTCTATGGCAAAGGGCTGCGATTCGCCGAGCGAAAGCACTTCCCGTTGCTCGATCACCCGCAAGAGCTTTGCCTGCAAGGCAAGTGGAAGATCGCAGACCTCGTCGAGCAGCAGGGTTCCGCCGTGGGCGGCCCTGAAGTGGCCTGGGTTGGCGCGATCGGCGCCGGTGAAGGCCCCGCGCCTGTAGCCGAACAGCTCGCCCTCGGCCAAGGTCTCGGGCAGGGCGGCGCAGTTCACGGCCAGGTATCGGCCCTGGCGACCGCTGGCCCCGTGGATGGCGCGCGCCACGATCTCCTTGCCGGTTCCGGTCTCGCCTTCCAGAACCACGGCGAGGTCACTGGTGGCCGCTTGCAGCGCCGGCCCGACCGCCTCGCGCAGCCGCGGTCCTCCGTAGAGGCCGGGGCCGATGGTTCCAAAGGCCAGGCTCGCGCTGTCCATCGTCGCGACGTCCATCACCACGCCGATCCACTCGCCCAGGCGGACCACGTCGCGCGGTCCCACCGGGGCCTCGCGCACGCGCTGCCCGTTCACGAACGAACCGTTGCGGCTGCCCATGTCGCGCACGATGGTGAGGGGGCCATTGCGATAGAACTCGGCGTGGTTGCGCGAGATCTCCGCGCCCGGCAGAACCGTCGCGCAGTTCTCGCCGCGTCCCACCACGGCCGCGGTCGCCCCCGATAGATCCGTGATCGGCCCGTCGGTGGTCGGGAAAACCCAGCGCACCACCCGAAAGGTCCCCGAGGACGCTGGGTGGCCTTGCTGGGACGCACCGACGGTGGTCTGCCCCGGATGGCGGATGCTCGGCTCCATTCCGCCCGCCAGTAGACAACGGGAGAATCCAGGCCGCAAGGGAACTGTCCGCGTGGACAGTGGCTCACCTGTCCGCGTGGACAGCGATAGGACTCGGGCCGGCGTGGATCCTCGCAAGGCTCCTCGCGATCTCGGCGCTGGCAGGGCTGCCGGCGTTGCCGTCGCCCGCCTCAGGCGCTGGCTTTTGCCTTGCAAGGTCGGGCTGCGGTCACGCGAAACCTCAACCCTTCCGCAGGAAAAATGAACCATGACGAGATTGTTCGAACGAGCGCAAGCCGGTGTTCTCTATGCGTCCCTTCTGGCCCTGGGTGGCTGTGGCGGCGGCACTGGTGACACAGGTGCTGGCACGAGCGATGGCTCCCCGGTGTCGTGCCAGACCGGCGACGAGGGCTGTGCCTGCTGGCCGAACAAGACGTGCAACAGCGCGAGCCTGAGCTGCTACTCCATGCTGTGCGTGGCCGCCGCACCGTCTGGCAACGGCGGCGCGGTCGACCCAGGCAGCGGCGGCGCGCCCGGCCAGGGCGGGGGCTTGGGGTTGGGAGGCGCTCCGGGCCTCGGGGGCGTGCCGGGCAGCGGCGGGGCGGGCGTTCCGCCAGCCACGGGTGGCGCGATCGTCGTGCCGCCTGCGACCGGGGGCATGGTCACGGTGCCCGGAAACGGCGGTGCGGTGGTGGTTCCAGGGACCGGCGGCACGCCCGGACACGGCGGATCGAGCGTGGTTCCCGGCAGCGGTGGCACGCCGTCCGCCGGTGGCAGCTCGGGCGGAGGCAGCTCGGTCTCCGACGGCTGCAACAACGCTGCAGCCAGCACGCTCGACAACTTCGCCACCTGCGACAGCTCGATCTGCAACCTCGCCGGTCGCAGCGGGACGTGGTTTTCGTACAGCTCGAACACCAACATCGGTATCCAGTGCAGCGCCCAGGTGCCGCCAGTATCGTGGATCGATCGCAGCTGTGCCTACTACTGCACGAACGGCGTCGACGGTGCCACGTGGGCCGGCGCGGGCTTCGATCTGAAAGACCCGTCGGGCGCGTATGACCTGTCTGGCTACACGGGCATCTACGTGAAGCTCGAGACCGGACAATCGCTCACGGTGGCGATGAAGGATCTCGCGGGCGGCATGTGGCGGTCGCCGCCCATCGGTGGCGGCTCGGGCGCCGTGACCTACACCATTCCGTTTGGCAAGATGAGCCCCGACAGCGGAACCTCGGGAACGCCCGACCTCTCGCAGATCGTCGGTTTCCGGTTCGACGTGGACCCGAAGATCCTGAGCAGCTTCGGCTTCGCGATCCACTTGGTCACTCTGTACTGACCTACCGCCCTTGTTCTATCGGTTGCCGGATGTAGCTTCCCCAGCACCACTCCCGGCCATCCTGATCGAGACCACACGTGTGGTTCCCGCCGGTGGCAAGCTGGGTGAAGCGTACGCCTTGGGGCACCTCGTGCCAGACGCTCTCGCCATAACCCCAGCAGGCGGCCGTGCCGTCGGTGCGGATTCCGCAGGTGTGATACCTGGACGCGGAGAGCTCGACGAACGTCCCCGTCGGCGGGCTGGATTGGCCATCGAAGTCGTATCCCCAACAGGCCACGGTGCTGTCTGCTTTGATGCCACAGTGATGCAGGTAGCCCGTGGCCACCTGCAGGAAGGTATCGGAAGGCGGCTCTCTCTCTCCGTAGTCGTTCCATCCCCAACAAAGCACGGCACCGTCGGATCTCAGCCCGCAGCTGCGCCTGTCACCCACTTCAATCCGACGAAAAGCATCGCTCTGCGGGTCGGCGGGAAGGAACTCCAATGGCTTGCCCCAACAGGCAAAGGTGCCGTCGGCTCGGAGCGCGCAGGCCTGGTCAACGCCGACTGACACCTGAGCGAAGGGCCCCGTTGGTGCGCCATCTCCACTGAACGACATCCCCCAACAGATGAGACGTTGGTCCTCGTTCCGGATGCCGCAGATTGACGACGCACGCGCGCTCAGTGTCGAGAGCGGTTCTGGTGGCGGCTGGGTCGGAGAGCGAAGCAGCGAGGTCGACACACTTCTGTCGCCCCAACAGGTGGCCTTTCCATCGATACCGAGCCTGCAGGTGAACCCATCACCCGTGGCGACTTGCTTGAAGCGGCCCTGTGGCGGCGTCGCCTTGCCGCCCGTATCATCGCCCCAACAAACCACCACACCATCGGTCTGGATGCCGCACGCGTGATAGGTGCCTGCCACGACTCGCTGGAAAATCGCCGACGCGGGAAGCTCGAGGCCGGGTGAGCGGACAGAGCCCCAGCATTCGACGGTCCCATCGGTCCTGCGGCCACAACTGAAGTGGGCTCCCGCGCCCACCCAGTCGAACTTTCCGCGGGGAGCTTCGCTTTGGTAACTACGGTCCGATCCCCAACAGACGACGGTGCCATCGGGCCTGAGCCCGCACGTGTGGTACCCGCCCGCGGCAAGCTGGGTGAACGAGCCTGCAGGCGGGAGGCTCTGATTCACGACGTCCCCCGTGTAGTCTTCGTTGGATCCCCAGCAGACGGCGACTCCGTCCGGGGTCAAGCCACAGGTGTGATATGCCCCGGCGCCAAGCTGGACGAACGTCTCGGCCGGTGGCGTGCTCTGTCCCGCGGCGTTCGCACCCCAGCACACGGCCGTACCATCGGGCCTGAGCCCGCACGTGTGCTCCTTGCCTGCACCAAGCTGCGCAAACGTCCCGGCCGGTGGCGTGCTCTGGCCCGCGGTGTTCGCGCCCCAGCAAGAAGCGTTGCCATCGAGGTCGAGACCGCACAGGTGTCCGCCTCCGGCGCTGAGTTGGGTGAACCGACCGGCCGGCGGTGTGGAAGTCCCGAAGATGTCGGAGCCCCAGCAGACGACGCTGCCGGAGGCGCGTAGCGCACAAGTTATGGACTCCCCGGCCGTCAGTCCCGAGAGCAGCGGTGAGCCCTGAACTGCTTCGACCGCCAGGTCCGCGCGCGAGTCGGAGGCGCTATCCACGCCCGCATCCGGCCCTGAGGCGTCCCTCGCATCCATCCCGCCATCCATCCCGCCAGCCACTTCTGCATCCACGCCGGCGACCTCCGGGCCAGGCAAGTCGACGGAGACATCCCTCGCCAGGTCCGACCGCACCTCGTCCCGCCGAACCTCCACGGGCACATCGAGGGCCGCGTCCCCCGAAGGAACCTCCGGCGACCCGAAGCCGGCGTCCGGACGATCCGCCCCCGCATCCTTCCAGGGCGTCGAGGGGTGGGCATCGACTCCGAGGCTCGAGAGCTGCGTACGGCCTCCGCAGCCGGCATGCATGAGTCCGCAGATCACGACGACCGCGAGGCCGAGAGGACTTCCCGGACGCCGTGACCTTCGTGTTTTCGTTCGTTCTCTCGTCGACCGCTTGCAGCCATGCATCAGCGCGTTTCTATCACCCAAGGATGGGCCGTTGGCGGTCCCGCAAACGTCGATCTACTTCAGCTGGTGCTCCGCGAGCTCCCAGTTGACCAAGTGGTCGAGGAAGACCTGCACGAAGTCTTTCCGGCGGTTTTGGTAGTCGAGATAGTAGGCATGCTCCCAGACATCGCAGGTGAGGAGCGGCCGCTGTCCGTGCGCGAGGGGTGTGTCCGCGTTGGCAGTGGCCACGATCTTCAGGGTCTTGCCCTCTTCGACCAGCCACACCCAACCGCTGCCGAACTGGCCCACGCCGGCGGCGACAAAGGCGGCCTTGAACTTGTCGAAGCTGCCGAAAGCCTTGGTGATCCGCGCCAGCAACGCGCCCTTGGGCGCACCACCCCCACCCTTCTTCATGCTCTTCCAGAAGAAGGTGTGGTTCCACACCTGGGCCGCGTTGTTGAAGATCCCTGACTGGTCGGCCTTGCCGGCGCTGTCGACGATGAGCTGCTCCAGCGAACCTGGTTTGGCCGTTCCCACCAGCAGCTTGTTGAGGTTGTCCAGGTAGCCGCGATGATGCTTGTCGTAGTGGAAGCTCATGGTGTTGGCCGTGATGTGCGGCTCGAGCGCATCCTTGGCCCAGGGCAAGGGTGGCAAGGTGAAGGCCGGCGCGCCCGCAGCGGCGGCGGGCGGGGCCGGAGCGACGGCGGGCGGGGCCGAAGCGACGGCGGGCGGGGCGGCAACCACCATTGCCGGCAACGCCATGACGCTCGCCCAGGTGGCCACGCGCAGATATCTATGGAAACGATCCACGGTTCGAGACATCGGCTCCTCCTCGTCAAGCTCGCGACCCACGAGACCGCGAAGTGGGGCCACCATACACCGGTTACCCGCGAATGCTGCCCTGAAGAAGCTTAGGACTTCGCTCTGCTGGTGAACGGCAGTATCGTCATGCACCGACGAGCCCTTACACCCCCTTGAGGAGGTTCTCCGCCTTGGACATTCCACGGATCTTCAACATCACCGAAAGTGCTCACCGCATTCATGACCCGTTCACACCCGAGAAGCTCGCCACTTTGGGCGCGGCCCTGCGGCTCGAGAAGGGAACCCGGGTGCTCGACCTCGGCAGTGGCTCAGGGGAGATGCTGTGCACCTGGGCACGCGATTGCGGAGTCGTCGGCACCGGCGTCGACATGAGCCAGTTGTTTACCGAGCAGGCGAAACGCCGCGCCGAAGAGCTCGGTGTCGCCGATCGAGTCAGGTTCGTCCATGGCGATGCCGCGGGCTTCGTCGCAGACGAGAAAGCCGACGTGGTGGCCTGTGTCGGCGCCACCTGGATCGGCGGGGGAGTCGCGGGCACCATCGAGCTTCTCGCGCGGAGCCTCCGGCCTGGAGGGATCATCCTCATCGGCGAGCCCTACTGGCGGCGCTTGCCGCCGACGGAAGATGTGGCCAGGGGGTGCCTGGCCGGCGCCATCTCCGACTATCTCCTGCTGCCAGAGCTACTCGCGTCCCTCGGACGCCTCGGCTACGACGTCGTGGAGATGGTCTTGGCGGATCAAGATAGCTGGGACAGATACGAGGCGGCCAAGTGGCTCACCATGCGCCGATGGCTGGCCGCCAATCCCGACGACGAGCTCGCGAAAGAGGTTCGAGCCAAACTGACCTCGGAGCCCGAGCGCTACGCCACCTACACGCGCGAGTACCTGGGCTGGGGCGTTTTCGCGCTGATGAGGCGGTGATACGAGGCCGCATCCAGGCATCAGCCAGCAGGTGCCAGGTGGTATCGCGGACGCGGGCGTGCCTTGATCACTTCCTTGGCGTATGCGAATGCCCTAGCATGGGCCGCATGGGCACATCCAGGGCATCGGCACGCTGGTCGCAATGGATCTTGTTGGCGACGGCCTTCTCGCTCACCACCGGGTGCAACAAGCGAGGGATGAAGCGGCCCGCGGCCGATGGCGGCAACCAGGATCTGGCATCTGCTACGGATGGAGTGTCGAGGGAGTCGGCCGAAACGACGGCGGCCGACAGCCGCCTGCAGCCCGACAGCTTTCCGACTGGGCCCGACGTGGCCCCGGGTGAGGACGTCAAGTCGGCAGACTCGGCCGAGTGGAAGGATGTCAGGGCGGCGGATCTCGCCGAGCCCGACGGAGCCATGGCGACGGAAGACGCCACCGATGCTCCGGTCGAGCACGCGACGGCAACCGACGGGAGCTTCCTGCCGGAGGCGCCGGTGGACATGCCGTCGTCCCTGGACGCCCCGGTTCCCGTTGATTTGCAGCCCGACGCTGGAATGGACGCTTCGCCGTTCCCCTGGGACATCACGCTGTTCCCAAACAAGGATTTCGGCGTCGCCGACCAGCAATGCATCGACGGCACCGCCCTGTGGCTCAACAGGATCGCGACCTACCTGGACGAGGATCGCAAGTGCTGGGTAGACGAAGACTGCTGGGTGCGGTTGCCCGAATTCAAGGACCCGTGCGGCTTGATTTGCACGTTCCCCATCAACCACCAGCGGGAATACGAGTTCATCCAGAAGGTCAACGAATACGCCAAGCAGGTTTGCGCATCCTGCCCCCGTCCCGAGTCATATCCAGCCTGTCCGCCGCGGACAGGGAACTTCTGGTGCAATGCCGGTCGATGCGAATACCGCTAGGGCTCGCGCTTTCTGTCGAGAGATTCCCATTCGTGCTTGGCCCGAGAGCGTTCCTTCGGAAGTGGAGTAGTCACATGCACAGGTATTTCAGCCACCGCACTCCCGGACGCATGCTATTGCTGACGAGCTTGGTGTTTGCCTGCCTCTCCTGCGGCAAATCGAGCATGAAGGTCTTCAAGGTGGACAGCGGCCTGAAGGATTCATCGGCCCTGGCCGATGCCGACGACCGCGACATGGCGACCGACCCGACGCCGAGCGATCTGACGGGCGACATGTCGACGAGCCCCGACCTGAACCAGTCCGGCCCCGACGCCCTTGGCCAGCCGGACAACGCTCCTCGAGACCTGGCCGCGGCCAAGGATGCAGTCCATGACGGCGTCTCGGACGTGGTTCCTCCGACGGACAAGGTTCCCATCCCGGAGGTGACCGGGGACGCCACGCTTGCCGCGGATGCGACGTCGGAAACCGATGCCGCAGCCTCCGCGGACGGCAGTCGGGACGCCAGATTCGCCACCGAAGTTCCGGCCATCCCCGCAGGGGTGGTGATTCACACCACCGACGAGCTCCCTGGAGCCGATGCCACGTGCGTCGCCGGGGTCGACGGATGGCTCGACGTGGTGGCGACCTACCTGGCGGAAGCCCAGAAATGCTGGGAAGACTCCGATTGCCTCCCGGTGGCGTTTGGCAGCCTGTGCGGCACGGTCTGCGTGCTGCCCGTCAACCAGTACCGGATAGCAGAGATGGACACGCACTCGGGCTCGTTCGGGAGGGAGAATTGCGGCACCTGTCCCAACCACGAGGACCTGCCGCCCTGCGACCCACCGAAGGGAAAAACCTACTGCAACGGCGGCCGCTGCGGCTACCGCTGAAGCACCGCTGCTGAGAGTCGGGGCTGGTCGAATGTCACTTCGACATGCGATGGGTGGTGCGAGTCGCTTCGAGTAGGCGAGACACGCTTCAGCCCGGGCTGGCTGAAGACGGCGCTGGCTTCACAGGCCACGGGCGAGGGCCATACACTTGCCCGACAACCACCAGGTAGACGACGGCACCGGTTGCCGGCTCGCCGTCGGGCGAGAAGGCATAGGCGAGGTCACCGCTCAACACGCGCGCGCCGGGACGATGCTCGATCGGGATCGGCAAGTCGATACGGCGAGGAGCCGCGCCGTCCGAGGTCACGAGGAGCAAGCTTGCCGACAGGGTCTTGGCGTTCACCGGCAGGACGCTCGCAGGCAGGCGGTATCGGCCCGAAACGCGAACCCGTCCGTCCTGCCCACGTTCGATCTGAAAGGCAAACCGAGTGTTGGCCGACGGCAGGGGCGAACAACCGACGTTGCCCTTGTTCCCTTGGCCGACCTGCGGGCTCACCAGTCGACTTGTGGCGCTGTTCGACGACCAGTCATAGTAGATGAGACTGAACGCCCAGCACCCCGGCTGCCAGGGTAGGTCCAACTTCGAACGAGCGTCGATCAGACTCAGTTGTGCGCCATAGCTCGTAAGCTCGTCCCCGGAAGGCCTCTCCCCTCGGTCCTCGGGAGCAGGCCGCTTGCCGTTGCCGAACGCAGAAGCGATGCGTACTTCGCCAGAGGCCAGGTCAACGCCCACAAGCCAGCCGAGATCACGGAGCGAGAGATCCCAGTCCCGAGCGCCATCGAAGCGCGACGCCACCAGCACCGGCAGCGTGCTTCGCGCGATGACATCCACGCGCCCGGGAACACGCAGCGCGACGCCAACGAAGCGAGAGTCGAGGAGCCGCACTTCCAGCTTGGGATCAACGTCGGCGGCGAAGAACGCCTTGTCTGGAAGGTTCAGTGCGGCCGGCAATGGCGCCGTCTTGGCGTCCGCCGGTTCCGATCGCGCGCTCGCGGAAGAGGTCCCCATCGACAGACAGCCGACGAGTAGCCAAAGTCCTCGACGAGACGGCTTCGCTCTCGGCATCGAGTCCGGCATCATGGGGCTACGCGCACGAGCTTGGGGCCGTGGATGACACCATCGAGCACCAGGTAACAGGCATACTCGCCTGCCTGCAATGGCGCCGCGCCGGAAAGCGCGTCCAAGGTCAGGCACCCTTCGACCATCTGATCTTCCTGCGCCGAACCACCGTAGACCGGCACCGTAAGATCCAGGCGCCACGGATAGAGGGTATTGGCTCCGACCAGCAGCAGGGTCATGGGGACGATCGCTGCCACCGGTCGCACGCTGCCACCGTCGGGTAGCTGCACGCCCGACGCGAGGGCGTGCTTCCGCGCGGGCGTGGCAAACGAGCCGCGGACGACCAGCCGCTGGTTCGAGCCCGTGAGTCCGAGCTCGACCTCGAAGCTCACGCCTTGTGCGGGCTGCGGCGGAGTTTGCGCATTCCGTACGTAGCTCGGAAGTCCCGGCGCGTGCGGAACGGGTACTGGATACACGGCCGACGGAGCCAGGGCCGGCGCCGCCGAAGCCCCCCCGACGAGCTCGAGCGAGACCAGGTTGGACAGCCAATCGAAGTAGACAAGGCCGAAGGTCCAGCGGCCGCTCCGCCACGGGATCTCCATTCTGCAGGTGGCTTCGGTCCAGCTGATCTGCGCACCCTCCCCTTCGAGCTCCTCAGGCTCAGGCCGCGCCTCCGTGCGATCGAATGTGTGGCCTCCGCGACTCGCCAGCACCTTCGGGGGCACCAGCGCCGGCGCGACCAGAACTTGTCCGCTTTGTCGATCGCTCGCCACGAGCAAGCAGTTGTCGGTGAGCGGAAAGTCCCAGTCTCGCTCGCCGTCGTAGCGAGAGGCAATCGCAATGGGCAGCGAGGACTGTACGCTGGTCTCAATCCTGGGTTGGGCTTGGATGGCGATGCCGATGAAGTCGGTCTCGAGTAGGCGGACCTCCCGGTCCTGCACGTCGAGGTCCGGCCCGGTCATGAATTCGGCGTCGCTGAAGTCGAGGACGCTGGCGGCGATGTCGACGGCTGAGAGTGTCTTGGCCATGGTTTCCTCAGAGCGAGGTCATCTTCTCTAGCTGGAGGTAGGATTTGCAGACGACGCAGAACTCTGAAAGGTGCAGCTCGACCGCCGAGGTCCACCCGTTGACGTCAGTCACGCTGCTGGTCTCGGCAGCGCCGCCCGGCGCCGTGAAACCGTCTTGCTGCGCGGCGGTGAGGCCGACGGTGCTGAACGCCGCGGGCTCGCCGCCACCCGGGTCCGTACGGTTGGGGCCATCCACGCGCGCGAAATCGAAACTTCTCGGGATAGATCGACGCCATCACGCCGAGAAGATCGCTCTCGAGCGAATCCTCATGGAGATCATCGAGCCCTTCCAAAAAGGGGGCCAGCCTGTTCAGCGCTTGGACGGCATAGTCGTTGTCACGACCCCGCGTTTGCAGCTGGTAGCGCTCGACCGCCACGAAGGCTTGATCGGCGTGCCAGGCTTGTCCATTGGAATGCCGATGTGTCAGTCGTTCCTCAAGGTCGCGAATCTGAAAGTCCACGTCGAACTCGACGCCATACGTGAGCATGCATTCGAGAAAGAAGCGGATCGGGCCACGGTTGGTAAATCCATACCTGGCGGCCTTGGCCAGGCCGTCCTCGATGACCCGGAGAAACACTCGGTCTCCACGAAGCGCGTGCAGCTCTGGCGAGAAGACCGAGAGCCCCTGCAGCAACTCCGACTTGAATTGCTCGAGCATCGTCCGCCCGAGGACCTCCATCTGATCCGAACGTATGACAAGCAAGCGACGTCCCCCAACCAGTTGACCGCAGGCTACACCCCCCATGGTCCTGCAGAAAGCGGATAGCGTGCGAGCGGCCACGGAGCCCGGCTGGGCATGCGCACGCGTCGTTGCCGACACGGTGCCTGATTTAGCCGAATCGAAGCAGGTTTGCTGCGTGGGGTGCCTGTTGGGACCTGTTGGCTCCCACGGCGGAGGTGCCGTGTAGAGCGGACCGGCGCCGTGTAGAGCGGACCGCACGGAAGGGCGGGAAGACCGACCTCTGTCTCTCCGTCGGGCAGGCCGCGCGCTACTTGTGCAGCCCGTCCGTCACGAGCTTGGGCAACGTCCGTCCGCTGGCTTTCGGTCCACTGCTGCTCGAAGGTCAGCAGGTGCTCCTGCATCACCCGATACAGTGCTGTCTTCTCCGGCTGCCGCCTGACGTAGGTCGGTCCGGTGGACTGAGCTTGGACGCGGACCGCCGCCTCCACATCCAGGCCTCGTCGGCAGACCGCTGCGGATTGTCGCCGCCACCGCGGCCCCGCCCTACCCCTTCAGACAGAACAGCAGCGACTTCTGGGTCCAATCGACGATGGGCGTCCACCAGATGCCGAACAGGAGCAGCGCCGCGGAGAACGCGCCCAGCATGATCTGGTAGCCGACGCGCGGGCGGACCACGATGTCGCCCACGGGTTCGTCGATGAACATCGCGCGCACGATGCGCACGTAGTAGTAAAGCGAGATGGCGGTGTTCAGCGCGGCCACGATGGCCAGGGCCACGTACCAGCCGCCACCGTCGCTGGCGTAGTGATCCAGCACGGCCACGAACAGGTACCACTTGCCGACGAAACCGGCCAGCGGCGGCAGGCCGGTGAGCGAGAACAGGAAGATGGCGAAGGTCACGGCCAGCAGCGGGTGCCGGCGCGCCAGGCCCTTGCAGTCGGCGATGGTCTCGGATCCGGTGGCCTGGGCGATGATGATCACCGCGAGGAAGGCACCGAGGTTCATCACCAGGTAGATGAGCAGATAGATCATCACGCTCTGCACGCCCAGGAACGACGCCGCCGCGAGGCCCATGAGGGCGTAGCCGGCGTGCGAGATCGACGAGTAGGCGAGCAGACGCTTGAGGTTGGTCTGATGGAGCGCGGTCAGGTTGCCCAGGGTCATGGTCACGGCCGAGAGGATCCCCACCACCGCGGGCCACGGCACATCCGACAGCCCGCGCACGAAGCCGATGCCGTCGCCGGGGCTGGCCAGCGCGCTGAACAGAACGCGGATCGCCAGGGCGAAGCCCGCCGCCTTGGGACCGACGGACAGGAAGGCGGTGAACGGCGTCGGCGCGCCTTCGTACACGTCGGGGCACCACATGTGCCATGGCACGGCCGCGATCTTGTAGCCGATCCCGCACAGCACGAAGATGACCGAGACCAGCAGCGCAGCCCGCAGGGCCGCCTGACCGCCTTCGGTCGCCGGCAGCGCCAGGGTGTCGAGCTTGGCGCCGAGCCCCTCCAGGCTGGTGGTCCCGGTGAGGCCGTAGATGTACGACAGGCCGAACAGCATGATGCCGTGGCCCAGCATGCGATGAGGTAGGTCCACTTGTTGACCGGCATCAGCTTGCCGAGACCGCCCATCTTGCGCATGTCCTGCTCGTGGTGGCGGCCGAGGATCACCGAGCCCGACCCGAGGAACAGGGTGGCCTTGAAGAACGCGTGGGTGAGCAGGTGGTACGCGCCGGCCCAGTAAGCGCCGACGCCCACGCCGGCCGACATCGCGAAGGCCATCGGCGGCTGGAAGTCCCCCAAACCCTACCAGCGCATCAGCTTGCCTTTCATCCCGAGCAAGCCCAGCAACGAGGTCATCGACACGCCCGACAAGGAGATGGCGTTCGTCGCCGCGGGGCAGTCGCTCCCGCTGCGCGATGACGACCCCGCCTACCCCGCGCTCTACCTCTTCAACTACATGGCGGGTGGCGGCCCCAGCTCGCACATCTTCACGCGCCTCCGGCAAAAGGAAGGCATCTCGTACGGCGCATTCTCTCAGATACTCGCGCACCCCATCGACCGCACCCGCACCTTCGAGTACTGGAAGGACCTCAACGGCAAGATCGAGAAGCTCACGCGCGCGCAGATCGACACCGCGGCCAAGCAGTTCATCGCCCCCGACAAGCTGGCGAAGGTGCGGGCCGGCGACCTGTCCAAGCAGAAGAAGTAGCCCAACAAGAAAGGGCCCCATCTCTTCCAGGTCTCCCGAGCTGCTTCGAGAATCCCGGGGCCTCGCCCGGCGCAGCCGGTTCTGGGAATAGCAGTGGCGAGCAAGGTGCGCCTGCATGGCCACCTGCATAACCGTGAGGGTCCGGCGTCCTCGGTGCGCCAAAGGGGGTCACAATTCTGAAAAAAACCGGCGCCCAATTCGGTGTTGCCGCCACTATAGGTGGCATGACGCCTGAAAAGACGATACCGCGCAGTGCCGCGCCTCGGTTGGGTAGGTCGACAGCCACGTCGATCGCGGTCTTTTTCGCTTCTCTGCTGGCGGCGCCGGCCTTTGCACAGGTAGGCAACTACCTCTCGCACGAGGTCGTCGGCCGAAGCGTGGTGATCACGGGCGCCACCGGCGAGACCCTCCGGGTCACGCCCTACGGCGACTACATCGTGCGGGTTCAGGTCGCCAAGAAGGGCGAAAGCTTCTACGCCGATGACCGCTATGAAATGGTGGCCAGCCACGCCTGGGAGGGTGTGCTGGAGGTGACGGACGGTGCCTCGTCGCTGGGCCTGGCCACCGAGGCCGCCGACGGCGTCAGCCTGGCGCTCGCGAAGCAGCCCATGCGTCTGGCGTTCTCGATCAAGGGACAAAGCTCGCCGGTGCTCAGCGAGAGCGGCGGGGTCACGTGGTCCGGCAATACGATCACCGCATCCTTCGCTCCGGCCGCGGACGAACACTTCGCCGGTCTGTGCCACGAGGCATACGGGCGTATCGCCAAGCTCGATCGACGCGGCACCAGCTTGAAGGTCAGCAAGGGCGCCGAGGGCGCCTGCTTGGTCCCGTTCTTCCTGTCGTCCCTGGGCTACGGCGTCTTTCTCAACACGACCTTCACCCACACGATCAACCTTGGCCAGAACAACACCTACTCGCTGGCCATCGACGGCGAAGGATACGGCGGGCAGATGGACTACTTCTTCATCGCCGGCCCCGCCCTCACCCAGGTCGTCGACCGCTACACGCAACTCACGGGGCGTCCCCGCATGCCTCAGCGCTCTCTGTTCGGGTTGCACCTCTCGGACAAGTCGGATCCGGGCAACAACGGCGAGGCCTGGTGGAAGGACGCGATCACCAAGCACCGCAACGCCGGCTTCGCCTTCGACCACCAGGTGAACGACAATGCCTGGCGCGCGTCGAACGAGGCCACCTCGGGACAGATGAACTCCTGGTTCGAGTTCCGGAAGGATCGCTACCCTGACCCCGCGGCCTACAAGGCCTGGTGCGATACCAACGGCGTGACGGTCACCCTCGATCTCAACCGACCCGGCATCCCCTTGAACCCGAGCTGGAAGACCGAGTACAGCATTCCGGGGACCACCGATTGCCCTGATTTCACGAACCCGGCGGCCAGCAAGTGGATCTGGCAGCTCTTCTTCACCAAGGCGTTCGATCCCGCGCTCAAGTATCCCGGCGACGCCGTCTGGTTGGACGAGTTCGACTACCCCGATCACGCCCACTCGAAGACGCTGGCGAGCGGCAAGCGCTGGGCGGAAGAGTCCATCAACTACCATCTGGCCCTGCAGCGGGCTTGCGTGAAGGAGGGCTGGGATCCGGCCATCGGCGAGGCCAAGCGACCCTACTTCTGGAGCCGCGGCATCACCGCCGGTGCACAACGGTGGGGCGCGCACTGGAGCGGAGACATCGACGGCAACTGGACCGACATGGCCTACCAGGTGCGCGCCATGCAATCGTCGGGCATCTCCGGCTTTCCCTACTTCAATCACGACGCCGGCGGGCACCTCGACGTCACGGTCAACGAAGACAATCTGTATCGGCAGTGGGACATGGGCTTCGGCAGCTTCACGCCGATCTGGAAGCCACACGGGCCGTCGCACAAGCGCTGGCCGCTTCAGCGTAACAGTACCTGCCAGGCCACCGCGAAGACGTTCATCACCACGCGCTACCAGATGATCCCGTACATCTACACGTACGCGCACATCGCGCAGGCGACCGGTGTCCCGATGGCGCGGCCGATGTTCCTCGAGGACCCGACCAACACGACCGCGTGGCAGAAGGATCTCCAGTACATGTGGGGCAAGGAGATGCTCGTCGCGCCCAACTGCTCCGACGGCGGCAACAACGTCTCGGTCTGGCTGCCCAAGGGCAACTGGTACTACTTCTGGGACGACAAGAAGTACGCCGGAGACAAGACGGAGAGCATCGCGGCGGCCACCGGCATGGTGCCGGCCTTCGTGCGCGAAGGCGCGATCATTCCCATGGCGCCTTTCGCGAAGTCGACCTTCTTCATCCCCAAGGACATCCTCGTGGTTCATGCGTACGCGGGGGCGGACGGCTCGTTCCAGCTTCACGAGGACGACGGCGTCACCGAGAAGTACAAGACCAAGGGCGAGCTGCGCCGGACCGACCTGCGATTCACCCAGCAGGACCTGGGCGTGGAGATCGGCGTCGCGCAGGGGACCTTCGCCGGTGCGCCGACCAGCCGAAGCTACCAGGTCGTCTACCACGGCCTAGCCGCCACCGAGTCGATGTTCATCAACGGCACGGCCGTGACGTCGTACACCAACCAGACCAGCATCCCGACGGGCAAGGACGGGGCCGTGTGGGACGCCACCGCGAAGCTGCTCACCGTCTACGTGGCCGCGAGGCCCGTGGATGGCACGGTGAGGATCTCGAGCTCGGCCACCACGCCGGGCACGGGAGGCACGACGGGGGGTGGTGGCAGCACGGGCAGCGGCGCTGGCGGCGCGATGGGCGGCAGCAGTGGCGGATCGAACGGGGGCGCCGGTGGCTCGACGCCCAGAGATGCTGGCGGCGGCGCAGGCGGAAGCTCTGCGGCCGGGGCCGGTGGCAACGCCGGCGCAGGTGGGGCCGGTGGGATCTCGTCCGACCGGGACGCCGCCGTGGCTGGAAGCGGCGGCTCGGCTGGCAATTCTGGCGGCGCGGGCGGCGGCAACTCCTCGGGCGGTGCAAGCAGCGGCGGCAGAGGTGGCAGCGCGGGCAGCGGTGGCGCTGGCCGTGGCGGCAGCGGCGGCGCGAGTGGCACATCGTCCACGTCGGCCACCGGTCAGACTGGCAGCTCCGGCTGTTCTTGCGACGTGGGCGGCACCCACGGCTCGTCCGCGACGCCGACCATGGTGCCCATCCTGGGGCTCTTGTTGGCGGTCGCCGGGATAGGTCGACGGATCAGGGCGGCGCGGTCGCGGGCCGGGTTGCGAAGGTAGCTCGAAGGTAGCTCGAAGGTAGCTCGAAGATTGCTCGCGAGGGGATCGCCCTCCACACCGAGCGCTTCGGCGTCGATAGGTGTCTGGCACGTGTCTGGCACCTACCCCCGCACATCCCCTCCCGACGGGCCCCGCCTTGAGGCCTTACGCGGCGAGATCGCGAAGCTCACGCCCGCGCAGATCGACACCACGGCCAAGCAGTTCATCGACCCCGACAAGATGGCGAAGGTCCGGGCCGGCGATCTGTCCAAGCAGGACAAGTAGCCCAACAAGACGAAGGCCCCTCCGGGAACGGAATACGAAGGGGCCTTCGCCGCGGGCAGGGACGTCGACTACTTCAGCGGTGGGTTCGCGTTGTGAACCAGCTCGAGCGCCATGTCCGGGAACCACTGGCCCGCCGCCGGATCGCGCGCAGGCTAACTTGTGGCCTGGGCCTGTCGTAAGTACAGGCGGTTTCGACGACGGGAGCGCGCTGCGGCCCACTGGTTGGGCAACATCGCGCGACGAGACCCGCAGCTATTCGTGCTGTGGCAACTCGGCGTCAAGCCGGCGGCCGGACAGTAGGAGCCGGATGAGGCGAGAGTTTCACGTCCGGTTCTGTGAGGGCGCGGGGGTGAAATCCCCCCGCGCTACTCGACTCTTGCTCCTCGTCGGAGCGCCGCCCGGCCCGCAACAGGACGAACGAGCGCGACAACACGCGGAGGAGGAGAAGGCTGCCGTGGCTGCTATTCTGAAAAAGAAGTTGGGACTGAGCTCTCGGAGACGAAGGCCCTCATCACCCCAGTGACGAAGGCCTTCTCTTTCCTAGGCCGCCACCCACCTCGTGGCGTTCGCGCTCATGCCGCCTCGCGGACTGCGCTCGCCGCCACCTACCCCTTCAAGCAGAACAGCAGCGACTTCTGGGTCCAGTCGATGATCGGCGTCCACCAGATCCCGAACAGGATCAGCGCCGCGGAGAACGCGCCTAGCATGATCTGGTAGCCGACGCGCGGGCGGACCACGATGTCGCCCACGGGTTCGT
>CAZYFU010000046.1:0-42638 GCA_964647025.1 uncultured Myxococcales bacterium | reverse complement strand
GCCGCGGGCCGGCCCTTCGGGCGGCCCGCAATTTCCCGACAAGCTCTAGCTAGGCCTGGCCGCGCGAGCGCCAAAAGCGCGGCAGCGGAAGCACGGCGGGGACCCGGCGACGGTAGTCGCGATAGCGGTCCTGAAAGGTCTGCTCCAGCCAAGTCTCTTCCACGTGGACGAAGCAGCGGAGCAAGAGGGTCATGACGGCTGGTGCGATGGCGAAGGCCCAGGAATTCATGAGCAGAAAGATCCCGGGCACGAGGAACACGATCCAACTGGCGTAGATCGGATGGCGACAACACGCGTAGACGCCTCGGGTGAAGAGCTCGCCGCGCGCGAACCCCCGATGCAACGTGCGCAGGGCCATCACGAAGAACGGGATGCCAACCAAGAGAAGCAAACAACCGACGGTGATCCGCGCCGTGGCTGGCACGAGCTCAATCTCGAACAGGCCAGGCCAGATGTATCCGGCGACGCCGAGCGGGACTACGCCAACCGCGCTGGCCAGTGTCCACTTGGGGCCGATTCCGAATCGGGTCATGGCTTGTCCTACTACGAGGCAGCGGGGGTCACAACGCCTCCAGCTGCCCGCCCATCGGAGCGAAGAGGCTTGGCCGAACGCATCCGAAGGCCGGTGTGAGCCGCGATCGTGCGTTCTGCACGCCTGGCTTTGCATTTTGCACGCTTCTGCCCTCGAACCGAAGGTGGGGGGCATCGGCCCACGCGCGGAGCGTCCGCCGCGCGTGGGCCATGGTCCCGTCCATACTCATCCCGCGGCGAGCGGCACGGACTCCTGCTCGTCGGGCGCGACACCCGGGTCGGTCAAATCGTCCGCAGTCACCGACGTCGTCCGACCGGCCAGCACGCGATCCGCGATGGCGGTCAGCTCGCCGAGGGCGAACGGTTTGTCCATCACCACGAGGACCCCCGCGCGACTCGCGCGACGGCGCAGCTCGTGGTTGGCCAGGGGCGTGGTGATCACGATGGGCGGAACGCGCGGATTGATTGCGAGTTTCTCCACGGCGCCCAGCCCCAACCAACCCGGCATGCTCACATCCGCCACGATCAGATCGAAGGGTGCGTGCTTGTCCGAGGCCAGGAGAGATGCAGAAAGCACGTGGAGCAGGTCGGGACCGTTGGCGACCGCCACCACGTCGTAGCCGGCATCCTCGAATGCCCAGACCAGGAGGTCCCGCAACGCCCAGCGCTGCTCTCCAAGCAACACCCGCGGACGTCGGTTTCCGGAGACAAGTGTGGGACTGCGCTCGCTAGCCTGGTTGTGGTTGCTCATGGAAATGGCCTTGATCATGGGTACCTCCTTTCGAGCCGCCATGCTTTGCAGGTTCGGTGCCAGCTCGGGCGTTTGCTTGGCGGAAACCCGCGTTCGGGCTGCTTCGCGCAAACTACGAGGTTGCGATGGCTATCCGCGGGAGCGTCGTCTCCCAGTTGCGGAAGGCTTGGTACACCGTCGAACGGATGGGGAAATCCCATGATCCACTGTCGTGGGTGAGGCGTCCCCCGAAGCTGGTCTTGAAGCGGTGAAGCCCGTGAAGCGAGTGCGCCGGATCGTCGCCGGGCGCGACCGCGCCGAGGTCGTAGGTCCGGCACCCTCTCGCTCGCGCGTACTGGATCGACCGCCAGTGCACGAGGTAGGGCGCCATGACCTCGCGTCGGTGGTAGGCCGAAGCTCCGTGCAGGTACACCGCGCCCTTCTCCGACAGCGCCAGGATCTCGCCGGCGACGACCTCCCCGCGATGGGACGCGAGCAAAAGGCGCACTTCGGAGCCATCGAAGTGATAGTCGCGCGCGGCGAACAGCGCCTCGAAGTACTCGTACTCGCGCACCGGGAAACCGTGGCGTTGGGCTGTCTCGCAGTACAGCGTGTAGAACTTGGGGAGCTGACCTAGGGGTGCCTGGCTGACCACGACGCCATGGCGTTCGGCCAGCCGGATGTTGTATCGGGTCTTGGGCTTCATCCTCGCCAGAAGAAGCTCCTCCGTGCCTTCGAGATCGACGATGCAGGAATTGGCGACCGTGAGATCCACCGGAGCCTTGCGGAGGTTCCAGTGCTCCGTCCCGAAGTTCATGCGCATTTCCCGCACGCGAGAACTGGGATGATCCTTCCACGGCCGCCCTTCGACCTCGCTTGCGAACGCCGACTCCCAGGGCAGGTCGTAGCGGATGAAGGCGACCGAGGCGTCGAGCCACTTCGTCATCGACTCGGAGACGGCCTCCAGGAAGAGGCCATAGTGTTCGGTATCGGGCGCGTTCTCGGGCCCCTTCGGCACCAAGGCTCCGAGCGTGTCGGGACCAATGGTCTTCACGATCACCAGCATGTCGTGTCTCGCCCCAGCCGATTCGATCTCGAAGGCGTAGGGCCTCCAACCGAGCAGGCTCTTGACCGCTCCCCAGTAGGGGGTCTGGAAGAGAATGTCGGTCGGGTACAGTTTGCGGGGTGGCTTGGGCCTGAGGGTCACTTTCACGTCCGTCCTCCTGATTGGGCGTGCTCGCTGCAATGGCGTCGCCGAGGGCGCCCGGAATGACTGGCCGGTGCCCCCCGGGCGCCCCCAACGGCGCCCTTCAGTCAAGCAAGAACCGAACCAGGATCTACAGCTCAGTGGCCTCGATGCGGCGGTTGCGTTGCCGGCCCTGCTCGTCGTCGTTGGGGGCAATGGGGCGCTGGTCCCCGTAACCCACGGTCGTGATGCGACTCGCGTCGATGCCCTTCGAGACCAGGTAGTCGCGGCAGGACTTGGCGCGTCTGTCGGAGAGCTGCTGGTTGTCCTTCTTCTTGCCGACGTTGTCCGTGTGGCCGGAGATCTCGATCCGCATGCCCTTCTTGTGCTCCATGATCTCGGCGACGAAGTCGAGGCGTGACATGGACTCGGGCCGCAGCGTCGCCTTGCCGGTGTCGAAGTTCACCCCGTCCAAGATGAACCGCCTGGCAGGCGGTGTCGGCACGATGATCGGGGGCGGGGGCGGCGGGCCTTGGTAGCGGAGCGTGAGCTTGATGCTTTGCTTCGGCAGATCCTTCACGGTCACTTGCGCGGCGATCTCGCGGCGGCCGAGCGACAGATACACGATGTCGTACTTCTGTCCGATGGGTACCAGGACCTCCGCGTAGCCGTCGCCGTCGGTCTCCTCGGTGTAGTACTTGGTTCCGTCGGGCGCGGTCAGGGCGATCACGGTTCCCTTGATCGGACCCTTCTCCTTGTCGATCAGGAAGAAGCGCAAGGCGGCTTGGGTCAGGGTGGGTTTGATCTTGGCGTGCTTCGCGGTCTCGGCCCGGCTGGCTTCGTCGGGGGCGTGAAGGTCGAATTCCTCGCGGTCCGCCTCGCCTTTCGGTGCTGCCCAAGCATCCCCGCGCATTCCGGGCGCGGCCAGAAGTGTCGCCAAGACCATCGCAAAAAGCACATCACGTCGCATGCTCACTCTCCTGCTCTCGCGCAAAGCATGTGGCAGTCTACGTCGATTCCGGGGGCGCCGCACTCCATTGCCGGGCAGGTCGTTGCGGCTCGAAGCGTTGGGCTACTTCGAGTCCTTGTCCGCCTGGTCGCTGCTCGACAACGTCGCCGCCAGTCCAGCGATAGTCCTCTGGGTGTCCTCGGCGGGCGGCTCGCCCGGGCCTAGCGTGGCGATCTCCAGGTTCTGGCCGTCGCTGTCGAACAGGTGGCAGGACAGCACCATGCGGTTGGCGTCGGTCAGGCGAATGGAGCTTACGTCCGCGAGGGGCAAGAGCATCCGCGCGCGCGCGACCAAGTCTCCGGCCACCCCGGCAAAGGCAGCCAGGCCTTCCTGGGCCATGGATTCGCCGGCACCTGCGATGAGGAAGCCCTGCCCGTCGGCCAACACGGCCGTGCGCGGACCGCCGTCGATCAGCAGCGCATCGAGGCTGGCCTCCATGTCCGTCACCGGGGTCTGCACGAGAAGCTCGCCGCTGATCACCGGCATCTCCCGGCTGGCGAAGTATCCGGTCGCATAGAGTTGTGCCTCCAGGTCCTTCTCGCGCCGACGCAGGTACTCCACTTCCTGTTGTAGGGACGCTGCCTCCGCGGCCTGCGTGCGCAACGGGCCAAGCTCGGCTTGGTCGTGGGTCATCTCTTGCAGCCGCCGCGCCATCAGCTCGGCATCGAGGCGGAGCTGCTTGTGGGCGGCGGTCAAGCGCTCCAACTCGCCGCTCGCCTCTTGGTGCGTCTTGAGCTCGGCGACCTCGTCGCGCAGCTTGCGGTTCTCCTCGACCACCTGGGTCAACTCGGTCAGCTTGGCCTGCGCCGCGGCCAGCTCGACCTTCACGTCCTTGGCCTCGCCCTCGCGGCTGGCGCCGAGCTTTGCCTCTTCCGCCAGACGCTGGTTCTCGGCCCGGAGCTCCGCATTCTCCTCGGTCAGTCGATCGAACTCGCGCAGTCGCCCCTCGGCGCCGCGCGCCGCCTGGGCGGTCGACTTGGCCAGCGCCTGCTCCGCCGCGAGCGCTTCCTCGGTCGCCCGTGCCACCAGCTCGACACGCTGCCGCTGCTCTCGCTCGTTCTGGTAGTCCGCGCGCAGCTTCTCCAGCTCTCGCGAAAGACGCTCGATCTCCGTGTGGCTCTGCCTGGCCGCGCCCGCCGCGTCGGCTTGCGCCCGCAGCTCCGACTCCTTCGCAGCCAACTTGGCGCGCCACTCGGACTCCCTGGCCTGACCGCGCGCTTGCCAGTCCGCCTCGCTGGCCGCCAGCTTCGCGTGCCACTCCGCCTCTTTGTTGGAGAGCTTTGCCTGCGCGTCCGCCTCGGCCCGTTCGAGACGGAGTCGCCATGCGGTCGCGGACTGCTCGGAGTCCGCGCGAGCCTCGCGTTCGCGCGCCTCGATCTCGGATTCCTTCCGACTTAACCGCGTCGCCTCGACCTGGAGCGCCCGGGCCTGCTCGGCGAGCTCGGTCTTCGACTGTGCCTGGGCCACGGCCAGGGCACGCGCTGCCTCCGCTGCGGCACGTTGGGCCTCGGCTTTCTCCGCCGTGAGCTTCTGGATGCTGGCTGCGAGCTTCGCTTGCTCTTTGGCTTCCGCATCTCGGCGCGCACGGAGCTGCTCCAGCTCCTGCTTGAGCGCCTGCTCTTGGCGCTTGCACTCCGCCTGCGCGGCCTGCCAGCGGGCATCCCACGCAGCGGCGTTGCTCTCCACCTGTTGCAAGGCCGTTCGTCCCGCCTCTTCCGCCGCGCGCAGGCGATCAGCCAGGGTCTTCTCCCGGGCGGCCAGTCGGAGGTGCTCGGCCTTCTCGCTGTCACGTTCGCGCTCGGCCAGAGCCCGCGCCGCCTGCTCGCTTCTTCGGGCGTCGACCTCGGACCCATGCAGTGTCTTCAATTCGGCCAGGGCATCGGCCGCGCGCTGCTGATCTGCGCGCAGTATCTGGACGTCCCTCTCCAACGCCAGAGTGTGCTCGTCCGTCTTCCCAGCACGCGGCCTGCGCAGGAGGAGCCCAGCGGCGAAGAACGCCATGGCTGCTCCAACGCTGGCCAGGATAAGCATCGAGAGCTCGGACATCAGTGGATCCTCTCCCGCACGGTGATGTCCACCCTGCGGTTCTGCGCACGCGCCTGGGGCGAGCGATTGGGTAGAAGTGGTCTCGCGGCTCCGAAGCTGTGAACCTCGACCTGCGCGGGATCGATGCCTTGGGCGACGAGCCACTGCTGGGCTCGGAGGGCACGGTTGCGAGACAGCCAGTTGTTCACGTCGGGCTCACCCAGGTTGTCGGTGTGACCTTCGAGCACCGCCTTTGCGGACGGGCGCTGCTTGAGATAGTCGGACAGCTTGTCCAAGGTCGCGCGGGCCTGCGGTGAGAGCCAAGCGCTGTTCTGGACGAACAAGATGCGTGGCCAGCTCGACGGTGACTCGATCTCGGCGCGCGCGGCTTCTCGCGCAACCTCGACCTGCTCTACCTGCTCGGCCTGCTCTACCTGCTGGGGGGGCGGGGTGGGCGGCGGTCTGACCCGCTCGTCCGTTCCCGTATCCAGGGCAGCCGCGCTGTCGGGTGGGGCAGGAGCCATGGGCGCCGGGACGGCCATCGAAGCTGGCGCCGGTTGCGAGCGCGAGGCGAGATAGCGGGGGAGAAAGATCGTGGCGATGGCAGTCAAGTCGCCCGCCCCGAGGACGAGCAACCCGAACGCCAGCGTCGTGCGCAGACCCCTCGCGTGCGCCACGCCGCCGGACTTTCCCGTGGAATCCGGCGCCCTGCCCATGGTGCTTACGCTTGTGCGGCGATGGCTTTGGCCAAGTCCGCGCAGCGCCGCTTGACCTCGATGAAGACCAAGCCCAGCTTTGCGTCCTTGTTGGTCAGGACCACCAGCACCGAGTCGGCGCCGACGGCGTTCAAGACCACGTACCCCTTCTCGCTGCGCACGTAGACCTGCTCCATGATCGAGGCCATGAGCTCGGACGAGATGCGCTCACCGACGCCGAGCATGGCCGCCGCCATACCCGAGACCAATTCCTCGTCGACCTCGCTCGGTAGTACCGACGCGACGATGAAGCCGTCGATGCTGACCACGGCCGCGCCGATGATGTCGGGCGAAGCACTGCGAAGTCCGCGCAAAATGTCCTGCATCTTTTCCGTTCGAGAAGCCATGCGTATTCCTCCTGCTAGCCGGGTTAACTGCGGATCTGGAACTTCATCGTGCACTGACCAACAGTGCCGAGGGTGGTGACTGAGTAGTTCTTGCCGGAGAAAGCGCTCATGAGCCCGGCGAAGTACTCGTGGAACAGCTCGCAGAGCGTGGCGCTACCCACCACCTCCCCTTGTGAGCTGACGACCTTGTGCAGGGCGCACGCCGGAAACGTCAGCGTGACCGCACCGTCGTCTTCGAGCTTGGCGTCGAACTCGAAGGCATTGGTGAACCGCTTTCGCAAACCCGCGATGAGGTCCTTGAGCGCGGTGGCCTCGTACATCTCGGGCATGTGCGAAGCCGCCAGGTTTCCCGCGGAGCGACCCACCGCCTTGTAGCCGCGGCCCATGATCTCCTTGAGCGCGGCGGCCAGCGCCTTCATGCGGACCTGGCTGTCGGACAGCGCCTCGTTGTAGTCCTCCGCAGTCAGTTGCTCGGTCGTTGGCGCCTGCTGCAGGAAGCGGGAGATCAGCGTCGCGTCCGTGTCGATGCGGTGGAATGGCCGCTGCAGCTTCGTGTCCGTCACCGAGACACAGCGAGACGGGCACAGATACACGCACGAGGTGCACCCGATGCAGTCGTCTTGGCGCACCACCTTGGCCAGCTTCTTGCCCGACTCCTCCTCAAAGACCTTGGTCGGGCAGATCTCGACGCACAGACTGCAGTCGCGGCAACCGGATTCTTCGATGTGAACCGTCGGCATGGCTATCTCCTCGCGGTGCGAATGGGCTTGTCGCCCTGCCACAGACTCACTTCCAGCGGCATCTGTCCCACGCGGTGGGTGGAACACGACAAGCATGGGTCGTAGCAGCGGATGGCGAACTCCACGCCGTCGAGCAGCTCGGCGTCGCTCTTGTCGAGCATCTTGGACGCGGCATCCTTGATACTGGTGTTGATGCTGGCGATGTTGTGTTGGGTGGCGACCACGAAGTTGGCTGACTCCACCAGCGCGTTGGCGTCGACCTTGTAGTCGTGGATCAGCACGCCTCGCGGCGCTTCCACGTGGGCGACGGCGCGCCGATTGAGCGCCCCTGGTGCCGTCCGCACCTCGGGCGAGAGAACCGCGTCGTCCGCGAGCATGGCCACGGCCTTCTCTGCGCAGTGGAGTATCTCGACCAGACGTGCCCAGTGGGCGGCGACGATCTCGCGCGACGGATTCCCACACTTGGCCTTGAACTCGGCCAAGGCGGCGTCGGCGAGCGGCGTGCCGGTGGCTTCGGCGCAATTGAGCCGTGCCAACGGGCCCACCCGGTACTGCTGCGTTCCACCGCCATCCTTGAGCACGACTTGCTTGCCATAGCTGTGTGGCAAGGCCTCCTCGACCATGTGCTTGTCGTAGTCGGCCGCCGGAAACTCCAGCGCGATGCTTCCATCGGGCTTACGCACGCGCAAGGTGCCATCGTAGAGGTCGAGCAGCTTGCCCTGCACGGTGCCCATGTCGCTGGTCGAAAGCGGCAGCCGGGTGAGCAGCTCCGGATCCTTGAGCAGCGCCGTCTTGCCCGCGTCGAGCACCACCTTGGCCAGCTCCAGCGCCTCGGCGGCCAGCGCCTTCAGCGTGGCGCGACTGTCTGGGGTGAGCGCGTAAGACATCCCGCCCGCGACGGCGGTCACCGGATGCGTGCCCCGGCCTCCGACGACTTCGACCATCATCTGGCCGATGCTGCGCAGTCGCAGCGCCTTCTTCGCCAGATCGGGCGCGACCTCGAGCAGGCCGATCAGGTTGCGCTTGGGCACCGGGGCCTGGCCGAGGAAGAGATCCGGGCCCGCCAGCGCGAAGAAGTGAATCGCGTGCGAGTGGATCATGCTGCCGCAGTTCAGGATCTGGCGCAGCAGCAGGGCTGCCTTGGGGGGGGGCGCCGAGAACATGGCGTCGAGACACTTCGCCGCGACCAGATGGTGTGCGTGCGGGCATGTGCCGCAGATGCGCGTGGTGATGGTGGGCATCAGCTCGGCCTGCATGCCTTGAACGAAGCGTTCGAAGCCGCGGAACTCGAGCACGTGCAACGTGGCTGCGCCCACCTTGCCATCATCGCCGATGTCGATGTGGACCTTGGCGTGGCCCTCGATACGCGTGACTGGGTCGATGGTTAGCTTGCGGCTCATCGGGCAGCTCCTTGGTGGGAAATCCAGCGCCTGAGCAGGAACGTCGGTTTGCGCCGGAACACCGGCGACGCCATGGCGTAGGCGTAGTAGGTCTTGGCCTGCTTCTCGATCTCGGTCGTGATGCTGGCCTTGGGGATCTTGGTCATCATCGACATGCGCGTGGCGATCTCGGTGCGAATGTCGCGGTTGGGCTCCAGCACGACCGACTCCGACGGGCCGGTGCAGCCCGAGCAGGGCATACCACGGGTTGGGCACGCGCCTCGACACCGGTCCAGCGTGGCGCTGCCCATGCAGAGAATCCCCTGCGACAGAAAGCAGGTGTCTCTCTCCACCGCGCCTTGATGGATGCGCCGGACCTCCTTCACATCCGTGTGCTTCATGTGGCGGTCACAGTGGAAGCAGACGTTGTGCTCGCCGAACTCGGGCGCCTTCTTGGCCAGCACCGCCTTGAGCGCCTCGAACACGTAGTACGCGTGGGGTGGGCAGCCGGGCAGGTACAGGTCGACGGGGATCGCGGCGTCGAGCGGCAGCACGCCTTCCTCTAGCAGCTTGGGCACCCCCTCGCTCGGCACGAAGTGCGTCGACGTGGTGGGGTTCTTCACGAAGGCGGCGTCGGCCAGCTCGCTCTGGGCGTGGGCGTAGCCGGAGCCCTGCGGACCTCCGTACACGCCACACGTGCCGAAAGCCAGAATGGCGTCGCAGCTTTCGCGCATCTTCTTCGCGCACTCCACGTCGTGGTGCGTGCGCAACGCGCCGGTGATGATGCCGAGCGCGGCCTTGGGATAGTCCTTCACGTCCATCAATATAGGCAGGCGGACGATGTCGATCTGTTCCAGCACCGATAGCAGACGCTCGTGCAGGTCGACGATGGAGAGCTCGCAGCCCGAGCAGCCGGACAACCATTCGAACGAGACGGTGACCTTCGCCATGGTGTCCTCCTAGCCAGAAAGCAGAAGCTCTTTGAGGCAGGCATTTTCGCCCGCGTGGATGATTTCGAGCTCGGCGCGCTTGCCCGTGATCTTCTGCACGTACCCGCAGAACAGGCCGTGGTTCATCATGCACAGCGACTGCTTCTGCTCATGGCCGTAGCGAAAGAGGGCACAGCGGACCATGCAGTTGCGGAACACCAGCTTCACCGCCTGCTTGTCGCCCTTCTGATAGACGAAGCTGGATTCGGAGGCGGGCTTCCAGGGCTCGAAGGGCCACTCGATGCCGGCCTTCTTCAGGGCGTCACTCACCAAGGGAAGCGCCTTCAGAACGTCGCTCTCCTGCGCACTGGCGGCGCTCTTGAGACCCACGTTCTTCCCCGCTCGGAAAGTGACGGTATCCGCGCCTCGCCCCATCACTTGCTCCAGCCCGTGCGAGAGCGAGGCCATCACCACGAGAAGGCCCTGCAATTCGTCTCTTGTTTCCGACAGACCCATACTGTCCTCCAATCCGGGCAGACCTGCGTGACAGCCGGCGAACCGCCCGGCCACGCACTTACTTGGTCGCCCTGCTGTCTAGTTTTTTCAGGTTGAGATCCAGAGACCGGTTCTCGGGATCGAGCTTCTTGGCGGCCAACCAGAACTGGCGAGCCTCTGCGACGTTGCCTGCCCGCAAGGCGGCGAACCCTCTGTCCACCAACGACGAAGCCACGCCCTCGGACCGAGGCGCGCGACGGGCGTCTCCCGTGATCTCTATCGGCCCCGTCTCCCGTGCCCCATCCGACGGGTTCGGATGATCAAGAGACGGATCATCGATGCGAATAGCGGGGAAAGAACCGGACCGCCGCGGCGATCTGCCGCGTTCGTCCAGCACACGGACGGCCTCCATCAAGGCCTGCTGCCAGCTCAAGTGGATGGTCGGCTCGATGCCCTCGGGCAGCGGGGTCGTGCGGAACACGCCGTCCTCGGCTGCGAGGATCTCGCAGAGCGCGGCTTGCCCCACGTGCATACCCCAAGCGGCGTGTATGAGCTGCCCTTGCCTGACCATCACGGCGCCCGCCGTCCCGCGGGCCGTGATGCGCAAGGCTGCACTTCTTTGGGTCAAACAGAACATTTGGATTAGGTCCGCCGCGGAAAGCGTCGAGAAGCAGCCGGACAGCCGGTGCACAGAATCGAGCGTTTCCTGAACGATCTTTAGGACATCTTTTGGGGCACAGGGCTTCTTGATGAGCCGCAGGCTTCCGAGGCCCGCGATCCGACGCTGCAGTTCCTCCACGTCGTGACTCGTCTGGACGACGAAGAGAGTGTCGGGAAACTCGATGCCCGCCCAACACACCAGATCGACGGCCGATGTCCCCGCCAGATCGACGTCGACGACCATGACGTCGACGGCCAGGTCGCGCATGATGTCCCGAGCGGTGGTGGGCGACATGGCCAGGAGAACGTCGTAGGTGCCTTGCGCGTCGAAGAGTGCGCGATGTAGGGCAAGGCACGATTCCTTGTCCCCATCCAAGATAAGCACTTTAGGACGCCGCTTGGGCATTGAAGACCCTGATTATCGTTAGCCTCGACGACAAACTGAACCTGGTGCTGGATCCTGACCCAGCGAGATTATACGGCCGAAACTTCTGTTGGCCTAGTCACTGAGCGTGCGCCGCGACGATCCCAAGCCACAGATCTGAGCCGAGCTCACACGAACAGTGGCCCTCATCCAAGCGTGGCCGCGGTGGTGCGCCCGCCGGCACCTGCGCTCAACCGACCTGGGCTTTGGCTGCGACGGTGGTGCCTGCGGCGGAAGGCCGTCTCGTCAACCTGTCCTTGAGGTTGTTGATGGGGCCCTCGAAGAAGCGCCACGAGCACTCGGCCACCAGCACAGTGGCTCCGACCTTCGCCGCCAGGATGCCCATGACCACGAGGCGGTTGATCCCGGGCGACAGCCCCGGCGGGTGGAGCGGGACGGTCAGCTGGTCCACATACCGGAACACGAAGGGATGGAACAGATACAGCCCATAGCTGATCTTACCGATGCGCATCATGGGGCGATTCGCCAGCCATCGTGTCAGTGGGCACCCGGTCGCGGTGAGCGCCACGATGCCCGCGAACAAAACCGCGAGCCCGGTCGGGAGGTACGGGCCGAGCGGCAGGCGGACCCAGAGCACGGGCGACCAGAACACGGCAAGCCCGGCGGGCACGACGATGACGGCGGTGAGGACGGTCCCGGCACCGGTAAGTAGATAGCCGAGGCGTCGCATCCACGTCTGCGGCCGGGCCATCGTGAAGACGGCGATGGCGGCTCCGGCGGCGAGCAAGTCGATCTGTGGTGGTAGCCACCCCACCGAAAGAAAGGCGTTGGGATGGTCGTGCAAGGCGACGCGCGTACCGACCGCTGCCACCAGCAGGCCCCCCAGCGCCACGGGCAGCCAGCGTCCCCGCAGCAAGTAGATGGCCAGTGGCCACAACAGGTAGAACTGCTCCTCGATGGCCAAGGTCCACGTGTGCCCGAGCATGGGCGCACAGGCGTACTGGGTGGTGAGCTGAGGATAGGTCTGCGTGTACGTCAGGTAATAGGGCAGGAGCTTCAGCGTGGCGAAATCGCCTTCGAGGCCCGCCGCCACGAAGTACACGGCGATGAGCACGTAGTAGATGGGAAAGATGCGCAGCGTGCGGCGCACGTAGAAGTTGCGGAAGTAGAACGCCCGATCGCGGGACCGGAGCAGGATCCCAGTGATGAGGAAGCCCGAGATGACGAAGAAGAGCTGCACGCCGACCCAACCCAAGCCCATCCCCGGCAAGCCGAGATGAAAACCGAACACCGTCGCGATCGCGATCGCGCGCAGCCCGTCGAGACCGGGAAGATGGTCGCCTATGGGGCCGCGGTTGGCGGAGGAAGCGCTGATCGTAGATGTCACCCTGAGGTCCACGGCTAAGCTGGTACGAACAAGGCACACCCTACCTCAAATAGCAGCGCCGCCGCCAGCCTTGGGCAGTGTCTGCAAGGCGTTTGGCACCTCCGTGCCGAAAGGCCTCGGGCCGAGCGATGCTATCTGCTGCTCAACATATCCTCCACGGTGTTGCTGAGCGCCTCGATGGAGTACGGTTTCGGCAGCCAGATGAGGCCCTTCTCCACCGCGAGCTCGGCCCGCTCGTTGGGCGCGTGCCCGCTCGCCACGATGGCCCGCTGGTCGGGGAAGAGCGCCTGGATTCGTTCGAAGACCTGCAGGCCGTCCAGCTTCTCGCCGAGGATCATGTCCAAGATGACGAGGTCGTAGGGGCTCTTGCCCGTCTTGGCAGCCTGTTCGAACACCTCGTAGGCGCGGATGCCGCTGTCCATCGTCTCCACCTCGTAGCCAAGGTGGCTGAGGATGCGACGGCACGATCGCAGTTGGATGGGCTCGTCGTCGACGACCAAGATCTTCGCGTGGCTGTGCGGCGCCGTCGCGATGGACGGACGATCCAGTGCCACGTCCTCGACCAGGGGTAGGTAGAGCCAAAACGTGGTGCCTCTTCCGGGCGTGCTGCTCACGTCGATGAAGCCCTCGTGTTCCTTGACCACGCCGTGCACGATGGACAGTCCCAACCCGGAGCCGGTGCTCTCACCGGTTCGCTTCTTGGTGAAGAAGGGCTCGAATACGCGAACCAAGTCTTGGGCGTCGATGCCACAGCCGTTGTCGGCCACGGTCAGGACTGCGTAGCGTCCCGCGGGGATGGTCTCGTAGCTGCCGCTCGGCGCGATCAAGATCTCCTGGCTGGTGTTGACCACGACCTGGCCGTTGTCTTCGATGGCCTCGACCGCGTTGTGTACCAGGTTGCCGACGGCCCGAGCGAGCTGCGACTCCGACGCACGCACCATCAAACGTCCAGGGGCGTAGTGGACGTCCAGGTTGACCTGCCGGCTGGCGTCGCTGGCAAGCCTGAGCAAGGTCTCGGCCCGGCACACCTTGACCACGCGGTTCAGGTCGAGATTCTCCTTCTGGGTTCTGCCCTGGCGGCCGAGTGTGAGCAGATCCTTGATGGTCTGGGCGGCTCGCAGCGACGCGGCTTTGATGATCTCCACGTCGCCAAACAGGTCGCGCACGGTGTGCTCGTGGGCCTTCACCCTGTGGAGCTCCCGCAGGATGAGGTCCGGCAGCGCCACCAGTGGACCCAAGGCGTTGTTGAGGTCGTGCGCAACCCCGCCCGCGAGGACGCTCAGTGCCTCCATCCGCTTGGTGGTCGCCAGCCTCTCTTGCACGCTACGCTCGTGCAGCGTGGTCTTCTGCACCAGCTCCTGATGGAGTCGAATGCTCTTCAGGACGGCGGTGATCTCGTTGCGGAAGACCGCGTAGCTTCGGACCCCATCGGCGTAATCGAACGCCGCCACGCCGAGCAGCTGGGCATCGGATGCCATGGGGAACACCAGAAAGGTTCGCCGGGGATCCAGCATGAGCGCGCTCGCGGGTAGCAGGCGGTGTCGGGGAAACCGGGCCCGGACCGCGTCGATGGCCTGCCCGTCCACCAGGCTCAGCACCGGTGCCAGCTCGTAAGGGCGATCCTCCACCGCGCAGGACAGGAAGGCCGTACGCACGCCAGCGGCGGGGAATCCCTTGACGAGGGTCTCCTTCAGCGACGACAGATCGAAGGCCACCGACGCCTGCTCGCTGACCGAGAGCAAGGTCGCGTAGTTGTCTTCCAAGCTCACGCGTTGCCTGGCTTGCGTCGTGGTGCTCGAGGCCGCGACCAGGTTCAGCCCCTCGAAGAACGCACGCTCGAGGTGAATGTCGGCGACATCGGCCAGCTCGTCACGCAGCCACACGATTGCGTCTTGCATCAGCCGGTGGTGCTCGGTCTCGTCTCCGATGTCGTCGAGCATGTCGCCCACCGCACGCTGGAAGGCGCGGCGCTGGCCGAGATCTTCGGCCTGCAGCCCGTCGATCAGACGGTTGCTTATCTGCTCCGCCTCGGGAGACCGCCTGCGCAGCGTGCTCGCCAGTTCGGCGCGCAGCCGACCGATGCGCTCCTTGCCATGCGTGGGTGACTCGTTCTCGAGCACGATCGGCTGGGCGCGAATGTGCTGGTCGAATTCGCAGCCACAAGACCTTCGGCAAACCAGCTCCGAGGGCAGTACCACGCATTCGGAGACCTGGTGTCCAGCCAACTGCGCCAGCACGGTCTCGACAGCAAGACCCGCCATTCGCTCGAGTGGTTGGGAGACCGTGGTAAGCGGCGGGTTGCAGACGCCGGCGAGCGGCAGGTCGTCGAAGCCAGTCACCGGGATGTCTCGTGGTACGCGGCGGCCCCACTTGCGAAGGGCCTCGATGGCCCCCAGCGCCATGTTGTCGTTGGCCGCGATCACCGCGTCGAAAGCGATGCCCGTGCCGAGTAGCTCGTCCATGGCCGCACGTCCCTGCTTGGGCATGAAGTGGCCACATGTCACCAACGCCGGATCGAACGGAATACCGTTCCTGCTCAGCACGGCCTTGTAGGTGTCGAGGCGCTCCTGCGCTTCGGGGTTCTTGGGTGTGCCGGCCAAGAACGCCGGCCTGCGAACGCCGTGATCGTGGATCAGATGCTCGACCGCCGCCTCCATGCCGGCGCGATTGTCGAGTACCAGTGACGGGATGCCCGGAAGGGCCAGGCCGACGCTACAAAGCGGCGCCGGACGGTAGGTTTCGACGAGGTGGGCAACCGGATCCGGGCCGCAGAAGGCCGCCAGCATGCTCGATACGACGATGATGGCGTCGCAGCTGTCCGGTCGCAGCGCTTTGAAGATCAGGTTGTCCGCGGCGTTCATCGGCCAGGGGGCGTCGAGCGCCCCTCCGTAGAGCAGAAGAAGGTTGTGACCGTCCTGGCGGCACCTGGCGTCGAGCGCCTCGCGCAGCTTGGCCTCGTAGCAGCCCTCGAAGAAGTTTGCGTTGTCGAACAAGACCGCGATGGTCAGGCGCCGCTTTCGCAGGGAAGCCACCCGGCCCTCTGTCTCCGGTGGAGCCGCCGATGCTGTGCTGGTTACCGTCAAGGAATATCCTGGCAGCCGTGCACGCTCTCTTTCGACGCTAGAAGAACGCGATCCCAATCGAGGAAGAGCGGCGGGCCCATAGTACAACGCAACGACTGCGACGGTCCACAGTCAGCCGCTTCCGGATTGTGCGCGCGGCCTCACGAGCCGCGCGCTTTTCGTCGCTGTTACTTCCTCGTAAAGGGACTACCAGATCGTGAAGTATCCCCACGCGTAGTTGCCGCTCGACACCGAGACGCAGTAGCCACCGTTTCGCGCGGCGGGCACGGTGGACCAATTTCCGCCATTGCAGGTCATCTGCGTGCCGTTCACCGACAAGGTGCGGCCGCTGGCGAGGTTTCCGCAGTTGCCGCCGTGGACCACCGAGGTGGTCTGGCGGCATGCGGTCCCGGTTCCGAGGTTTCCCGACGAATAGCTGCCATTGACGGTGAAGCTCGTGGCGCCCTGGCAAAGGCCGTCACACGGATTGCCGCTGGCGTTGCTTACCACGACCTGGACCTCGTCGAAGGACGACAGCGCTCCGTCGCTGGCAGACAGCCTCAGAACGTAAGTCCCGGCCGTCGGGAAGGTGATGGCCGTGCTGGCGGCGCTCGCCGGATTGAAGGTCACGGTGCCGGGACCGCTGGTCTGGGTCCAGGCCACGGTCAACGAGGTGGGCGTGGGCAGCCCGTCGTCCGTCACCGTGCCGGCGATGGTGAGCGTTGAGGGCAAGGTCACGCTGCGGTCAGCGCCGGCATCGACATCGGGCGCGGTGTTGACCGGGGCCGTGCACTGGAAGCTGGCGTCGCAGGTCTGACCGGTCGGGCAGGTGCCGCAGGCGAGGGTACCGCCGCAACCGTCGCTGGGCGAGCCGCACGCGGCGCCGAGGGCGCTGCACGTGGTGGGCGTGCACGTGGCCACGCACTGGAAGCTGGCGTCGCAGGACTGGCCGGTCGGGCAGGTGCCGCAGGCGAGGGTACCGCCGCAGCCGTCGCTGGGCGAGCCGCACACGGCGCCGAGGGCGCTGCAACTGGTGGGCGTGCAGCCACCGCCCAGTCCCGACGGGGTGTCGCCGTTTGCCGTGATGTAGAGCTTGTCGAGCCTGACCCCGTCCTCGCGGTTGGCGATGACGAGCGTGTGACTGCCCTGGGTCAGCGTGTAGGTCATCACGGCGCTGTTGTTGTCGCTGTTGTGGACGTCGTCCCACGCCCAGCTCGTGCTGATGGGAATGGAGTTCCACTTGATGAAGGCGCCACCATCCATGCTGACCCAGAACGAGTCGTCGTCCAGGGTGGGAGAGATCACGCGACCCCAAACCTTGTACGTGCCGGCAGCGGCGTCGAACGTGAAGGTCGCGCGGTTGGGGCCGGGCGAGTTGGGACTGTTGGTCGACGGCACGATGTGCTTGCCGCCGGAAGCGTTGCCGTCATTGCCGACGGTGAACGTCGGGTTGCCCGACCGCGTGCCGGCCTCGGCTTCCAGCCAGATCGCATTCGAAGCACAGGGCGGACACGGGCCACCGCAGTCGATGCCGGTCTCGCCTTGGTTCTGGATGCCATCGCTGCACGACGGTGCGCCCGAAAGCCAGGTGATGCAGTTCATGAGCGCGCGTGCGTTGTGGTAGTTGCAGTGCCACTCCCATGCCTTGGCGATGTTCCAGTCGCCGGCTTGGCGGACCCAGCCGTGGTTCGTGTGGTCGATGATCCGCGAATCGATGAAGCCCCAGCTCTTGCTGAGCAGCGGCTCGTAGGTGGTGTCGCTGGGGAAGAGCGACTGCATCCGGCACAGCGTTCCGATGCCTTCGGCTTGCGGCCACCACTGGAGCTGAGAGTCGTTGATGGATACCGTGCCGTTGTTGTAGGTGCCGGTGTAGTACAGGCCCCCGTCGCTACGATAGCCGCCGTGGCTGAACGTGAAGTCCACCATCTTCTTGATCTTGGCGATGTAGGGGCTCGACGCCAGGTCCTGGCCCAGGGCCTCGATGGCCTGCACCATCAGCATGGCCAGCTCGAGGTCGTGACCGAAGGACACGTCGCTGCTGCTACCCGACCAGTCTTGGTTCATCATCGGGTAGGCGAAGCAGTCGTTCGTGGTCGGGCAGTGGATGGCAGAGTCGTGGAAACGGGCGAGCAGCTCGCCCAGACGGTTGCCGACGGTTGGATGAAGCGCATGCGATGCAGGCATCGCGCTGTACAGTTCGATGAGCGCCTCGAGTACGTGGACGTTGGTGTTGGTCTCTTTGCGCTTGTCGGAAGCCGTGATGTAGTAGCCGCCGAACTGCGGGTCGTAGAAGTAGTTTTCGAGGTAGCCAAAGGCATTGCTGGCGAGCGTGAGGGCATTGGCGTCGCCCGAGGCCGCGTAGTACGCAGCCGCCGCGTACATGCCGAAGGCGTTGCCGTACACGATGAAGCCCTCCTTGCCGGAGTTGCGCGGGTTCGTGCCGTTGCGATCGACCATCAAGCCGAAGCCGCTGCTCGAGCCGCGCCACATCTTCTGCAGGAACGCGAATCCGACTGCCGCGCTGGCCTTGTATTGCGCTGCCGCCGTGGGGTTGCTCGTGGCGTAGAACCGCGAGGCCGTGGCGGCGGTCCAGGTGTACCTCGCCTGGGCCGAGATGAACTTGTCTCCGTCCTGCTGGAGCCCCCAGGTTCCACTGCGGTCCTCCACGAAGCCACCGTAGCTGCCATCGTGGGCCGCGGGATAGTACGGGGTCAGGAGGTCGTCGCGCAGCGAGGTGCCGAAGGTCGTGAGGAGTGAAGCGTCCAGCATCATCGCCGCCGAGGACTCCTCGATCACCTCACCCGTCGCATCCATGGCGCCCGGGTTCTCGCACCCGACCGAAAGCGCACAGACCCCACCCATCACCCAAGCTATTCCGCGAGTCCTTTTCATAGAGAGCCTCCTTAGAGGGGCTCATGGTACGCGATTTCCCGACGTGGGGGCAAAAGACCTGTTGCTCGAGGGGCGCCTCTCGCGGTTCGACGGACGGCCACCAGGTCTTGAGTGGCCGTCTCGCCGAATGCGCGGCCGAGAGCGCTAGTACCGATAGTGGTCGGGCTTGAAGGGGCCCTCCACCGGGACGCCGAGGTAGTCGGCTTGCGTCTTGGTGAGGGTGCTCAGGTGCACGCCGACCTTCTTCAGGTGCAGGCGGGCGACCTTCTCGTCGAGCTTCTTGGGCAGCACGTAGACCTTGCCGGTGGCGAAGCTCATGCCGGTGGACTCGTCCTTGCCCTTGGTGGCGTTCTGCCACAAGGCCATCTGGGCGATGGTCTGGTTGGAAAACGAGTTCGACATGACGAAGCTCGGGTGACCGGTGGCGCAGCCGAGGTTGACCAGTCGCCCGCGGGCCAGCACGGTCAGGCGCTTGCCGCCGGGAAGGATGAACTGGTCGACCTGGGGCTTGATGTTCTCTTCGCGAATCTCCGGGCTCGTCTCGAGCCAGCTGACCTGGATCTCACTGTCGAAGTGGCCGATGTTGCACAAAATGGCCTCGTCCTTCATCACGCTCATGTGCTCGCCCCGGATGATGTCCACGCAGCCGGTGGCGGTGACGAAGATGTCGCCCAAGGGGGCGGCCTCCTCCATGGTTACGACTTCGTAACCCTCCATGGCCGCCTGCAAGGCGCAGATGGGATCGATCTCGGTGATGAGCACGCGCGCACCCAGGCCCCGGGCGGCGTGCGCGCAGCCCTTGCCCACGTCGCCGTAGCCGGCGACCACGACGACCTTGCCGGCCACCATCACGTCGGTGGCGCGCTTGATGCCATCGAACAGGGACTCGCGGCAACCGTAAAGGTTGTCGAACTTCGACTTGGTGACCGAGTCGTTCACGTTGATGGCGGGGAACAAGAGCTGGTTGTTCTTGGCCATCTCGTACAGCCGGTGCACGCCCGTGGTGGTCTCTTCCGACACGCCCTTGATCTCCTGGGCCAGCTTGGTGAAGCGCTGGCCGTCGGCCTTCAAGCTCTTGCCGAGCAAGGTCAGGATGACCTTCATCTCCTCCACGTTGGTCGACGACGGATCCGGCACCTTGCCAGCCTTCTCGAACTCGGCGCCCTTGTGGACGAGCAACGTGAGGTCGCCACCGTCGTCGAGGATCAGGTTCGGGCCCTTACCCCCCTTGAACGCCACGAGCTGGCGCTCGATGTTGGCCCAGTAGTCGGGCAGCGTCTCGCCCTTCCACGCGAATACGGGAACGCCCGCCTTCGCGATGGCGGCGGCGGCTTCGTCCTGGGTCGAGTAGATGTTGCACGAGGTCCACGTCACCTCGGCGCCCAGCGACACCAGCGTCTCGATGAGGATCGCGGTCTCGATGGTCATGTGCAGGCAGCCGGCGATACGCGCACCTGCGAGCGGCTTTAGCGCGCCGAATTCTTCGCGTAACGCCATGAGGCCCGGCATCTCCTTCTCGGACATGCGAATCTTCTTGCGACCGAGCTCGGCGAGGCCAATGTCCTTCACCATGTAGGCGGGAAATTCTGTTCGGGTATCCATCGTGTTCTCCTTTTTAGAACTTCTGTTTCTTGGTTTTTTCCGAATCCCAGAGCCCGGCGGCGAGCTGCAGGCGCGGCTCTTCCGTGCTTCGCAAAGACACGGGCGGAAGCTCCACCAGTCCCGCGTCGACGAGGAACTGGCGGAGCTTGGCGGGCTCGAAGCCCAGCCACACGTGGCCTTGCTCACGCAGCTCTTCGTTGTGGTGGGGCAGGTAGTCCACGATGACGAGGTGCCCGCCGGGACGCAGCAGCGTCTTCGCCGACGCCACCACGTCTTGCGGCCGGGCGGCGTGATGAAGCACGCGCACCAGCGTGACCAAGTCGGCCCCGCCCGCGTGCGCCACCTCCTGCGCGAGGTTGGTGTCGTCGACCGTCGCCTCTCGCAACCTCACGTTGGGCAGCCCCAGCGTTCCCACCCTCTCGGCGGCGCGCGCCAACCGAGCCGGGCTGCGATCCACCGCGATCACCCGATCGTAGATCGGCGAGAGCAACGGCAACAGACCGCCTTCGCCGGTGCCCAAGTCCACGGCCAATGCGTGGCCGGGCAGCATCGGGGCCAGCAGCGTTGCGAACGGAAGAATCGCGCGCAAAGCGTCGTCACTGCCTAGCTCGGGCGAGGGTTGGGGGCGCGCCTGCGCCTCGGCGAAGAACTTGCGCGACGCCTCCTCCCGCTGCGCGACGATGGCCGGAACCCTCGCCAGTTGCCCCTCGGCCAGACACAGCGCCCTCCCGGTCTCGAGGGCCGCTGCCAGCACGGGCTCCGGGGTGCCCTCCATGCGTAGCAGAATGCGCGTTCCATCGCGACGCTCGTGCAAAAGCCCGGCGTCGCGCAGGGGCTGTGTCTTGCGGGTGACCTGCGGCTGGCTCTGGCGTAGGAGCAACGCCAGCTCACCCACCGTCAGCTCCTCGGCGTCGCACAACGCGAGCAAACGCAACCGGTCCTCGTCGCCCAGCAGGCGAAACAGGTCGGCTCGATTCGAGGAGTCCACGGCGGACACTCGATCAATGTATGCAACGATGCGAATGAATGCAAGTATGGGTTGGCGCGGGGTAGCCGATGCTGGCGACTCGGTGCGGCCCTACCTCCAGGCCTCGCCACCTGGGCGGCTCTCGCGGGCTGCGTCAGCCAGGGGGCTCGCCAGGCTCGCGCGCCATCAGCTCGAGGAAGTCCTCGAAGCGCTTGCCAGTCTCGGGCGTGAAGGACTCCGTCGTGACGGTCACCGCGCTCACCCGGTCCAAGCGGAAGTTGCGAAAGCCCTCGCGCAGCTCGCACCACGCGGTGAGCAGCCAGTCGTGACCGACGAATGACAGCCCTAGCGGACGGACCACGCGCGAGGTGCCGTCGTTCTTGCCGTCGGTGTAGGCCAGCTTGACCTTGCGTGAGCGCCGTAGCGCCTCGCGAAGCCGGCCCAGGTGCTCGGCTACGCCGGTCTTGCGACGGAAGTGGTAGCCGTGAAGGGGTGTCTCGTCGAACGACGGCGCGAGCCTGTCCGGCAGCACCCGCCGGATCTTCTCGAGCACGTCATCCGCGGCGGCAGCCAGCCCGGGATCGGCGAACGCCTTCACCATGCGCGCGCCCAGCACGATGGCCTCGATCTCCGCCTCATTGAACATGAGCGGCGGAAGATCGAAGCCTCGCTCGAGTCGATAACCCATGCCCGCCTCGCCTTGGATCGGAACGCCGGATCCTATGAGATCCGCGACGTCCCGATAGACGGTGCGCTCGGAGACCTCCAGGCGCTCGGCCAGCGTCGCCGCGGTGACGGTGCGGCGACGCTGCAGCAAGCCGACCAACCGGAACAGCCGATCGGCACGCCTCATGAGCGCGTCCGATCACTTGGCTTGGTAGACGTAGACATGAACACCGACGGGGTCGCGGAAGACGATGCTGCGATCGCCCCACGGATTATCCTTCAAGGGTGCCACGATCGGTAGGTCGGCTTTCTGCAATCGAGCGGCCTCCGCGTCCACGTCCGCGACCTCCAGACACACCGTGATGCCCTTGCCCGCAAACGCCTCGGGCGCCTCAGCGTCTTGGGTCATGAACGCGATCTCGACCCCGCCCGACCCTGCCAGGTGCAGATAGCCCTGAGCCTCCATGGACGGCGCGAATCCGAAGTGGCCGCAGTAGAAGTCCTTCAGCGATGCGAGCGACTGCACGGTGACGAGCGGAAACATCTTCTTGAGCTTCATGAGAATTCCTCCTTGTTGGGAAGGCAACAAGCTACACACCCCCTCCTGACAGCGTCATGTCAGGAGCCTTCTCCGCAACCACTACGCCGTACTGACAGATCCTCCCACCTGCATGGACGTTCAGTTTCGACCAGGCGTCCACACGAGGAAAACACCGGGGAACTGTGAGAGATCAGTTGCTGTAGTGTGACTAGCTGTTCGACATTTCACATCAATTGGCACGCAGCTCCGTCGGAGAGGCTCGCATTGCTGTGCCACCCGGTAACGACACGAGTGAGTCTGCTCGATTGACTCACTGTTAGAAGAACTATTTGAATTGTTCGTATATTGCAGACGCGTTCTCTAGTACAATCCAGGTCTCCCAAGACCGTTCTGCCGTCCTCGTACAGCAGCACCCATGGCGAGCGGGCGTCGGGAATCGACAGTGGGCTACCCATCGAGTCCGAGGAGTTGGTTCACGAGCAGATCAACAGGGATCTCTGAGATTTCGTACTGAACCATGGAGCAGCGTCGGCAGCACTTCCATATGGTCCAGCGCGCGGGCCTGGCCAACGGCGAAGCTGCGTCCACGCGCGACGGGTCCACCGACCGCGAGCAGCCCGAGCTTCCGACGACCGCGCCACGGATGTTCGACCGCAATCGCCTGATCAATCGACTCAACTACCTGGCCTTCCAGGGTCGGACCGTCCTGCTCGACTTCAACCACGCGACCTACGGTGACAGACTGCGCGTAGCGGCCAGACCGCAGTCGTGCGAAGCGAACCTGCTTCGCTGTACCTGGGTCGAGCTTCGCGCGGCCCGCGCGCTGTCGAAGTACTATGTGTTCTCGTCCATCTGCGTGCCAGACGAGGACAAGCTGATCCACGGCACGGGCAACATGGTGTCACTCGACAACGATGGCATCGTCATCGAGGTTTCTCCCACTTGCACCGAGATAGATTCGCGTCGGGTGGCGCGGCACCCGTGCCGAAACGTAGAGGTTCAGATGCTGAGCAGTGGGGCGCGCTTCGACGGAACGCTCCTCGATTTCAGCCCACTGTCGTTTCGCGCTCGCATTTCGGCGTCGCCGCCTCAGACGTTCGCCTGGCTGAGCCCGGCCGTCCCGGTCACTGTAGTGCTCTCACGGAAGCACGAGGTGCTCTACTCCGGCGATTGTAGGATTGTGAGCAACACTGGCGGGCGCACGACACGCGACTACGTGCTCGAGCCGACCCGAGATCGCGTCCAGCGATTCGAGCCGCAGCAACACCGCAGCGTGCGCGAGAAGGTGGTTCCGGCCCCGGCCATCGTGTTCGAGCACCCCCTCACGGGAAAGCTGGCCCAGCTCAAGGTCCTCGATCTGTCGGCGTCGGGGCTGGCGGTGGAAGAATTCGCGCGCAACGCGGTCCTCATGCCTGGCCTGATGATCCCACGGCTCGATCTCTGTCTGGCCGGGAACGCCAGATTTTCGTGCCGTGCGCAGGTCGTTCATCGGCAGGTGCTGGATCCAGGGGCCGACGAATGCCGCCTCAAGCACGGGCTGGCCCTGCTCGACATGGATGTCGCGGACCACGTGCAGTTGGTGGCGATGCTCCACCACGTCGACGACTGCCGATCCTACGTCTGCAACCAAGTCGACCTGGACGACCTGTGGAGTTTCTTCTTCGACACGGGCTTCATCTATCCTCAGAAGTACGGCTTCATCCGAAAGAACCGCGAACAGATCAAGCAGACCTACGAGAAGCTGTACACGCACAGCCCCAGCATCGCACGGCACTTCATCTACCGGGACCGCGGCAAGATCCTGGGCCACATGGCCATGTTGCGGTTCTACGACAGCACCTGGCTCATCCATCACCACGCCGCGCGCACCAACCAGACATTCAGAGCCGGTCTCAACGTGCTGGCGCAGATCACCAGGTTCGTCAACGAGTCTTGTCGATTCGCGTTCATGCACATGGACTACGTCATCTGTTTCTATCGGCCGGAGAATCGGTTCCCTCGCAGCGTGTTCGGTGGGCTGTGCCGTGGCATCGACGATCCCCGCATATGCTCGGAGGCGGTGTTCGCCTACTACCATTTGCAGCGCCCGGACGGTGACGGCGGTGGGCTCGAGGACGTGGCCTTGACCCCTGCGGACGACGACGATCTACGCGAGCTGGCTCGCTTTGGCCAGCACGTGTCCGGTGGCTTGATGATCCGCTCGCTCGACCTCGAGCCTTCGGACGTCGTTCACGACGAACTCACACAGGAGTTCTCGAAGCTGGGGTTACGGCGAGAGCGTCACGTCTACGCGCTCAAGGAGCAGGACCGCTTGCAGGCCGTCGCCATGGTGAACCTGGCCGACGTCGGACTGAACCTTTCCGATCTGACCAACTCGATCACCCTCTTCGTGTTGGACCAGCAGGGGATCACCAGGGAGGCCATCGACCGCACGTTGTCGGCCTTGATGAAGCGCTTCGGGCAGCACGAAATCTCGGTCCTCGTCTATCCGGAGTCTGCTGCGAAAGGGCTGAAGATGCCGGTCGAGAAGCGTTACGTGATGTGGTCCCTCGTGCCCCGTCACTCCGACAGCTTCTACCGCTCCATGAACGCAATCCTCCAAGCGGGCAAGAGGAACGGGGGCAACCATGAAAAGCGACGGTCGTCGCCTGTATAACAGTCGCATCATCGACAATTACATCAGGCTACTCGAACGGAAGTATCCGCAGATCAGGGTCGCGGATTTGCTGGAGTACGCCAGGATGACACCGTACGAGGTGGCGGACGAGGGCCATTGGTTCACCCAGGATCAGGTCGACCGGTTCTACGAAAGGCTCTCTTTCCTGACCAGCAACCCGTCGCTGGCGCGCGAGGCCGGGCGTTACGCTGCATCGCCCGACGCGATGGGGGCCATGCAGCGCCTCATTCTGAGCACCGTCGGCCCCGGCAAGGCATACGAGCTGGTCGGCCGAGGTGCGCGACGGCTCACCCGATCGTCGACCTTCACCTCGCGTGCGCTCAGTCCCAGCTGCGTCGAGATCACGACCACGTTCGAGTCGGGCGTCGAAGAGAAGGCCTACCAGTGCGAGAACCGCATGGGTTTTCTCGAAGCGGTCTCTCTCCTGTTCGCCTGCGGTACGCCGGAAGTCGAGCACCCGGAGTGCGTCTTTCACGGCGGGAAGACGTGCCGGTACATCATCTCCTGGACCCCATGCAAGGCGGAGCTGTTCAAGCGCGTCCGCAACGTGTCCATGGCGTTGCTCGGCGCTCTGGTGCTGGCGTCTGCGGTTTGGGATCCGACCTTCGCGCTGACCCACCTGCTGCCGGCTGGCGTGGCGATCGTGGCAATCCTGACGTCTTTCTATCTCTCGCTGGAGAGGAAAGACATGGCGGCCAGTCTCCACGGCCTGTTCGATTCGACCCACGAGCTCGTGAACCAGATCGAGGTGAACCACAACAATGCGGTGTTGACCAGCGAGATAGGCCAATCCATCAGCAGGCGTTCGGGCTCGGTCGACGTGCTGTCGAGCGTGGTCAAGGCGTGCAAGAAGTGGCTCGACTACGACCGTTGCATGATTCTGCTCGCCGACCCCACCGGGAAGAGGCTGGTCTTTGGCGCCGGGTACGGGCACGACGAACGACAGCTGAAGCTGCTGCGCAAGACCGCGTTCCATCTGGACCGATCCAGCTCACGCGGGATCTTCGTGGCCTGTTTCAAGCAGCAGCAGTCATTTCTGGTGAACCACATCGAGGAGATACAGAAGGATCTGTCCCTCAAGAGCGTGGTCTTCGCCCAGGAGCTGAGCGCCGAGTCCTTCATCTGCTGTCCCATCGTGGCGAATGGCGAATCCATCGGCGTTCTGGCGGTCGACAACGTGCAGACCAAGCGTCCGCTCGTCGAGACCGACCGCAGCCTGCTCATCGGCGTCGCGTCGGTCGTCGGCATCAGTCTGCGCAACGAGGAGCTCCTCAAGTCCAAGGATCGACAGTTCCGATCCATCTTGCACGGCTTGGCGGCCAGCATCGATGCGCGTGACCCGCTGACGCGCGGCCACTCGGAGAAGGTCACCGAGTACGCGCTCGGCATATGCCGAGAGCTGGGATTGTCGGCCGAGCAGCGCGACGTGATCTCGACTGCCGCGCTTCTGCACGACTACGGGAAGCTGGCCGTGCCCGACGCCATTCTCCGGAAACCTGGGCCCTTGACCCCACGTGAGCGTGACTTGGTGAAGATCCATGCGGAGCAGACGGAAAAGATCCTGAGCCAAATCGCCTTCGAGGGCATCTATCACCAAGTTCCTTCCATCGCCGGCGCCCACCACGAGAAGCTCGACGGCAGTGGATATCCGCGCGGGCTTCGCGGCGACGAGATCCCCCTGGGCGCGCGGATCATCGCGGTGGCCGACTTCTTCGAGGCCATCACGGCCAAGCGCCAATACCACGACCCGATGCCGCGAGGCGTGGCCATCGCGTTCTTGAAGTCGGAGTCGGGCAAGAGCTTCGAGCCGCGCGTAGTGGACGCATTCCTTCGCTTCTTTGAGGGCGCGTACCCGGCCCAACTCGAGCTTGCGCCGCGGGCGTCCATGTCGTCTTCCGACGAAACGCCCGAGCCGATGCGGCCGTTTGCGCTTCGAAGCGTTTGAGGCGTCCTCAACCGGCGGGGCGTTTTCCTTTGCACATGATAAGCGGCGTGTAGATGAATCGCCGAGGGTCATCGAGGTAAGCGACGAGCTCACTGCGGAATTCCTCGTATCCTCCGGCGTAGTCAGCGGCGAAGAGCTCGGGCACGTGGCGGACGGAGTCCGCCTTCTTGAGCCAATTGAATCGGTCCGCGTCGGACATCGAGCCGTAGATCAGGTGATGGTGCGCCATCCGTACCTCGATGTCCCTGCCGCCGAGGTCGAAGAGGTACGCATAGAGCTTTCTGCCGACGAAAGGGTCGAAGCCTTGCTGCTTCTGCATCGCGCAGACGAGGTTGCGCAAGGTTCTGTCGAGGCGAGCAGAGGCGCCGAAGTGCCCGAGGCAGTTGTGGTCGAGGTCGATGAGGCACAGTGTTCCGCCAGGCCGGAGAGCGGCGAACGCGTTCCTGGTGATGTCGAACGACTCGTCCGCGAAGTACTCGAGCACGAAGCGAATCCAGACCACGTCGAACTCGCCCAGATCGCCGAGTGGGGCACGCACGTCCCGGCGAAGGTAGCTGATACCTGGTGCGGAGAAACATCGGCTCGCATAGGAGAGCCGCCTCTCGGAGCCGTCGATACCGACCACCGAGCCCCGCGGTCCCACCAGGCTGCCAAGCGCATGTGTCGTCCTGCCTGCGCCGCAGCCGAGGTCCAGGACACGCATGCCCGCCGCGACACCGGCCCAGCGCGCCTGGTCCTCGACGGCCTGTGGATCCGTCTTGATGTCGAGGCGGAAGGCTTCCTCCTCGCTCTCCATGAAGTAGGGGGGATCTTGCGTTCTAGACGTGGGCACGCTGTTCACATATCCGACGCGACAGAATGGCGAATCTGGCGCGCATGATTGTATGCTATTCGCGAAGTCCAGCGCATCCCATAACTCACGCGTGTCCCCGGAACCGAACATGATGGAAGGCGAGGCCGTCGGGTCGAGCGGCTCGTGCGAGCAGGCACCTGGGCGCCTGGCGCTACGCTGGCGGCTCTTCGTCGTCATCAGCGCCATCCTGCTCGGCCAGGCCGTGCTCTTCGGACCATCGCTCCTGGGCAAGAAGATCCTGCTTCCCCTCGACATCCTCGGGCAGACGAACCATTACCTGCCCCATACGCAGCCTCTGACCAACACCCAACCGGAGAACTTGGTGCTCACGGACCAGGTCCTGCACGCCGAGCCCAATCGCGTGTTCGCCGCCCGGGAGATCGGTCAAGGGCGCTTTCCACTGTGGAACCCTCATCAATTCGCAGGCGCACCCCACGTGCTCATGCGGTTCTCCCCGTTCATGTTGCTGCGTTCGCTCGATCCGTCGCCGCTCGTGCTGCCGTGGGTCCAGGTCCTCGTGGCGCTGGTCGCCGGCTTGGGTGCGTATGCCTTCTGCCGGGCCACCTTGCGGCTCGGATTCTGGCCTTCGGCCGTGGCTGGGTCGTGTTTCCCCATCGGTGCGTACTTCGTCCTGTGGCAGGGCTACGGGCACACTTGGTCCTTGGCGTGGTTGCCGTGGCTTCTGCTGGCCGAGGATCGTGCCATCCGGCGACCCGGCACGGCCGCCGGCCCAGCCGTCGCGCTGCTCACGTCTTTGGTGCTGCTCTCGGGGCCGCTGGACACGGGCGCACAGGAGCTGGGAGTCGCCGGGCTGTTCGCGCTGTGGACGTTCCTTTCTGCGCACGGCAAGGCATGGCACGCGCGACCCGCGTTGCGCAGCGGCTTGGTCATCCTGATCGGATGGGGCGTGGGCCTGCTGTCGAGCGCGCCGGAGGTCCTCTCGATGGCGGCCTACGCCAGGACCGGCGAGCGGATGGTCCGGCGCAGCGAGGGCACGGTCGAGCGGGCCTCCGCCGGCCTCGCGGCGTTGCCACTCTTGGTGTTGCCGAACTTCAACGGCACGCCCCAAGATCACGGTGTATCCATCGCTGGCCCTGGGCGCAAGAACCCGATGGAGAGCGTCTCCATGGGATATGCCGGCGTGCTCGTCGTCCTGACGCTCGCGCCGTTGGCCTGGCAGAACCGCCGCCGCCGCGGCAGCGTGGTCTTCTTCACCGGCCTCGCCGTGCTTGGTCTCGGCTATTCCCTCGGCCTGCCGGGGCTGACGGCGATTCTGCGTCTGCCTGGGCTGAACATGATGTCGCACAACCGACTGCTGTTCGCCACCTCGCTCGCGGCGATGGTCCTGGCCGCGATCGGTCTCGATGCCATCGAGCAAGGACAGGTGCGCTGGCGACCATGGCACTGGATCCCGACGATGCTGGCGGCTGGTCTGGGTGTGGCGAGTGGTCTGCGCGCCAACTTGGTGCCTGCGTCTGTGGCGACCCGGTTCGAAGCGGCGATGCAAGCGTCCACCAGCGTCGGATGGGTGCGCGACGCGACCGCGGTCGAGCAGGTGAGGCGCTCCTGGTATGAAATGGGCATGGTCGGTGCGAGCCTGTGTGTGCTCGCGACCGTGATCTGGCTGGTCCTGCGGGCGAAGCATCGGTTGCCGCGATGGATGGTGCCGTGCCTGGGCGCAATCATGGTGCTCGATCTGTTGTGGTTTGGTCGTGGCTGGAACGTAGAGAGCGATCCGTCGCTCTACTATCCTCGCGTGCCCATGCTCGACGAGGTGGCCCGGGCCGAGCAGGGCCGCGTGCTCGGGTTCGATTGTTTGCCGGCGGTGCTGCCTCAACTGTATGGGCTGCGCGACGTCCGTGGTTACGATGCCGTGGATCCGCAACGCGTGGTCAGCCTGCTTTCGCGCGTGGCCGCGCCCTCGTGGCGGCCGCTGCCCTACGCTGCCTTGCAGTGGTACACGCCTACCTTGACCCTCGAGCCTCCAGCGGCGGTTCGCCTACCACCTGTCCTCGACATGCTCGGAGTCCGCACGGTGATCTTTCGCGGTCGGCCGCCTTCGGACCTCACCCCCGCGTTCATCGGGAACGACTACTGGGCCATGGCCAATCCCCGGGCTCTGCCTCGTGTCTTCGTGCCGAAGCGGGTGGAGTACGTCCCGTCGGCGGCGGAGCGCCTGCAGAGGCTGACCGCACCGACGTTCGACGCCCGGGACGTGGCCTACGTCGAAGAGCCCGTGATGCTGCCCAAGGATGCGCTCGGACAGGTGAGCATCGCCCACGAGGTACCGATTCGCATCACCCTGCTCGTGCGCATGGAGACCGCAGGACTCGTCGTCCTCGCCGACAACTTCGATTCCGGCTGGCGCGCCTTTCGCGGCCAAGAAGAGCTGCCCGTCCTTCGGGTCAACCACGCTGTGCGCGGGATGGTCGTGCCTGCCGGGGAATCGCGCATCGAGCTTCGCTATTGGCCGTCGGGCTTCACCTGGGGCTTCGGTCTCGCGGGGGGCGGCGTCGTCGTTTTCCTGTTCTGGTCGGCGGCCATCGCCCGCGCCGGACTGCGACGCCGCCGGGCCGCACCGTAGCTGCCGACGAGCTCGCCCACCGGAGCGCTACTTCGCGTGATGGCTTGTCGCTTGCACTGCCCGGGGAGCGCAAAAGGAGTCCTCATGGAAAGCATCATCAAGGAAGATACGGCCCTCTATTCGACGGCCGGAGATGCGGGACGGGAGGTCCACCCGAGCTAGTCCGCTACTCACCCGTCCCACGGGTCGACGCCGCCGGAAGGTTGGGGCGCCGGCCCGCGTGTCGGCGTGGCGCGCTTCAAGGCGCGTGCGGCTCGCACGCATCCTCGATCGGCGACGCCACGTCCTCGCAGACAGCTACCGCCTCTGTGCTGTCGCCGTCGAAAGGATCGGGAGCGCGCCGCAGGTCCCCCTCTACCGTGTGCAAGAGAGCGCGCGCCGTTCGGTACTGCTCCTTGGCCCGGTAGAGCAACTGCTGTGCGAGCACCGCCTCCTCGGGGCTCGTCGCTTTTGGCAAGAGCGACTTCGCGAGCTCGATGTTCGCTTCGGCAGCTTTCACCTTGGCGAAGACCTCGGGCCCCGGCAGGACCAGCGTCGGCGTGCTCGGCCGGTGCACCGCTACCTTGGGTATCGGAATCGCGGTTGGCTGAAGCTCGTCGACCAGCTGTTTCTCGAGGGGGATCACGCAGACGAGCTGATCCCCCTCCTTCGTGCAGGTCATGGAAGTGCCGGAGAGGGGCAAGAGTAGGGTCTGGGTGGCCGGCTTGGCCTGATTCAATGGTTCGCTCTGTTCGGATTGATGGGTCGTTTCCCCTGGTACCTCCGCGAGAACCGCCGCTAACACCCATGTGATCATCATTGTCGATTCCTCCTCATTGTATTGCGTATGTCTACTGTTCACTGTAGCAACGCTTGCTCATGGCGCTCGTGTGGGTCGAATGTGTTCACACAATCGAAACCGCGAATTGACCGTTTGTTGGCCGTCGCATTCGGATTTCGTTTACGCCCACCCGACCGACCCAACCATGTGGGACCCTCCTCCTCGTTTTTGCGCGCCAAGTTTGCTGCCGACTGGCGCCCAGTCAAGCAAGTGATCGCTCATTCGGCAGAAAGTCGCGTCCAAAAATGAGCGTGGCGCGCGACGGCGCCGTCAACTCGCGGACTTGCGACCGTAACCGGCCTGGAACGCCGCTCCGGTAGCGCGCTGCTCGGGGTTTGTGGCATACAACCCGGCATGCCACTCATCCCTGGTTTGCAGGTCGTCCGCTCCGTCATCGATGGATACGGGGTCATCGCCAAGCGTCCCTTCACCGCCGACGAGCTCATCGCCGAGGTGGACGGGGTCGCGTGGAACGTCAGCGAGGACGTGGACGATCGTTACTCGCTCAAGATCACCGACGAGATCCTGTTCGACATGGTGGATCAAACGCGCTGGATCAATCACTCGTGCGATCCCAACGCCGGCGTCGAGGTTGGCCTCGACGAGAACGGAAAACCTTGGGCGCGCATCTTTGCTCTGCGCGATATCCGCGTGGACGAGGAGATCGCGTACGACTATGCCTTCCCGGCCGAGCTGGCCGAGCCCTGCCGCTGCGGCGCCGCCAACTGTCGCGGCATGATCATCGACAGCGGCGAGGATTGATCGACCGACGAGGGCCGTCAGTCGCGACGGAAGAACGTGGGCGCGGTGTCGCGCGCGAAACCGCTCGAATCGCGTTTCGTCGTCGACGCGTCCCTCGACGTGAACGACATGGCGTCGCGCTGGAATGCTGGCGCGTCCGTCTTCGCACCGGCGTCGGGCCCAGGCGGAAACACCATGCCCGTCCGCCCTCCGTTACCCCAGGGCCGCCCTCCCGCGCCTGCGCCGGCACCTCCGCCGCTGCCACTGTCGCCCCCGGAACCAGCCCCACCGGCGCCCTTGGCCGATGAGCCGCCCGAACCCTTGCTTCCGCCGCTGCCCTTGGCCGATGAGCCGCCTGCGCCGGTCTCACCGCCGCTTCCAGAGGATCCGCCGGATTGGTCGGACCCGGTTCGCCCTCCGGTCTCGTCCGAGGGCAAATCGCCACCCGTGGGGCCACAGCTTCCGCCCAACAAACTCGCAGCAAAGATGCTCGCGGCTGAAAGGACCCAAACAAGCCGTGCTTTCATGGAAGCTCTCCTACTGGTCGTGAAAGACTCTCTCTGACCGTGGTCGCAACATCTCCACCGCGCCTGTCCGCCACGGACCTAGCATGTTCTTAGAGCCTTCCACACAGCCTTTTCGTGCTGCGTACGCTGCGTTGAACAGCCGCCTCACGTCAACGCTGTGCGCCGCGTTGCGCGTGTGCGCCCTGGCCTCGAGGTTAGGCCGCCGAGGTTACGCCAGCATCACCCGCATGAGGTCGTCTTTTTCTATGAAGGCGAGCAATCTCTCAATCGCGCCCCGCTCCGACAGCACCGTGTAGAAGTCTTCCTTCACGTTGGGCGCGAACTTCGCGGCCTCGATGAAGTCGCGACGGGAAAGCGGCTGCTGCTCCACGAAGGCGCGGAAACCGCTGTCTTCGATCGAGCGCTTGAGGAGCTCGTGCGTGTCCCCCTGCAAGTGGCTGACGGCATAGGAAGCCACGCCCACCTGCAGGCCGTGCAGGGACGGCTTCTCGGCGATGCGGTCGTAAGCGTGCGAGATCAGGTGCTCGCTGCCGCTGGCCGGACGACTGCTGCCTGCGATCTCCATCGCGATACCCGCCATCATCAGCGAGCTCGACATCACCCGCAGGAAGTCCAGGTCCTGTGGATGCTTGTTCGGATAGTAGAAGAAGGTGTCGGCGGCGTTGCTGCAGATGGTGGCGGCGAAGTCGTTCACCGGTTCGCCACGTCTCTTGAACGCTAGTTTCCAGTCGAATACCGAGGTGAACTTGCAGAACAGATCGCCGATGCCCGAGTAGAAGAACGCCTCGGGCGCGGCGCGGATGATCTCGGTGTCCAGGATGACACTGTGGGGGATCACGGTGCGGATCGTGCGGCGAGCGCCCTTCACCACCAGCGACGAGAACGGCGAGGAGAAACCATCGTTGGAGATCAGCGTCGGCACGGAGACCAGGGGAATCTGCTTGAGCAACGCCAAGTACTTGCAGCAGTCGATGACCTTGCCGCCGCCGATGGCCACGATGGCGTCGAGCTTCTGCGGCAACCTGAGGCTGTCCTGGAAGATGATCTCGATGTCGTTCGACGCTGCCACGCCCTCGTGTGCGACTTTGATCTCGGACGACTCCAGCGAGATCTCGACGGTCTGGGCCAACATGGGCTTGAGCCCCTCGCCGTAGAACAGCGCCACGTTCATGAAGCGGTCGCTGCGGAGGTACTTGCCAAGCTTGTGAAGGGCGTTCGGTTTGATGCGCAGGAGTGAAGGGACGGTGATTTCCATGAAGGTACTTCTCGGTGGGGTGCTAAAGGGCCAGTGGGTCGATTTCGCCGACGTTCTCGAACACGTGGCTTGGTCGGTACGGGAACTGTTCCAGGGTCTGTACGGTCGAGACGCCCGACAGGACCAGGCAGGTGGTCATGCCCGCCTCCAGGCCCGCCACGATGTCCGTGTCCATGCGGTCGCCGATCATCACGGTCTCCGACGAGTGGCTGCCGAGTTGCTTGCGTGCGATGGTCATCATCAAGGCGTTGGGCTTGCCGACCACGTAGGGCTTCTTGCCGCAGGCCACTTCGATGGACGCCAGGATGCTGCCCGAGGCGGGCTCGCGCCCGCCCTCCGTCGGGTCCACCACGTCGGGGTTGGTGGCGATGAACTTCGCGCCGTTGTCGATCAGGCGAAGCGCCTTCCTCATCATGTCGAAGTTGAAGCTGGTGGTCTTGCCCACCACCACGTAGTCCGGGTTGGTCTCGGTCAGCGAGTACCCGACCTTGTAGAGCTCGTTGGCCATGCCGTTGCCGCCAATCAGGTACGCCGAGCCGCGCGGCTTCTGGCTGCTGAGGAAGGCCGCGGTGGCCATGGCCGAGGTGTAGAAGTTCTGCTCGGTGAGGCCGTCGATGCCCATGCCTTCCAGCTTGCGAAGCAGATCGATGGGCGTCTGCTCCGAGTTGTTGGTCAGGAAGAGAAAACGCGTACGGGTCTCGAGCAGCTTACGGATGAAGTCCTTGGCGCCCTCCACCAGGGTCTTGCCCCGATAGATGACGCCGTCCATGTCGGAGAGGATCGATTTGGCCATGGGCTGTGTCTTTCGGCGGCGGATTGTACCCTGTCTGGCCTTTGACGCGCCTGCGGATCGCCCCCTCCAATGCCAACGGCGGCGGACTCTCGGCCATGGCGGGCACGGCGTCGTCAGAAATCTGATGGCGGACGCCGTCTCGAGGATCGCAAGGGCGCATAAACAGGCCGCCCCGTCTGGCGGAACGTGCACCGATCGCGCATCGAGGGCTTTGGTATGCTCCTTGCCCAGAAGGCGCCCATGACCAAGTCGCAAGGCTCTCTGCTCCTCGCCGTGACGTCTGCTTTTCTCGTCGGCTCGTGCAGCAGCGACGGACTCGACACGCCTGGTCGAACCTGCAACTACGAGGGGACGACGTACGCGCTGGGCCAGAGCTTCAAGGATAAAGACGACTGCAACACGTGCACCTGCACGGAGTCTGGCGTCGCTTGCACGCTGATGTTGTGCGTCCCTCCGCCTTTCGGTGGCAGCGGAGGTGGCGGCAGCGGTGGCATCGGGGGCAGTGGCAGCGGCGGCGTCGCTGGCAACGGGGGGCAAGGCGGCAGCGGCGGCTCGATCATCACACCGGATGCGGCGGTGCAAGGGTGTGTGGAAGACGGCCACGCCTACGCGGTCGGCGAGACCTTCAAGCGCGACTGCAACACCTGCACGTGCATGGCCGATGGCGCTTCGTGCACCAAGATGGCTTGCCCGAAACCCGTGGATGCCGGTGCTGAGGTTTCGGCCGCACCCGACGCCGCACGGACCTGCTCGTACAACGGTCGGACCTACCTTCAGGGCGAGAGCTTCAACGTGGACTGCAACACCTGCATTTGCACGACCAACGGCATGGCGTGCACCGGCGCGATTTGCTTTCACGACGCCTCTCCCGACTTGGGCTCCCTCATCGATCGCCCGCCGTGCGCCCTCGCCGACAATCTCACCTTCGGGTTCGATGGCGGCAATGCGCCTTTCTTCGACGTGAACCGACTGACCGCGACCAGCTTCACCATCACGCGCAACTACTCCCGTCTGGCCGGTCGCGACGGCGAGGCCTCGCCGAGCTGCTCGCCAGCGCTGCCCGCATGTGGGGCGTCGGGGGTGACGGTCGCGACCATCAACGCCGACTTGGCCGACGCCGACGTACAGTCGGTGTGGGCGCTGCCCCAGGATCCGACGCCGTTCTTCGGCTCGGATCCCAGGTCGGTGGATGGCCCAGTCTATTCCATCTCTCTCGACGACGGCCGCAAGGTCGTGGTGGGCGATCAGTGCGCCTCGCCGGCCATGAGCTCCTGCCGCTACATCCCCGCGGGCCTGGTCCAGCTCGTCCGGGACCTGAAGCAGCTTGCGTCCGCGATGCTGGCGGATCCCGTGTGCAAGCCGCTCCTTTGACGGCCTCCGCCTCGCACTGCGCGGCCCCGACCGCTCATCCGTCTAGCTGGGCGCACGATATTGCTTGGTCAATTTTCGGCAATTCGGCGTCTGGCGCGCAAGTCATGAAGGACGGGCGAAAGACAAACCCTCTCGATCGCCTGTTCTGAGTCGAGTCTGACCTGGGCCATCGCCCAGGTTGGGCTTGGCTTGCCGACGTCGAGGGCTCGTCCTCCGGAGGAGCGCGTTCCATGCGAGCAAAAGTCCTGCTTCTTGATGCGGTCGTCGTCTTGGCTGTTGCGGCTTGCAGCGCATCGGATAGCGGCACTGCCGGCAATGGCGGTGCCGTCACCGAAGGCGGCGCTCCCGGCAACGGCGGCTCCAGCGCCTCGGGTGGCGCGGGCGGCGGCAGCGAAACCACCAGCGCCGGCGGGGCCACGGTCACCTCGTCGGGCGGTAGCAGCGCACAAGGCGGCTCCGCGGCGGGGGGAACGACGACCCGTGCGGGAGGCAACGGCGGCGGTCGCGGCGGAGCGGGCGGGTCCAGCGCCGGAGGCGGCGCCCAGGCTTCCGGGGGCGGCCCTGCTGCGGGCGGTGCCCCGGGAAGCGGCGGCAAGACCACGGGGCAGGGGGGAGCGGACGCGGCCATCACCATCGAGCCGGACGCCGCCCCACCTTACAAAGGTCCCTGCGACGTGATCGCGAATGGCTGCGCGGAAGCCTACGGCATGGCGAGAGCCATGACGGCCAGCTACAAGGGTCCCCTTTTCCAACTCGGACTGGCCAAGGACAAGAACAAGACCCTCGACATCGGTCAGACCGACGCGCGTACGGCCGACCTGTCGACCTGGAGCAGCTTCTGCGGCGGGACCCAATCGAACTGCGTGGTCTCGAGGATCTACGCGCAAATCCACAGCGGCAGCAACGACCTGCAGCCGGCCGTGTGGAAGGCGCCTTGGGGGCCCGATTGCAGCGCCGGCGGCTACACCTGCGCCGCCAAGTTCACCATCGAGTCAGCGACGGGCTTGCCCATCCTCACCACGGATGCGCCCCAGGAATACGCGATTCGCACTGGCAACACCGAGAACTTCGCGACCGGCATCAACGGCGGTTCGAAGGCCATGGGTCTCATGTACAACGGCAAGCCGGTCCCGAACCAGGTCTACTGCTGCGGCGTCTTCGGCTTGACCCACAAGTACGACGCGCCCGACACCCACGGGACCGATTTCATGGTCGCCCTGGCGTATGGGTGGAGGGATTCGGGCGGCTGTTGCATCGCCGTCAATTGCGGGGCGTCCAACAAGTACTGCGTCGGGGCGGAGGAAGAAGAGAACAACGATCTGTACGACTACGGAACGTCGCCCGTCGAAAACGCCTTGGTGGTCACCCAGTTCGACCCGACCAAGAACGCCGTGATCTCCTTCTTGAACGGCACCCAAGTGCTCTCGCACTCGCCACCCAAGGCGAATCTCAACGCGGGCACCGCCATCCACGTCGGTGGTGGTGGCGACCTCAGTCAGCCCGATCCGGTTCGCATGCGCGAAGCGCTCGTGACCAACAACGTGATGACCACGAGCGAGGTGGCGGCGCTCAAGTCGAACGTCACGGCGTTCTTCTCGACGCTGAAGTTCCCGTAGCCCTCGGGCCTCTCAACGCTGGCGCTTGGACCACGCCTCGACAAGGCGGCGGCTCTCGTCCGGGGACAGGTCCTCGACCCGGGTCATGACGGTCCAGCGCAGCCCGTACGGGTCCACCAACGAGGCGTAGCGATCGCCGGACACGAACGTGGCGAGCGGTTCCCGGATGGTGGCTCCGGCTGCCGTAGCGCGCTCGACCACCTGGTCGACGTCGGGCACGTAGAGCGCCAGCGAGAAGCTGGCGCCACGCGATGGGTCGGGGGCGACCAGCCCATGACTGTCGAGCGGGTCGCTGACCGTAAGCTTGCCCGCGCCGAAGTCGAGCTCGGCGTGGGCGACGGCTTCGGATCCGGGAAACCTGGTGAGGTCGAGAAGTCGGGCGCCGAGGACCTTCTCGTAGAAAGCGATGGCCTCGGCCGCCGGCGTGACGACGACGTGAGGGGTGATGGCGGTGCTGTCGTTGGGTCTACCAAGGGTCGTGTATGCGCCGTGGGCGGCGCGGTTTGCTTGCGTGATCATGTTCCTCACGCTACGAACTGCCCAGGGCCGCGTCTTGTACTTTTACGACAGGGAGAGATCGTCGTGCCGCGATCGAAAGGCCATCTGAATCCAGGGGCGCCCGGTGTGGCCATCGAGCGCTTCGAGCTGGGCCATCGCCTGTCCGAGTTGGTTAGGCACGCCTGGATCGCGCGGTGGCAAGTGCCCGCCGGCGAGGTCAGCCGACAGCGCGTGCTCACCTACCCGGCCTTCAACCTGGTCGTGATGGACGGGCGTGCCGCGCTCTACGGTCCGAACCCCAAGGTCCAGGTGCGCGAGCTTTCGGGACACGGTTGGGCGCTCGGGCTTCTGTTTCGTCCGGCAGCAGGTCCTTTGTTGGCCTCGGCAGAACCGCGAACGCTGGTGGGCAAGAGCGCGCCCGTTCGCGACGCGCCCATCGACGAGATCGCCGAAGCCATGGCAGGGGCAGCGTCGACCGCAGCGTGGATTACCCTGGTCGAGCGGTGGCTTGGGCCGGTCGCTGCGCGCGTGGACGAACGCGGGCGCATGGCCAACCTCGTGTGCCAGCTGGCGGAGGACGACCTTGCGCTGATACGCGTGAGCGAGCTCGGCCGCCGCGTTGGCATGTCGAGCCGAAGCCTCGAACGGTTGGTCGTGAGGCACGTCGGTGTGACGCCGAAGTGGCTGATCGAATGTCGTCGCTTGCAGGAGGCGGCCACGACCCTCTTCGCCCATCCCGAGACGCGCCTGACCCAGCTCGCGATCGACCTTCACTACGTGGACTACGCGCACTTCTTTCGCCGCTACAAGGAAGTCCTGGGCGAGACACCGGATCAGACGCGGGCGTCGGCCAAGCAGGCACGCGCAGCCCGGTAGCTGGCGCACTGATCTCGATATCTATCGCATCCCGATCGCGAAGCTGGCCGCCGGGGCGGCTCGGCTTGTCGCGCGCTGACGGCTGTCGCGAAGCCTCAGCCCGAGCGGCGTCGCCTCCATACCAGGGCCGCCATGGCTAGCAAGAGCGCCGCCGCCGAAGCAGAGCCTCTGCTCGGCCTGCCAACCGCGCAACCGCCGGCGTCGGTCGCGGTGGGCGAAATAGCGCTCGAGCCACCGGCGCCCGGCGCCCCTCCTTGGGCGTTGCTGCCGCCCGCTGCCGCGCCACCCTTGGCAGAGCCTCCGGCTGCCGAGCTGCCGCCGGCCGCGACGCCTCCGGAGCCCTCATTGCCTGCCTTGCCACCCGTGCCGACGGCGCCACCGCTTCCCGCGGCGCCGCCACGTCCCCCTTCGCCTCCTTGAGCTGTCGCCCCGCCACTGCCTGCCGCCCCGCCGCTGCCTGTGGCCCCACCGCCCGAGCTGCTTGCCGCGTCGGCCGGACCAGTCTCTCGCCCGCCATCGCGGCGATCGATTCCGCCGTCCCTCGCGCCACCCGCGCCCCCAGATCCGGAGGCGCCGCCGCCACCCGTGCCACCAGTGCCGCCGCCGCTGCCGCAATTCGCCTCGGGGTCTGGGTCGCCGGCCTTGGCCAGGCCGAAGAACCCTGCCACCGTGGGCGTATCCCACTGCACGCCATGGCCGGCGCCCTTGACGGAGAACGTCTCCAGCACGGTCGCGCCACAGGTGCTCTTCCAGATTTGATGGGTCGTGTTCGTGTTGGGATTCGCGGTGGACGTGGGCGTGGTGCTAAGGCCCAGGAGGTTGGTCCACTCTTTGATCGCTTCGCCCATGTTGTTGTAGCTGATCGTGGTGTCCGGGTCGCCGTGCCAGAGCTGCAGGCGTGGCCGATGCCCGGTGTAGCCCGGGAACATGGCCCGGACTTGATCGCCCCATTCCTGCGCGCTCTTCGTGACCTTGCCACCTGCACACGGGCCGCTCCATTGGCCGTTCGAGGCCACGTCGCCGGTGTAGTCGACGGACCAGCACCCGCAGGGCACGCCGGAGACCGCCACGCCGGCCATGAAGATGTCCGGGTAGACGCCCATCAGGGCCTGGGTCATCATCGCGCCCGACGAGCCGCCGAAGCCATAGACCCGGCTCGCGTCGCCGTCGTACTTCTTGAGCGTGTACCGCACCATCTGCGCGACGGCGTGGGTATCGCCACCGCCGTCGTGCTTGAGCGATTTGTCCGAGCCCACATCCCAGCAGTTGTGCCCGGTCGCCTCGGGAAAGATCATGATGAAGCCGAGGCTGTCGGCCAGCGGGACCAGGGTCGACTTGGTCTCGTTGTAGGTGGTCGTGCCCGTGCCCTGGCAGTGATGGGACCCAACCAGGATGGGGGGCTTGGCCGCCAGCTTGTCCGGCACGTAGATGTACATGTTGACGTAGCTCGGCAGCGAGGCGCCGCCTTGCCAGTCGCTCTGGTTCACCTTCTGTAACGACGCTGCTCGCGCCTCCGTGGCGGCGCACATCGCTGCCGTGATGCATGCGAGCGCGAGAAGGGTGTTGGGCTTCGGGTTTCGGGACGTCGGCGTTGATGCGGTTGGCACGTAGGGGAATTGTCGACGACACCCCCCTATTGTCAAAGACGGATCGCGCCGCGTTATCGCATCGGCTGCCGCTGGAACATCTCCCATGCCACGTCGGGGACGCTCATCTTGACCGCGTTGTTGTAGGTGTCGTGGCCGGTATCGGGCAGCGAGCACAACGTGTTTTCCACCCCCGCGCTGCACGCTGTGTAGCTCTGGCAATACTGATGCGTGGTGGTCGGGGAGCCCGTGCACTGGTCGATTTCCTTCCAGAGCTCGAGCGAGGCCTTGGCGCCCGGGTCATACCACCCCGTCGAGCCCGTCTTGCCACCCTCGTACTTGACCATGGTGTCTGTGAGCCCGCGCACCGCCAGCACCGAGATGGGCCGGACGGGCGTGCATGGGTCGGTCACCAGATCGGCGGAGGCTGGCGCGATGGCCGCGATGACGTCCGCGGCCTCGCAGCCCAGTCGGTGCACGAACCCGGCGCCGTTGGACATCCCGGTGGCGTAGATCCGCTTGGCGTCGATGCAGGCCGCCTTGCTGACCGCCTGGATCATGGCCTTGGTGAAGCCCACGTCGTCCACCTTCTCGGACATGGCCAATCCGCAGCAGTTGCCCACGTTCCAGGAGCTGTCGACCCCTTCGGGATAGACCACGATGAAGGCCTCCCGGTCGGCCTTCTTGTTCCAGCCGCTCGACGACTCTTCTTGGGCCGCGTTCGCGCCGTGGCCGTGGAAATCGAACACCAGCGGCGCGGCGGTGCCAGCTTTGACCGAGCTGGGCAGGTACGCGATGTAGCTGCGCGTGCGGCCGCCGAACTGAAGCGTGAGCTTGTTGTCGCCGGCCCTCAGCGTCGACGTGCCGGTGCACGTCGTAGTCGCGTCAGCCACGTCGGCCGGCGAAAGTGCAACGTCCCTGCCGGCGAATGCGTCCGCCGGATCGATGCGTGCATCGCTCGCCGACCCGGCGTCGGGCGGGGTGGTCGAGGTCGTCGCGCCACCGCCCCCGATCGCGCCTCCCGTGGCAACCGAGCCGCCCCGACCCGTGGACCCAGCCGAACCGACGTCGCCCCCGGAACCGACGCTTCCCGCCGCGCCGGCCGCACCGCCCGACGAGCCACCTGTAGCGGACGAGCCGCCCCGACCCGTGACGGCCGCCCCCGCCGCACCGCCGCTGCCCGATCCACCGCCGGTGCTCGGAGCGCCGCCGCTACCAGGGCTGCCGCCCATCGCCGTGGCGCCGCCGCTGGCGCGCTTGTCGCCGTCTGCCCCGTTCTGCGAGCCACAGGCGACGAGCCCGACGGCGATCAGCAACAGGCCTCTTCCGCTTCGCATCATGGTCATCTCCTCGATGCCAAGCAGCTGTTCCTGCTTGGCTTCTCGGGTCACCTTTCTTCGCCCGAAAGCGGCGGGCGCCAACCCCGCGATATCTGGCCCGTCGCCAAAGCCCCTCTGCACCTACTCCACCCGCGCACGCTGGCGGCGAGCGGCGGCAGCGTGATCGTTCCGAGCGGGCCCAAGCTCACGGCTCCTTCAGGCGCGCTCGCGGCGCCGGTCGAGATCGGCATGCGGCCCTCCGCCACGCCGCCGGTCGTGGGGCCCCCGGGCTACACCGTCCTATCGTCCTGGTACGACGTGGCCACAAGTCAGCTCGACACCAGCGTGAAGTCCGCGTCCAGCGCCCTCTCCCTGGACGTCCCAGTCGCGCCGCCGGCCGCAGCCATCGATCACCCCGGCCTACAGATGCTCGAGGTCCTCAACGCTTACGACACCGCCCTGGACCTCGCGCTCACCGGCTTTGACGGCAACCTCACCCAGACCTGGGCCTTCTACGCGGCCGACCGCGGTTACGTGCGCACGCCCGACGGATGGCTATGGCCGACCGAGCCCCGGGGGGGCGGCCGCTGGTGCCCAGTACGTGGTCGACTCCAGTATGTTCGTGGGGGACAGCAACGTCACGATCACCAATGACGACTGCACGCAGCGGACCCATGCGCTCGACTGCGAGGACGGCAAGGACAGCGAAGCCGCCACGGTTCGCAGCGCCGACGGCCTTCGCGCGAGCATTCCCAACCTGGGCACCGACTACGATACCGCGTCGACTGGGACGGAGACACCACGCTGTTCGACGCCAACATCCACTGTGTGGTCTCGGGCTACATCAACGACTCCGACACCTTCACCAGCAAGGCCGCGTGCGCCGCCG
>CAZYFU010000045.1:0-42961 GCA_964647025.1 uncultured Myxococcales bacterium | reverse complement strand
TGGAAGTGCTTGCGCGGGGCGCGTGTTCCGTCCCCGGATTGTTCCGGGCGCGCGTTATCGCGTGCGAACGGGCGATCTCGACGCGGGTATGGACGGTCGGGCTGGGAGGGGCGCGCAGGCCGATCCCGCGGCGGATGCGGCCTGGTGGAATGCGCCGTGCCCGCAGCCTCGATGGCGACGTGGGGTGCGCGAGGATCGGGCCGTGCCGCCGCCAGCGCGAAGTCCTGCGCGGCCTCGCCGGCGATCTGGAACTCGGTGAAGGTCGGCCCGACGCGAATCGCGCCCACCTCGTTGCGGGTCACGCCACCGCGGCGGCAGATCAGGGGCAGAAGCCAGCCCGGCTCGGCTTTGTCGGCCGCGCCCAAGCTTACGCGAAAGATCACTGCGTCTCGCTCGAAGTCCGAGTGCTTGCGCCGTGGCGGAAGATCCGTGACCGCCCGTGGGGCACGCGCCAAGTACTTCGGATCGACCGGCTTCATGGACTCGCCCCGTGGACATCGGGCGAGCTCTCGGCCGAGCAACAGGTCGAGCAGGTCTTCCTTCTTGTGATGCTTGAGAAGCCGGTTCGCCAGGCCCCGGGCTTCCTCCGCGTCGTCGGGCACCGTGGCGCCGAGCAGCGCCTCTTCCAGCCGTCGGCGTCCCGCCTCGGCGACCGCTTCGGCCGTGGGCGCGGGCGTCCAGACGAACTTGGCCTTCGCGATGGAGAGCAGCCGCTCGGCCTTTCGGCGCTCGGCCGGATCCGCGATGATCACGCTGCGACCTTTGCGTCCGGCGCGACCGGTGCGCCCACTTCGATGGGTCAGCGACTCGGCGTTGAGTGGAAGATCCGCGTGTAGCACCAGGTCGACCTCGGGGAGGTCCAGGCCGCGGGCGGCCACGTTGGTCGCCACCAGCACCTGCGCTTCGTTGTTCTTCAGTGCCTCGATGGCCCGGTTGCGCTCGCCCTGGGCGCGGTCACCCGACAACACCACGGCGCGAAACCCATGCCGCACGAGCGCCTGGTGCAGGTTGGCCACGCCCTCGCGGGTGGTGCCGAACACGATGGCCTTCTGGTCGGTGTGCATGCGCAAGACGTTGACCACCGCCGCCAGCCGGTCGTCGAAGCCCACCACGTGTGCGAGGTACTCGATGTCCGTGTGCGCGCCGCTCTCTCCATCGCCGCGCGCGTCGACCCGGACCGCGGCGTTCTGGTATCGCGTCGCGAGCTGAAGGATCGGCCGCGGCAGGGTGGCCGAGAACATGTGCGTTCGCTTGCGAGCCGCCGCTGCGCCGAGCAGGGTCTCGAGGTCCTCGCGGAAACCCATGTCCAGCATCTCGTCGGCCTCGTCGAGCACCGCCACCTGGACCGCGTCGAGCGCGAGAGCTTCCCGCTCGAGCAGGTCGACCAACCGGCCGGGCGTTCCCACCACGATGTCGGCGCCGCGCGACAGCAGCTTCATGTCGCGACGGATGTCGCTGCCTCCGGTGAAGGCGAGCACCTGAAGGCGCGTCTTGGCCAAGAGCCACGCCAGCTCGGAGCGGACTTGGTTGGCCAGCTCACGGGTCGGCGCGATCACCAAGCCGGCGGGCTTTCGTCCGCGCTTGTCGGTCGGTGTGTCGTCGGGGGCGAGCAACGTTCGCGCCAGCAAGACGCCGAACGCGAGCGTCTTGCCCGAGCCAGTCTGGGACGAGACAAGCAAATCGTGGTCGTTGCAGCGTTCTTCGAGCACCGCGACCTGGACAGGCGTCGCGTTCTCGTAGCCCCGCAGGGCAATGGTATCGGCCAACGGGCTTGGGATGGGCAGGGACGAAAAGGAGGACATGAACGGGGGCTCGTATAGCACTGGATGGAGCGGAGCCGAGCATTTTCCTGAAGCCGTCATCCCTATGACGGTTCGAAGCGCAATTTCAGCTACTTGGGGTCAAGCTCCGCCGCCGCACGGACGCTGGCACCTCGCCGCGTGGATCCCGGCCCCCCAGGGCCGCGTTTACGTGGACCGGGCTCTGGCCCGCGGGCGGCTGCCTGCATTCCCGCCCCGGTGCGATTTCTCAGGTTGCCTTGACGGCGCCGGGCCCAGTCGTGCTCCAATGGAAAAGCGACAAAGGAGACCCAGTTTTCCTTGTCGTCGTGGGAGCGGTCGAGCCGCGCCCGCACACATGCCGACGCGAGAAGTAACCGGACCATGAAATTCCGACAGCTGTTTTACGGTATTGCCACGTTCATTCCGGGCGTGACCAGATTGGCCGGTGTCGGCGCTGGCAGCACGGCGCTCGCCAGGTACTGCTACTCGGTGTGGCTTCGCCACCTGGTCATCGCGGCCAGCCACGGCTACGGCACCGCGCCAGTCACGGTCGCCGAGTTGGGTCCGGGCAGCTCCTTGGGGTCCGGGCTGGCCGCGCTGCTGTCGGGCGCCAGCCGGTACCTCGCCTTCGACGTGGTCGCGCACGCGAAGACCGAGCAGAACCTGGCCGTCCTGGAAGAGCTGGTCGAGCTGTTCATCCGGCGTGCGCCCATCCCCGACGCGCAGGAGCTGCCCGAGATCCTCCCCCTGCTCGACAGCTACGCGTTCCCGCACGCTATCCTCTCGCAGGCCCGACTGGCCGTGGCGCTGGCGCCGAGTCGGATCGAGCGCATTCGAGCTTCGCTTCGGGATATGAGCTGTGCCGACTCGATGGTGCAGTACCGCGCGCCTTGGTCCAGTGCGACTGTGCTCGAACGGGAGTCGGTGGACATGATCCTGTCCCAGGCGGTGTTGGAGCACGTCGACGACCTGCAAGACGCCTATCGCACCATGTACGCCTGGTTGCGGCCTGGCGGGTGTATTTCGCACCAGGTGGACTTCCGCTGCCACAACACCGCCAGGACTTGGAACGGCCATCTGGCCTACGGTGACCTGGTCTGGAAGCTGATGCGGGGAAAACGTCCCTATCTCATCAACCGACATCCCTACTCCCAGCACATGCACTTCATGACTCAGGTTGGCTTCACGGCTCCCCGGACACTCAGGGTCGAGATGCCATCCGAGGTCAAGCGGCAGGACCTGGCGACGCGCTTTCGCGACCTTCCCGATACCGACCTCGTCACCGGTTGCGCATTGATTCAAGCGCGGCGGGGGTGACCCTGCCGTGTAGCCGGACGGGTTCTGCCTGGTCGCGGAACCCGAGGGTATTGCGTCGTGAAGCCCGCCGCCGCAGTATCAAGGGCGAGGGTCGAAGCATGAGCATCCGTAGCGCCGTCCTCCACATCGTGTGCGTCGTCTGCGCGGCTTCGTCCTGCCAAAAGTCGACGGTATCCCTCGCGCCAGATGGCCCGGGCGCGGGAGGCGCTGCTGGCCAAGGCAGCGGCGGCTCGCAGGGCACCGGTGGTGCGAGCTCGAAGCTCGACGCAGGGCTGGGCGGCAGCGGCGGGGTGGGCTCGAAGCTCGATGCTGGATTGGGCGGCAGCGACGGCGGCGGTGGCAACCCTTGGATTTCCGGCGGCAGGACCGGCAGCGCCGATGCCATGGGGCCCGACGTCACCTCGAGCGCGGGCGCGGGCGGCGTGGGAGGGGGCGCCACCGGGGGCTCGTTCGCGGGAGCTTCCGGCGGTGGTGGCGGGCTGTCCGCGGGAGGGCGCGGCGGCATGTCTTTCGACGCCCGACCTTGGGGGGGCGGTGGCGGTTCCGGGGCGAGCCTCGACGGCGGCGCTTCATCGGGCGACGCGGTGACTTGGGACGCCTCGTCCGACGGTTCCCGGTGGTCGAGCTGCTACCCGCCCCCCAAGTGCTCCTCGGGCGAGGTGCTCGTGCGTACGCAGAGCACGACCGTCGGGATTCGCGGCTGTGGCTGCATGGCGAATCCGTGTAGCACGTCTCCGCCCAACTGCGCTTGCGCGTTCAGCTTGTGCGGCCCGTCGGCGGTCTGCCTCGACTACATTCCCGACCCGGGCGTGTTGATCTGTTCGGAGAAATAGGCGCGAGCCGGCCCTGCACGGGCTCCGGCCCGGCCACGCATCGGTTAACATCGAGCCGACCATGCCTTGGCCATCGCGACCACTGCCGCTGCCGACGACAGACGGGAGGCTTACGAGCCGCGAATGGTTGGTGGTGCTGCTGGGCGCGGCCACGTTGACCGTGCTGGTCGTGTTGCTCGAGCCCGGGACCTTCGGCTCGACCGACTGGGTTCGCATGCATGGCTTCTACAAGGCCTACTGCCAGTCCAGGGTGGCGGCCGGCAGCCTGCCGCTGTGGAACCCGTTTCACTGGCTGGGCCGACCTTTCTTGGCCGACATCGAATCCGCGTTCTTCTATCCACCCGAGTGGCTCTACCTGGTCTTCGACATCCACCTGGCGTGCGTACTGACGTGCGCGCTTCACTACCTGCTGCTGCTCTACGGTATGGTCAAGCTCGCGCGTGCCCTTGGGGCCGCGCCGCTACCCAGCTTCTTCTCTGCCTTCGTCTTCGCCGCGAGCGCGCCCATCGTCGGCTCCTTCACGAGCGGCCTCATCCACTACGCGCAAGCGCTGTGCTTGGCGCCGCTGGTGCTGTACTTGGGGATGCGCGTGCAAGCGGGCCCGCACCGTCGCGACGTCGCCGTGCTGGGGCTCGTGCTCGGTCTCCAGATCCTGTGTGGGCATCCCCAGGCAGCTTGGCTGACCCAGGTCGGCCTCGCGGTGTTTCTGCTGGGGCGGCGGCTCGAGCGACCGTGGCGATGGTCGCTCGCGGGGCTCGGCCTCGACGCCGGCATGGTGCTCGTGGCGACCGTGCTCGGCCTGGCGCTGGCCGGGGTCGCGTTGTTGCCGTTGACCGAGCTGGCACGGCACGGGAACCGACAGGCGTCGTCCCTGGCCTTCGCGTCCCTGTTCGCGGAGCCCGGCCACGGTTGGGCGTCACTTCTCGTCCCGGCCCAGCTCCCACACTTTGCGTTTCAGGCCAACGCCCAACTCTACGCGGGCATGCTGCCGCTGGTGGCGGGGCTGTGCGGGCTCGCGCGCGTGCGGGACCGCAACGTGCGGTCCTTGTGCGTCCTCGCGGCCTTCGCCGCGCTGCTTGCCGCGGGTGATGCTACCCCGGCCTTTCGCGTCTTCTTCCACGTCATCCCGGGCGTCGGGTGGCTGCGCATCCACTCCCGCGCCACCGTGCTCGTGACGTTGGCCTTCGTGCTCGCGGCCGGGCTGTTCCTTTCCCGCAGCCACTCGCGACGAGAGACAGTCGCCGTCGGTGCGGTCGCGATCGTCCTGGGCCTGGGCTCGGTCCTCTTCTGCCTCTGGTGGCCAGGCTTCGATGGCGCCCGGCTCGCGGCCGCCACGGGCAGGGCGCTCGTGGCCACCATGACCGCGATGGTCTTGGTGACCTGGATGCGCGCGGTCCAGCCACATCGGTTGCTCGCCGTGGCCATCGCGTTGCTCGCCGCCGCGGATCTGGGGCTCGGCGTGCACTATCTCAAGCAAGACAACCGCGCCAGCGATCTGTTCGCGTTCCAGGGCAAGCTTCGCGACACTCTGGCGGATCGGGGGCTCCTGGACCCCGGGAAGGCCCCACCGCGCGTGTTCTTGCCGGGGCCGTGCGAAAACGCGGGCATGACCTACGGCTGGAGCTCGGCCCAGGGCTACTCGGCGTTGGCACCGGGGCGAGTGTGGCGGCACCTGCACGCGGCGGTCGGCGTCGCGCCACCTTTCGAGAACAATACGTTCCCGGCATTGGGTCTCGCGGCGTACGGCCCCTTCCCGTACCCGTCCATGAGCCTCGTCATCGGTGTCGATCCGCGGAACGAGCAGGTCGTCTACAACCCCAGCCCCGACGCCAGGGCGTACCTCGCGGGGCAGGTCCGGCAGGTGCGGGATGACGACGAGGCCACGGCGCTCATGCGCCAAGGGCACGACTTCCACGGCATCGCGCTGGTGGAGCGGCCCGTGGCGCTGCCAGGGCTTGCCCTTGGTCCGCAGGCAAAGGCGACCATCAGGCACTTCGCGCCCGAGCGGATCGTCGTCGACGTCGAGAGCCCGGCAAGGGCGCTGCTCGTGCTGGGCGAGCCCTGGTTTCCCGGGTGGACGGCCACGGTGAACGGCAAGGCGGAGCCGTGCCTGCCGGCCAACGCGTGGATGCGGGCGGTCGTCGTGCCCGCGGGAAAGAGCGAGGTCGTGTTCGAGTTCCGTTCCACGTACCTGGCCCAAGGCGCCGCGCTGTCGATCTTCGGGCTCTTGGCCATCGTCGGCTTGCTCGTGCGTCGTCGGCCCGCGCCGACAGCGTGATTCGTCAGGCCTGCGCCTTCTCCGGCTCCTTGGGCAGAAGGGCGAGGAGCACCAGCGCGGGCGCGGCCATCGCCATGGTGGTCGCGAAGAACACGGGCCATCCCGCCGCCGCGATGAGGTAGCCGGAGGCGCCGCCCAAGGTTCGGCCAATGATGGTGGAGGCGCTGGACAGCAGCGCGAACTGCGTAGCCGAGTACGACTTGTTGCATAGGGACATCAGGAAGGCCATGAACGCGGCCTCGGCCATGCCGCTGCACAGGTTGTGGATGCCGATGGCGGCGGCGAGCAGGATGTGGTTCTTGCCGACGATCGACAGGGCCAAGTAGCCGCTGTTCGTGGCGGATGCGAGGATGCCGAACAGCAGCAGCGACTTGCGCACGCCGATCTTGGCGACCATTCCACCGCCGAGCAGGACGCCGATGGTCATGGCAGCGAACCCGACCATCTTGAACCAAGCGGCGATCTCGGTGCCCGAGAAGCCCGTCTCCGCCGGACACCAACATGGCGATGCGATAGCCGAGCACGAAGGTGGACGTGCCTGACGCGCGCTCCTCGGCGGGGAGGACGTCGGTGCGGTAGGCGTCGCTGACGATGTCTTGGCTGGCGGAGAGAAACGCGACCAGCAGGGCGGCGACAGCCATGGCCACCGGCATGGCCGCCGGATCCACGCTGCTCATGCCCCAGATCCCTGCCGCGAGCCCGAGCTGGCTGAGCGCGACCCAGCCGCGCCGTCTGCCCATGAAGGGCAAGCTGAAGCGGTCGAGCAGCGGGGCCCACAGGAACTTGAACGAGTAGGGCAGGCTGACCAGCGCGAACAGCCCGATGGTCTTGATGTTCACGCCGGCCGTGGTCATCCACGTCGCGAGCGTGGAGCCGGACATTGCCAGCGGCAAGCCGGATGCGAAGCCCAGGCCAAGAAGCATGCCGACGCGTTTGCTGCGAAACGCGCCAAAGAAAGCGCCCATGAGCCGCCGGGCTTGGCAGCTTGGCTGCTCGCAAGCAACTTCGACGCGAGCATTGCCGATACTACGGCATGCACGAGCGATGCTTGATTCTGGTCGCGTTCTTGGGGGCCTGCGTGCCGGACATCGCAGACGAGCCCCAGGGCGGGCAGGCCGCCGGGACACGCGCAAGCGGGGCTTGCGGGACGGGCATCTGGCAACACGGCTCGCTCGAGATCCATCATATCGACGCCGGCGAAGGCGTCTCGACGCTCATCGTGAGTCCGGTTGGGCGCAGCATGCTCATCGATCTCGGCGAGGCAGACTGGGATCGCGACGACGGGGCCAAGGTGGTTGGCGACTACGTTCGTCGCGTGCTCGGGTGCACGCGCCTCGACTACGTGGTGATCTCGCACTTCCACGTCGACCACGTCGGCTTCCCGGGATACGGGGGGCTTTGGCACCTGGTCACCCAGCAGCGCTTCTCGGTGGGCAGGCTGCTGCATCGGGATCTGTTCCGCTTCCGGGGCACCAGCGCCGGAACGGTCTCGGCGTGGGGTGAGTTTCTGCAAAGCGCGGCGGCGAAGGTCCTATCGCCGAAGATCGCGGCGCTTGGGCGCGCACAAGTCGATCTCGGGGGAGGTGTCGACTTCGTCTGCGTGGCCGTCGACGCGAACGGCCTTTTGCCCGCCGGAGACTTCTCGGCGGATCCCGCCCCTCCCGACGAGAACGACTACTCCATCGCCGCGCTCGTGCGCCTGGGTCGGCTCGACTACTTCACCGCGGGTGATCTGTCGGGGCGCACCAAGGTCTTTGGCAGCTACGCGTACCACGACGGCGAGACGGCGGTGGCCGCCCGGGTCAAGGACGTCGACGTCTATCGTGCGAGCCACCACGGCAGCAGCCACTCGTCGAGCGCGACCTTGCTGGCCGAGCTCGATCCCGAGGTGAGCATCCTCCAGGTCTCGGACAGCAACAGCAACGGCCATCCCGCGCAGGCCACCTTGGATCGTCTCCTCGGAACCTCTGCCGTGTACCTCACCCAGCGTGGCGATCCGAGCACCGATTTGGGTGCCGGCACGGTGTCGGGGGACGTGGTCGTGCGCACCGTGGACGGCTGCAGCTACAGCGTCGCCGGGGACATCTTCGCCGCGACCGATCCGGCGCGCATCGATGCCGACGGCGACGGCTACTATGCGGAGGCAGATCCCGACGACCTCGATGCCAGGGTGATTCCCACGGCGAACGGCTGCGACAAGCAGTATGAGGCGTGCCAGCCGTAGCCCGCGAGAGCGACTAGCGCAGCACGATGTCGTATCGCTCTAGCACCTCCGCGGTGGCCGCCGCGAGCGCCACCTCGGACTCGCTCTGATCGATCGTGGCACGCAAGAGCCGGGTCTCGGCGTCCATCAGCTCTTGCTGGCGCAGCAGAACGTCGTTGTTGGTGGCCCGTCCTGCATGGAAGCGGGCACGCTCGGCGTCCAAGTTTTTCTGGGCGAACTCGACCTGGCGTCGTCCAAGCTCGACCCGCTTGCTGGCGGTGCGGATGCTTCGGGTCGTGCGCAGGACCAGCTGGCGAAGCCTCGCGGCGAGGTCCTCCGCGTCGATGCGAGACAGGTTCAGGTTCTCCTCGGCGATCTGCGTCTGTCCACGGGCGGTGCGGTTTTGCACCGGCAGCTCGAAGGTCAGCTCGGTCATCCACGCCAGATCCGACAGCCCGCCCGTGTGCCGAAGCGAGTCGGACAAGCCGCCGCTGCGGCCGACCGGGCCGACCCGTGCGGCGATGTCCAGTCGAGGCCTGAGCGTGTTCCTGGCCACGGCGAGGTCAGCCTGCGACAGATCCTGACCGCGTCGCAGCGCCCGCAGCTGCGGGTTGGCCGCGAGCGCGCGCTCGAGCTCCGAGGCTTCGTCGATGCTCGCCGTGCTTGCCGCGGGCGCGTCGGCCGCCGCCAGCGACGGGCGGTTGGCCTCGACCGGGACGCCGAGCAGCACCTCGAGGTCCAGGCTGTGGAAGTACAGGCGTTGCTCGCCCAGCGCCAGCTCCTCCAAGCGTTGCGCGATGGCCCGCTCGACCGAGGCGGCGTCGGCGTCCGCCAAGCGCCCGACGGCGATCATCGCCTGGGTCACGCGCAGCTGCTCCTGCGCCAGCTCCACGGCGGAGCGCCGGATCGCGAGGTCTTGGGTGGCGTACGCCAGCTCCCAGTAGGCCATGGCGACGTCGCGTACGACGTTGCACACGCGCATTTGCCGGTTGAGCTCGGCGATGTCTTGCTCGATGCGCGCCTTTCGCACGTTGGCCAGCGCGATCTCGGTTCCGAACCCGCGCAGCAACGGATGCGTGAAGACCAGCGCCACGTTGCTTTGGTAGAGCGTCCCGGTCAGGTAGTCGACGGTGGGCCGGTCCGTGATGGACATCCGCTGAGCCAGGCCTTCGATGGACAACCGTCCACCGGTTTCGAGGTCGCGGCTGACGCCGAGCCCCACGCCGGCCGTGCTGGTCTTTCCCGCGGAAAGATCGATGCAGCCAGGACCGCATTCGATGGCCGGGACCGCCTGCCTCTCGTGCGAGAGCCGTGCCCGCAGTCGCACGTCGAACTGCCCGGCGACGGCGATCTGTCTGGCCGCGGCTCGGGCAACGGCCACGCGCTCGCGCCGGAGATCCGGGTTTCCGTCGAGGGCGCGCTCGATCGCCTGCATGAGGGAAAGCGGCCGTGATTCGTCGGCGCGTGCCGGGCTCGTGCCGAGAATCAGGATTCCCCAAAGCGCGAGACGCCTCATCGAATGGTCTCTCCGCTGCGCAGTATGCCGCAGACGAACCCCGGACGAAGGTAGAACCCGCATCGGCCGATGCGAGTGGGCTTTCCATCCGCCCCGAAGGCGCTTCGAAGATCCGCCGCCCGCCGTGCTTTCGGGCGCACCTGCAGCACCCGGCCCAGGTGTCCCGTGATCTGTGCGGCGCGTCCGCGGCGGAAGTAGTCACGCACGAACAGCTCGAAGTCGCTGCGCAGGAGGGCTTCCTCGTCCGGCGAGGGCGACCACAGCCTCACCGCTACCACGCGTCGATCACCCACCGATGGCTCGTGCACCCCGTGCCGCTCGGGCACCTCGAGCGCGAGGAAGAGCACCTTGGCGAGCTTGCGCCGTGCGTAGCTCGTGTCCCACGATTCACCCGCGATGGTCACCGGATCGATGTGGCAGACCGCGGTGGACTCGGCGGGGAGCAGGTGGCGATCGACTGGCACGGTCTTGAGCTCGATGCCGAGCGTCGCGAAGTCCGGGCCCAGGACTCCGGCGTCACCTGCGCCGAGCTCCCGCTCGATGACTTGGCCCGACCAACCCTTGGTGCGCACACGTCCGGCGGGGACGGGCAACCCAAGCCCATCGGCCAAGTCGGCCAGACTCGCCCCCAGAAGCGAACGTGCGTGGCGAAGCAGGCCCTCGAGATCGGGAATGGCGTCGTCCGCCTAGAATCGCCCGTGTGCCGACAGGGCGGCACCGCCGGGCAGGGGCACGAGCCGCAGCATCGCCTCGTCGCCCGAGGAGGACGAACCGTTGTTGCGCAGGATGAGGAGGAGAGCGTCGGTTACGACACCCGCGGCAGCTACACCGAACATCGCGTACGACGCGTAAGCCAACGGTCGCGCCTCGTCGCATTCCTTGTTGGCCTTCGCGAGCGCGCCCTTGCTCGCGTCCGCTTCGCAGGTGCTCATCTTGCTTCGAGCCGCGAGGTTCAGCACCATGCCGGTGACCAGCGTCGCGGCCGCCACGCCGCCGACGACCCATTCCAGCGCCCGCGACGGTGGGCCCTCGGGCTCTGGCGCGGGCTCGGGCCGCCTGGTGACGGCGGGCGGAGGCGGGGCCGGAGGCGGAGCCAGTTCTTCGACCGGAGGCTCGATCGGCTTCTCCTCGACGACTTCGGCGACCTCGGTGGCGCCTGCTGCTGCCGCTGCGATCTTGTCCTCGATGTTCTTGATGCGGATCTTGACGTCGTCGCGATCCGGGGCGTCAGGCTTCAAGGTCACGTACGCCTTGAACATCTTCAAGGCCAGCTCATTGTCCCCGCTGCGCTCGGCCACCCGTCCCAGGTTGAAGGCCGTGAACGGATGGGCGACCATCTTGTACGAGCACGCGTAGGCGCGCACGGCCTCAGCGTCGTTGCTGGCGCTTTCGGCGGTCTCGGCGATGCCGAACCATTCCTTGGCGAGCCTTCGGCGCTCTTGGGGATCCTCGGGCGAAGATGGCGGGCATTCGGCTGCGCGCGCCACACTGGAACCAAGCAGCAGGAGGCCAAGGAGGACCGCACTCACGCCTCGGGCACGAATACCATCCGAAGGGTTCCGCATCGATCGCTTTTCAGTTCGTGTGTGCTTCATGGCGTCGCTTGTTAGGTTAGAACGGATTTGGGCGGAACTCCTTGGTTTTCTTTCCGGCCGCCCTGTCGTCGTACGGGGCGGGCCGCTTGCCCAGGGGAGTCTCGTCCTGCTCTCGTTCTCGGATTATCGCGCGCTTTTCCGACGAGGCCGTGCGTTTTTTCTTTGCCACGGCCGCTTCGTCGGCGGTGGGCGCCACGTCGTTGGGTTTCGCGTTGTCGGTGCTTCGAGCGGGTGCTGCATTCCCTGGCGGCGCGGCGTGCGTCGGCGGAACTGGCTCGGGCGGCAGCTCCTCGACGGTCGGGCGCACGGCGCCGCCCACTCTGCCGTCGGCCTTGTCATGTCCGACGGGCATTTGCGAGGCCCGCGCAGCCCTTTGCTGGGCTTGGTAGTAGCTGTACCCGTACACGCCACCGGCCGTCGCGCCGGCCAGTGCGACGGCGATGGCCAGGTTGCGAAGCGTCTTGGGCCGTGGCGGAGGCGGCTGAACCAGCGGCAACGAGATGTCGCCGCCGAGCAGCGGCCCGGTGTGCGACTTGGGCCCCGAGCCCAATCCATCGGGGCGGCTGGTTCCGGTCCGGGAATGCCCCGATCGGCTGGCCAGGTTCGGGAACGCCACGTCGATGGGCGGATCCGACTCCTGCATGTCGAGCGCCAGCCGAGCGGCCCGCTGCCACTGCTGATGATCGCTCGGGAACCACGACTTCATGAGCTGCGAGATGTCGTGGGTGCTGGTGCCCCCGGCCGCGAAGTTCCACTTGTCCAGCGCCACCCGCATCTCCTCGGCGGTCTGGAATCGCTCGTCGGGGTTGCGGTCCAGGGCGCACATGATGATCGCTTCCAGTGTCGCGTCGACCTTCGCGTACTTCGACGGGCTGGGGATCGGCTCGTAGACCACCGCGCGCAAGGTGGCCAGCTCGTTCTCGCGCAGGAACAACCGACGGGCAGCAACGCACTCCCAAAGCACGACGCCCAGCGAGAAGATGTCGGCGCGCGGATCCACTGCCTCGCCGCGGGCCTGCTCGGGGGCCATGTAGCCGAGCTTGCCCTTGAGCGATCCCGAGTTGGTGTCGCCGAGTCTGCCGAGAGCGCGCGCGATGCCGAAGTCGATGACCTTCACCGAGCCTTCGAACGAGATCATGATGTTCTGCGGGGAAACGTCGCGGTGGACGAGCCCGAGCAGATTCCCGGCCGCATCGGTGAGCTGGTGTGCGTAGTGCAGCCCGGCTGCGGCATACGCCACCACCAGGGCGGCCAGGCTGTGCGGTAGCGGCGTCCTCGTCTTCTCGCCCTGCTGAAGCAACGCTGCCAGCGGCTTGCCTTGCACCAGCTCCATGGCCAGGAAGTACTCGTCGCCGGCCCGACCCACCTCGCTGATGTGCACCACGTTCGGGTGATCGAGCATCGAGGCGATGCGCGCCTCGTCGAGGAACATGTTGATGAAGTCGGGCTTGACCGCCAGGTGGGGCAGGACCTTCTTCACCACCAACAGGGTCTTGAAGCCCGAGATCTCGCCTTGCCTGGCCAGGTAGACCTCGGCCATCCCACCGACGGCCAGGCGAGACAGCAACTGGTACCTTCCGAGGGTTACGAACTCTTGCGCCGCCGGCCCCGGCACCGCGGTCGGCGCATGCAAGCCACCTGAGATGGGCGTGATGCCCGCCACCGCTGGATTCGTGCCCGTGATCTTGCTCGGAGGGACCGGGGGCAAGGCTCCTGACGGAGGCGTGATCGTGGTCCTCAGCGCAGGCGTGGATCCGCTGCCCGAGGTCAAAGCTGCCCCTGCGCCAGTCCCTGAACGGACTGCGACATTCGCGGGTTCGAATTCAGCGCCCGGGGTTCGAGCCATGTCGACTTACAGCTGGGGATCATCGCACGGCCAGCATTTGAGGGCTAGGGCTCATCTGAGGTCCCCGCGCTTTTCACTGGGCGACTCCGATGCGCGTCGCTGCCCAGAATCCGTTGACCGAGTAGCTGCCCGAACGCGTTCGCATGGTGGCGATCCAAAGGCCCGGCCCGACTGCCAACGAGGAGCTGCGGATTCCCAGGGTATCGGCTCGGCGGTCGCCGTTCAGATCGATGGCTGGGGCCGAACCGTACAGGTAGAAGTCGAGCCCGCTGCCATCGAGGTTGCTGAAGGAATCCGTAAGTCTGCGCGCCAGGGCATCGAGCCCGTTGCGGCAAGCCCCCAGGAGGCAGCCCCGTGGGTTGTTGGTCTGGTCGCACACAACCGCATCCACCGCCGCACAGCCAGTGAGAAGGCTTCCCTTGTCCATGAACCGGGCCATCGAGACCACGGCGTCGACCAGGTCGGCGGCGCTGGACGAGTACCTGAGCTTCGCGAGGCTGTGGCTCTCGAAGGCGTACCGGGCCGCCGTACCGAGACGCAGCGTGAATCCATGGGTCGGCAACTTGAGCTGTCCCGGTCCCGACTCGAAGCTCGCCTGAATTCCGGGCGCGGCCGACTGGGGCAGTCCGAGCGATACCACCGTCAGCACGAGCGGGGGCGTGGCGCCAGGAAAACCGATGTCGACCAAGTCGTGATCGACGACGTACCTGTTGGGCTCTCGGCCGGCGGTGATGCGCATCGTCGATTCCACGTGGATCTGGCTCAGGAGGGCCCCGACCTCGGAGGCGAGGCCCCCGAGGTTCATGTTGGTGAGCGCCACCCTGGAGTCGGAGAAGAGCGTATCGACGAGCGCTTCGAGACTGACGTTCCCGCGGTCGTCGACCTTGTCGCGGCAGGGCGTCGCATCCTTGCTGGTCGCCGTCGCGCTGGTCGACGCGAGCGCGAGGCCGCGTCGTGCCTCGAGCGTGCCAGCGAGCTGCCCTTCGCCGCCCACGACCGGCACACAGTCGTCGAGATCGCTGGCTCCGTTGCTCCCGAGCGCGTCGATGGCGCAGTCGAGCAGCAGCCGGGCCGGGTCCAGCGGGCAACGCGCCCATTCTTGCCAAGCCGATTGGATGGCGGCGACGGGCTGCGGAATGGGGGGAGGAAGCGCGATGTCCGAAGAGACCAGATACATTCCCGTCGGGACGGGAAGCAATCGATCCATCAGCAACGTCGCGCTGATGGTCTCGTTTTCGAGCAGCAGCTCGCCTGGCAGGTCCAGGCACCCGCCTACCCGAGCCAGGCCGGTGGAGTCGAGGCCGAGCGCGACCACGGCATGCGATCCCCGTCCCGATACACCCGTGAACACCACGGAGCCACCCGTCAGAGCCTCCTTCACGGAGCGAGAGCGTATCGGCCCTCGGCCCGCGCTGGCCAAGTCCACGTCGCTGCAGTTCGAATCGTCGAAGAAATACAGTTGGGTTCGGTCGACCGGAACGGCTCGGACGAACTCGGGCGCGGCCATGGGGACGATTTCCACCGATTGGGTGTCCGTGGTCACGAAGACGTAGACGCTCGTGGCCGTCGCACCGGGCGCGCTCGCGTTCACGAACAGCTCCGCAGAGTGCCCGCCGCCAGCCAAGCCTTCGATGATGACCTGGACCGCGGCGGCACCGTCTTCGTTGGTCAAGCCGCGATCGGACGACAGCCTCGCGGCGAGGATTCCCCCCTGTACGGCTTGGCCAGCGATGGCAAAGTCGATGGGGTAGCCGCGTACCGGGCGTTCTTCCTCGTCGTGCAGCCGGAATATCACGTTTCCGCTGCTTGCCGGCCGGATGGTCAGGGTGTTCGGCAACGCGGCCAGGACCAGTCCATCCCCGCGCAAGGCGTCGGGCATGGGCGAGGGCGAGCTGGACCCACACCCGGTCGCGAACGCGGACAGGGCGCAGGCGGTAGCAAGCACAATGCGCGAAGGGCCAGTCATCAGCTCACGGCTAACGCCACGCTACCACGACTTGGGCTCGTTGACCTTCGGTCATCTCGCGAGTAAACCCACGGACAAGCATGGCCGGATTCACGCATCTGCATCTTCACACCCAATACAGCCTCCTCGATGGAGCCATCCGGCTCGACGAGCTGTTTCCGAAGGCGCTCTCGCTTGGGATGAAACAGGTGGCGATGACCGACCACGGAAACCTGTTCGGCGCGCTCGACTTCTACCAGAAGGCGCGCCAGCACGGGGTCAAGCCGATCCTCGGCTGCGAAACCTACGTGGCAGAAGACCGCCTGGACCGCACCGAGCGCCGCAGCCACCATCTGGTGCTCCTGGCCAAAGACCTGACCGGCTGGAAGAACCTGACCTACCTCAACTCGATGGGGTTTCTCGAGGGCTTCTATTACAACCCGCGCATCGACCGGAAGCTCCTGCGCGAGCACTCCGAGGGGCTGGTGGGCCTATCGGCATGTCTCGGCGGCGCGGTGGCGCGCGCCATCATGTACAGCGGCATGCCTGCCGCCGAGCAGATCGCCATCGAGTACGACAACATCCTGGGGCGCGGCAATTACTACCTGGAAGTGCAGGCCAACGGGTTGCCCGAACAGGAGAAGGTCAACGCCGGCATCATCGAGATCTCCAAGAAGACCGGCATTCCGCTCATCGCCACCAACGACTGCCACTACCTCGAACGTCGCGATGCGCGCGCGCACGAGATCTTGATGTGCGTGGGGCTCAAGACCACGCTGAACGACAGCAAGCGGCTGCACCACCCGACCGACGCCTACTACCTGCGCTCGCCCGAGGAGATGAACGTCCTGTTCAAGGACCTGCCCGAGGCGCTCGAGAACACCGAGAAGATCGCGGCCATGTGCAACGTCGAGCTGCAGCTGGGCAAGACCTTCCTGCCCAACTTCCAGCTCCCCGATGGCTACGAAGCCGGCAGCTACTTGACCGAGATCGCGTACAAGGGGCTCGAAGACCGCCTGACCGTCGCCGCCAAGGTGGGCAAGAAGTTCGATCCGGATCAGTACCGGGCTCGCCTGGAGCTCGAGCTGGGCGTGATCAAGAAGATGAACTTCCCGGGCTACTTCCTCATCGTCTGGGACTTCATCAACTGGGCCAAGCAGCACGACATCCCCGTCGGCCCCGGCCGTGGCTCGGGCGCGGGGTCGCTGGTGGCGTACTCGATTCGCATCACCGACATCGATCCCATCGAGAACAAGCTGCTCTTCGAGCGCTTCCTCAACCCCGAGCGCATCTCGATGCCCGACTTCGACGTCGACTTCTGCATGAACCGTCGAGGCGAGGTCATCGACTACGTCACCAAGAAGTACGGCAAGACCAACGTCGGTCAGATCGCGACCATGCACCAGCTCAAGGCGCGAAGCTGCATCCGCGACGTGGCCCGGGCCATGGGGCTTTCCCCGGCGGAAGGCAACAAGGTCGCGACGCTGGTTCCCGAGCCGATTCAGGGCAAGTCGCTGCCGATTGAAAAAGCGATCGACGAAGAGCCTCGGCTCAAGGAGCTCTATGACGGTCAGTACCGCGATCTGCTCGACGTGGCCATCACGCTCGAGGGGTTGAACCGCCACGCGGGCACGCACGCCGCGGGCGTGGTCATCGGCGAGAAGCCCCTGTGGGAGTACGCGCCCTGCTTCCGCCCGTCGGGACAAGAGACCGAGACCATCGCGACCCAGTTCAACATGACGGACGTCGAGAAGGTCGGACTCGTGAAGTTCGACTTCCTCGGCCTCAAGACGCTGACCGTGATCAAGACGGCGGTGAACCTCATCAACGCCGAACGCACGCGGATGGGGCAAGAGCTGCTCGATCCCGCGCTGATTCCCTTAGACGACGCCAACGTGTACGCGATGATCTCGCGCGCCGACGTGACCGGGGTGTTCCAGCTCGAATCGTCGGGCTTCCGCGACCTGCTCAAGAAGCTCAAGCCCGACTGCTTCGAGGATATCGTCGCTGCCGGCGCGCTCTACCGGCCCGGGCCCATCGAGGGCGGCATGGTGGACGACTTCGTCGAGCGCAAGCACGGGCGCAAGAAGGTCGAGTACGCGCACCCGCTGCTCGAGCCGATCTTGAAGGACACCTACGGGGTCATCGTCTACCAAGAGCAGGTCATGCAGATCTCGTCGGCGCTGGCCGGCTATTCGCTGGGACAAGCCGATCTGCTTCGCCGGGCCATGGGCAAGAAGAAGGCCGAGGTCATGGCCAAGGAGAAGGCGACCTTCATGAAGGGCTCCGCCGCCAAGCAGATCGATCCCGGCATCGCCGAGGGCGTGTTCGACCTGATGGAGAAGTTCGCGGGCTACGGTTTCAACCGCAGCCACTCGGCGGCCTATGGCCTCCTCACGTATCAGACGGCGTACCTCAAGCACCATTACCCGGTGGAGTTCTTCGCGGGCCTCATGACCTGCGACAAGGACAAGACCGAGGAGGTGGTCAAGTGCATCGCCGAGGCGCGTTCGCAGGGGATCCGCGTGTTGCGGCCCGACATCAACGAGTCGGACGCGGACTTCAACGTGGTGCCTGCGGAGGAGGTGCAGGAGGAGGAGCCGAAGAAGGGCAAGAAGAAGGCCGAGGCGAAGGCGGTGGCGGCCGCCCCCAAGAAGGCGATCCGCTTCGGTCTGGCCGCGGTGAAGGGCGTGGGCGAGGGCGCGGTGGAGATCATTCGGACGGCCCGCGTGTCAGGGGGCCCTTTCCTGTCTCTGGTGGATTTCTGCCAGCGCGTGGACCCGCGCAAGGTGAACCGGAAGGTGATGGAAGCCCTGGTCAAGGCAGGTGCCTTCGACGGCATCGCGCAGAGCAAGGGCGTCACCCGGGCGAAGATGTGGAACGCGATCGGCCCGGCCATCGACAGCGCGGCCGTCGCGCAGCGCGAACGCGACAGCGGGCAGACCTCGCTCTTGTCGCTGCTCAGCGGCGCGGCGCCCGGCAAGGCACCCCCGCCGGCGGAGGACGTGTACGCCGAGGGTGAAGAGTGGACGCCGAAGCAGCTCCTGGCGTTCGAGAAGGAGAGCCTTGGCTTCTACATCAGCGGGCATCCGCTCGACAGGTTCTCGGGCGAGTTGCGGCGCTTCGCCAACGCCCTGACCACGAACTGCACGTCGCGAGGCGGTCGCGCCGAGGTGATCCTCGGGGGCGTGATCTCGGACTACCAGGAGCGGCCCATCAAGAACGGCAGCGGGAAGTTCGCCTTCTTCAAGCTGGAGGACCAGCACGGGCAGATCGAGTTCCACGTGGCCTCGTCGAAGTTGGAGGAGTACCGCGAGGTGCTCACCCAGGGCGATCCGCTGCTGGTGACCGGGACGGTGGACGTGCCGTGGGGCGACGCCGAGAACCCAAGGGAGCGCCTGCGCTTCGTGGACGCCAAGTTGCTGGCCTCGATTCGCGCCGAGCGCAGCACGTTGATGGACGTGCGGTTGAACGCGGACTTGCTGAGCGACGAGCAGCTGCTGACGTTGCAGAAGCTGCTACGGCAGTTCCCCGGAGGATGCCGGACACGCTTGCGGCTCGAGATCCCGCAGCGGAGTGAGACGGTGTTCGACCTCGGGGAGGAGTTCCGGGTGGAGGCGTCGGATGAGCTTCTGGCTCGGCTCGAGCAGGTGTTCGGGGACCGGGTGGCGGTGCTGAGGTAGTCGGAGCAAGACTCAGCTGGCGAGCGAAGTCACGGGCACCTCGGTCGTCTTGTGCTTCACGGGGTGACCGGCGCGCAGGTCGGGCTCGGGTTGACGGAGCAGCGCTGTGACGTGCTCGAGAGCGGCTTCGACCTGATCGACCTGGCAGAGCAGGAGGTCGCCTGGCTTGAGGCTGGCGATGGCGGCGTCGATGGAGGCGAACTCGCCGGACTCTTGCAGAACGATGGGCGCCGCCCGCCCGTTGGTGAAGCCCTGGCGCATGATGCGCATGATCTCGCCGTCGGGGCGGCCGCGCGTGCACTGGTCTTCGTAGATGTAGATCTCCTGGAAGAAGTCGGCGATGAGCTGCGACTGGCGCAGGATGTCCTCGTCGCGGCGATCGCCGGCGGCGGTGTAGACGATCTTGCGGCGGCGGTGGGGCATCTTCTCGATGGCCTCCGCCAGCGCGATGAGCGCCGACGAATTGTGACCGTAGTCGAAGATGATGGTGGCGCCTTTGTGGTTCGTGACGTTGAAGCGACCGGGCGTGGTCTTGATGTCGCTCTGGAAGGTCTCGATGCCCGAGCGAATGGTGTCGAGCGAGATGCCGAGCGCGTAACCGGCAGCGACGGCGCACAGCATGTTGTCCACCTGGAACCCGATGCGGCCGCCCATGGTGATGGGCAGGTCGGCGATGCGGGCCACGCGGCGCTCGTCGCGACCCACGGCGATGACGATGGCGCCGTCGCGAACCGTGACGGCCTTGCCGCCCTTGGCGCGATGGTCGCGCAGCACCGGCGATTGGGCGTTTCTGCTGAAGAAGATCACGCTGCCCCGGCAGAGCTTGGCCATGTCGACCACCAGCGGATCGTCGGCGTTGAGCACCGCCGCCCCTTGGGCGGACACCCGGCGGACCGGCATGGCCTTCACGCGGGCCAGCTCCTCGACGGTGGTGATGCCGCCGAGCCCGAGGTGATCGCCTTCGCCGACGTTGGTCACGATGGCTACATCACACCAGTCGAAGCCAAGCCCCTCGCGCAACATCCCGCCGCGCGCGGTTTCCAGGACCGCGGCGTCCACGCGTGGGTTGCCCAGGATGGCGCGCGCGCTCTTGGGGCCGCTACAATCGCCGGTGTCGATGCGGCGGTTCTCGATGTAGATGCCGTCGGTGCAGGTCATGCCCACGCGGCGACCGGACTGGCCGAGCAGGTGCGCCACGCAGCGGACGGTGGTGGTCTTGCCGTTCGTGCCTGTGACCGCGACGATGGGGATGCGACCGTTCTCGCCGTGCGGGAAGATGGAGTTGATCATCGCCTCGCCGACGGGGCGGGGCGTGCCGTGCGAGGGCTCGATGTGCATGCGCAGGCCGGGGGCGGCGTTCACCTCGACGATGGCCCCGCGGGTGACGTCGAGCGGCTGGTCGATGCGTGAGGTGATCACGTCGATGCCGGCCACGTCGAGGCCCACCATGGCGGCGGCATCGATGGCACGCTCGGCGACCAGAGGATGAACCTCGTCGGTGACGTCGACCGCGCTGCCGCCGGTGCTGAGGTTTGCGTTGCGGCGAAGGACGACCACCTGCCCCTTGGCGGGCACGGTGTCTACGGTGAGGCCTTGCTCGGCGAGCATCTCGCGCCCGATGGCGTCCAGCCGTAGCTTGCTGAGCGAGGTGGCGTGGTCTTCGCCGCGAAGAGGATTCTGGTTCTCGATGTCGACCAACTCGGTGATGGTGTGCTCGCCGTCGCCTACCACGGTCGGGCATACGCGGCGCGCGGCCGCGATCAATCGGCCGCCGATGATGAGCAATCGGAAGTCGCAGCCTTCGACCTGGCGCTCGACCATGACATCGCCGTCCTGCTTGACCGCGATGTCGAAGGCGGCCATGACCGCCTCGCGCGTGGTCAGGCGAACCGAGACCCCTCGCCCTTGGTTTCCGGCGCGTGGTTTCACCACCACGGGCACGCCGATCTCCTGCGCCGCGGCCCACGCCTCTTCCGCGCTCTCCACGGAGCGGCCTTCGGGGACCGGAACGCCCACGGCGCGCAGCAGAGACTTGGTCAGCTCCTTGTCCTGGGCGATGGACTCGGCGATGGCGCTGGTACGATCCGTCTCGGCGGCCCAGATGCGCCGCTGTTTCGATCCGTAGCCCAACATCACCAGGCTGCCATCGGTCAGCCTGCGCGTAGGGATGCCGCGGGCTTCGGCGGCGCGAACCATGGCGCCGGTGCTGGGCCCCAGGCGGATGGACTGGCACAGGCTGCGCAGCTCCTTGCTGGCCTGCGCGACGTCGACGGTGCTGCCAGCGCGTGCCGTTTCGAGTAGCTCGATGGCGAGGTGGACCGCCTTCTTGCCGACCTCCTCTTCCTGATACTGCACGATGACGCGATAGCTGGCGTTGGGCGAAAGCTCGTGCACGACCGGCTTGGCGATCTCGCAGTCGGCGTAGCGCTGCAGCGCCGCGGCCAGCTCTACGATCAGAACCGCCTCGCCGTGCGCTGTCTCGGCGGCCTCGCTGCCGTCCCAAACGGACTGCGTCATGGCGGCCAGCTCCTTGGTCAAGCTAGCGCGCAGCCGCCCCAGCATGGCCGGTGTGAGCGGAGCTTGGTCGGCGACCAGGACGGCCTCCAGCATGCGGTCGGCGGACCAGAGGTTGGGACCACGGAGAACACGGAGTGTGTCTAGCTTCATCGTTTGTTCGACGTGGCCAGCGGTCCTGCTTGGTCCAGTTGAGCCACGTTCCTTTTTCAGAGGTGCAGTTTCGCCAGGCCGCTTCCAGGCGCGCATGGATGGCATGACGACGATGAGCCTGTGACGAAGGGGGAACGGCGCCTATTCAAGGAATCCTGCTTTTTCCCGGAAGAGGGGCGGTCATCACAGGATTCTCTCGAATTTTCAGCAGCTTGGCGGATTGGATCGGCTCGCTTTCGATGGCCGGAGGGCCGGGGCTTCCCTCTGACTGGCTCGCCGCGGTTGCGCGCAAGGCGTCAGGCGGGGGCGTCGGTTGACATGGAGACCCAGGAGGGGTCACCATGCGTCGGGTCAGCGACGGAGACTACCCAGAAGGAATCGTGGACGCATGACGAGTAGGAGAGCTGCATCGATCGTGGTCGCGTTGTGGGCATGTGTTGCCCTGCCTGCCTTTGGCGGAGACAAGGACGAGGCCAAGCGTCTCTTCGATGCGGGATTGAACCTCATGAAGATGGAGGACTTTCCCGCGGCGACCGTCAACTTCGAGCGCTCGGTCTCGCTGTTTCCCACGCAGAACAGCCTGTTCAACCTGGCCAACTGCTACCGGGCGACGCGTCGCTATGGCGAAGCGCTGGACACGCTCGCACGCTTGCAGCGAGACTTCGGCAAGAAGCTCAAGCCCGAGATTCAGGCGGCCGCGACGCGACACGAATCGGAGATCCGGGCCCTCGTGGCGCGGTTGACCGTTCGGGTGACGCCGGTGGATGCCTTGGTCACGGTGGACACGAAGGACATCGGCACGGGGGCCGAGCGCGGACCTTTGGTGTTGTCGCCGGGAGAACATGCCCTCGAAGCGAGCCTTCCGGGGTACCGGACGGTCCAGCGCACCTTGCAGCTCGTCTCGGGAACCGAAGAGGTCGAGACCATCACGCTCGAGAGCGCGGCCAGCAGCCCCGCCATCGCCACGTCCGTACCGATTCCATCATCGGCATCGCCAGCGCCCGAGATGGAACGAGCATCTCTGCTGGCCTCGCCGGAGGCTCCCGCTGAGGCCAAGCCCCAGCCCATCTACAAGAAGTGGTGGTTCTGGACCGCCGCGGCCGCCGTTGCGGTTGGCGCGGGCATCGGCATCTTCGCCGCCACATCGGGCGGTCAGGCGTCGGGGCCCAACACCGACCTCGGTACGCAGGGGGTGTTCTGATGCTGCGCCGACGTTTGGCTGCCTGGTCGTTGCTGCTGGCCTTGGCGCCGCTGGGCTTGCTCGTGGGTTGTGGCGAGTCCGAGGGGACCTTTGTCCACTTGGAGTTCGTCGGCTTGCCCAAAGGCACCCCGATCCAGAGCATCCAGGTGGACTTCCAGTTCGTGTCCGGCTCTTCCGCAAAGGCTGTGTTCCAGCCACCTTCCGCCGCGCTGATCGATCTCCCCGCCACTGCCAGCTTGAAGATCGGCCAGGGCGAGGGCGGCTTCTCCGTGCTTGCCACGGCCTGGGATGCTCGCGACGGAAAGGGCAACCTGCTCGGCTCTGGTCGAGGAGCCGGGACGGTGGTCAGGAATCAGACGACCGAGAAGCTGCGGATCAGTCTCGGCCCCATCGAGACCGACGGAGGCATCGATGCAGGGAGCGTCGGGGGGCCCGGCGCTCGCGACACCGGCATCGATGGCGCGGGCATAGACGGCCGCGATCGCGTCGATCTCGGTTCGGCGGCCGGTGAAGACGCCGACGATGGCCTGCGGGATGCGCCGGACGATGTTCCGGCCCTGGGCGGCACGGGTGGTGCTGGAGGATCGGTCGGCCCGCTCGACGACGGCGGTGTGGGCTTGGGCACCGGCGGCACGGCTGGCGGCAGCACCTTCGATGGGAGCACGCTGGTCGATGCGAACGTCTTGACCGGAGGTAGCCCGGGAGGCGGCGGGAGTGGTGGTGGCAGCGGTGGCATCGCGGGCAGCGGTGGCATCGCGGGCAGCGGCGGCATCGCGGGCAGCGGCGGCATCGCGGGCAGCGGCGGCATCGCGGGCAGCGGTGGCGTGGTGGGCAGCGGTGGCGTGGTGGGCAGCGGTGGTGTCGTGAGCAGCGGCGGTGTCGTGAGCAGCGGTGGCGTGGTGAGCAGCGGTGGTGTCGTGAGCAGCGGTGGTGTCGTGAGCAGCGGTGGGCTCGTGGGCACCGGCGGTACCGTGGGTACGGGAGGAAACCTCGGTTCCGGCGGCAGCGGCGCCGGGGGCTCGGCACAGCTATCGGTCGATCCATCCCCGCTCGACTTCCAGACAGTGACCGTGGGCAACAGGTCGACCCTCACGCTCACGGTGACCAACACCGGCTCGGCCACCGCGACGAACCTCGCGGTGGCGTTGGAAGGGGGTGGTCCCTCCTTCTCGTTCCCCAGCAGCAACGGGTGCGCCGGCGTTTCGCTCGAGGCCGCAGAACATTGTCTGATTCCCATCACGTTTCAACCGACGGCGCGAGGGGCGGCCTCGGGCACTTTGACGATCCAGTCCGCGTCCAGCCCGACAACCAGGGTGACGCTCACCGGGACGGGCCGCGACTACCTCACACTCACCATCCGATTCGCAGGTGACGGAACCGGCTGGGTCGACATCGACGGAACGGACGTCCAATGCCATACCACCGAGTCCCCCTGCGAATACAGCGTCCCTCGCACGGAGGAGTACGCGACGTTGGTGTTGACCCCGAGGAAGGACGAGTCGAATTCCACCCTCAGTGAATGGTCGTCCCCTTGTGGTCCCACCCCCAGCAATACGTGTCCGCTCCGTATCAACAGCAATACGACGGTGACGGCGACCTTTGTACTTCCGAGGCCCACCCTGGTGGTGACCAATACTGCTGGTGGTATGGTCGAGGTGAGCCCACTGGGGACCAGCTGCGGGGGCTCCTGCTCGAGTTACGCGTACGGCACGGAGGTCACGCTCTCGGCAGAGGAGTCTTCCGGACATGTGTTCGGTGGCTGGTCGGGCGATTGCAGCGGCACGAATCGCTTCTGCACCGTGACCATGACCAAGGCAAGACAGGTGTACGCGCGCTTCCCGGAGCCGCTGTCCTGCACCTCCGACAACACGGCGTGTGGCAACAACACCATCGAGCTCACTCCCACCGCCAGCGGCAGTGAGGATTGCCGCCTGAAGTGTCAGAGTGACCTCGCGATTGCTGGCGCCAGCACGGGGTGCTGGGTCTGGTCCTACGGCCAGTGTTACTGCCGAAACGGCTCGCCCACTGGCAGTGGCACGGGCGGGGCGTGCCGCTAATGGCGGCTACTCGAGCTGCTCGGACGAATCGCGCCGCCCGGCCGTCGGCCAGTTCTGGGGCCGCCTATCTTGGCAGCGGCGAGCGCAGGCAGCGCTCGTCCTCGCAAGCGCGCACCCACGACTTGATCGCCAGGCCACCCCGCGGCTGAACGCGCATGCGGTAGAGATTCGGCCCGACCTTGGTCACACCGGTACCGCTGACGCCGTACTGCCAGCCCGCCAGGGCTCCGTCGTGGGAGACGTAGTAGCCGAACGACGCCTGCGGGGCGAGGACCTTGGCCCGCTTGCCGTTGGCCGCCAGCTTGGTCCGACCGGTGTCTCGCCACACGTGCGCGACGTAGGTCGGCATGATGGCCGCGATCTCGTGATGGCTGACCCGGCCGAGGCGCGCTTGCTCCTTGAGCACGGTCGCCACCTCGCGACCGATCTTGCCCGCGGGCACCCCGAGCGCATCCAGCTTCTTGACCAGCGCCGTATCGCGTAGCTGGGCCAGGGCCAGCGGTCGCGCCACGATGGCCTTGGGTTGCGCCACGACCTTGGCCGGCATGCCGTGGGTCTCGATGTACACGTACACGTCCTGCGCCCTCGGCAGGATGGCACGAGTCGCCAGCGTCGGCGCGGCGGCCGGCGCCTTGCCGAGCTCGAGCTTGGTCTCGCGCACCAGCTCGGACGCCGCGACGAAGTCCATGTTCCGGTACGCGCTCTGCTTCGAGAAGAAGAAGCCCGAGCTGGCCCCGGCCGGCGGCAACGCACCCGGCGCCGGGCGCAGCTCGACGAAGATGCACTGGTGCGGGTTGCGATCGGTCGCCGCCGTGTAGCTGCCACAACCGGCATCGCCGGCGGCGCGGCCACCGTACCAGCACTTCTGCTCGTCGGTCAGCTTCCACGAGCACTGCAGATCGAACTGGGCGCCCGGAGCGACGGTGCCGGCGAGCGTGGGCTCCTTGGCCGCGGAGCAATCGACGTTGGCGCCCGCGACGGCAGCGCCGGCCGGCACGTCCGCCCAGTTGTCGGACGAGCCGAAGTTGGCGATGCGGAAGCGAGCCATGAGGTCGGTCTTGGGCAGCGCCGCCGCGAGATTGTTGGTCGGCCGGGCATGGAAGACGTTGGTCTCGGTACGCGAGATCGTGGTCGCGTCACCATGGGTCGTGTTCTGGACGCTGATCTGGCTGGCGACGATCGAGATGCCGTTGGGCGAGCAGCCGCCGCCCCGCTTGACGGAGGCGAGCGTGGGCGGGGCCGGGAAGGTGGGCGGCGCTCCGGTCCAGTCGATGGGGCTGATGGTCTCCGGCCAAAGCAGCGGAATCGTGGCGTAGGTCGCGCCCATGGCATCCTGGTGCTCCAGGTTGACCTCGTAGGAGAACTTGAAGGTGTCGGGCAGGTTGAGCCCGGAGTCCGGGTTGTCCTGCGTGGCGGTGGCCGAGATCGGCACGCGCAGGATCACGGTCCATGCCCCGTAGGTTCCCGCCGAGCAGTCGACGGCCACGCGCGCGTCGTTGAGCAACCACGGCGTCATGGTCGGGCTGTCGGCGCCGAACCCTCGGCTCGGCATGCCGCTGTCGGTCCAGTCGCCGTTCGCCGCGCTACCGTTGAACCTGTAGACCTTCGCCGCCAGCAAACCGCACCCGAGCGGGCAACCGCTGGCTGGGGCGCCCGTCAGTCGCATGATACGAATCAAGTTGCCGGTCGGCGCGCCGCTGTCCTTGTCGAGGAACTGGACGGTGATGATGTCCTGGTTGGGCGGCGTGTTGCCGAAGTCACCGTTGATCCGCCACATCAACGCCAGCGCCTTGCTGCTGGTCTCGGTGACGGTCAGCGCGCGGAACTCGACCTTGTTGTCGGCCTGGCTGTAGGCAAAGGCGCCGTTCCACCTGGGATCGCTTGCCGAGGTGGGCATCCCGCTCAGTCCGGGTACACCCGCCGCGTCCGGAAAACAATAGGTCTGGGCCTGGGCTGTCGCGACCGACACGAGGGCGAGCCCCAACACACAACACGACACGAGCTTCACATGGACCATGGTCTAATCTCCCGTGAGTTGCGGCTGCGCCCGAAGAGCTCGGCGCGCGGCCAAGGAAGGGTGGGTACTACTGTGGAGTGACGAGGATGTAGTAGTTCGACTGCGGCCCGGGCACCGAGCTGAGCCCGCTGGGCATGGTCGTGGGCAGGCCGCCGCCGTAGGTGAATGCGGTATAGCGGCGCAGCGCCGTCGAGGACGTGTCCTGCGAGATCATCACCGCCTGCGAGAACACGGTGAAGATCCAGTAGGTCCCCGCTGCCAGCGCCGGCGTGGCCGAGGGGCTGGTCGGGGCGAACTCGTTGCGCCCGGGGACGATCGCAACCCCCGAGACGTACGCGACGAGGGTCGATGGCTCCCCCGTGCCATCGGCCTTGTAGAGCGCGAGCTGTGCGTTGGCCGAGCCTTCGGACAGCAAGCCGAACCTGCGCAACACCGACGCGGCGCCGAGCGTGATGCGGTGGCCGAAGAGATAGTTTCCGCTGTGACTGCCCTGCGACAGCAGGTCGTCGTAGAAGCCCACGGCGGTCGGCGCCGCGCAGGCGCCCGACGGGAAGCTGCCGGTGCAGTACTCCCCCGATGTGCAGAAGGTGCTGGTCGCCGACAGGCAGCCGCCCGCACTGGTGGCGCAGGTCAGCTGGGTCGTCTCATTCGTGCAGGAGGTCCCGGCGCCGCTGCTGCATTCGGCGGGTGCGGCCGAGCACGTGCACGCGGCGCTGGGCAGAGCGCCGGTGCAGACCTTGCCATCGGTCGTGCAGGACGACGTGCTGGCCGTCATGCAACCGTTGCCGTCGACGGCACAGGTGGCGAGGGTGTTGCCGTCGGCGCACGCGGTACCGGCGCCGGTGCAGTAGGCGGGCGCGGCCGGGCAGGCGCAATCGGCGGAGGGGAAGGCGCCGGCGCAAGGCTTGCCGGTGGCGCAGGTCCGGGTGGCGGCCACCAGACAGCCGTTGGCGTCGGCTGCACAGGTGAGCACGCTTCCGCCCGAACAGCGCGAGCCCGCGCCGTCCTCGCAGCCGGCCGGGGGAGGCGGACAAGTGCAGCTCGCGCTGGGGAAGGTGCCCGTGCACACCTTGCCGCCGGTCGTACAGGCGGATGAAGTGCTGACCACGCAACCGTTGGCGTCCACGGTACACGTGGCCAAGGTGACGGTGTCGAGGCACACGGCACCGGCGGACGCGCAATGGGCCGGCGGCGCGGGACAGCGACAGTCGGCGCCGGGGAAGGCTCCCTGGCAGGTCATTCCAACCGGGCAGTCCGCGGCCGTGGCCAGGGCGACGCAACCGTTGGCGTCGATCGCGCAGGTCGCGATCTTGCTTGCGCTCTGGCAGACCTTGCCGGTCGCGTTCTGGCACTCGGCCGGCCCCGCGGGACACGAGCAGCTCGCGCTCGGGAAGCTGCCGGTGCACGGCTTGCTGGCGGGGCAGGTGGTACGCTGGAGGACAGCCATGCAGCCGTCGCCGTCGTAACCGCACGAGACGACGACGCCGGACGCCTCACACACGGTCCCCGGGCCGCCGCTGCAAGCCGCGGGGGCGGCCGGGCAGGTGCAGGCGGCAGACGGCTCGGTGCCTTGGCAGGTCTTGCTGCCGGCACACGCCACCGCCGCGCCCCACTGCGGACAGCCTTCGACGAGCTGGCAGGTCTCGAGCCCGCCCGTGCCGCAGCGGGTGCTGTCGGGCGCACAGGCGGGGGCGCACGCTCGCACGTCGGACGCGACCTCCGGGCCAAGCTCGGCTTCGAACGGTCGATCGGCGGCGCCGGTGTCCACGCCGGCTTCCACGTCGAGCAACGGCCGGTCGGCGATGGGGCCGTCGGGCACGGCAAGAACGTCGTGGGTCGCACTGTCGAGCACGGCTTGGTCGCGACCGGGCGCCACGTCGGCCGACCCGTCGAGCATCGTCATCGGGCCGTCGATCGCGACGCGCTTGTCGATGGCGAGGTCGCCCGCCCCGTCCAGGCCCCCGCTCATCGGGGCGTCGGCGACCGGCGCGTCGGGCGCGTTCCCGGCCTCGCTGCTGGCGTCGTGCACCGGCCGCGAACGGCACACCCCGGACTGGCAGGTGAAGCCCCCCGGACAGGGGGACGCCTGCGGCCCGCTGCAGACGATGGTGCCCTCGGGCAGCGACGGCTCGAAGGCGCACGCGGCGAGCGTGACGACGGCGCCGATCGTGAGCCACAGCGGCGCCATGCGGGGCAACGAGGTCCTGGTCTCGATGGTCATGGCGAAGCTCCTGCCCTAGTAGGTGAAGAGGATGTTGCCGCCCACGTGCCCACCCCCTAGCGCAGGCAGGGCCGTGACGGTTGCCGGCGAACCCGCGGCCTTGGCCGACGCACGGAAGCCGAGCCAGTACAGCGTCGCCCCACCCAGCAAAGCGGCCGCACCGACGCCGTAGCCCACCCATTGCAGGGTTTCGTAGCGCTGGCCCTCGTCGTACTTCGACTGCGAGAACACGCCGCGGTTGCGGGCGTCGTCGGTCACCTCGTCCGACAGGCTGCTGGCGCGCAAACTGGCGAGGATCCCTGCCGCGGTGGCGAGCACGCCAGCCCCGCCGCTGACCAGGCCCGCGATGCGCAGGCCGCGGCCGGCTTGGGATGGGTCTTCGGTTGGGCTGGCCGCGACGGTGTCGGCGGGCGCTGCCACGGGCATCGGCGGGCTCGGCTGAACGACGGGAGCATCGGGCGTGACCACCGGCACGACGACGGGCGCTGGTGACTCGGGCGGCGGGCTGGCTCCGGCCGGCGCGCTCACCGAGGCCGGCGGCGGCACCGGCGTGGCCACCGGCGAGGCAGAAACCGGCGGCGCGGCCGTCGCCGGCAGCGCTGGAAGACCGCGCTTGCGTCGGTCCTGGTCCTCCCTGTCCACCTGCTTCTGTAGCGCCCGAATGCGATCCTCGATCTCGGGCCGCTGAGGCGACTGTGGCACCTTCACCAGGTAGTTGCGGTACAGGTCGAGTGCCCGGCGCGCGTCGCCCTTGCGACGGTTGGCCTGCGCCATGTTGTAGAGAAAGCTCGGATCGTTGCGCAACGAATAGGCGAGCTCGTACTCCGCGATCGCTTCGTCCCAGCGGCCGACATCGTACGCCTGCTGGGCCTTGCGGTAGTGCGCCCGCGCCCGCTCGGTTTCGCTCGGCAACGGATCGTCCGCCCGCACCGGTGATGTGATCGCCAAGAGCAGCGCTGTCCCACAGACGATAGTCCAAGCTCGATACATTGCCACGAAGCCCATCCTCCTCTGCCCGGTCTGGTACTGCGGTGGGCAGGAACTACGAGCGCGATGGTATCCCAACGCGAGAGAAAATCCAGACCGCCGGGGAAGAGCAGTCCATGGATGCTGGGGCCGACGTGGTTGATGCCGCCTGCTCGGGATCCTTCTTGGGCAGTTCGGGCGGAGCGTTCGGCGGCTCTCTTCGTTTGGCGGAACTAGGCCCGAGTGGCGCCATACTCTGCACGTGGTCAAGGAGGTCATCATGCGCGACGCGACGGTGCTCGTTCGAATCGGTATCGTGACGCTGGGGTTTGCCGCGATGGCGGTGGGCTGTGGCAACTCTGGGAATGCGAGCGGCAGCGGCGGCACCCCTGGCAGCGGTGGAATGACCGACAGCGGTGGCGCGAGCGCCAGTGGCGGCAGCACCGGCAGCGGCAAAGCCAGCGCAGTTGCCACGGGCGGCACCTCCGGCGCAGGGGCCGGTACGGCCGCGGGCGGCGCGAAGGCCACCGGCGGCGTCACCGGCACGGGCGGCGCAAAAGCCACCGGTGGTGTGATGGGCACCGGCGGCAGCACGGACGGCATCGGGGTCCGCGACGGAGGTGGCCCGACCGACGCCGCGTTGACCGGTGGTGGCTGCGGCGCGACGACCTGGCCCAAGCCGGCGAGCGGCAATACGCAGAAGCTCACCATCGAGGTTGGGGGCAAGACCCGCCAGTACGTGGTCGGCATTCCCACGGACTATGATCCGACCAAGCGCTACCCGCTGGTCTTCGCCTGGCACGGACTGGGCGGCACTGCCGACCAGGTCGCACAGGGCGGAACCCGCGCCGGCGAGACCTACACCGGTTACTACGGCCTCCGCTACGCCAGCACCCAGGCCGGCAAGCCGATGCTCTTCGTCGCGGGCCAGGGGCTGCCTTCGCCAAGCAGTGACAGCGGCACTGACTACGCCTGGCGCAACACCAACGGCGAGGACATCACCTACACCAAGGCCGTGTTGGCCTGGATGGCCGAAACCTACTGCGTGGATGCGGATCGAATCTTCTCGATCGGGTTCAGCTTCGGCGGGGTCATGTCGAACACGGTCGGCTGTTCCATGGGCGACGCCTTCCGCGCCATTGCGCCTTTGGCCGGCGCCGGCCCAGGATTTGGCGGCCCAGGCGGCTCGACCTGCACCGGCCAGGTGGCGGCGTTCCTCGGTCACGGCGCCTCGGATCCGACGGTCGCCCTGTCCAGCGGTCAAGCCAGCCGCGACTTCTGGCTCAAGGCCAACCACTGCGATGCCACCACGGCGCCCATCGAGCCCTCACCCTGCGTGGAGTACCAGGGCTGCGACGCCGACTACCCCGTGGTCTGGTGCGAGTTCGAGGGCGTCCACGAGGTGAAGTCGCTGGAGACCACCGGCGCTTGGGCCTTCTTCCAGCGCTTCATGGAGTAGCCCAGGTCCGCACCACCGTCTCACGAGCCGACGTCGATGGTGACGGGCGCGAAGACGCCCCGACGGCCGATGATGCCGGAACAGGAGGCGAATCCGACGCATGCCTCGACCGGTAGCACGCGCTCCGGGCCCAGCCAGAGCCAGTACGTCAGGTAGAGGTCGTCGACTTGGTAGTCCGCGCTGGCGGGGACGAGGATTGAGATGGTTGTTCCGTCGCAGCCCACCGCGCTGGCATGGGCGTAGCCGCCATCCTCGCAATCGCCACCATCGTGCTTGTAGAACTCGACGTCGAAACAGATGGGAGACTCACTCGTGCAGGTGGCGGCCATCTCCTGAGCCGGCAGCGCGTCCAGGCCGACGCTGCCAAGAAATGCGGGCGGAATCTGCAACTTGACCACGGCCGCCCGGGGATAGCTTGGCTGCGGATCGACGATGGCCGGCTGGAACGCGGCGGGGATGTTCACCATCAGGCTGGCCTCGCCCGCCGGCGACGAGGCCGTGAGCCGCAGGCGACCACCGGCGAGGGGGGCCTCGAAGATGACCGTGGCGTGGTCATAGCAGGTCTTGGTCGGCTCGCTCCAATCGTGCGTGGTGTAGTCGTAGTAGCCACGTTGCACGGAAACCGGGGGCTGGCCGTCAAGCGCGAACTGGACGGCTTCGTCGAGCATGGGGCAATCCTGCTCGCCCTGGGGGGACTTCACCACCGGAAGCGGAAGCGTCAACCTGAGCTGCTGACGGGCCGGCCAGATGGTGTCGAGCTTCAGGGTGGCTGCCATCCTTTGCATTTCCGCCGTACCTGGGTGAAGGTTCGGCGGGCCGGGCTCTGGGCCACATGCGACAGCGAGCGACAGGAACGCCACGGCCAGGACGCGGAGGACAATCGTCATGTCCGGGTGGCGGAGCAATCGCCAAGCCAAGGCGCAACCGCCCTCGATCACAAGGCTGCACAGTGTCGGTGGTGTTCAGCACCTGACACCTTCGACGCGCGAGTCACCCAGGCACACAACGCCACCATCCGAGCCAGCGATCGCACAGATGTGGAGCTTTCGCCCGGCGATAGGGCTGGTGCCAGACGGGAAGTCCAAGGCAAAGACCGACTTGGCAGCCTGGGGAGGGATCCTGGCGCCGTACTCGTCCCAACAGCGAACGCCATCGCCGACCGCGACCGGCATCTGCGCGCTGGCCAGCCGCCGCCCGGCTTGTACCGACCTGTGCTCGGCGGATAGATCGCCTGGCGGCTCGGGCCCGTCGGCAGCAAGCAAGCCCTGACGTCGTCACTGTGCTAGGTTCTGGTCCTTCTCCCGCCACGACCGCCAAGAACCGGAGTCCCTCACATGGCCAAGCTGCGACCCGGAACCCCCTACCCACTCGGCGCCACCTGGGACGGGCTGGGCGTCAACTTCGCGCTCTTCTCTGAGCACGCGGAGCGTGTGGAGCTGTGCCTGTTCGACGCGCCGGATGCAACCGCGGAATCTCGCCGGATTCCTGTCGTGGAACGGACCGACCAAGTCTGGCACGTCTACCTCTCGGACATCTTCCCCGGACAGCTCTACGGCTACCGGGTCTACGGGCCCTATGCGCCCGCCGAGGGCCTGCGCTTCAACCCGGCCAAGATGGTGCTGGATCCCTATGCCAAGGGGATAGGACGCACCACGCGCTGGGGTGACGAGCTGTTCGGCTATCGCATCGGCGATCCGGAGGCCGATCTCTCGTGCGACGAGCGCGACAGCGCCGCCTACGCCCCCCTCGCGGCGGTGGTCGACCAGGCCTTCGTGTGGGGCGACGACCGCCCGCCCCGCATCCCCTGGCACAAGACCATCATCTACGAGGCGCACGTCCGCGGTCTGTCGAAGCTGCACCCCGATGTTCCCGAGCACCAGCGCGGCACATACGCGGCACTGGCCAGCGAGCCCATCCTGCGTCACCTCTGCGACCTCGGCGTGACCGCGGTCGAGCTGATGCCGGTACACCACCACACCGACGATCGCTACCTGGTCGAGCGCGGCCTCGCCAACTACTGGGGCTATAGCACCCTGTCGTTCCTGTCGCCCGACGTCCGCTACAGCGTCTCGCCCTCGCCGCTCAAGGCGCTGCGCGAGTTCAAGCACATGGTGAGGGCCCTGCACGCCGCCGGAATCGAGGTTATCCTCGACGTGGTCTACAACCACACCACCGAGGGCAACCACTTGGGCCCGACGCTCTCGCTGCGCGGGATAGACAACTCCACCTACTACCGCCTCACCGGTGGCGGCCGCTACTACATGGACTTCACCGGTTGTGGCAATACGCTCAACATGCTGTCGCCGCGGGTGCTCCAGCTCATCATGGACAGCCTGCGCTACTGGGTACTGGACATGCACGTCGACGGGTTCCGCTTCGATCTCGCCAGCGCCCTGGCGCGCGAGCTGCACGACGTGGACAAACTGGGGGCCTTCTTCGACATCATCCACCAGGATCCAGTGCTCTCGCAGGTCAAGCTGATCGCCGAGCCGTGGGACCTGGGACAGGGTGGCTACCAGGTCGGCAACTTCCCGGTGCTGTGGGCCGAGTGGAACGGCAAGTACCGCGACTGCGTCCGGCGCTTCTGGAAGGGGGACGGCGGGCTTCTGCCCGAGCTGGCCACGCGCCTCGGCGGATCGAGCGATCTCTACGCCACCTCCGGCCGCCGGCCCTACGCCAGCGTCAACTTCGTCACCTGCCACGACGGCTTCACCTTGCACGATCTGGTGAGCTACAACGGCAAGCACAACGAGGCCAACCTCGAGGACAACCGCGACGGAGAAGACCACAACAACAGCTGGAACTGCGGCGTCGAGGGCCCCACCCTCGACCCGGCCGTGCGGGATCTTCGCCAGCGCCAGAAGCGCAACCTGCTCGCTACGCTCTTCCTGTCGCAAGGCGTGCCCATGCTCTGCGCCGGGGACGAGATGGGGCGCACCCAGCGAGGCAACAACAACGCCTACTGCCAGGACAACGACATCAGCTGGCTCGATTGGAATCCCGATGACCATGGCCGCATGCTGCTGGGCTGCGTCCGCCGACTGATCGCCCTGCGCAAGCAGCACCCGGCGCTGCACCGCCGCGACTTCTTCCAGGGCCACCCCGTGGCCGGCGCAGAGGTCAAGGACGTCCGCTGGCTCAACCCGGCCGGCTTCGAGATGAACGAGCCGGCCTGGCACGAGCGCGCGGCGCGTGCGCTGGGCGTCGAGTTGCGCGGCGATGCCATCGTCGAAGCGGACGAGCAGGGCGAGCGCATCGTCGACGACACCCTGCTGGTGCTGCTCAATGCCAGCCACGTCAACGTGAGCTTCGTACTGCCCAAGCCGCCGGTGGAGAAGCGTTGGGAGGCGGTGATCGACACCTCGGAGCGTGGAGGCAGGCCGAGCACCCGGCGTGGGGTGGACCGCTATCCTTTGGCCGGTCGCTCGGTCGTCGTGCTGCGCTCCGCCACCGCGCCGAAGCCCGGACGGAGGCGGCGATGAGCGAAAGCGCGCGACTTCCACTCGGGCTCGGCGCCACGGTCGAGCCCGATGGCGTACGTTTTCGCGTCTGGGCTGCTGGCGCCGAGCGGGTCACGGTCGCGATCGAGGATGGCGGCGAGCACCCGCTGCGCCTCGAACCCGACGCCCTGGCCACCGCGTTCGTGCCCGGGCTGGGTGCGGGCGCGCGCTACCGATTCAAGCTCGACGGACAGGGTCCGTTTCCGGACCCGGCGTCGCGCTTCCAGCCCCTAGGCGTGCACGGTCCCTCCGAAGTCGTCGATCCTGCGGCCTTCGCCTGGTCGGACAGCGCCTGGCGCGGCCTCGACCCCGAGACGCTGGTGCTCTACGAGCTGCACGTAGGCACCTTCTCGCCGGCGGGGACTTTCGCAGGTGTGCGCGAGCGTCTGCCCCACCTGCGCGAGCTGGGCGTGACCGCCCTCGAGCTCATGCCGGTGGCCGACTTCCCGGGCCAGCGCAACTGGGGCTACGATGGGGTCGCCCCCTTCGCGCCAGCCCGCTGCTATGGCACGCCCGACGAGCTCCGCGCCCTGGTCGACGCCGCCCACGGTCTCGGCCTTGGGGTCTTGCTCGACGTGGTCTACAACCACCTCGGCCCCGACGGTAACTACCTCCACAGCTACAGTCCCGCGTTCTTCAGCGACCGCCACCAGACCCCCTGGGGCCAGGCGATCAACCTGGACGGGCCTGGTAGCGCGCTGGTGCGCGCCTTCCTCATCGAGAATGCCCTGCGCTGGCTCGCCGAGTACCATTTCGACGGTCTTCGCCTCGACGCGACCCACGCGCTGGTCGACGAAAGCCCGCGCCACTTCCTGGCCGAGCTGGCCGAGCGGGTGCTCGCGCTGCCTGGCCCGCGACGGCTGCTCGTCGCCGAGGACGAGCGCAACCTCGCCGGCTTGGTCCGCCGGGCTGAGCAGGGCGGTATGGCCCTGGACGCGGTCTGGGCCGACGACTTCCACCACCAGATGCGACGCCGTTTGGCCGGCGACCACGACGGCTACTTCGCGGACTTCTCGGGCAGTACCGCCGACATCGTCGACACCGTCACCCACGGCTTCCACTACCGCGGCCGGATGGTGGCGCGAACCGGGCATCCCCGGGGAAGCGACACGACCGGAATACCTCGCCATCGTTTCGTGTTCTGCATCCAGAACCACGATCAGATCGGCAACCGCGCTCTGGGCGAGCGCCTGCACCACCAGATCGAGCCGGCGGTCTACCGAGCGGCCACTGCGTTGCTGCTGCTGACACCCGCGACACCCTTGCTGTTCATGGGTCAGGAATGGGCGGCGAGCACCCCGTTTCTGTACTTCACCGACCACCATCCCGAGCTGGGCAAGCTGGTGACGCGTGGGCGGCGGGAGGAGTTCAAAGGCTTCGCCGCCTTCTCCTCGCCCGATGCGCGCGAGCGCATTCCCGATCCCCAAAGCGAGCAGACCTTTGCGCGCAGCCGGCTGTGCTGGGAAGAGCTGGCACGACCGCCGCACTGCCAGGTGCTCGTTCTCTACCGCGCACTGCTCGAGCTGCGACGGCGAATTGGCCCCACCGGCCTGGCCGAGCTGAGCCCCCATGCCCACGAGCCCGCTGCCGTGCTCCTGACCTCGGGACAGTGGCAGATCGTCATCGCGCTCGCAGGCCCCGCCGATGTCGTGCTGCCGACCGCGCCCGGCGAGGTCGCGGTCGTGCTCGACACCGAGGAACCCCGCTTCACCGCCGACGCTCGCCGTCCCCGACTGGTACGCGCCGGCGACACCAACGCGGTCGTCTTCTCTCGCCCCGGCGCGCTGGTGCTGCGCCGCTTGAACCACAAGGAGCAGCCATGAGCCCGACATCCCGGCGCCGCCGCGCCAGCCTCCTGCGCGTGCCCGTCTCGACCTACCGCCTGCAGCTCAACGCCCAGCGCACCTTCGCCCAGACCGCGGAGATCGCCTCGTACCTGCAGCGGCTCGGCGTCAGCGATCTCTACGTGTCGCCCTCGTTCACGGCGGCGCCTGGCAGCCAGCACGGCTACGACATCTGCGATCACCGCCACCTCAACCCCGAGTTGGGCGGCGAGCCCGGCTTCGCCGCTCTGGCCGAGACCCTGCGCAGCTTGGGCATGGGGTTGCTGCTCGATTTCGTGCCCAATCACATGGGCACCGATCCCATGGCCAACCCCTGGTGGCGCGACGTTCTGGAGAACGGCCCGTCCTCGCCCTACGCGCGCTTCTTCGATATCGACTGGCAGCCGCTCAAGCCCGAGCTGCGCAACAAGGTCCTGCTGCCCGTGCTGGGCGACCAGTACGGCAGCGTGCTCGATCGGGGCGAGCTGCGCGTCGAGCTCGATCGCGGGGCCTTCTCGCTCGCCTACTTCGAGCGGCGATTCCCTCTGAACCCACGCCGTATGGTGTCGGCCCTGCACCGGCACCTCGACGGCTTGAGGGCGTCGCTGGGCGCGGCTAGCCCCCCTGTACGTGAGTTCCTGAGCATCACGACCGCGCTGCACAACCTGCCGGCCTACACCGAGACCGATCCCGCTCGTATCGAGGAGCGTCAGCGCGAGAAGGAGGTGGCGCGCGAGCGTTTGGATCGGCTGGTCCGCGAGTCGCCGACCATCGCCGCCTACGTCGAGCGCAGCCTGCGCGAGCTGAACGGCCACCCCGGCGAGCCCGCGAGCTTCGACCATCTGCACGCCCTGCTCGAGGAGCAGGCCTATCGGCTCGCCTACTGGCGCACAGCCTTGCACGAGATCAACTACCGCCGCTTCTTCGACATCAACGAGCTGGTCGGGGTGCGCGTCGAGGACGAGAACGTCTTTGCCGAGGTCCACAGTGGTCTCCTACCGCTCGTCGCGCAAGGCCAGGTGACCGGGCTCAGGCTCGATCACCTCGACGGGCTCTACGATCCGCGCGGCTACCTGGCCCGCCTCGACGAGGCGCTGCGCGCGGCCTGCGGCAGCTCGCTCTACGTCCTCGCCGAGAAGATCCTCTCGGGTGGCGAGACCCTGCGCGAGGACTTCCGGCTCGACGGCACCACCGGCTACGACTTCCTCAACGAAGTCAACGGGCTGTTTGTCGACGGGCGTGCGGCGCTGCCGCTCAAGGGCTTGCACCTGCGCTTCACTGGTCGCACCCGGGCGCTGCCCGAGGTCATCTTCCGCTCGAAGAGACTGATCGCAGCCAGCTCCCTGGCCAGCGAGCTCACCGTGCTCGCCAACGCCTTGAACCATCTCTCCGAACAGGATCGGCATTCCCGCGACTTCACCCTGATCAGCTTGCAGGACGCTTTGCGCGACGTGGTGGCCTGTTTCCCCGTCTACCGCACCTACCTTGGCGAGGAGGGCGCGACCGGCAAGGACGCCGAGGTCATCGAGGCGGCGATCAGCGAGGCGCAGCGCCGCAATCCTGCAACCGAGAGCTCGGTCTTCGAATTCATCCGCTCCATCCTGCTGTCCCGCCCACAGGGCAACAGCCCCGTGCCCGCCGCGCGGCGCGCGGTTGCGCTCAAGCTCCAGCAGTACACCGGGCCGCTGCAGGCCAAGGGGCTCGAGGACACCACCTTCTACCGCTACAACGTGCTCGTCTCGCTCAACGAGGTGGGGGGCGACCCACAACGCTTCGGCACCTCGGTGCGGTCCTTCCACGACGCCAACGTGCATCGCGCCCGGCGCTGGCCGTTTACCATGCTGGCCACCTCGACCCACGACACCAAACGCGGCGAGGACGCACGTTGCCGCCTTGACGTGCTCTCCGAGATACCGTCCGAATGGGCGCGCGCCGTGGAGGAATGGCACGAGCTCAACGCCAGCGCCTGCACCCGTGTGTCCGGGGAGGCCGCGCCCGACGCTGGCGACGAATACCTCTTCTATCAGGCCCTGCTCGGCGCCTGGCCGATGGAGCACCTGGGCGGCGAGCCGCCACCATCCTTCGTCGCGAGGATGCAAGCCTACATGCGCAAGGCCCTGCGCGAGGCCAAGCTGCACACGAGCTGGATCAACGTCAACGAGCCCTACGAGAAGGCGACCGAGCGCTTCATCGAGGCTGTCCTCCATCCCGTGTCCGGCAAGCGGTTCCTCGCGCAGCTGGCCCCGCTCAGCCAAACCCTAGCCTTCTGCGGCATGCTCAATTCGCTGGCCCAGCTCGTGCTCAAGCTGGTCGCGCCCGGCGTCCCGGATGTCTACCAGGGCTCGGAGACCTGGAACCTGAGCCTCGCGGACCCCGACAACCGCCGGCCCGTGGACTTCGCAGCGCTAGCGGCGACGCTTGCGACGATCGAGCCCGCGCTCGACGAAGCGACGCCGACCGCCCAGCGCCGCGAGCTAGCCACGCGCTGGCTTGACGCTTGGAAGGACGGGACCATCAAGCACTTCCTGACCGCGGCCGGCCTGCGACTGCGGCTCCGTCAAGCGGGTCTCTTTCTGGAAGGCGACTACCTCGCGCTGGAGGTCGAGGGACCCGCGGCCAAACACGTGGTGGCGCTCGCCCGTCAGCTCGGGGAGGCCCAAATCGTGGCGGTGGTGCCGCGACTTTGCCACGGGCTCGGCGGCTCGGCCCAGCGGTTCCCTCTCGGCGCCGAGGTCTGGCGCGACACGCGGGTGTGCCTGCCCGCCGCCAACGTCTCCGGAGTCTACCGAGACGTTCTCACCGGCGGAACCGTCGCCACGCTCTCCATCGGTGGCCGGCCCGTGCTCGCCGTCGGCGACGTCCTCGCGAACCTGCCGGTCGCATTGTTGACGAGCGATTCCCCCGCACCGTAGGGCCGCACCGAGGTTGAGAGGAACCCGCACCGAGGTTGCGTAGGGCCGCACCGAGGTTGAGGTCGCGTCGGTCGATGCCGTTGACGGCTTCCTGGTCGGTAAGCGGTACGTCTTGATCGATCGCGATCCTCTCTACACGGAGCATTCCGCCGAATCCTGGAGCAGGGTGGGGTGAAGGCGGTGAGGTTGCCGGCGAGGAGTCCGAATCTAAACGCTTTCGCGGAGCGTTTCGTCCTGTCGATCAAGAGCGAGTGTCTTGACCGGATGGTACCGTTGGGCGAAGCCCATCTACGACGAGCAGTCGCCGAATACGTGGCGCACTATCATCACGAGAGGAACCATCAGGGGCTGGGGAATGCCCTGATTGATGGCAATCTCCACGTTGCGGCGGGGGAGGGGGCTGTCTCTCGCCGCGAGAGGCTAGGCGGACTTCTGAACTTCTACCACCGGGACGCGGCGTGAGCGGCTGCGATCGAGTATTGGCACCAGACGCCACGGGTCTATACGGTCGGCCTCACTTTGTCACCCATCTTTCCGGCGGCTTCAGCGTGGAGCCTTCAGCAAGACTCAGGCCCCGAACCTCGGGACAAGACGTTCGGGGCAAGACCTAGGCACCAAACTTCGGGCGGGGGATTACTGGGGTCTTCGATGTGTTGCTTTCGCGTTCAGTTCTTGAATTCGATGTCGTCAGAAGTGCCCAACACTCGGTCCGGCCCCAGAGAGACCACTGATACCTCGTCCTTGGAGCACTTCACTTGGTAATTGCTGCCCCATGGATCGATGAGCTCCTCGCGTCTGATGATATCTCCGTCGACGAACTCATGGCCCTGAGGGCAAGCCCCATTCTTCGTCGATTTTTGCCAGTGGAGGATGCCGGTTCGCAGGAGTCCGATACCGGCTTCCGCCCTTGACAGGCGCGCTTTCGCAGCCGCACGCACCACATGGTTCGCACCGATCGCGGGTGGCACTAGAAACCCGGCGGTCAGCACGATTTCGAGCAAGCGTATGTGCCGAAATCCTCGGCGAACATAGTGAGCAAACACGCAAACCACGGCCGTAAGCAGTACGAAACCTCCGACTATGCGCATCCATGAAGCAGCCGACCGAGCAGCGCCGTTCAAGGATGTGTCATACTTGGCCGCGAGTCCGAGAGCAAAGAAGAGGGTGCCTGGCACGACCGCGCCAAGGCCGGCTGCGAGCAAGTGTGACACGCCGTGCGTGGTGCTACTTCGATCAACACCACCCGGTTCGGATCCGACAAGGTTCTTCATTTCGATAGTACTGTGATTAGTCATGAGCACTGGCCATTGTCAAGAGCTGCGGATCTCTGTGCAGGGGTGCTCGAAAGTTCGAGGCGGCAAGTCGCCGCGAACTTCCGAGCGCCAGGGATGCGTCAGGCGGGCGCAACACCCCCTTTCCCCCACCGGGATGAATGCGAAGACCTGAGTTGGGCGACAAGAACGGGTGGCGGGCGATGTCAGGGTGCGGTGGCACATCCCTCGGGGAGGACGGGCATCCATCCCTCGGGCCAAATCAGGGCGTCGCGTACCCAATCGCGTAGCTGCTGCCACGCCGTGGTCCGTGCCGCCTCGGAGCGTAGGTGTACGGCGTGCAGCATCTCCAGCAGGTTGTAGGCGACGATGCGCAGAAGCGACACGACGGGAAGACCGTTGCCACGATGGACCCAGCGCCCATGGTCTTCCTGCCACTCGATGTCCAGACGCCCGAAGCAGTTGTTTTCGATGCGCCAGTGAGCCCGGACGATGTCCAGGATGGCGTCTCCACACAGGCGTCCCGTCGGCAGGTTGCTTGCGTAGAAGCGCTCCTCAAGCACCTTCTCAGGCGACTTTCGGTTGGCGCGGACCAGGACCCGCACAAGCCACACCTGGCGCAGGTGCGACCAGTTGCCCCACCCGGCCATCTCGCTGGTACGCCACATCTGGCGCTTGATCCACCCGCGCGATGAATCCGATTCCCAGGCGGTTTCCGCCTCGGGCAAGCTGCGCTTGGCCTTATCCCACAGCAACCGCTGCGCTTCCTTGTGCAGCTCCGGCTGGTTGCTCTTGATGGCCATCATGTATGCCTTGCCCGCGTCGTCGACCAACTGGGCGTTGGCTTCCGATGTGAATCCGGCGTCGGTGCTGACCAATTCGTACAGGTTGGCCCTGCGGTAGGTCTTCTCCACAGCGGCGAAGAAACTGGCAAACACGCCCATGTCGTTGGTTGCAGCTGGGATGGGTGCCTGGTCGATGCACAACGCCGCCGTCGGCGAAATCAGCGTGGCCCGCACCACCCGGTACAGCCAGTATGGTACCTGGTCTTCCGGAGACTGTTTCTGGCAATCCTTGTTGGCCTCTTCTTACAGTGTCGCCGCCGTCTTCCCATCAATGCTGATGTCACCCTTGCTGCACGGCGCGGGGAAGGCCGCGAAGACGGGCGCGCGCTTCGAGCCATCCTTGCCTAAGCCGGCGACGAGTCTGTCGTCGATGGGGCCCAGCCCGGGACAGATGTCGCTAGAGCAAGCTGTCGCCAAGACGCGCGAGCTGCTCTTTTCCTTGAGCAACGTCGAACCGAGCCAGCGTGTGGCCCTGCTGACGACGCACCAGGAAGAGACCGGGCGCGAGCTGGAGACGGCCCGCCAGGACCCTGCCACCAAGCGGGAGGCAGTGGCCCTGACGGCGCTCCTTGCGGCGTTCACGCGGGATTTCGCGGAGAGTGCCGCGATGGAGGAGGCGCGCTCCCAAAGTCCCGATGCCAAGCCACGCCCGGAGCTTGCCAAGCCGCGTCCGTCGAAGAAGCGCCGCTAGTCGCGGCAAGCGCGCAAGCCGCTCGCCAAGCCGCTCGCCCGCCTGATGACGAACGGGCATGCTCGGGCAAGGCGCAATGAGGGTGCAGACTCGACGTCTGTAACCGAGGAGCAGCGAATGCCGGCGGCGCCGCCGGCCCCGCCTCCGGCGAACGCCCAGGGCAGATCTGTTACCCAACCGTTGTGACCGCCGAAGCAGGGTTCCGGCGGCGCACGGCAACAACCGGCGACGGTTTGCCGACAAGGCCTGGATGTGGAGGCAGCGGCCCGCGTCCAAGTCCAGCCCACCGGCCCGACCTACGTCAGGCGGCAGCCGGAGAAGACAGCACTGTATC
>CAZYFU010000044.1:0-43519 GCA_964647025.1 uncultured Myxococcales bacterium | reverse complement strand
AGCACATGTTCTTCGGCGAGGGCAAGATCGGCCCGATGCGCGAGATGATCGTCGCAGACAACGAGCAAGCTCGCCGCGAGGCCCTGGCCAAGTTGCTTCCGCTTCAGCGTGAGGACTTCGCCGGAATCTTCCGCGCGATGGGCGGTCGCCCAGTGACCATCCGGACGTTGGATCCCCCGCTCCACGAGTTCCTCCCGCACGACGAGGCGGGCATGAATGAGCTGGCGCAGATGACCGGCAGGAGCATCGAGGCGATCAAGCAGCGCATCGCCGACTTGCACGAGTCGAACCCGATGTTGGGGCACCGCGGTTGCCGTCTCGGCGTGACCTACCCGGAGATCACCGAGATGCAGGCTCGCGCCATCCTCGAGGCCGCGGTCATCGTGAACAAGGAAGGCATCAAGACCGAGCCCGAGATCATGATTCCGCTCATCGGAACCAAGAAGGAGCTCGATCTGCAGGTCGCCATCGTCCGCGCAACGGCCGAGAAGGTGATCGCCGAGAGCAAGTCGAAGCTGAAATACATGGTCGGCACCATGATCGAGATCCCACGCGCCGCCATCACCGCCGACAAGGTCGCCGAGACCGCCGAGTTCTTCTCGTTCGGTACCAACGACCTGACCCAGACCACCTTTGGTCTGTCGCGCGACGATGTGCCCAAAGTGCTCGCGGCCTACCTCGACAAGGAGATCTACAAGGTGGATCCGTTCGTGTCGATCGATCGTGAGGGCGTCGGCTTCCTCATGAACCACGCCGTGACGGTCGCCCGCAAGGTCCGCAAGGATCTCAAGTGCGGCATCTGCGGCGAGCACGGCGGTGACCCGTCCTCGGTCGAGTTCTGCGACTCGATCGGCCTCAACTACGTCTCCTGCTCGCCGTACCGCCTGCCAATCGCTCGATTGGCCGCGGCCCAGGCCGTTCTGAAGAAGTAGTGACTGACCGTTCACCACAGGAAACCCGGAGCTGGCGGAAGCGGGCGACGAACACGGTGTCTCGATTGAGAAGACAGCCGCGGTCGCTCGCCCGACTGGCCTGCGGGATTCTGGTGGTGGCGGTTGGTGGCGGGTGCGGCTTCGGCGAGAGCGGAAGCGCACCCCCCACCAACCGGATCTTCCTCCCGGCCGGAATGGCGATTGATCCGTCGGGCGAATTCCTCTACGTGGTCAACTCGAATTCCGATCTCCGCTTCAACGCGGGAACCGTGGTGGCACTTCCAGCACTCGGCCCCGACGATGTGAGCGCGATCCGTGCGTTGCCCACGACGCAGCGCTGTTTCAAGACACGGTTTTCTAGAACCGAAGGCGTGCCGGACTCGTTTTGCTGCGTCGACATGACGGACAGCAGTGTCGTCAACTGCAACGAGCCGCAGTTCATCGCGTCCGACGCCACCATCGAGACTGGCAGCTTCGGCGGGCCAATCGCGATTCAGAGCTTTCGGCGCAACGGCGAAGATGTCCGGCGATTGTTCGTTGCGGTCAGGGCAGAGCCATCGATCACGTACGCCGACGTGACGTTCCGGGACGAAGGGGACGGCAAGAAGGTGGCCATGCGTTGTACGGGCCCGCACGACGGGGGCTCGTCCGTTCAGCCGAACAATGCCTTCTGCGATGACAACTGGCGGGTGCGCCGTCCAGGCGGTGCGACCGCGGGCGAGTTGGTCCTGCCCGAGGAGCCGCACTCGCTCTGGTTCGACGAAGCCAGTCAGACCCTGGTCGTGGGACATCTCACCGTCAGCGCCAACGCGCAAGTCCTGGGTGGAGGGTTGTCGACCCTGGATGTCTGCCATCCTGAGCTCGAGACCGACGACGCCTATCGCGTCCGATTCGCAGGATTGAGTCGAAAGACCTTCCTGCCAGAGAGCCTGTCTCAAGCCGTGGCGGGACTGTCGGCCCCCTGGGAGAGCTCCGGAGCGGCTACCAACAATCAGGTGCGCAACGTCGTGTTCGCGACGTCTCGATACTCGGCGGCCATCAGTGGGATGGTCTTTCGGACTGCCCCAACGGAGGGCGACTGCGATCCTTCCGCGGCGCGCGACTTGACGCTGGTGCCGGGCGAGAACTTCTTCTCGCCGGCCTTCCTCCCCAACGGCTCGGATGTTCGGAGCATCGTCTTCTCTTCGGATGGCGAGCGCGCTTTCGTCCTGCACCGCAATAGCAGCGACTCGGTGTCGAACCCGGCGGCCATCGCGGTCCTCGATCGCCGGCCTCTCCCCGACGGGACACCGGCGAACCATCCGATTACCGTGCTACAGGTGTGTAACGGGCCCAGCACCATGCAGATGAAGGACGTCGGCCGAGGTGAGCGGCTGTTCGTCACGTGCTACGACGATGGCTGGGTGTACGTCATCGATCCCGTGGCGCTGGTGACGACCGGCATCGTCGACGTCGGCGCCAGCCCCATCGGGCTCACTTTCTCCCCGACCGGCAATGGCATCGCCTACGTGGCCAGCTTCGTGAACAGCCATCTTTCCGTCATCGACTTCAGACCCGGCAGCCCGACCGAGAACCGCACCATCCTGCGCATCGGACTTCCACACGGATACGGCGAATGAAAAGGCTCGCTCTTGCTCTCGTCTGTGCGACCTGGGTGGTTGGGTGTTCCGCAGCGCCCGCAGTCATCCCCACCAAGAACATGGACCGACCCGCGGACATGACCTTTGTCTGCCTGGGCGTCGTCTCGGATCCGCGCGACGGCGCCTCGAAGCTGAGCGGCCGTCCCATGACCGATTGCCATGCTCGCGGAGAGCCGGACCAGGATCGGCCGACCTCCGCGAATGGCCGACGGGTTCGCGGCACCTTCGCGTTCGTTCCCAACGCGACCCGTGGCGAGCTCGCGATCGCCGACATGGAGACGGGCCGCCTCCTCGACCTCGGCCCTGCGTCAGCGGGCTACGGCTTGCTGCCCATCGGCGGTGCCCCCGAGTCCATCTCGGCCACGCAGGACGGCTGCTGGGTGGCTACCGCCAATCGGACGTCTTGCGACTTCACGATGATGGATCCTTCTCGTCTCGTGCTGCTCGCCGAGACGTTCGATCGCGACACCCTCGTGCCCATCACCGGGGCCGGCGAGGGCGCCCACCGCATCGCAGTTCAGACCGGGACCACGCACAGAAGGCTGTACACCGCCGCTGGCGAAATTGCGTTCCTTCCCTCCGAGGGTGGGGGAGAGACCTGCGGCGAAAGGCCTCCCAGGGCGGTCGCCACCTTCCCCGGTTGCGACATGGTCGCGGTGCTGGACCTGTCGTTCGAGACCAGCACCGCCACCATCCGGAGCGCGTACCACGTCCGCGCGGGCCGGCTGGAGGCCGCGGGCGACGAGCCGGTCTGTCCCGTGGACTGCGCCGTCGCGAATTCTGGGCAAGGCGAGGGCGAGACCCCGAGCGTCGAAGGCCAGTCGCCCGATGGCGGCGCGATTGATGGCGGCGGTTCGATCGACGGCGGGCCGTCGGCGAACGACGGCCGTCTCCGGTTGCAGGCCTTGGCGGTCGAGCCTGGTGGTGCGCGCATCCACGTCGCAGGTCTGCATGACACGGCGATTGTCTCGTTCGACGTCGTCGGCGGGCAGCTCGGCAACCCCTCGCGCTTCGAGCTCGTCGAGGAACCGGCAGGGGTCACGCGGCTTCGCCTGGGTGTCGATCCCTACGCGACCACGACGCTCGCCGACGCCACCGTCGTGCAGGGCAGATTTCTCGACGACAATCACAAGTTCATCTACGCCATCGCCAATGACGACTCGATCCGTGTCGTCGAGCTCACCGGCCCGACCCCTGTCGAGTGCGATGTGAACGTCCTTCCTATCGAGACCGCCGGGCGACCCTGCGTTCCGGTCGGAAGCGCGCGCAGGCGAGCCCTCGCGCGCGGGCCGGGACTGGCCGTGCCCAGGTTCAGCTACGCCGACCAGGCGCCTCCGGTGCCGAGGGACATCGCCTTCGCCAACCTAGTCGCGACCGACACCGACACGAACTTCAACGCCCTGACCGGCTCGTTTGGATTCCTGCTGGCGTCGAACGGTCAAGTGTACGCCGTCGACACGGCGACGCATTCCTTCCGCGAAGCAAGGCAAGTCGGCGCCAAGTCGTGGCCCCCGCTGTTGCTCTCCATCGCACCGCAAAGGGCGGTCATCGTTTCGGACCAGGCCTTTGCCAGTACGCCCAGCTTCGGCCCCGCGGCCGGACCGATGATCAAGTCGTCCACGGGCAACAACGCAGCGGAAGGCTGGTTCGGCTTTCCGGATCCGACCGGGATGATCTCGAGGTCGTGGGACGTGACGTGGGAGGCGGCTTTGCCGCAGGCCTCTCGCGAGAGTGGCTTGGTGAGCAGCGCGGGCACCGGCGTGTCCTCCGCTGGCATGCTGACCGACTCGGGTGCCGACTTCTGCAGCAGCGGCGTACGACCGGGCGACGTGCTCATGTTCGCTGGGTGCTCGACGGACGCCGACTGCCAGCCCGACAACCTGGTCAGTTGTCAGGTGATGGTATCTGGGGCACGCGGCCTTTGCCTGCCCAAGGACAACGCAGCGAAAGACGAGCTTGCCCGACGGTGCGCCCGGTTCATGGGCAGCCGGCTGCGCTACGAGATCGCCTCGGTTGGTCCGACCGGCCTCGCGCTCAACCTGAAGCTCGACGAGGTTCCCAAGACCACGCTCAATCCCTGCCAGACCAACGACGACTGTCGTCCCGACGTCGAGCACGGTCTCCTCACCGGCGACTCTCCCGATGGGGGGGCCACGAAGGCATTCGAGTGTGTGGAGACTCGCCCACAAGAGCGACGTTGCGTTGAGCGATGCGTTCAGGACAGCGACTGTCGCCCTGGCAACGTCTGCGAATCGGTTCCAGGGGTTTCCTCTTCCGCGGGCAAGTTGTGCGTTCAAGCGCCGCCGCTCGATGCGGGCTGTTTCCCGCAGCCGATGACCAGATACACCGTGCGCGCGGGGAACAGCTATGTGGTCACCGCATCGTCCATGCCCCGCGTGCGCGACAGGCGGGCATCGAAGGACGGCCGAAGCTGCGAGATTGTCGACACGGGCCACCCACAGATCGTCAATCGGATTCCTTTGTCCGCGCCCCGGTGCCCGGAGTCGTTCTTCCAGCCGAACAAGGAAGCCAAGGACCTCTCGGCGTTCTCTCTTCCGCCGGGCCATAACCCCTGTCTCTATACCGAGCCGGGCACCCCGCACCCGACCGTTCTCGCGTTCTTCGAGAACCCACAGCTCCGTTTCGTGCTGACCAACCTGGACGACTACGCGGGCGACTTGCTGTCGATTCACTTCGAGTTCCAGGACGGCTACCAGCCACTGACTGTCTCGATAACCAGCTACGAGATTCTGCTGACCATGCCGATCCGCATCCTCACCGGTCCGACCATGACGCCGGAGAGCCCTGTCCGTAGGGATCGCGACTTGCGCATCACCTATCCGTACATCTACGTGATCGACCAGGGCCGGACGGCGCTGACCCCTTCGAGCCGTGGTCAGGTGCTGCGGATCAATCCCCGTGCTGGAGGCAGCGAGATTCCGACCTTCGACACGGCGACGTCTGGAAGCACTCCGTTCCAGCTGCAGTAGCACCGCCCTCGTGGTCCAGCAGCAAATTTGACAGGTGGTAGGGGTTCAACCTACATTGTAGGCATATGAACGACACTGCCCGCACGATGGAGGTAGAGCCTCTTCACCTGGCGCTGACGGCGCCAAGGGCAACGGGTTCCTGCCCCGCGCTTCCGATCGATGAAGCGAAGGTAGCCTGATTCAACCGATCCCCCGTTTTCGCCGAGGACCAAGCCATGGGATACACTTCAGGAACTGCGATGGAAGACCGAGGCCTTCGCGACATCGAGCGCTGGCGTGACAAGATCGAGGTGCGCCTCGACAATCGCCAGGTCTTCTTCCTGTTCTTCGGCAGCGCCTTGGTGGCGTGCATGCTCTTCGTGCTCGGCGTGATCGTCGGCAAACGCCTGGAGTCGCGCGGCCGTGCGGTGTCGCCCGAGATCGAAGACCCGCTTGCGCTGCTGGACAAGGTGGCGACCACGCCGCGGGCCACCCAGACCGGTGTCACGTTCCCACAGGCGCTGTTCGGCAACGGCAAGGTCGCTGGGGCGGACAAGCATGGCAAGAAGAACCTGCTGCCGGCAGCGATGCCTGCCCCAGTTGCGCCGGAGAAGCCCGAGTCGGTCAAGTCAGTCGCGGTGCTCGAAACGCCCAAGCCGGCTCCTGCTGCCAAGCCTGTCGCGAAGGTAGCGGCGGAGGAGAAGGCGCTCTTGGCCAAGCCCGAGCCCAAGGCCGAGGTGAAGACTGCCTCCGAGTCGGTCGCCGAGCCGAAGCCTGCCGCCAAGCCGGCCAAGGTCGCCGAGGTCAAGGAGCCCAAGCCCGCACCCGCGGCGAAACCGGCCGGCATTCCGACGATCGCGGCTGGTGATAGCAAGGGCAAGGGGCGCTTCGCCTTGCAGCTCAGCTCATTCCAGGACAAGAGCGAGGCAGAGGCCTTCGCACAGAAGTTCGAGGGCGAGCGGCCCTACCTGGTGGTCTCCGATATTCCCGGCAAGGGCACATGGTACCGCGTGCGCGTGGGGGACTTCGCCAGCTCGAAGGACGCCGTTGCCGGCAAGGCGAGCTTCGAGAAGAAGCACAACGTGATCGCCTACGTCGCCCAGAAGTAGACTGGCGCGTGTCTGGGCCCGGGGCCCGCGACGGTCAGAACATCAAGCCGACGTTGAAGTGCGTGCGCCAGGTATCGTCGCCCGGGTGACGGTTGAGCGGAATGGCAAAGGACAGGCTGATGTCGCCCACCGGGAGCTTGATGATGAGGGGCGAGAACCCGATGCCGTGGCGGAAGTCGGTGGCGCGGATGTTCCCCGGGTAGTAGCCAAGCATCCCGCTGTCGAAGAAGATGGAGCCGTAGAGGGGAGCCGAGATCGGGAACTGCAGGTCGATGTTCTGCAGGATGCGTAGGTTGCCGCCCACAGGGCGGTACTGCACGTAGCTCATCCCGTCGGTCGCCGGGGTGCGGACGGTCTCGGTGAGGGCCCAGTCGAGCTGGTACCCTCGAATCGTCGTATCGCCGCCGGCGTAGTAGCGCTCCACTTTGGGCAGAACGGCAGAGCCGCCGAGCGGAACCCCCTGGTCGTAGCGAATACTGTAGCGGAGGCTCAGCCAGCGCAGCAGCGGCACCACCGACAACCCGCGAGCGTAGAACTTCACGAACTTCTCGTGGCTTTGGTCGAACGACAGCGCGGGCAGTGCCACTTCCAAGCCTGCCACGACCTTGAACCCCCTGGTGGGGACCAGGACGTGGTCGAGTCGGTGCCACTCGATCGAGGTGCTCAGGCTGCTGACCAGCGTCCCGATGCGCACCATGGTCTGGTCGAGGAACGGCGACGCCATCGCGCTGCGATCGAGGAGCTCGGTGCGTGAGGTGTTGCGCAGGTTGTAGCTGACGTTGGCGTCGACGCCGGCGTAGAGCTCGCGCGAGATGCCGACCGAGCCGGTGTACGAATGGACATCGCCCAGGCGAAGCGTCGCCTGCTGCAGATAGCTGGCGTCGATACCCAGGCGGAACAGCGAACCGAAGAGACGCGGGTTCAGGAAGTTGCCGATGACGCTGGTGAGGGTCTGGCCGTAGCGTCCCTCGACGTTGCCCGTCCAGCCGTGTCCGAGGAGATTTCGGTGCTCGTAGCCCGCGGCCCCGTACAGACCGGGCCACGACGATCCCGGTGCGGCTTGGTCGGTGGAACCGCCGAATCCGACGCGGAACACACCATAGTGGTCGTGGCGTTCCTCCACCTCGACCAGCATGGGCACCTCCGGGTCGTCGGGGCTGGCGGTAGGAAAGCTGAGCGGGCTCGGATTGTTGAAGAGCTGGATCAACGCGAGGTTGCGCTGCGCGCGTTCGAGCTTGCGCGTGGTGAGAACGTCCCCAGGGCGCAGCTCGGCCCAAGTCATGATGGTCTGGTCGGTGGTCAGGAAGTTGCCGCGGATGAACACGGGGCCCACCTTCACCTGGGGGCCCATCTTGATCTGCCAGGTGATGTCCACCGTGTCGCCGTCGCGGACCGTGCGGGCTTCGACCTGTGCGTACCGATAGCCCTCGTCGCCCAAGGCGCGCGTGATCCTGGTCTCGTCACGACGAATGAAGCCTGGCTGGTAGGGGCTTCCGACCGCAGTGCGCAGGGACGCCATGTAGAAGGCATCCTCGTGGGGCAGAGTCTCGCCGGGTTGCGTGCACTCGAAGCGCATCCGGCCCACCACAACCAAAGGCGACTCTTCGATGGCGAATTGGACGTAGAGGCTCTTTGCCCTGCGCCACAACGGATCGTCCGACTCGGGTGCCGGCGACAGCGCTTGCCACTGTCCGGGGCTGGGCGCGATTTCCGCGCGTACCTTGGTGTCGGGGTGGCCGATGGCGGTGTAGTGGTCGACTAGGCTCTGTACGTCGAGCTCGAGCTGGCGCAAGCTGGCGTACCCGCCTTCCCCAAGCCCGAGAAAGCCCAGCGCCGGGTACGTCTTGGTTCGAATGTGCTCTGCGAGCTCATCGGTGGGGGCGGCGCGATTGCCGACGAAGGAGATGCCCCGGACCTTGAGCTCGGGGCCTTCGTCGATTACGAACACCAAGCGCTCCGAGTCTTGCGAGATGCGCTCCCGCCGCCAGCTCACCCTGACCAGCATGTGGCCGTGTTCGTGATAGAAACGCTCGATCGCGGTTGCGCTGGCAGCAGCTTCCACGTCGTCGTAAGCGCCACGCGTGGCCAGGGTCAAGACGCTCCGCAGAGAGCCCGCGCCTCGCGAACGGTTGCCTTCGAAGGCGACCTCGATGTGCTTCCGTTCCTTGATTTCCAGGTTGAGACGGACTTTCTTGTTCTGTCGGTCGAGGCTCCTCTGAGGGTCGAAATCGTCTCGAATGCGGACGCCCGGGAAGCCGGCCCGACGGTACCTGGCGGCGAGGGCGGCCTCGTCTTCACGCAACGTGGTCAGTCGGAACGGCTTCGCCCTTATCCCGAACGTGTACCAGTCTGCGTGGTGAAAGGCCTCGACGATGTCCTCGGTGGGGATGGCCGTGGCGCCTTTGACGTCGAGCTGGCCGAGGGGATAGGCGGGACCCAGATCGATACGAATGATGAGGTCGATCTGGGCCGGGATCATCCCGTTGTCGCGCAAATCGAAATGGACCTCGCCCTCCCAGTAGCCCAGTCCCCGCAGGAAATCGCGCACGTGGTCCGCCTGGGCGGACAGGAATGTGTCGCGATCGGCTCCCGCCATGGGCAGCTTCTGCCCGGGGCGAAAGCTGAGCTTGCCGATGATGTCTTGCTGGCGGACGCCACTGAAGGGGTACCAGCGCTGGTTGCCGGTTACGAAGATACGGCGGACGCGATCGAACTCCCGCAGCTGCAATTGCAGCCAGACCCCGTCGCCCTCGGGGATGGGTATCACGTCGGCGGCGTACCCGATGGAAGTAAGGGCTTGCTTGATGCGCGGGATGGTCCCGATGGGGATGCCGACGAGATCTGCATCGCCGGCCGGGATGAAGGGCGAGCCTGGTGAGGCGATGTCTGCCAGGTAGGACTCGACCTTGCCCGGCTCGTCCGCGCTGCCCAGCACCGATAGACCGCCGACCTTCGAGGTCGGCTCGGGCGCGGGCGACGGCTCGACGATGGCGGGCGCCGGTGTCGTGTCTGGGGCGGCACCATCGTCGAGGAACTCTCCGCCGTCTGGCGCCGGGCCCGCGTCGGGGCTGTCGGCAACTGCTCGACCTTGTAGGGCGACGAGCATCGCCGCGGCCAGCAGCCAGGCGATCCGCTGACAGCCAGACTTGGGTTGCCTTATCGACGTGGAGGTCCGAAGCACGGGTTTGGGGAGAGTATCAGGCGGTTGTTGACGGGCGATCAGAAAGGAGACAGTCCTAGCGAGTCCAGAATCGGGAAGAGACCACGGAAGGGATATTCGACATTGAGCTCGAGGCTGAACCTGTTGGTCTGCACGGGGAGCCCCTGCAGTTGCGACATCAGCCTTTCACCGATGATCCGCCCCGTGAGGTAGTCGCGGAACCAGGCCAGTCCCTGCGCGCTGTAGCGTTGCTGGGCCTGAAAGCCCCGCAGATACGACAGTTGCAGGTTGAACTGGCGGGTCGACTGCGCCAGCACCTTCAGCTCGAAGCCGTCGGCTCCGACCGAGGGCCGTAGATTCAGCTTGCGACCGGTCAGCATTTGCAGGGTGTCGTCGATGTACGGCTCGATGAGGTTCGAGACGGTGTCCCGGGAGAGCTGGCCAATGACGTCGAGGCCGCTCTGCCGGTTCATGCCGAACAGTTGACCGCCGTTGCCGCTGATGTCGTCCGTGGTGCGTCCGGAGAGCAGGAGCAATAGGGTCTGATTTCGATCGAGCCCATCGGTGGTGGACAAGTCGATGGTCGCCATGTTGATCGGCCCGCTGATGCGTATGATGGCAGTGCGCTCGGTCCTGCCGGACGAATCCGGAACGGTGTTCGTGGCTTCCAGGTTCAACTCGGGTGTATCGCCCGCTGCGATCGATTTGGTCGGCACGAAGGTGACGTGGTTCACGTTCGGCGACAGCTCCCAGTCGCCGCGCAAACCGATGATGTGGAAGCGTCCATCGGTGGGGCGAATCTCGCCCGAGATGGCCGGCGCCGCCAACGTGCCCCCAATCCCGAGATCGATGATGACGTGGATCTCGGGGGCCAGGTTGTTCTGCACCACGAAGCCATCGCCCTCGGTGCGCACACGGAGGGCGAGCGCCATGTCGCGCAGCAGGGGCTGTTCGTTGAGGGACGAGCCCTTGCTGCTTTCGTTGATTCTCGGCGACAGCACCAGCTCGCGCACGTTGAAGTCTTGCACGTAGCGCCCGGTGACCAGGCGGACCTCGCCGGCGAGGGTCAACCCTTGGTCGCGCGTGCCCTTGAGCTCCATGTTCATCGACAGGTCGTCCACCTGCACCCCGCCATCGCGGTAGGCGATGCGGTTGCCCGCGAGCGGGAAGTCGACCGAGTCCCACACGAACTCCGGGCGCAGCTTCTGGATCCGCACCCGGCCCGGTCGAACGCCTTTCTTCCCGATGAGCAGCTCCCCCTCGTCGTCGAGCAGTACGCGGACGTCACGCAGGAGCACTTCGTGCGTGGTCACGTCCAGCGCGCCGCTCTTCACCGATACCCGTCGGCTGACACCGCGCAGGCGCATGTCGATCTCGCCCAGATTGACGTGGGCGGCGATCTGCGGGTCATCGAGCGTTCCGGACACCTTGGCCGAGACGGAAGCGCGGCCGGAGACATCGGACACGGCGTTGGGCACGATGGTTTCGAGCAGATTGGCGTTGACATCGCCTTCGGCGGTGACGGCCAGTGCCTCCGGGGCGAAGCCGGGACCCAGGTTGACCTTGCCATCAAGGCGCATGGTGGCGTCCCCAACGGAGACCGCGAGGTTCTCCAGGGCGACGAACGACGGCGTCAAGCGGACCGAGCCCGAAGGGACTTGTACGACCTGATCGAAGTCGTGCGCCTCGACCCGCACCGGTCGTACGATGCCCACCTGGCCCGTGAGCTCGGGCTTGTTGACCGAGCCGCCGGCGTGCACCTCCAGTCCGACGCCGCCGCCCAGCGATGCGAACCTGCCGTCGAGGACGGGCTGCAGGAGCTCGAGGTCCAGCTTGCCGCCGAAGTCCGCGCTGATGGCCCGGTCGACCACGTCGCCCTTGGCGTCCTTGAGCGGATGAACCTTGGCGGAAAGAGTGAATTCGCCGCCTGGCGTGAGCAGGCGCGCTTGATCGATGGTCACGTTCTGGGTGTCCGTGACCACGTGCAGATTGTTGGCGTTGCGCAGCCACACGCGCTCCTTGGCCGTGCTGCCGTCTGCTTGTTCCATGGCACGCACGATGGAGGCATCGATCTGCGTGATGAGCAGGTCGATGGCTGGGAGCTGTCCCGGCTCGATGTCGATCTTGGCTCTCCCTGACAGCGCCGCGACGACATCCGCTGCCTTGAGATCCAGGAGCAGCTCCTCGACGTGCAGATTGTCGAACGAGAGCTGTGCCGTCGCGCTCGGGCCGCTTGCGCCGTAGCCTGCGTTGCCTTCCAGCTTGAAGCGTTCGAACAGATCGCCGACCACCGCGACCCCACCGGTTGGCGTCGGAGTGAGCGCGATGCTCGCCGTGCCGAGGTCGATGCCGAAGCCGCGCACCCGGGATAGGCCGATGTTGCCGGTGACCACCGGCGCGGTCAGGCTCCCGTCGACGTGTAGGTCGATGTCCAACCGTCCCGACACGGGCACGTCCACCTTCGCAGCGGCCAGCATGGCGGCGATGGACAGGTCGAGGATCCGGATGTGCCAGGCGATGCCGATCGGTTTCTTGCGAAGGTCGACACGGCCTTCGACACGGATGTCACCCCCGGCCTTCGGCGCCACGTGGCACAGCTTCACCACCAAGGCGTCCTTGTCGACCTCCACGTCGATGCCTTCGAGGACCCAAGGCTGCCCCATGACCTCGACGGTGGTGCCGGCCGGAACCTTGAAGTGGATCTTTGGCTTCTTCGCCGTGCCACTGGCAGCGAGGGAGAACGACACTTGGCCGGCCACCACGCCGCCCGTGATCAGCTCCTCGAGCGAGATGTGTTTGCCGTCGATGCGGAAATCGAGAGCCGGGGCCGACAGCATCTTGCTTATGCTTTGCTCGAACAGCTTGGCCGAGCCCTGTCCCTCGATGCGTCCGCTCGCGACGCCCGCCTTGAGTGACTCGATGTGGAGCGTGCCTTTCTTCAGGCTGAAGCCGGTCTGGAATTGGTCGATGGCGGGGATCCCCGTCTTGCCGCCGCCGATCCCCCGCACCTCGATCCGCCCTTGGGCGTCTGGCCGGTCCATGCTGCCGCTCACGTCGACGGAGACGGTGGCCGTCTTCGCCAGGGGAGGCGCCTTGGCGCTGGCGAGTAGCTTGGGGAGGTCCGATGCGCTGACGCGCAGACCGACCTCGACCAGCTTCTTGGCGAGCAGCGCCTTGCCTTTGATTTCAGCCGTGGCGCCGGGGATCTCGATGCGGAGGCCCGAGGTGCTCGCTGCTTCGGGCGATGCCTTCGCTTGTCCGGTGATGCGAACGGTGCTGGGGATGCCGTTCTGCTTGAACGAGCGGTCGTAGCGCACGTCGAGGTTCTTCACCTCGACCGACTTGCTCTTGCCGAGGTTGGCCGCGACGCCGATGTGGCCGTGCACCTTGCCGGCGGCGAGCTTCTTGAGCGACTCGGGCAGGTACCCCGCGGTGCCGAAGCGGTCGAAATCGAGGGAGGCGGTCACCGCGTCGCCCGCCATGGTCACGCCGGTCTTGAAGCGACCGCCCGACGGCGAGCCCAGCGACAGCTCGTCGACGGTGACGGTCATGGTCGGGTCGGTGGGCGCGAAGACGAGGCCGGCCTTGAGCGCGATGTCCTTGGCTTCGTAGGTTTCGTAGGCGGCGTCGAGATGGCTCACCGCCGCCTTGATCTTCAGTGTGTCGTAGGGATCCCACAGGTCTCCGACCACCTTGGCGTTGTCACCCGACAGGCGCAGCCCGGCGATGTCGTGCGGCTTGGCCACCGCGGTGAGTGCGTCGACGGCGTGATCGATCTCGGCGTGAATCTTGATGCCACCGACGGAGTTCGCTCCGTAGATGCCGGTGAAGAAGCCCTTGCCGACGAGCTCGCTCTTTCCGGTACGCGCCATCTTCAGGTCCAGGAAGATGTCGTCGGCCCACTCCCGCGTGGTGGCCACGCGATTCACGAGCACGCTGTCGAAGGGAAGCTCCTCGGTGATGACCCGCAGGTAGCCGCCCTGTCGGGCTTCCAGTCCGACCACGTCCCACCCCACGAAGCCCTCGCCGTCGACCAAGAGCCACGCGGGCGCGTGGATGTCACGCAGGTCCAAGCCCCAGACGCCCGGGAAGTCGAAGATGGCGCGAAAGCCGTCGAGCTCGGCGTTGACGATCTGGAAGACGAACCCTTTCTCCTTCTTCGCGCCCGGAGGTGGGGGCGGGGAGGGGGGCGCTGGGGTCTTCGAGTCGAACGCGGAGAGAAATCCGATGCCCTTGTCCTTCTTCATGTCGCCGAACAGCCAGACCGACTGCGGCCCGACTTTGAGGTCCGACAGGATGATGCCGCCGCCGGAGATCAGCGTTCCCAGGCGCACGCCCACCTCCAGGTGGGGCACGTCGAGCACCGTGGTGCCCTCCGGATCCGTGATCTTCAGGCCCTCGACCACCATCGGCGTGGCATTGTCGGTCAAGAGGTCGACCAGCAACCTCGGCTGCCACCTGATCGAATCGAAGTGGATGGCCCCCTTCATGGGCGGCAGCACGCCGTTGACGATGGCCGCCAGCCGAGGTCCCTGCACGAACAGGATCGCTGCCGCCAGGACGATCGCAACCAGCGTCACGAGCCCGATGGTCGAGTAGACCATGATTCTGGCCATCTTTCGCCGCAGGCTCCGAGGCTGCTTCGGTTCGGACTTCACGCGCACGTCTGGTTGCCAGAGTAACCCGGCGGACGTTCGCTCGCCAAGCGCGGTCGGACGCGGAATTTCAGGCGCTTTGCGCTCCCGATCCGCAACATGGATGCGCTCGCAGCCGACAATTACGCATGTTCCTAGCCCCCATCCTCGCGACGCTCTGGCCATCCCGCTGTGCTGCCTGCGCGACCTTCGTCCCCGAAGGCGCGTCGTTCTGCCCGGACTGCGAGGCCACCTTGGTCCCGTTGGGGGCCTACTGTTCAGGCTGCGCAATGCCGATGGAGGTGTCGGCCAGCCCGTGCCCAGGCTGCCAGCGCCGGCCCTTTCCGTTCGCCGAAGCCGCGGCTGCGCTAGCCTATGGGGGCTCCCTGACCTCGGCGCTCCTCCGTTTCAAGCATGGAGGCCATCGTCACCTGTCCACTCCCTTGGCCCGCTACCTCTCACCGGTGATCACGCCGTTGTGGCAGCGGGCCGAGATCGTCTGTCCGGTGCCCCTCCATCGCCACCGGCTGAGGGCTCGCGGGTTCAACCAGGCGTGGGAGCTTCTGCGTGCCAGCCGCCTACGCTTGCCGAAGCCCGAGCGTTCGAAGCTCGTGTCGCACGTCCTAGCGAGAATGGTCGACACGCCCACGATGGGGCATGGCTCGCCCGTGGCTCGCGCTCGCGCCGTTGCCGGGGCGTTCGAGGTGCCGTGCAGCGCCGAGATCCTAGGCCGGCGAGTCCTCGTGGTGGACGACGTCATGACCTCCGGGGCTACGCTCGCAGAGTGTGCTCGTACCCTGCTTGCCCACGGAGCGTCCAAAGTGACGGTTGCCGCGCTGGCGCGTGCAATTTGACAGATTCCCTTCTTGACACGGGAGTTTGGATCGCTATGGTAGCCGCCCTGGACATCAACAACGCACAGGCATGTAGCTCAGTGGAAGAGCACTACCTTGACACGGTAGGGGTCGGCGGTTCAATCCCGCCCATGCCTACAAAGCTCTGCTCCGAAATAGGAGCAAGGCTGGCCGCACGGTGCTATCCTGCCCAGCTGTTGAGTTCCCCTGTCTCCATCGAGCTCGAAGGTGGCGCGAGGTTCGCCCTTTTGAGCTCTATTCTACGTGCTTCGCGCTTGGAGAGTATCAACCGTGAGTGAGCAGATCCGTCCCCGTTCGAAGGGGGATGTTCCTGATGATCCCTTGTCCAGGCTGCGCCATTCGGCGTCGCACGTCATGGCTGATGCCGTTCGTAGGCTGCGCCCCAAGGCAAAAGTCACCATCGGGCCGGCTATCGAGAACGGCTTCTACTACGACTTCGACACCGAGCCTTTCGAGCCCGAGGACATCGCGCGCATCGAAGCCGAGATGTCGAAGATCATCGCTCAGAACTTGGCGTTCGAGCGCAAGGTCATCTCTCGGGCCGAGGCGCTGAAGCTGTTCGGTGATCGCGGCGAGACCTACAAAGTCGAGATCATCGAGTCGATTCCGGAAGGCGAAGAGATTTCGCTCTACCAGCATGGTGACTTCGTGGATCTATGCGCCGGGCCACACGTCGAGCGCACCGGCGAGATCAAAGCCTTCAAGGTGCTGTCGTTCGCAGGTGCCTATTGGCGCGGCGACGAGACCAGGCAGCAGCTCCAGCGCGTGTACGGTACGGCGTTCTCGTCAAAAGACGATCTCAAAGCGCACCTCGACCGGCTGGAAGAAGCCAAGCGTCGGGATCACCGGGTCCTGGGCAAGCAGCTCGATCTGTTCTCTGTGGACGAGCTGGTGGGGCCGGGCTTCGTGCTCTGGCACCCCAAGGGCGCGACCCTGCGGCAGGTCCTCGAGGACATGATTCGCAAAGAGGTGGTTCGTCGCGGTTACCAGGCGGTCTACACGCCGCACGTGGCGCGCGAGCAGCTGCTCATCAAGTCGGGCCATCTCGCGCACTACAAAGAGAGCCTCTTCGGCGGCATGGAGCTGGAGGGCCAGCGTTACCTGGTCAAGCCCATGAACTGCCCGTTCCACATCGCCATCTACCGGTCGCAGCTGCGCTCCTACCGCGAGCTGCCAGTCCGGTACGCCGAGCTCGGCACCGTCTATCGCTACGAGCGGTCCGGCGTGCTGCACGGCCTGCTGCGCGTGCGTGGATTTACGCAGGACGACGCGCACTTGTTCATCCGGGACGACCAGATCGAGCAGGAGATGGCTGCCTGTGTGAGCTTCGGCCTGGACATCTTGCGCCTGTTTGGCTTCAAGGACGTGAAGTTCTTCCTCGCCACTCGCCCCAAAGATTTCATGGGCGAGATCGAGAAGTGGAACGAGGCCGAGGCGTCCATCCGCCGCGTGCTCGAAGGCACCGGCATGCCCTTCGAGATCGACGAGGGCGGTGGCGCTTTCTACGGCCCGAAGATCGACCTCAAGATTCGCGACGCCCTGGGGCGCGAGTGGCAGTGCACGACGTTCCAGCTGGACTACCAGCTGCCGGAACGATTCGAGCTCGAGTATGTGGCCCCCGATGGCTCACGCAAGCGACCGGTGATGATCCACCGTGCGCTGCTCGGATCGGTCGAGCGCTTCATCGCGGTTCTCATCGAGCACTTCGCGGGCGCTTTTCCGATGTGGCTGGCGCCGGTGCAGGCGCGGGTCATCACGGTCAGCGAGAAGGCCGAGGGCTACGGACGCGAGGTGGAAGGTCTCCTCGCCACGGCCGGCCTGCGCGCCGATTCGGATCTGTCGGCCGACAAGCTGAACGCGAAGATACGTCGCGCCCAGCTCGAGAAGATTCCCTACATGCTCGTGGTGGGGGAACGCGACATGGCTGCACGCGTGGTTTCGCCGCGCACGCGCGACGGGAAGCAGTTGCCTGCGCAGTCCGTCGAGGAATTGGTGAAGGCCCTCTGCGCCGAGGCAGCGGTTCCGCCCCTCGGAGAAGGTAAGTAGGCCTAGCCTCAGCAGACGAGACACTTCGACACGGAGGAATGATCATCCCAAGACCAGGCGGTTATCAAGGGTCGCGAGGCCCATCGAGTGCAGCAGACAACTACCGCGTAGGGCGGCGCATTCGCGTGCCCGAGGTCCGCGTGATTGGCGCTGACGGAAGCCAGGTCGGCATCGTGCCAACGCATGAAGCCATGCGTATGGCCGAGGAAGCAGGCTTGGACTTGGTCGAGGTCAGCCCTCGTGCGGTGCCTCCGGTGTGCCGAATCATGGATTTCGGCCGGTTCAAGTACCAGGAGTCGAAGAAAGAGAAGGCTTCGCGAAAGCACCAGTCCACGGTCGTCCTCAAGGAGATCAAGTTCCGTCCCAAGACGGATGATCACGACCTGAACTTCAAGCTCAATCACATCCGCCGCTTCCTGGGTGAGGGCAACAAGGTTCGCCTGATGATCGTCTTCCGAGGCCGCGAGATCGTGCACCCCGAGACGGGGCAGGCCATGCTGGACGTGGTCTCGAAGGCCGTCGCCGATCTGTCCGTCATCGAGCAGAAGCCCTCCATGGAGGGGCGGCGCATGGTCATGGTCCTCGGTCCGCGTAGCGGCGTCATTCGCCCGGCGGCGCCCCCGCCAGCGCCCGGCGCTGCCGTGCGGCCCGCGGCACCGGCGACTGCCCCGGCGACCGGCACTCCAGGTGGTGTGGCTGGCGGCGGGCAGGGACCATCGCAGCCCAAGGCGTAATTCCTTACAGAATTGCTTGCCTGCATTCGCGTCCTGTATATACTGCGCGCCTCCATGCCCAAGCTGAAGATGAAGACAAAGAGCGCTGTCAAGAAGCGCTTCAAGCTCACGGCCAACGGGCGGATCAAGCGCAAGCGCGCTTATCTGCGCCACATCCTCACCAACAAGAAGCCGGGCAACAAGCGCAAGCTGCGCCACGGCGCCTACATCGCCAAGACTCAGGAGCACCAGATCAAGGCGATGATCCCCTACGGTTTGCCGTAATCAGGAGTCAGAGAAATGCCCCGCGCTAAAGGTGGTTACAAGACAAAGCATCGCCGCGACCGCATCCGCAAGGCTGCGAAGGGTTTTCGTGGCGGTCGTTCGAAGCTTTGGAAGGCAGCAGTCGAAGCTGTTCATCGCAAGTGGCGATATGCCTTCTTCCATCGCCGCAAGCGGAAGGGTGACTTCCGCGGCCTGTGGATTGCGCGTATCAACGCCGCAGCTCGGGAATCGGGACTGTCCTACTCCAAGCTCATCGCCGGTTTGGCCAAGGCGAACATCATCATCGATCGCAAGATCCTTGCTGACCTAGCTATTAGCGATCCGAACGCGTTCAAGAAGATCGCCGAAGCCGCGCAGGCGGCCTAAACCCGACGCGGGCCGCTATGGCTAGCGAGGGTGCAGGTGCCGCGCAAGACCTCGTTCGTTCGTTCGAGGCGCTTTCGGCCGAATTCCAAACCGAGGTAGCGGGTCTCTCCAGCGAGGAAGAGATCCGCTTGGCGCAGTCGCGCTACCTGGGGAAGAAGGGCAGGGCGACCGAGCTGATGAAGCTTCTGGGACGTATCCCCCAGGCGGATCGTCCTGCCGTCGGCGTCGCCGCGAATCAAGCCCGGGAGGCGATCGAGCATCTGGTCGAGGCGCGTTTGAGCGCGCTCTCGCAGGCTGCTTTGTCCGCGCAGCTTGGCCGCAGCGTGGACGTCTCGTTGCCCGGCCGGGGCTCTCGCCGAGGGAGCCTTCATCCGCTGTCCCGAGTGCGCATGGAGATCGAGCAGATCTTCCATGGCATGGGATTCGAGGTTCGTACCGGGCCGCTCATCGAGACGGAGTGGCACAACTTCGATGCCTTGAACACGCCGGCGGATCACCCGGCGCGCGACATGCAGGACACCTTCTTCGTCGAGGGGGGGCGTATCTTGCGTTCGCACACCTCGCCGGTGCAGATCCGAACCATGCTGGCCGGGCCGCCGCCTGTGAAGATCATCGCGCCCGGCAACGTCTTCCGTCGGGATGACGATGCGACGCACACGCCGATGTTCCCGCAGTGCGAATGTCTGCACGTGGACAGGAACGTCAGCTTCGAGGATCTCAAAGCCACGCTGATCACGTTCGTGCAACGTTTCTTCGGCCCGGCCACGAGCATCCGCCTGCGTCCGAGCTTCTTCCCATTCACCGAGCCCTCTGCCGAGGTCGATGCGTCGTGCTTCCTTTGCCAGGGCAAGCTTCCGGCTCGCTCGACCTGTCGCCTGTGCAAAGGGACCGGTTGGATCGAAATCGGTGGCTCGGGGATGGTTCACCCGAATGTGTTCAAAGCCGTCGGCTACGACAAGCACGACGTGACCGGCTTCGCCTTCGGCATGGGTCTGTCGCGCATGGCGATGCTCAAGTACGGGGTCACCGATCTGCGCCTGTTCTACGAAAACGACCTGCGTTTTCTTCAGCAATTTCCAGCAGGATAGGGAGCTTTCATGAGGATTTCCTTCAACTGGCTGCGCGAGCTGGTGGAGCTTCCCGCCGGCACGACTGCCGAACAGGCCGCAGCGGCCCTGACCAGCCAAGGTCTGGAAGTGGAGGGCATCGAACAGAAGGGGCGGGAGCTCACCGGCGTCGTCGTCGCCGAGGTGCTCGGCATTCGGCCCCATCCCAAGGCCGACAAGCTTCGCATCGTGCGGGTGCGGGCTGGGGCGCGTGAGGAAGACGTCGTCTGCGGGGCCCCCAATGTCCCTCCGCCAGGCAACCGGGTGTGCTGGGCCCAACCGGGGGCGAAGCTGCCGGGAGGAATCACGCTGGAGGCGCGCGAGGTGCGGGGCGTGCTGTCGCCGGGAATGCTGTGCGGCGAGCCCGAGATGGGTCTTGGCGAGGACGATGAGGGAATTCTGATCCTGCCCACCTCCGCCAACCCTGGCGATGACGTGGCCGCTTGGGTTGGTGCGGTGGACGACATCTTCGAGGTGAACGTCACCCCCAACCGCCCCGACGCGCTTTCCCACCTGGGCATCGCCCGCGACCTGGCCGCGCATTTCGGGACCCGGGTGACGGTTCCGAAGCTCGACGAGGTTCCCGAGGTCGACGCTGGACCGACCATGGATGTGGAGATCTCCGACGACACGGGCTGTCCTCGCTACACGGCTCGGTTCATCACCGGTCTTGCCGTCGGGCCAAGCCCCATCGAGATGCGGCTCCGCCTCACCTACTGTGGAATGCGGCCGATCTCCAACCTGGTCGACGTCACGAACTACGTGATGCTGGAGACGGGACATCCTCTGCACGCGTTCGACTTCGACAAGCTGCAAGGAAAGATCGTGGTTCGCCGGGCTCATTCGGGCGAATCGACGGTCACGCTGGACAACCAGAAGCGAGACCTGCTGCCGACCGACCTGCTCATCACCGATGGGCGCGGTCCTGTCGCCATCGCAGGCGTCATGGGCGGCGCGACCAGCGAGGTGTCGGACACCACGAAGCAGGTGCTGCTCGAGGCCGCCACGTTCGATCCACCGAGCATTCGACGAACCGCCAAGCGCCTGGGCATCCCTTCGGAGGCTTCGTACCGCTACGAGCGAGGCGTGGACGCCAATGGGATTCCGTACGCTTCGTTGCGGGCGGCGTCGCTCATGGCCAAGCTCGGCGGTGGCAGTCTCGTGCGCACTGCCGTGGACCGTTTTCCACGCCCGCCCGTGCAGGCGAAGGTCACCCTGACTCTCGAGCGCATGCGCCGGGTCAGCGGCAACGACTACTCGCTGGCCTTCGCCGCCCAGCAACTCGGCCGGCTCGGCATGAGCTGCGAGACCGTGGCTGGCGCCTTGGCGGTGACGGTTCCGACCTACCGCCCCGACGTCACGATCCCCGAGGATCTGGTCGAGGAGATCCTGCGCATGGGCGAGTACGGCAAGCCGGCCCAAAGGGAGCGCATTGCCAGCAATCGGACCACCGCCGACAACCCGGAGGGACCCGCCGATCGTGTGCGCTCGCTGCTGGCTGCTTCCGGCCTGTCGGAGATCGTGACCTGGGCATTCGTTCCCAAGGCCGCGCTGGCAGCCATCAGCAATGGAGATGCCGGCCTCGCGAACGGGATCGTGGTTCGCAATCCCATCTCGGCCGATTACGAAGTGATGCGCACGTCGCTCTTGCCAGGCCTGGCGGATGCTCTCAAGCGCAACCTTTCCCGAGGGATGTCCGACGCTTGGCTGTTCGAGGTCGGCACCGTGATCCGCCGCGGCGCCGGCGCGGAAGACGCCCCGGTCGAGACCTCGTGTGCGGCCGGAATCCTGACCGGTCGTCGAGGCGGGTGGCTGAAGCCCGGTGACGCGATCGACTTCTTCGACCTCAAGGGCGTGGTCGAACAGCTGCTGCAGGGGATGGGGGCTGGACCGGCGGACGTCGTCGCCCCAGCCGCCCTGCCGTTCCTGCATCCAGGCGTGTCTGGGCAGATCCGCAGCCGCGCCGGGAGAACCCTTGGACAGCTCGGCGAGTTGCATCCGGTGGTGGCGCGCAAGCTCGGCATCGATTGCTTGGCGTACTACTTCGAGTTGGACGTCGCTCTGCTGACCTCATCGGTCGAGCCGCTGCGCGGGGCTGCTCCGCCGAGGTTCCCTGCCATCGGACGTGACGTTTCGTTCTGGATCGATGCGGCTACCCCCGCATCAGCCCAGCGGGCTGCCTTCCTTTCGGCGGCCGAGCCCTTGCTTTGCGACTTGGCAGTGCTGGAGGACTTCCGGGACCCGAAGTACACGCCGGCCGGGAAGAAGGGCCAGCTTTGGACCATGACGTACCGGGCTTCTGACCGGACCCTGACCGACACCGAGGCCGACGATGCGCATCGCCGCGTGGTCGCTGCGCTGTCGGCAGCGTTTGCCATCCAGATCCGTTGATTCCTGGGCGCGAGACGGCCGGGCAGCTTGGCTTCGTTTGTTGGCTTCGTCTGCAAGTCCAGTAACACCGCAACCTTTGACAAGATCTGCGGTTGTGGGAACATAGCTTACTATGACAAAGGCCGACATCGTCGAGACCGTCTACGAGAAGGTGGGCGGCTTTTCCAAGAAAGAGGCGGCCGAGATCGTCGAGACCGTGTTCGACACCATCAAGACGACGCTCGAGCGTGGTGAGAAGATCAAGATCTCCGGCTTCGGCAACTTCGTCGTGCGCGACAAGAACTCGCGCACCGGCCGAAATCCACAGACGGGCGAAGAGATCACCATCACGGCGCGCCGGGTGTTGACCTTCAAGCCGAGCCAGGTTCTCAAGAATTCGCTCAATGGAGAGAGCGGCGGCTCCGAATAGCGCAGCTCGAATCGGTCAGGAAGGACTCCGTTGCCCAGACGCGCATCTGCGCCGGTAGAGTCGGCCGCGATCCCGGACAAGCCGTTCTTCAAGATCGGCGAAGCCGCCAGGCTGTGTGCGGTGAAACCTTTCGTCCTGCGCTACTGGGAGACCGAGTTTCGCTCGCTGAAACCGCAGAAAACCCGGTCCAAGCAGCGGCTTTACCGCCGGTCCGACGTGGAGCATCTGCTCCAGATTCGGCATTTGCTCTACGACCAGCGTTTCACCATCGAGGGCGCGAGGACCCGGCTGCGGGAGCTTGGCCACGATGAAGGCGCTCCGCCCCCGCCTTTGCCCCCGCCGGACGTGAATGTCGAAACGATGCGAAAAATAAAGCAGGCGGTGATCGAGCTGATTGCGCTTGTGGAAGAGCGCTAGACCCATTACATTTCGCATCCACTTTTGAAAACGAATCGGGGCGTGGCGCAGCCTGGTTAGCGCACCTGACTGGGGGTCAGGGGGTCGCTGGTTCAAATCCAGTCGCCCCGACAACTCGCGAAAGCGAACACGGAAGCTATCTCCCAAAGCTTCCGAAGCAATGTACGTACCTTGCAGCCGCTCATTCTCCTCAGCAACGACGACGGCGTGAGAGCGCCGGGCCTCCGAGCACTTGCCGAGGCTCTCGATGGGGTGGGTGAGGTCATCGTGGCGGCTCCAGATCGCGAGCGCAGCGCTACCGCGCATGCGATCAGCCTGGATCACCCATTGCGGGTGGAAGAAGTGCAGCCCAAGGTCTTCGCCATCGACGGAACGCCGGTGGACTGCGTTTACCTGGCCCTTCACCACTTGGTGCCGCGCAAGCCAGACCTGTGCTTGTCCGGAATCAACCCAGGATTCAACCTCGGCTCCGATGTCTTCTACTCCGGGACGGTCGGGGCCGCGCTGGAGGCTGCCCTGCGAGGCGTGCCCTCAGCGGCCCTGTCGCTGGAGCGCATGCCCACGCCGGACTTCAGCCACGCAGCGAGCTTTGCCCGCGACTTCGTCGAGGAGTTGCTCGGTCTGGGCCCAACAGCCATCGAGCCGTTGACTTTCCTGAACGTGAACATGCCCGCCGGGCCCATCAAGGGTGTGCGGGTGACCAGCATGGGCCGCCGCATCTACCGCGACCAGGTGTCTGTCCGCCAGGACCTGCGCGGACGGAACTACTACTGGATCGGAGGCCCCGAACAGAAGGGCGACGACGTCCCCGGCTCGGACTGTACGGCGGTCTACGAGGGCTTCGCGTCCGTGACGCCCATTGGCCTCGACCTGACCCACTCCTCGATGCACGCTCGGCTGTCGGGCTTCTGCGTCGATGGCCGACTGGGGAAGCGCCGCTCTTAGAGGGGCGGGCGGCGAAGGCCGGTGTCAGGCCTCCGCTTTTTTCTTCGCGGCGTCAATCCTCAGAACCTCGCGCCGACGGCCAGGCTGGCTGGCATCTTGCCGGGCTCGGTGGGCAATGCAATCAGGATATAGCAGCCGAGCACCGTTGCGCTGGCGCCAAGCCCCACCATCAAGCCGCCCAGACCGGGCTTCCAGCGGGGGCCGTTGGAGTCGGCGTTGATGAACAGCGCGCCTCCAGCGACGGCCGTGGCGAAGCCGAGCGCGATGCCGATGGCGGCACCCGGGCGACGCCAGGATTTCGGCGGCGGTGGTGGTGGCGGCGGCGGACGCCACGCCGCGATCCAGGTTTCGATGGGGTGCTTGAGCTCGTCGCCGAGCTGGATCATCTTCTGCCGGGCCTCGTCGACGGTGCAGACATTGCAGAACCTGGTTTGCGTGTCCACCGGTACGATCGCAGGGGTCGGCTCCTCCGTACTGAGCAGCCGCGCGGTCATCGAGTAGCTGTTGCCCGTGACTTTCACACTGACCCGGATGAGGTGGCTCACGTCGAGCAGCTGGCCGAAGCGCTTGATGCAGATGGAGCCGTCGCACTTCTGAAGCTCCGGAAATGTGTCCATGTAACGGGCCACGTCGACGGAGTCGAGAACGTAGATGGGAGCCGTCCGCGTCAGCCCGACCACGAATCCATCCTGCAACTGCATCGACAGGGCGGGAGAGGCGCCGTCCCCTTCGACCTTGAACTCGCTGACCGCGACCCGAGCCGCCATGACACCTCCGTGCGCGGACGGAGGGGGGGGAGGTACGGCCGTGGTGGGCACCCCCGGAATTGGTGTCGGCTGCGTCGGGGGTAGCACGGTTGCCGGGGGTGGCTGACTGGCCGCAGGAAGAGCCGGAACCGCAGCCGTGGGGAGCGCGGGGCCAGGCGGAGGCATCGGAACCGGGGCAATCGGCGGCGGAGCATTTTGGGCCCGAGTGGCCGGCGCGACGAGCGTTACCAGGGCGATGCTGGCGGCAAGGAGCAGATGTTTCGGAGCGGAAGAGGGCACGTCTTTCGGGGATTGTCTCACGGCTACAGGCTGTTAGTCGGCTTTTTCCAGCCGTTTCTTCATCCTCTTCACCAGAGCGTCGAACGATTCCTTCTTGATGATCTTGTTGAACTCGGCACGATAGTTCTCGAGCATGCTCTGCTCGTCCGTGACGACGTCGTAGACCAGCCAGCGGTTGCCCTTGTAGAGCAGCTTGTACACCATCTCGACCTTCACCTTCTTGCCGTTGCTCATGGCATCCAGCGAGGCGTCCACGGTGGCCTCGCTGCCGTTGATCTCTTCCTTGCTGAAGGTCAGGTCGTAGTTGGGCTGGCCATGCACCTGCCGGATGTAGTTGCGCTCGATGAGGTCGCGCAACACGCCCGTGAACTCCGAGCGCTGCTTGGGCGTGAGCTCATCCCAGTGCTTGGCCAGGGCCCGGCGGGAAAGCTCCTCGAAATCCAGGAACCCGGAGACGATCTTGCGCAACTCGCTCTTCTTGGCGTCGTTCTCGGGCGACCAGGACGGCGACTGCTTTTGGAACAACTTCTTCAGTGTGGCGTTCGACTTCTTCAGATCGGCCATGGGGCTCGACCCGGCCGGTGGCGTGGACAAGGCCTGCGGCTCGGCCTCGGCTTGGGCTTCGGCCACATCGTTGCCTTTCTGTGCCGGAGGCTTGCCGGCTTTCTTGCTCGCGCTGGCCAGGGCGGGCTGGCTGGCCAGTGCCAGGATAGCCATTAGGCTGGAGAAGCGGAGGACGCTGCCGAACAACGTTGAACGGCAGAATTTCAAGTGTGAAGCGAACTGCATGATGTGGAATTCTATACCGTGCCTTGTGACGGGAGGGAATAGCGCGCCGTAGAAGTATCCCGTGCTACGCTACGGGCACCCATGGCACAGGAATTCGATCCCAAGGCCTGGCTGGCCACGCTCTCCTCCGAAATGCGAGACGGGTTCGCGCGCAACCGGCGCGTCATGTCGTTTGCCGAGTACGTCGGCTTGCTCCACAAGGAGATGCCTCGGCAGGTTCGCTCGTCCGCCCAGTATCTGCGCGACGTGTTCGACCATTTCGGGACGACCCGGGTGCGCCGGCCTCGCGGCGAGGCGACGCGTTTTTGCCTATTCGACTGCGCTTGGGATGGCGGGAAGGACTGCCTACGCGGCCAGGAGGACGTGCAGAACGCGATCTATCGCCTGGTCTCGAACTTCGCGCGCGAAGGCCGGACCAACCGTCTCATCTTGTTGCACGGTCCGAACGGCAGCGCCAAGTCGACCGTGGTCGCGTGTATCCAGCGTGCGATGGAGCACTACTCCCACCTGGATGAAGGTGCCCTCTATCGTTTCAACTGGATCTTTCCCACCCAGCACGTGAGCAAGGGCGGCATCGGGTTCGGCGGGGGGCGTGACGGGGTCGGGGATGGCGAGAGCTACGCCTACCTCGACGACGACCTCATCGAAGCCAAGATCAGTGACGAGCTGCGCGACCATCCGTTGCTCCTTCTGCCCCGCGACCGACGCCGCGAGCTAATCGCCAGCCACCTCGAAAAGGAGATGGCGAGCGGCTTCCGGCCTTCGCGCCACCTGTTCGACGGCGATCTCTCCCATCGCAACAGGCAGATCTTCGAGGCGCTGCTGTCCGCCTACCACGGCGACCTGGCGCGGGTGCTCCGCCACGTCCAGGTGGAGCGCTTCTTCATCTCGCGTCGCTACCGCCAAGCGGTGGCGACGGTGGAGCCGCAGATGGCCGTGGATGTTCGAACCAGGCAGTTGTCCATGGACAGGTCGCTGGCGTCGCTGCCCTCGGCCCTGCAGTCGGTCTCGCTGTTCGAGATGCAAGGCGAGCTGGTGGACGCCAACCGCGGCATGCTGGAGTTCGAAGACCTCCTCAAGCGGCCGTTCGAGTCGTGGAAGTACCTCTTGGGTGTGGTCGAGAACGGGTCGACGTCGCTCGATTTCGGGACCCTCGAGGTGGACACGACCTTCCTCGCGACCTCGAACGAGAGCTATCTCGCGGCCTTCAAGGAAGTGCCGGAGTTCCAGTCTTTCAAGGGTCGCATGGAGCTGGTACGGGCGCCGTACTTGCTCGACGTCAGGGTCGAGAAGGAGATCTACGACGAGCACGTGCAGCAGGGCATCGCCAGTGGCAGTGGCAAGCACGTCGCCCCTCACGTCGCCTGGGTCGCCGCAATGTGGGCGGTTCTGACCCGGTTGCGCCGCCCACAGCTCGACAAGTACTCGGGCAGGTTGTCCAACCTGGTGGCACGCCTCGGGCCGATGGAGAAGGCCATGCTCTATGCGGGCGAGGTCAGTGACATCTTCTCGCAGGAGGAACAGAAAGAGCTCCTCGCCGCGGTGGAGGATCTGGCCCGCGAGACCGACAGCGACGTGAGCTACGAGGGGCGGACCGGGGCATCTCCCAGGGAGATGAAGCTGGTGCTGCTCAACGCGGCCCACAGCGAGAGGTTCGCCTGTGCGTCACCCTTCGCGGTGCTCGACGAGCTGGCGGAGCTGGTCCGAGCGACCTCGGTCTACGAGTTCCTGCGCCAGTCTCCGGCGCCTGGCGGGTACCACGAGAACGCGGTGTTCGTGGACAAGGTCCGAGAGATGCTGCTCGACAAGATCGCCGACGAGGTCCGGATTTCCATGGGCCTGGTGGAAGAGCGGCGCTACATCGAGCACTTCGAGCGCTACGTCACCCACGTGTCCTACTGGCTCAAGCACGAGAAGGTCCCGAACCCGATGACCGGCGTGGACGAGGAGCCCGATCAGGACCTCATGTCCGACGTCGAACGGCTGCTGGGCGTGCGCTCGAGCGGGATGTCGCCGGCGGACTTTCGCCAGGAAGTAATTTCGAAGATCGGCGCGTGGTCGCTGGACAACCCCGGCAAGCGCCCGGACTACGAGCAGATCTTCCCGCGCCCGATCGCCGACTTGAGAGAGGCGTCCTTCACCGAACGCAAGCGCCAGGTCACCCAGATCAATCAGGACCTGCTCGTGCTCCTGGTGGATGGGCCGGACAAGATGGCCGCGGACGACGTGGAAGCCGCGAAGACCACCCTCGCCAATCTGAGAGAGCGGTTCGGGTACTGCGACCAATGCGCGAAGGATGCGGTCCTGGCGCTGCTGAAGAAGGCCTGAGCGCGGAGAGGCAAGGCGACGCGTGGACAGAGTCTTGGTCACCGGGGCTACCGGTCACCTCGGAGCCAACCTCGTGCGGGCACTGCTCGAACAGGGGCGCAAGGTTCGTGTGCTGGTGCATCGGGACAGGCGGGCCATCGAAGGCGTGGACGTCGAGGTCGTGACCGGGGACTTGTTGGACGACGAAGGCCTGGCCGGTGCGTGTGCGGGCGCTCGCACGGTGTTCCACCTGGCGGCCGCGGTCGCGGCCGGGTGGGAGAGCGCGGCTTGCATGTACGACGTGAATGTCCGCGGCACCGAGAACGTAGCCCGAGCGTGCTTGGCGAGGGGAGCACGGCTCGTGCACTTCAGCTCGGTTCAGGCGTTGTGCGGCGGTCGAGGCGCAGCGCCGCTCGACGAGGATGCCGTCCTCGTCGAAGCTGGAATGGACGGGCACGGCGCGTACGACACGAGCAAGGCGGCCGCAGAGCGCGCCGTGTTGGGCGCGGTCACGAAGGGCCTCGACGCCACCATCCTGAATCCAACCGGGGTGCTGGGCCCGCTGGATTGGCAGCCCTCGCCCATGGGAGCGGTCCTGCGTGGTCTCGCGCGGGGAGAGGTGCCTGCACTGGTTTCGGGCGCCTTCTGTGACTTCGTGGATGCTCGCGACGTGGCCAAGGCGGCCTTGGTGGCCGAGAAGAAGGGCAGGCGAGGGGAGCGCTATCTCTTGTCGGGCACGCGGCTCTCCATCGTCGAGTTGGCGCGGACATGGTCGGCTGTGACCGGGCAGCGGATGCCGAGCCTGGCTTTCCCGATGGGCGTGGTGCGGCTTGCGGCGCCGTTCGCCTCGTCTTACGCGCGTTTGCGGGGACGCCGGCCCTTGCTCACCTCGGAGGCGCTTCGCATTCTGCGCACGCAACCGCCGGTGGTTCGCCGCAAAGCCGAGCTCGAGCTCGACTTCGCGCCCCGGCCGATCGAGGAGACTTTGCGCGATACCTTCGACTGGATGAGGCAGCAGGCCTGGCTATGAGCACGTCGGTCTACTTCGCAGCTTGCGGGGCCTGGGTGCTGATCGCCTGCGGGGTCGCCGGCTACCTGTTCGCACGTCCGGCACCCTACGGGAGGCATCATCGCCCCGGTTTCGGTCCGGCGGTGGACGCGAGGCTCGCCTGGCTGCTCATGGAAGCGCCGTCGCCGCTCGGGATGCTCGGGCTCTTTCTGACCGGCAATCGGCCGACGAACCTGGCCGCCCAAGTGTTCCTGGGATTCTGGTTCCTGCACTATGGCTACCGCGCGTTCGTCTACCCCTGGTTGCTTCCATCGTCGTCCCGCCCAATGCCGGTTTTGGTCGTGACTTCAGGGGCTTTCTTCAATTTGGTGAACGCTTACTTGAACGGTGCATGGCTGTTCCACCTGGGCCCGCTCTTGCCGGCGACGTGGTTGACCTCCCCGGCGTTCGTCGTTGGCGCGGCGATGTTCCTCGTGGGCATGCTCGTCCATGTGCTCGCGGATCGCGACCTGCGCCGCATCCGCAGGGCATCGGGTGGCAAGCGTGGTGTGCCGGGCTCCGCGCTGTTTCGGCTGGTGTCTTGCCCCAACTACGCCGGAGAGATCCTGGAGTGGGCCGGTTTCGCCTTGGCCGCGTGGTCGCCAGGCGCGCTGGTCTTCGTCGTGTGGACCGTGGCCAATCTCATGCCGCGGGCCTTTCATCATCACCGCTGGTACCGCGCGCAGTTCCCCGACTACCCGACGCGCCGACACGCCTTGGTGCCTTGGCTCTTCTGACCTACATCGCCGCAGAGTAAGAAAATTGCGGCCTGCAGGCGGTGCCCGGATACTGGGCGACCAAGGACGCCATGAGCCGCAGAAGCCGCAGCAGTCAGATCTGGATCTTGCGATGTGTGGCTGCGCTCCTTCTCGCCGGGACCTTCGGGTACGGCCCTTACTACCTCTACGCACGGTCGGGGTTCGCGCGTTACTTGCAGCTGCGACGCGATCTCGAATCGACCGAGGCCAAGAACGCCAAGCTGCGCATCGAAGTGGACCGCCTATCGCGCGAGGCCGAGGCGCTGCGTACGGATCGGCGTGCCGTCGAGCGCGTGGCTCGCGCCGATCTCGGCTGGGTTCGGCCGGGTGAAGTCATCTTCGACTTGGGGAAGGGCCCATGAAGCTGCGGAAGGTTTCCGCGCGAATAGGGTTCGAGATCCGCCGCGGTTTCAGGACCCTTTGGGGAACCGGGCTGGTGGTAGGGATCGTGGTGCTGCTGTGGCGGGGTTGGTTCCCGGACGTGCGGCAGCCCAACGCAGACTACACGCGGGCGCTGGCGGCTGCGTTGCTTGCTGGTGCGTTGGCGGTGAAGGTCGCGGCGCGTGTGTCCACCAACGAGCGCCGTCGCACCCCGCGACGGGAGATGCTGTCGGATCTCGAGCTGGGCTTGCTGTTGCTGTCGGCGACCTACGTGTTCTTGTCGGTGCTCGGCGGCACGACCTCGCCCATCTACCCGCTGGTCTACGCGCTGGTCAGCTTCCTCGTGACCTTTCACCCGCTCAAGACCGGGCTCGCGCTCGCGCTGTCGGCGCTCGGCTTCGAAGCGGTCATGGCGTTCGGGCCCGGGGCCGTGCCGGGCGCTTCCGCTGCGTTTCCGGGCCACGCGGGGTTCATCGCCGTCTTCGCGGTGTTGAACGTGGCCTTCCTGCACGCCGAGGTGGCCCGCCAGCGCCGCGAGCATCGCAAGCGGCTGGAAGACGAGGTCCTGTCCATGCGCGAAGAAGCGCGCGACTTTCGTCTGATCTCGCCGGGGCTCGGCGAAGACAGCAAGCTGCGCTCCCGTGCCGAGCAGGAAGAGAAGCTCTCGCAGGGCTCCATCGAGACCATCCACCAGCAGCTCCTTCACACCATCGAGCTACTCCGGCAGTCGCTCGGGCTCAAGACCTGCGCCTTGTTGTGGCTGGATAGCACCGGCGAGAAGCTGAAGCTGAAAGAGCTGTCGACCTCGGCGCAGAACATCGCGGAGGGCGCGCTGTCGGCGCGTTCTGGCGTGCTGGCGGCCGTGCTCAAGGAAGGCCGGCCTTGCACGTTGGAGTCGCCCCGCCCGGCGCTGCTGCCGTACTACCAGGGACCCGAAGAGGTCTCCGCTTTCGTGGGGGTCCCCATCTTCGAGGGCAAGACCCCGCGGGGCTTATTGGTTGGAGATCGCGCGACGGGACCGGCGTTCACGGTTGGGGAAGCCGACTTGTTCAGCTCGGCCGCGGCGCAGATCCTGCGCATCGTGCAGTCCGAACGCGTGTTCCAGGCCGTGGAGCGGTCCAAGCACGAGCACGAGCGCTTCTACCGGGCGTCGACGGCGCTGAACCGTGCGTTGACCCTCGACGAGGTGTACACCGCGGCCATCGAAGGCGCGCGTGGCGTTTGCGATTTCGACTTCGTCGCCATCGCAGCCTTGGACGCCAAGACCGGCACCCACAGCATCGTGCAGGCGGTGGGTGAGGGCAGCGAGTCCCTCGTCGGAACCATGCATCGCGACGGCACCTCGGTGGCGTCGATGGTGGCGAAGAACAAGCTGGCCTTGCCGGTGAGCGGCGAATGGCGTGACCACAGCGAGACGCACATCTTCCATCCGGGCGAGCGCATGAAGGGCTTCGAGTCGCTCTACGTGCTGCCACTCCTCGTGAAGGACGAGGTCCTGGGGACGCTCACGGTGGCAGCCCGTAGGCCAGGCGTCTTCGCCAGCGACCGCCGGGAAATGCTGGGCGTGGTGGCCAACCAGGTCGCGATCTCGCTGCAGAACGGCCGCATGGTGCAGTCGCTCGAAGAACAAGCGACCACCGATGGCCTCACGGGGCTGGTCAACCACCGCACGTTCCAGGAGCGCTTCTCGGCCATGCTTGGCCGCGCCGACCGGCACAAGTTCCGGGTGGCTATTCTTCTGACCGACATCGACCACTTCAAGAAGGTCAACGATACCTACGGCCACCCGACAGGCGACGCCGTGCTCAAGCGGGTCGCCGCGATCCTCAAGGGCAGCGCGCGCAAGATCGACATCGTGGCCCGCTACGGCGGCGAGGAGTTCGCGCTGGTGCTGGAAGGCACCGACCGCGTGGGGGCCCGTCAGCTGGCAGAGCGAATCCGCGAGGAGGTCGCGGCGCAGACCTTCGACTCGGCCAAAGGACCTTTCAAGGCCACCTTGTCGTTGGGCGTGGCGGTGTATCCCGACGATGGCAAGGTGAAGCAGGACGTGATTTCGTGCGCGGACAAAGCGCTCTATGCCGCCAAGCACGGGGGCCGCAATCGCACGGTGTGCCACGGCGACTTGCATCGCGAAGGCCCGACCCTCAAGGTGGTCGCCGCTCGGTGACTAGCGGCGCCTTGCTGCGCCGTCGTGCCGCGGGCGCGGTCGTGGTTTTCGATGGTAAACTCCCGCCGCGAATGGACTCCAAGCTAACCGACAAGACCGTCGTCCTAGGCATCACGGGCGGGATCGCGGCGTACAAGGCCGCCGAGCTCTGCCGTCTACTCGTCAAGGCGGGTGCCAAGGTTCACGTGGTCATGACGGAAGCCGCCTGTCAGTTCATCACGCCGCTGACCTTGCAGGCCCTGTCGGGTCATCCGGTGGCACGCGACCTGTTCGACGCTGGGCAGGAATCGAAGATCGGGCACATCCAGCTGGCCAGCACGGCCGACCTGATCGTGATCGCTCCGGCGACCGCCGACGCCATCGCGCGCTTCGCGGCTGGCATGGCGAACGATCTGCTCTCGGCGGTGGTGCTCGCCACGAAGGCGCCCATCCTGCTGGCACCGGCGATGAACACCAACATGTGGGAGAACCGCATCACGCAGGAGAACCTCGCGCGGCTGTGCAAGGACGGACAGGTCACGACGGTGGGTCCCGATGCCGGCGATCTCGCGTGTGGATGGGTGGGGGCCGGTCGCATGGTCAATCCCGAGGAGATCGTGGCGGCCGTTACGGCCAGGCTCGCGGCGCCGCTTCTGCAACCGCCCCGGGCGCTCGCGGGCCGTCGCGTGGTGGTGACGGCAGGGCCGACCTGGGAGGCCGTCGACGACGTTCGATTCCTCGGCAATCGCTCGTCGGGGAAGATGGGGTTCGCGTTGGCGGCCGCTGCTGCGGAGATGGGCGGCGAGGTAACCCTGATCGCCGGCCCGGTCGCGCTGGCCACGCCGAACGAGGTGGCTCGGCGGATCGATGTCGAGTCCGCCCTGGAGATGCGCGGCGCCCTGCAAAAGGCGGTCGCTCAAGCGGACGTGGTCGTGATGTGCGCCGCGGTGGCGGACTTCCGGCCCGGGGTGCGCGTCCTTGGAAAGCTGTCCCGTCGCGAGCCCAAGCGGCCGATCACCTCAGCCACGCGAGCCCTTCGGCTGGTTCCGAATCCGGACCTGCTCGCCGAGCTCGGCCGGTCCCGCAAGGACGGACGCCCCTATCTCGTCGGTTTCGCTGCCGAGGTCGGGCTGTCGAGTCAGGCGCTCATAGCGCGCGCACGGAGCAAGCTTTCGGAAAAGGGCTGCGACGTGGTCGTTGCAAACGAAGTCGGGCGCACCGGGCTGGGCTTTGGCGCCGATGAGAATGCGGTGACGTTGGTTTTCGCGGACGGTCGAGCCGTGGAGCTGCCGGCTGCTCGCAAAGATCAGCTCGCGCACAGCATCTGGGATAGACTCTGCCAGGAAATTGCTGACCCGGCGCGGTCGGCCTCACCAGCAAACCCAGCAAGGAAGCCAGAACGGAAGCGGGAAAGCCGCGCAAAGGGAAAGAATGCCTAGCGTCCTCGTCGAAGAGAAGATCAGCCACTACCGTCCACGGGTTCTGGAGAACCTGCGCGCAGCAGGGGACGTGCTCGCCGCTCGCCAGGAGATGGGTGGGCAGACGCGCGGCAACGTCCCTCCATGGCCCGGCTCGGGTGACGGTGACTTCCATGGAACCCTGTCCGCCATCTGGGTTTGGTCTACCGCCGAGAAGCTGCGCGGCGAGGACCGTTTCTCGCTCAACATCGCCTCGGCCTGGAACTTCATCGAGTCGAGTTGGGCCGACTTCATCCCGCGTTCGCTCGGCGCGCATGCCAGCGACGAGGCGGCTTATGACTGTGCCATGGTCCTGCGTGCCTGGCTGGCCGGGGAGGGCCACAAGGTCGTCGACGACGAAAGCGCGCGTCTCGAGCGCGTCGCCACCGCCGCCAGGCTGCTTGGTGCCTACGTCACCGACCTCGAAAACCTGAGCGGCCGCGAGTTCAAGGATCCCGGCTTTCTCGCCTGGACGCTCGGCGAATATGCTCGCGCCGTGGGCGACCGCGGGCTGAGCGCCACCGCGCGCCGGTTCGTCGACGCCGCGTTTGGCATGAAGAGCCCGCCGCCGTTCGCATCCGAGATCGCGGCGCGCGACGGTTTGTTCGACTTCTCCTGCACCACGGCCACGCGCGTGATGGCCGTCGTGGGCGCGGAGGGCCCCATTCCCTTCGTCGGGGCGTGGCTGCGTGAGCGGGTGGCGCCCGTGGTTCCCCAGACCTTCGTGTCACGTCCCCTGGACGAGAACACCTGGAACGCCTGCGCGGCGGCGAGCCTGGGCTACGCGTTCTCCATCTCCACCGATGCGACCTTTTTCGATTCCTACAAGGCGCTCATGGACGAGCTCGACGATCGTGCGCAAGACGGGGCGCTTGGGCGCATGCCAGGGTATTCCGCCGAGACCGCGGCCACCTTCTACTACGCCATGGCAACGGCTTCGATCTTGGGGAAGATCTGATCGGTGGCTGACCCTCGCGTAGAGCTGCGCGACCTCGCGGCGGCCTTCAGAAGGCACCTCGAGGCACGCGGCCGCTCGGGGCTGGTGGGCGTGTCGATGCGGCCGTCGCCGGTGACCGCGCAGCCGACCGACGGCGTCGAGCCTGCGTCTACCGTCGAACCCGAGTCCCTGACGCCGTATCCGACGCCACCGCCGGTGCTCTACGACGAGGGCAAAGTGCTGCACGCCGGGATAGGCATCAACGCCCTGAGGGCCGAGCTCGGCGACTGCCAGCGCTGCAAGCTCTCCAAGGGACGCCGCCACATCGTGCTTGGCACGGGCAACCCAGAGGCGAATCTCATGTTCATCGGGGAGGCGCCGGGGGCAGAGGAGGATGAACAGGGCGAGCCTTTCGTGGGCGCCGCCGGGCAGCTCCTGACCAAGATGATCAAGGCGATGGGCTACGCACGCTCGGAGGTCTACATCTGCAACGTGATCAAGTGCAGGCCACCTGGCAACCGCAACCCCGAGCCCGACGAGATCGCCGCCTGCGAGCCGTTCCTGCGCCAGCAGATCGCCATCGTGCAGCCGCGAGTCATCGTGGCGTTGGGCAAGTTCGCCGCGCAGTTCTTGTGTGGCGAGAGCACTCCCATCACACGACTGCGGGGGAATTTGCGGACCTACAACGAGATCCCGGTGATGCCGACCTACCATCCCGCCTTCTTGCTGCGCGACGAGAGCCGCAAGGGCGAGGCGTGGTCCGACCTGAAGCAGGTCATGGCCCTGATGGCCAACATGGGATTGCGCTGAAGATCTCTCGCTGACGGATCATCGATTGACACCCGCGATCTCCAACGATAACTTCCGCCCAGCGCCTGCGCAGAGGAGGACCTGATGGCGAGCGAAGACCCCTGTTTCATTGGCAGCAAGACCACAGTCCGAGGCCAGGTTTCTGGCAACCAGGATCTCGTGGTCCAGGGCCGGATCGAAGGACACGTCAGCCTGGACAGCCAGCTGACCGTCGAGGAATCGGCCAGCATCGAGGCCGACGTGGAAGCCACCGTGGCCACCGTACGTGGCGAGGTGCGCGGCCCCATCGTGGCCGTGCGCTCGATGGTGCTGGAGGCGACCGCGAAGGTCGCCGGCAAGCTGAAGGCCCCGGCGATCGTCATCGAGGACGGCGCGCGTTTTTCTGGCGAGATCGAGATGGATGTGGAGCTGCCGGCGGGCGTGACCGCTGGAACGCCGTAGGCCCCGACCCAGGAACCCATCATGGCAAAGGAAAAGGAAGCAAGACCCATGGCGAACACGGTCATTGGAAGCAGCATCGTCATCGACGGAGAGATCAGCGGCGACGAGCCGCTCACCATCTTGGGCACGGTCAAGGGCAAGGTCTCCGTGGCCCAGAACGTCGTCATCGAGTCGGGTGCTACCGTCGAGGCAGACGTGGAGGGCCAGATCGTGACCGTCGGCGGCAGGCTGACCGGGAACGTGAACGCCCGCGAGAAGCTCGAGCTGCGTCCCGAGTCGAAGATGGTGGGTAACGCGAAGGCCCCGCGCATCGTGGTCGCCGACGGCGCCTCGTTCAAGGGCAACGTCGACATGGACGTGTAAGCCATGGCTGACAAAGAAACCATCATCGGCAGCGAGACTCGCATCTCCGGCGAGATCCGCGGCGAAGAGGATCTGGTCATCCGGGGCCGGGTCGACGGCAAGATTCAGCTCTCGCAGACCCTTACCGTGGACAAGGGCGGCATCGTCCAGGCCGACGTCGACGTGAAGACGCTGGTCGTGGCGGGCACCCTGGTCGGCAACATCGTCGCGGCGGAGAGTGTTCGCTTGCTCGCCACCGCCCGCGTCGTGGGCGACCTGGCTTCGCCCCGCGTGATGATGGAGTCGGGCGCCGCCTACCGCGGTCGCGTGGACATGGGCGACATCGAGGCCGCTCGTGCTGCGGTCGCGTCGCACGCGGTGGCCCGTCCCGCGACGACCTCGACCGAGGTTGCGAAGGCTCGACCGGCACCGCCCCGCATGGTGGCCCCACCGAAGGTCGTGACAGCGCCGCCCAAGGCGGTGCCGGCCAAGGCGGCTGCCCCGGCAGCGGTACCGCCCGCGTTCCCACGCGTCGCGGGTGCGGTCGCCGGCGCAGCGCCGGCATGGGCCAAGAAAAAGATTCGCCGACGCTAGTCTGACGCGCGCGGGCCGTGCATCTCGCAACAGATATGATACGGTTCGCGCGCCCATGTGCGGTGTAGTCGGAATCTTCGGTCACCCCGAGGCGTCGAAGCTCGCCTATTTGGGGCTTCACGCCCTCCAGCATCGCGGCCAAGAGTCGGCCGGGATCGTCTCCAGCGATGGCCAGCGCCTGCATTGGGTGCGAGAGATGGGGCACGTCGGTGAGATCTTCACCGAGGAGCGCTTACGTCATCTGCCAGGCTCGTCCGCCATCGGACACGTGCGCTACTCGACCACGGGGGATTCCGTCATACAGAACGCCCAGCCGGTCGCCGTGAACTACGCGCACGGATCGCTTGCCGTGGCCCACAACGGGAACCTCGTGGATGCCAGCGAGGCCCGCGCACGCCTGGAGAGCGAGGGGTCGATCTTCCAAGGAACGAGCGATACCGAGATCATGCTGCACCTCGTGGCCCGGTCCCGCGAGGGTGACCTGCCGGCTCGCATAGCCGACGCGCTACGTTCGGTCCACGGGGCGTACTCCATCGCCTTCCTCTCCGAGTCGTCGATGATCGCCGTCCGCGATCCGCTCGGGATTCGTCCGCTCTCCCTCGGTCGCCACAAGAAGAACGGCTGGGTCGTTGCGTCCGAGACCTGCGCCTTCGAGCTCATCGAGGCGGAATACATTCGAGACATCGAGCCGGGGGAGATGCTCGTGGTGGACCGGGACGGCGCACGCAGCCTACGCCCCTTCATCAACGAAGAGCCCCGGCGCTGCGTGTTCGAGTGGATCTACTTCGCGCGTCCCGATTCGATCATCGCCGGACAATCCGTCTATTCGGCCCGAGAGAGCATGGGCCGCAGGCTCGCGGTCGAGCATCCAGTCGCAGCGGACATCGTCATTGCCGTGCCCGACTCGGGCACCGCGGCTGCCGTGGGCTACGCCCGCGAGAGCGGCATCCCGTTCGATCAAGGCCTCATCCGATCCCACTACGTGGGCCGGACGTTCATCGAGCCGTCGGAGTCCATCCGCCACTTCGGCGTGAAGCTGAAGCTGTCGCCGGTGCGCGACGTGCTGGCCGGCAAGCGCGTGGTGGTCGTGGACGATTCGATCGTGCGTGGCACCACGTCGGGGAAGATCATCGGCATGATCCGCTCCGCTGGGGCGAAGGAAGTCCACCTGCGCATCAGCTCGCCGCCCACCATCGGACCTTGCCACTACGGCATCGATACGCCGGATCGGAACAAGCTCATCGCCAGCTCGCACACCGTCGAAGAGGTGCGTCGCTTCGTGGGTTCCGACACCCTGGGGTATCTGTCTCTGGAGGGCCTGCATGCCTCGGTGGGCAAGGTCCTGACCAGGCACGAGCACCGGGGACTGTGCGACGCGTGCTTCTCGAACCGCTACCCGATTCCGCTGCCGGCACCCATGCGGACCAGGCAGCTTCGCCTGATCTCCGCGTAGGCCGATCAGGGGCAGAGCTCGCGCCGCTCGGCGCCGCCCTCGAAGCCGCGCTATTTGCGCGGTAGATTGCTGCCGTGACGTTCGGACCACCTCCCACGCAAGCCCCACCACCGGCTCCGCTGCTCGTGCGCCTCAAGGCGAGTATCTTGCGCTCACGGCAGACGCTGAAACTGGTCTGGCGCTCGTCGCGCACGGGCACGCTCGGTCTTGGCGCGCTGACCATCGTGTCGGCGTCGCTCCCGCCTCTGATTGCCTACGTGGGTAAGCTGATCGTCGATGCCGTGGTGGCGCGCGACGCCGCCCGAGCCGTGCGCTTCGTGATGCTGGAGCTGGTGGTGGTCGCGAGCATGGCGCTCATCGAGCGTTCGCTGGCGCTGGTCAGGCAGCTGGTGGGTGCACGCCTCGGCATCGACGTGAATCTGGCCATTCTGGAAAAGGCGGTCACCCTCGAGCTCTCCCACTTCGAGGATTCCGAGTTCTACGACAAGCTGTCGCGTGCGCGGCGGGAGGCCTCGCTGCGTCCGCTGTCGCTCATCGAGAGCAACTTCCAGGTCTTGCGGCATGTGCTCACCTTGGCGGGCTACATCGTCCTGCTGGTGCAGTTTTCCGGCTTCATGGTCCTCGGCCTGCTCGTCGCGACGGTGCCAGCGTTCATCGCCGAGGCGAAGTTCTCGGGGGTCGCTTTTCGACTGCGCAACTGGCGCTCGCCGGACACGCGTCGGTTGATCTATCTCGAATACGTCCTGGCCAACGACGAGCACGCCAAGGAGGTGAAACTCTTCGGCCTCGGGCCGACGCTGCTCGGCCGGTACCGCGGTCTGTCCGAGCGCTTCTTCGACGAGGACCGGCGCCTGGCCGTACGCCGCTCCGTGTGGGGCTATGGTCTGTCCCTGGTCAGCACGGCGGTGTTCTACGGCTGCTACGCGTTCATCGTCGGCATCACGGTCGCGGGCCGGCTGTCTCTGGGCGACATGACTTTGTACCTGGTCGCGTTTCGGCAGGGGCAGCAGAGTTTTCAGTCGATCCTGACCGCCGTGGGCAGCATGTATGAGGACACGCTCTACATGGCGAACCTGTTCGAGTACCTCGCCATCTCGACCGACCGGGCGCGGCCAGGTTCGCCCGCCGTCGTGGTAGCCGAAGAGGGCATTCGCTTCGAGGACGTGGGATTTCGCTATCCTGGCGCCGAGCGTTGGGCCCTGCGCAACGTGAGCCTCTTCATTCCCAAGGGGCAAAGCCTGGCGCTCGTGGGGGAGAACGGCGCCGGCAAGACCACGTTCATCAAGCTTCTGTCGGGGCTCTACCGGCCGACGGAAGGGCGCATTCGCCTCGATGGGCGCGACCTGTGCGACTGGGATCCGCAAGCCTTGCTCGGGCGCATCGGTGTCATCTTCCAGGACTTCAACCAGTACCAGCTCGCGCTTCGTGAGAACGTGGCGTTCGGCAACGTCGGCCATCTGCAGGACGAACTGCGCCTGGCGCGGGCGATCGAGCAGGGCGGGGCGCGCGAGCTCGTGGCGGGACTGCCCGCTGGCGTGGACACCCAGCTCGGGCGTTGGTTCAAGGAAGGCATCGACCTGTCCGGGGGCCAATGGCAGAAGGTGGCGCTTTCGCGTGCCTTCATGCGGGATCAGGCCGACATCTTGATCCTCGACGAGCCCACGGCCGCGCTGGACGCCGAGTCCGAGCACGCCGTGTTTCGGCGATTTCGCGCCTTGGCCGAGGGGCGAACCACCATCCTCATCTCGCACCGGTTCCCCACCGTGCGCATGGCCGATCGGATCGTGGTGCTGGAAGGCGGGCGTATCACCGAAGAAGGCACGCACGCCGAGCTGCTAGCCAACGGGGCTAGATACGCACGCCTGTTTGCCTTGCAGGCCGAAGGCTATCGGTAGACGTCGGCGCCGGCCTCGTGGTCCTGGGCGTTGCCGGGGCATCCAAGTCACATAGGTAAGCAACTTCACCGACGATTATGCCGTCGTCGCGCTCGCCCCTGACAAAGCCTTCACGAAGCGCATCAGACACTTGACTAGAATCCCATAATCCCCAATCGTTCCCCCATGATGGATACCCGTAAGCACGTGTCTGGACTCCTGGTCCTTCTTGGAATGGTCTTGGGGCCTGTGGTGGCGCAGGCGGGAGATGCCAAGGTCGCGGTGGTCGACACCATTCAGGCTTCGCTCACGTTGAAGCTGAACGCCCGGCAGGCCGTGGCGAGCGCGCTCGACGAGTTGGGCGTCGCCATGGTCCCGCTCGAGGACCTGACCACCGAAGATGCGGCGTGCACCGAATCCGACTGCTTTCGGGCGTCGGCCAAGCGGGTAGGGGCGACGCACCTTCTGCTGGTGGCTGGCGTAGCGAACCCGGCCGGGTACCGACTGTCACTGGATGTCCGCGACGGTGAGAGCGGCCGCTCGCTCGGCACCGATGGAAAAGACTGCGAGCTCTGCTCGGAGGACCAGTTCTCGACCACACTACAGGAGAGAGTGACCTCCCTGTGGAAGCGAATCGCCCGCGAAGAGGCTCGTGCGAAGGCGGCGACGTCGAAGCGTCACCTGCAGCCCGTCGTGGGAGACACAACAGACAAGCCAGCTGCTGCCCCGCCGCCCGGGCCCATCTGGACCCAGAGGACACCGATGTTCGGTTTGGGCTTGGGCGTTCTCGGCCTCGTGGGTATCGGCGTTGGCGCCTACTACATCGCGGTCGACGGGAACACGATCGAGTCGACCCAACCCGGCGATCCGAGCAAGAGTCACCCCGTCATCCTGCGCGACACCGGCAAGTGGGGCTGGAGCTTCCTGGGCCTCGGCGCGGTTTCGGTTCTCGCCGGATCGGCCATGGTGATCTGGGGACGCGACGACGGCACCACGGTGTCGGTTGCCGTCGGCCCGAGCTCGCTTGGCCTACAAGGGAAGTTCTAGGAGATGCCCATGCGCAAACTCATCATCCCCGTGGTCGTGTTGGTCGCCGCAGGCTGCGATGCCGAGCGGCGGGATTTTGCCTACTGCGATAGTACCCATGGCTGCGACTGGGGCTACTACTGCGACTTGACCGAGGGCGTGTGCAGGCCCGGTGACGCCGCCGTGCCGCCGGTTCCCGATGCTCCGCTGGCCAGCGACACGGGTACCCTCGACCAAGCCCCCGACGTGGTGGATGCCGCGATGGACGTGGTCCCGGATCATCCGATCGTCGACGCCGGGCCAGGCATCGACCAGACCGTCGTGGATGTCTCCGTCGCGCTCGACACGTCGATGCCAGAGGCGATGCCCATCGATACGCGGCCGGCGGACGTTTTGCCGCCGGATGCGCCCGGAACCTGTCTGATGGCAAGCGACTGCACGGGTGTCGAGGGCAAGCCCTACTGTCTTCGCGGCCGCTGTGTCTCGTGCGCCGAACCGGTGCCTGATGGTGGCGTCAGGCTTTGCACCGGCATGACCTCGGTGTGCAATCCCAGCACCGGTAGCTGTGTCGAGTGTGTCGAGAACAGCGAGTGCAAGACGGCTGGAAAGGCCTTCTGTGCCCAGAACAAGTGCGTCGGCTGCGACGACCCGGGCGCACGCCCGGCAGGCAGCCAGGCGGACGCCGGAGTCGATGGCGGCAGTCGCAGCGACGCCGGTGTCACCGTCGCCCCCGCGTGCACCAGCAGCAAGCCCATCTGCGTTCCCAGCAACAGCACCTCGGCACCGAGCCTCGCAGGCCAGTGCGTCGGTTGTGTGACCAGCGCGGATTGCAGCGGGAACACGCCGGTCTGCAACAGCTCGAATGTGTGCGAGGCCTGCACGAACGACAGCCAGTGCACGACCGGTCCCAAGGTCTGCCTGTACCACGCTCCCTACAATGGCAGGTGCGCCACGGACGCGGAGACCATCTACGTGCAGAATCCTGGCTGCACTGGCACTGGAAACGGATCCCAGAGCACTCCATTCTGCAACACCCAAGATGCCTTCGCGGCGGTCACGTCGAGCAAGCGCATCATCGTGCTCAGCGGAAGCGGCCTGTTCCCTGTCACCTCCACGGTCACCTCCGGTGGCAGTGGCCCCGTCAGCCTGATTGGACGCAGCGGAGCCGCCACGAACGCCGGCGCATTCGTCGGAATTCGCGTGACCAGCGGCGAGATCTACCTGCGTGGACTGACCATCGCTGGCGGCGGAAACACCGGCGTGGTGGTCGAGTCAGGCGCAACGCTTCGCATGGATCGTTGCTATGTCACGAACAACGGCGATCCCAGTGGCAGCGGCGGCGGAGGCATGATGGTCAAGGATGGGGCCGGCTTCGATATCTCGAACAGCGTGTTCGCCAAGAATCAGGCTGGCAGTGTGGGCGCCGCTGTGTTTGCCGGCGTGTATCTCGGGAGCAGCAGCGACACGACTCTTCCTCACAGGTTCTGGTTCAACACCATTGCCGACAATCTGCAGCTTGGCATCGCCTGCACGAACAAGGACCAGACCATCGATGCTTCTCTGCTGGTGAACGACAGCGGCGGCGAGGTGGCGAACTGCACCTTGGCTGGCACCACGAAGTCGAGCACGCTGGTTCCTTCCGGCAAGGCGGGCAAGGGCTTTTCGACGGACAACAGAACCAAGGATGGGCTGAGCAGCAGCAAGCCCTACCACTTGACCGCCACTGCGCCTGTCTCTCCCTGCAAGGACTTCATCACGGACCTGACCCTGCTGCCAAGCGGTTCCCTGCCCGTGACCGACATCGACGGCGAGCTGCGCCTCTACGGTGCGGCCCACGACTGCGGCGCCGACGAGTACTGGCCCGGGACGCACTAGACCGCCGACCGTCCTGACGGATCGAGGGAGACTGGGCAGTTGCTGTCCGCAGTCAGGGGGGGCTGGCGTGGCCGCGTAACGTTGACACTGTCATGACGGCCCAATGCCGCCAATCCGCGCCGCCGATCGCTCTGTCGTCGTCAGGCATTGCCCCAAGCACCCACTCTTGGGCATTGAGGGCCAAGCCCCGAATGCCGAACTGATGTCTTTGGGCCACTGGTCGCCCCAGGGATGGGCG